>JACMKX010000106.1 GCA_014379905.1 Ferruginibacter sp. | reverse complement strand
ATGGCTGCAATGATCATTTAAATAGATTTTAGTTGTTTTAAATAAGCCAGGTGGGATTATTTACGACAAAAAATACTTTTGGTATTGTATAACTTCTGCCATATTTATGCCAATTGTTGAACCCGTTTTTTAACAAACGGACCAGCAGGGCTGTTTCGAGAAGAACACCCGCTTGTTCATGATCCTCATGTTGGTTTCTAAGTTTATTTAATGCTCCTTTAAGGAGCTGGATGTTTTTTTTCTGTTGAGATTTTCCATACAGGTTTTTTTGTTGCCCCGGATCTTTTTTATGGTCATACAATTCCAATTCGTTTACGGTATAAAAATAGATGAGTTTGTATTGATCACTTCTTATGGCCAAATGAGGAATTACAGTATGGTCTTTTGCATATTCATAATAATGATAGTATAAATATTTTCGGGGCAGTTGCTGTTCTTTTGAAGTAAGCAATTTTTTTAAGCTGATACCTTGCATGGAAGCGGGGATGGCTGCCCCCGACACATCCAGCAGGGTGGGGCATAATCAATATTCTGCACCATCTGGTTGCTAACGCTACCTGCTTTAATGGCGGCAGGCCATCTTGCAAGCAGCGGAGTGCTCATAGATACATCGTAGGCAAAGCGTTTATCGAACCAGCGATTTTCTCCCAAATAAAATTTTGATCGCCGGTGTAAATAACCAGGCTGTTGTTGCCTAAATTATTTTTATCTAAATAATTCAATAAATTTCCTACACTTTCATCAATAGAAGCTACACAGGCGATATAATCCTGCATGTACTACTGGAATTTATATTTAAGCAACTGCTCACCTGTGGGTTTTTTATCACGAATGATTTTAACCCGTTCCGCATAAATTTGTTTATAACGTTCCTGTTGTTCTTTGGGTAAACGTTTGATAATAGCATGGTAGGTGGTAATGTCTTCTTTGTCGGGTACTAAACCGGTATATTTTTTAAATAGGCGGGGTCAACTTTTAAGTCTGCACTTAGCCGCATTACATTTATTATACCCATCGTTTGTTTTTTGCCAGGCAGTTCCTTGGCCCTCTGTTTGGTTGAAAAGCCTGGAAGGTTCCGGGAAGACTTTGTTGTGATATATTTCCAGGTATTTTAAAGCAGGAACAAAATTGCGATGGCGCTTTGTGATGGAGAAAGAGTGCAAAGGGCTTTGTTTTATCAATTGTGTCGGGCCAGTTCAGGGCATCGTCAGTTATAACATCAGAGACATGTTTCTGCAAATCTCTGCTGCTTCTTTGCTCTGCGCTGAAGAAAAATTCACAATCTTATATATCCTGCAATTTGTACAATGTGATTGTTTACATCAACAGTCCTTCCATTAACATATTGGTTCATGTAACCTGCTTCGATATCAAATGATTTATTGAAGCGATGGCCAACTGCAGTATACAACCTGTTTTGATCAAATGTTTTTCCGTTCACATTTCGTTTATTCCCAAAATTAAAGAAGAGTTCATTTTGTAACGCTGCAAACATTCCCCGGGTAAATGTGGGCTGATGATTGAGGGGCCATACATTTCTTATAAAGTACCGGAAACGGTTAGCGTATAGGGAGCCGTCGTTTTTTAATCTATTGTTATCAACAACTGTCTTTCCTATAAAACGCTGCTCTAAACGAAACCTGTGACTGATATTTACTTTATTCCATTTATGATGGTATAAAAACTGTTCCCATATCCTGTGCTCGGGTACATAACCATCAACACCACCCGTGTTGCGGTAGTTGTGTATAAATGCATATCCGCCGGTAATGGTTGTTTTTTTATTGAGATGATAGTTGAGCCCGGTTCTTAATATCAATGATTGTGTGTATTGTAAATCATCAGCACTTCGCCATTGGATATCGGAATGGATACTTGTTTTTTTACCGGTTTTAAATGTATTAAAAGTAGCCAGCCAACCGCTAAATTGTTTTTGTGCAGAAAGATGATTGCTGTAAGAAATAAAGATGATTAGCGATATTATTATTTTCATTCAAAAGCATTTATATTTTTGCCACGAAGGCAGAAAGAAACACAAAGGGATACAAAGATTTAATGTTATAACTCAGGAAATGCTGCTTTGTGCGCCTTTGTGTCTTTGAGTCTTAGTGGCCAATAATTGATAAAGCATCCACAATTTTTTTATACACTTCTTCCTCACTCATCGGTTTGGGAACAAATTTTTCGCCGATGATATTTTCGTATAATTCAATGTAGCGTTTGCTGATGGTATCTATCCATTCGTCCGTCATCTCCGGAACTGTTTGTCCTTCCTTGCCCATAAAATTGTGGGCGATTAACCATTCTCTTACAAACTCCTTGCTGAGTTGTTTTTGTTTTTCGCTTTGTTGCTGGCGTTCTTCAAAACCATCCGCATAAAAGTACCTGGAGGAATCGGGTGTATGAATTTCATCCATCAACACAATTTCATTTCCCAGCCGGCCAAATTCATATTTGGTATCCACTAATATCAGTCCTTGTTTTGCCGCAATTTGCCGGCCTCTTTCAAATAATTGTAAAGCATATTTTTCCAGTACATTCCAGTCATCTACGGTAGCTAAACCCTGTTCAATTATTGCTTCTTTGCTGATATCTTCATCGTGTCCTTCACTGGCTTTGGTACTGGGTGTAATAATGGGTGTGGGAAAAGCGTCGTTTTCTTTTAATCCTTCGGGCAGGGTTACGCCGCAAAGGCTGCGCAATCCCGACTGGTAAGTACGCCATGCATGCCCCGTAAGATGCCCCCTTACCACCATCTCTATTTTAAAGGGCTCGCATCTTTTACCAATGCTAACGGAAGGCGCAGGCGTGCTCAATAACCAGTTGGGGCAAATATCGCTGCAGGCATTCAGCATCCAGGCAGCAATTTCATTCAGTACCTGTCCTTTATAAGGGATAGGGCGGGGGAGTATGACATCAAAAGCAGAGATCCTGTCACTGGCGATCATGACGAGTAAACTATTGTTTATACTGTAAACATCTCTTACCTTACCGCTATAAAAATTTGTTTGACCGGGAAATCGATATGCTGCCATTCTTCAAAATTACTTGCTGCAACGCAGAATAGTTTTATTACATGTGGTTTTATTATGCACCCACGTTGGAAAATAAAATTTTTATAGATAATAACAATCCTTATTTTGCCTCCAATTACTAAACCAAAACGATGTATATGAGAAAAATCACTATCCGTTTGGTTGCGTTTGCTTTTGCCAACATACTTTCGATTGTTGCCTTTGCCCAAAATGCAGTCATAAACGGTAATGTAAAGAACAGTGCTACCAGTGAAAATGCAGCGGCTGTGTCTATTACAATAAAGGGTTCCGATGTAGGAACTTTTACAGATGATAAAGGAAATTTCAGCATTGCAGCTAAAAGTCTTCCGGTAACCCTGGTAATTACTTCGGTAGGATACGAACCGCAGGAAGTTACGGTAAGCACTGCCTCAGATAAACTAAATGTATCATTTGTGCCTTCCAATACACTTGGCCAGGAAGTGGTGGTTTCCGCATCAAGGGTTCCGGAAAAGATCATGGAGTCGCCGGTATCTATTGAAAGGGTAAATTCATCTGCACTTCGTGCTGCTCCCTCTGCACAATTTTACGATGTTGTATCAACTTTGAAAGGGGTGGACATCACTACTTCTTCTTTAACATTTAAAACGCCTACTACCCGCGGTTTTGGCGGTAGTGGTAATGTGCGCTTTAACCAGCTGGTTGATGGAATGGATAACCAGGCCCCGGGTTTAAACTTTTCTGTGGGTGCTATAATCGGGTTAAATGAACTGGATGTAGATAATATAGAATTACTGAGTGGTGCATCATCGGCCTTGTATGGCCCGGGTGGTATGAACGGAACGATGTTGATGACAAGTAAAAATCCTTTTAAATACCAGGGACTTTCATTTGTTGTAAAAACAGGGGTAATGCATGTCGATAAAAGTGAGCGGCCAACTTCTCCTTACTACAACTGGTCATTAAGATGGGGTAAAAAAATATCTGAAAAATTTGCTTTTAAGATTACTACAGAATTTGTTCAGGCAAAAGACTGGATCGGTGTTGACTATAGAAATTACGATCGTGCCAATGGAGTGCTGGTTCCAGGCAACAGGCAAACAGCCCCAGGTTTTGATGGGGTTAATACCTATGGGGATGAAACCAATGCAGATATCCGCCAGGTATTGAATGGTGTGGCTGATGCTGCGCCTTTCCTGGCACCGTTTATTTCTACGCTCACTGCCAATCCTATAGTTGTGTCCCGCACAGGTTACACCGAACAGGAATTAATTAATCCCAATACAATAAATTTCAAACTGGGAGGTTCTGTGCATTACAAATTATCAGAAAATACAGAAGCTTCTGTTGCTGCCTATTGGGGCACGGGTAACACCATTTATACAGGCGCATCAAGGTATTCTATCAAGGATTTTAAAATGGGCCAGTATAAACTGGAATTGTTGAATAAAAACTGGATGCTGCGTGCCTATACCACGCAGGAAAACGCCGGGCAGTCATTTAACCTTGCTGCTACCACGCAAAACTTTAATGAAACCTGGAAACCCAGTGCTGGTTCTACTGGTTGGTTTGCACAATACGGCCAGGCTTTCCTGAATGCCAAACTGGGTGGAGCGAGTGATTTTGATGCGCATACTGTTGCAAGATCCACTGCAGATGTTGGCCGTCCCGCTGTTGGAACGCCTGCTTTTACATCGGCTTATGACAGGGTTCGTAAAATACCGGTACCGAAAGGTGGAGGATTATTAGACAGATCAGATCTTTACAGCGTAGAAGGAAGTTACAACCTTTCCAGTTTTACAAAATCATTTGCAGATATCATCATTGGCGCTAACTACAGGAGATTCGCATTAAACTCACAGGGCACTTTATTTGCAGATTCTACCGGGCCAATTGGTATTAAAGAGTTTGGTGCTTTTATCCAGGCTTCAAGGGATGTCACTTCTTTCTTAAAATTAAGCGCTTCCGGCAGGTATGATAAAAACGAGAACTTTGACGGTCGTTTTACACCAAGAATTACAGCTTTGGTTAAAGTAGCGCCTAATAATAATATCAGGTTAAGTTATCAAACCGCTTATCGGTTCCCCTCTACACAACAACAATGGATAAACCTGGATCTTCTTTCCTATAAATTAATTGGTGGTAATAAGGATTTCGTTAAACATTATAATTTCGATACCAATCCTGCTTACGAAAGAACTGCATTACAGGCAGGTCAGTTGGTTCAGTGGAACTATCCTGCACAAAAACCAGAATCACTTACTTCATTTGAAGCTGGTTACAAAGGGTTGCTGATGAGTGGAAAACTATTGATAGATGCCTACGGCTATTATGGTAACTATGAAGATTTTACCGGCAGGATCAATGTAGTACAGGCAAAACCGGGCCAGCCGCCAATTACCACTACAAATTATGCTACCGGCCAGCTTTATTCTGTTCCCATTAATTACAGCGAAAAAATTACAACCTATGGTTTTGGTATAGGTGTGGATTACAGGTTGCCGCTGAACTTTACCATTGGTGGTAATGCTGCATCTGATAACCTGGATGTACCCGAAGGTTTAACTGCCAATTTTAATTCGCCCAAGTATAAAGCCAATGCATACTTTGGTAACACTGGTTTTGGAAAAGATAAACGTTTGGGTTTCAATTTTGCTTACAGGTGGCAGGATGAGTTTTATTTTGAGGGAGACCTTGCCAACGGAACATTGCCTGCGGTACAAACATTGGATGGCCAGTTTAGCTACAAACTTCCTAAAACAAAATCTATTATAAAATTAGGTGCCAATAACCTCTTGAACCAATATTATTACAATGCAGTGGGTAACTCTTATGTAGGTGGACTATACTATGTAAGTTTTGCTTACAATGTTTATTAATCGTGTGCTGTTGATATTTAAAATTAAAAATTTATGAATTATGACATTTTATAAGAATCATATAAAAAACGGTACGCTGGCAATTGTTGCTGCTATTGCTACCATTACGGCCTGTAATAAAGCGCCCCAGGATTTTGATCCCATTCCTACTCCATTACCTTCGCCGGCAAAGGCCATAGGAGATACATTGAAATTAAGTGCGGATGATAGTTTGTTTTATAAAGTAATAGTGCGAAGCAGTTTGCTTCCCATTTTCAATGATAAAGCAAAAAGGTTCACCTTATTTTCGCCTAACAACGCAGCTGTACGGCAGTTTGTAAGCGGCGCAAGTGGTGGTCTTATTCCACCTTCGGGTGCCCCTGACTCGGTGTATGTAAAATTCATCAATACTAACTTACCTGTAGCCAGTGCAGCCGGTATTGTACAATACCAGACGCTCCCCCAGGCAGTGCTCACCTCCTCATTCGGCGCTACGTTTGCAAATTTACCTTATCCAACTTTGTTGAATCCTAACCCGGCAGCAAGCCCGTTCCTGAGATTTGACGGTTATGTAAGCACAAGAACAAATGGTGCGTGGTTAAATAATATACCTGTTATTGCACCTAATCGTATGGCTGGAAATGGTATTATTCACAGTACCGCCGCAGTAGCAGTACCGCCCAGTACTTTGTTACTGGACAGGATCAATTCGGATGCAGGTCTTACCTTCTTAAAAGCTGCTATAGCAAGAGCTGACAGCGGTGCTGCTCCAGGATCGTCTTTAGCTTACCTGCTAGGTACCCAGTCAATTGCACCGGGATTAAACCTGACTTTATTTGCTCCAACTGATGCGGCTTTCCAGGGCGCATTATATGTACAGGCCTACCCTGTAGTTTACGGCCAATTGTACCAGGGTGCTTACGCTGCGGCAATTGGTGGCGGTGCTACACCAGCACAGGCTGACGCTGCGGCTACTGCTTTTGCCACTGCTAATGCCCCGGCTCAAACCACTGCATTAACATCGTCGCCGACAGTATTCCAGAACCCGGCGCTCTATCCTTTCCTCACGGCTACAGCCGTAAAAGGGATATTGGCCTACCATTTATTCTTTGGTCAAAGAGCTTTTACGCCTAACCTGCCTGCAACAGCAACAGCGATACCTACTTTCTTAAATTCTGCTGTTCCTGCTCACCCTGGTGTAACCGTAGCTGCAACCTTTACCGGTCCTGTTGTTTCTGCTGCTACAGTAAAAGGCCTGGCAAATCCAACAGCATCTAATCTGCTAATCAACCCGTTACCAACTGGCAGCAGCGATCAACATTATATCAATGGTGTGATGCATAAGATTGACCAGGTGTTGTTTCCTCAGTAGAAGGCAGAATACTGAACAATGAATAAGGAATAAGAAAGTTTACATCTTCCTGCCAAAAGGGGAGGAATTGCAACTAAATACAAAAGCAGAGGCTTCCAGATAATGGAAGCCTTTGCATTTGAGTAGTATTTAATTCGTGTAATTCGTGTAATTCTTTCAATTCGTGTAATAAAATCAAACATTAAATCTAAAATGCATCACATCCCCATCTTTCACCAGGTATTCTTTTCCTTCAATTCTTAACCTTCCGTTATCCCTGCAGGCAGCTTCTGAACCATAGGTTACAAAATCGTCGTATCCTATAACTTCCGCTTTAATAAATCCTTTTTCAAAATCTGTATGAATAACGCTGGCGGCCTGGGGTGCTTTCCAGCCTTTGTGAATGGTCCAGGCTCTTACTTCCTGTACACCTGCGGTGAAGTAAGTAGATAAGTTGAGTAGTTTATAAGTAGAGTGGATCAGCCTGTCCAACGCCGGTTCTGTCATTTTATATTCTTCCATGAACATGGCTTTATCATCTGCGTCTTCAAACTCGGCGATTTGTGCTTCCACGGCATTGGTCATAATGATCACTTCGTTGCCTTCATTTTTTACGCCTTCAATCAAAGCATCAGAAAATTTATTACCTGTATGCATACTTGCCTCATCTACATTGGCCACATATAAAACCGGCTTATCAGTTAAGAGGAACAAATCAGCAATCGCCACTTTTTCTTCTTTACTCAAATCAAGGGAAATAATATTTTTCCCTTTTTCCAAATGCTCTTTACAACGGGCCAGTATGTCCAGTTCGATCTTTGCTTTTGGATCTGTTTTGGCCATTTTTTCGCTGCGCTGCATTTTTTTGTCAACGCTCTCCAGGTCTTTCAGCTGCAATTCGGTTTCAATTATTTCTTTATCGCCAATAGGATTGATAGGTCCTTCCTCCCTTAAAATATTTTCGTCTTCAAAACAACGGATCACCTGTATGATGGCATCTACTTCGCGGATATTTGCCAGGAACTTATTGCCCAGGCCTTCACCTTTGCTCGCACCACGCACCAGGCCGGCAATGTCAACGATCTCTATCTGCGTTGGAACAACTCTTTCCGGTTGAACCAGCTGTGCCAGTTTGTTCAGCCTGGGATCTGGAACATTTACCAGGCCCGTATTGGGTTCGATGGTGCAGAACCTGTAGTTGCTTGCCTGTGCTTTTGCACTATTACTAACTGCGTTGAATAAAGTTGATTTTCCTACGTTGGGTAGGCCAACGATGCCTGCTTGTAATGCCATTTTTTAAATGATAAGTGCTTAATTATTAGATACCGGTCGCCGGTTTATCTTTTTCGCCCGCAAAGGTAAGGCTTGCATTTTTCTTTTCCGATATTAATGTAACTTCCGTTTTTGGACTTTGAATAATTAAACAGGTGCTGGTATGGCACAAATTTTCAATAACTGAAAGTTCAACTTTGAACTTTTGAACCTTCAACCCCTTTCATATGGCATTAAGCAGGATCTGGTCGGCATTTATTATAATAGCAATTGTGGTAGCGGGTATTAAAGCCCTGAGTTCTGCCGATGGCAAAACGGTGTTCATGCAAATGGTAACCGGCAAAACGGGAGATACAATTAAATTGAAAACTACAGACAGCAGTGCTGCTGATGCTGCGTTTCTTGCCAGGCTGGACAGTAACAAGGTTATTACAGATGGAGACAATAAAACCATCCGCTATCAAAACAGCCAATTACTTAGTTTCCGTACACAATCTGCCGATGGTATAGTAGAAACCTGCCAGACAGCAGTAACGCTTTGCCTGCGGCTGATAGGTTTCATGGCTTTGTTCATGGGGCTGATGAGTATTGCCGAAAGGGCGGGGGGCATTCGCTTTTTATCGAAGATTATCGGCCCTTTTTTCTCCCGCATTTTCCCGGAAATTCCCAAAGGGCACCCTTCTATGGGGCATATGACGATGAATTTTTCTGCTAATTTATTGGGCCTCGATAATGCGGCTACTCCATTCGGCATTAAAGCCATGGAAAGTCTGCAGGAACTGAATCCGAATAAGTCGGTTGCTTCCAACCCCCAGATCATGTTTCTTTGTTTGCATGCTTCGGGGCTTACATTGATCCCGGTTAGCATCATAGCCCTGCGATCGGCAGCTAAAGCAGCCAACCCGATGGATATTTTTATTCCCTGCATGATCGCCACTTTTGTAGCCACTATTGCCGCCATGTTTATTGTAAGTTTCAGGCAGAAGATCAATATTTTTCAACCCGTAATTTTGGGTTGGATCGGGGGATTATCAGCCATTATTGCCGCCCTGGTAGTATATATTAAAAGCCTTGATACCGATGCAGTGCAGTTGTTTTCCGGCAATTTAAGCAGCGGCCTTATTTTATTGATCTTCATAGCTATTGTGCTGGGCGGCTTGTATAAAAAAATAGATGTTTTTGATGCATTTGTAGAAGGCGCAAAGGGTGGTTTTGAAACGGCGGTAAGAATTATTCCCTACCTGGTAGGCATGCTGGTGGCCATTAGTTTACTGCGCACGAGCGGCAGTTTTGATATGCTCATCAGCGGCGTAAAATCTTTGTTTGCCATGATGGGAACAGACACCCGTTTTGTGGATGGGTTGCCCACTGCGTTGGTAAAACCTTTCAGCGGGGGTGCCGCCAGGGGAATGATGGTGGATACGATGAAAACCTATGGCGCTGATTCTTTTGCCGGGCGACTGTCCTGTGTGCTACAGGGTTCCAGCGATACTACTTTTTATGTGATCGCTGTTTACTTTGGTGCAGTATCCGTAAAAAATACCAGGTATGCCGTGGGCGCAATGTTGCTGGCCGACCTGGTGGGAATTATTACTTCTATATTGCTTTGTTACTTCTTTTTTGGATAAGAAGCATTTTGTGAAGCAGGTTTAAAAAGATATAAAAAGGCCATAACTGTTATCGTTATGGCCTTTTTCAAAGATGAATCTTTTTATTTTATAGAGGTGTCTGAAACCTGGTGGTATAGAATGCGGGTTTTACAACCCTTACACCAGTGCCTCCATCTATTCCATAACTAATGATCGTATACATCCTTCCTGCAACAGGGGTAACCGAAGCAGTGGCCAGATTGGTTGCAACACCAGTTCTTCTTATTCCAAATGATCTTGCACCCGAACCTACAGGTAACTGTATAAATGGAGAAGCTGTTTTATAAGGAACATTTGTAAAAGCCATAGCGAGGTCAGTGGTTGCATAAAGATCATAACCAGCAGACAAGGGCGTAAGATTTACAAAACGAATAAAATATTTACCTGAATCGGCAACCGCACTCAGGTCTTCCTTAACCAACAAAACGTCGGCTGTAGGAATAGTATCAGTTAAAAACGCTGAATACAATCCACCTTTTTCCAGGCTAATACTTTTCGTAAGTATATCTACCTCGGGTGTAGTGGCTCCTGTAAACATTTTTACATTCATTGAAACAGCAGCACCTGATTTTACAGCTGCGAACTCAAGTCCCGGATACACCCCGCTGCCAGCCGTAACCGGCGTGCCATTTATTTTTTCACCATCCAGGTATACGTTAACCGGCGCTATTGCAGCACTCGTGGGAGTTACTAATGCGTTGCTGACTACATGTATCACTTTCAGATATGCCTTATCAGAAGTATCATCAAAAGTGTAGGTTGTTTTTACTTCTTTCTTGCATCCAAAAAACGCAAAAGAGATACAAATTGCTATTAAGAATTTTATTTTCATATTCAATTTTTTTAAGGTTGAGTAAACCACATTTCTTTTGTATGGTAATCAGCACTGAAAGCTCCCAGTGCTGTGAGTGCGGCTACATTATAAAGGAACTCGGTATTTTGCGGTTTAAAACGTTGAACCAGTTTACCGCCGTTATTAATATTTAATCGTTCCAATACAGGAATAGTATAGCCCCTGAATACTAAGGTATCGTAATCATACCTCCTGAGGTCAACCCAGGTTTCTTCAAAGTTCCAGCCCCATAAAGCAATGTATTTCTGGCTCATAATATCAGATAATCTAAGATCACCTGAAGTTTGTGCAACAGAAGCACTTGCCAGGTAAGCTGTTTTTTCAGGAGCAGTTACCGGTACTGCGCCGTATACATTTACAAAATCGATGGCTTTATCTACCCCTTCCCTGTAGGCATTATATGCCAGGGTTGGATTGCTGGCCTTAAATGCAGCCTCCGCTTTCATAAACTGTATTTCGAAGTAGGTCATGATGGGCATCCTGGTAGTACTCTGGAATAAATACCTGTTGGCGTTGGTGCCAACTGTTGCTCCCTGGATATTTGGAATCCTTTTTACATTAGTAGCCGGTAAAGCATTCAGATCACCGAAAGTAGGATCAGCACCATAAAAATTGCCATCGGCACTTTTAACCAGCATACTGTTGATCCTTGGATCAACAACACTTACGGATCTATGGTAACCATTCAGCATTTTTAAAATAGTACTTGACTGAATGTAGCTGTTATAGTTAGCTCTCAAAGCTCCCATAGCATTTGAATTGGCAGTAATAGTACCCAGGTGATCAATCGCAGCGTTGTCGGCATTCGATCTCAGTGAAGAATCACAATACTCAATTACTTTCGCAGGATCGTATGAAGCTTTGTTGGAAATATGATGCGCATTGCGTGCTAAAATACCATAGGTAAATCTTATCCAGCGATCTTTATTACCGGCAAACATAATATCGCTTGATGGCAGGATCGGTTTGGTAGTTGGCTTGCGGAAATATTCCAGCGCTTCCATGCAATTTTTTTCAACTTCTGCATAAATTTCTTCCTGCGTATCATAATTGAAAATGTATTTATCATCTATCCATGCTTCTTTGAGGATCATTTCTCCAAAATGATCTGTGCATGTCTGCCAGCCCCATGCTCTCAGTGCTTTGGCAATACCGCCATAGTTCCATTTTTCATTTGCCTCGGCATCAGCTATCATCTGGTCTACGGCTTTACCCAAACGAAGGTACATCGTGGACCATAATTCAGTTCCCTGTAAGGGTGAAGCCGGACCGTGTCCTTCAAAAACATCGAAGGTTGCAGGATTTGCAAAGTTTTGTACATATTTGCTTGTAAACCTTGCATCCAGCCCGATACCATTGGTGATTCTCTCCAGCATTGGGGGCAATAAAGATTCTGCAGTTACCAGCTGCGGTGTTCTCGGATCCTCATTCACATCCAGGTACTTTTTACAACCCGTGGAAAGCAGGGCTGCAAAAGTTGAGAAGATTAATATTTTTTTCATTTTAATATTTTTAATTTTTTAGAAGTTTACTTTAACGCCCACATTTATTCCCAAAGGAAGTGCCAGGGCTCCGTAATCGTAACCAATGGCTCCATAACCACCAACAGAGGCGTTTAAGCCACTAACATTAGGATCAGCACCTGTGTAATTAGTGATCAGGAAAACATCTGTAGCAGTTACATATACTGAACCACCTTTTACCACCTTCTGTTTTTTCAACAACCATGGAGTCAGGTTATAACTCAGCGTAATATCCCTTAATCTTATCCAGCTTATATCTTTTTCAATAAAGTCTTCGATATTGTATTGGGAGTTATAAAAACCATTCTGATAAGCCGGAGTAATAGATATGTTATTGGCTGTTGGGTTGGCTGTATTTTCCAGGCCATCTCTCAATACGCCTTCAATTACACGTGCCTGGTCCCTGTCGAGGGTTCTTGTACCAAGGCCGTTGATAGATAAGTAAGCTTCATTGGCATTGTAAATATCACCGCCTCTTCTTATGTCAAAATTCATATTTAAGGACCAATTCTTAAACCTGAATTTTTGACCGATACCCATTTGGAAATCAGGGTTCCTGTCGCCTAACAAATTGGGAACAGTATCCCTGATAGGCAACCCATTGGCAGGATTGATGATGAGCTTACCTTGTAGGTTGCGTTGGAATTTTGTTGCACCTGTTGCTTCAACACCCAGTGCACTCAGGGAAGAACCTACCTGGTAAAATGCTTTTACCCCGCCAAAGCCAACCAGATCATAATCTGAAATGTAGAAAATAGGCAGATCTGCAGGCATTTTTTTGATCTCATTTTTGTTTTTATCAAAGTTGATGATCATATCCCAGTTGAAATTATTAGTTTTTACCGGGTTAGCCGTTACGGTAAGTTCAACACCCTGGTTTACTACTTCACCACCATTCAGGTATTTTAAAATGGCTCCTGTGGCATAACTTAACCTTGGAGCAACAATCTGGTTCACACTTTTTAACCTATAGTAGGCAAAATCCAAACCGATCCTGTTGTTCAGGAATTTCATCTCTGTACCTATCTCAATATTATGAGTGAATTCAGGTTTTAATAAATTGTTTCCGCCAAAAACACTCAGTGAAAAACCGCCGCCTGTTGATTGTGCAGGTGCATACCTTGATGAAGTTACATAAGGTGTTTTGGTTGTTTTACCGGTTTTACCCGCAGAGAACCTGAGCTTACCATAACTTAACCAGTTAACGGATTTTGTGAATTCAGAAAACACGAAACTTAAACCCACCGCCGGGTAAAAGAAAAATGCATTCTCGGTTTTTTCATCAATGGTCATTCCGGGCCTTACCAGGGTAGAGGCACCGTCATACCTGCCGGAAAGTGTAAGGAACGCATAATTTTTGTAACCTGTTTCCAACTGGCCAAACCAACCTACATTTCTTATGCGGTTCAATGTTTGTTTGGAACGTTGTGTTATAGGATCAGTATTATTGATACTAACATAATCAGGCAAATAGAAGGTAGTTCCTGATACAGCGTTTACTTCATATTCTCTCTGGTCAAACGCAAAACCTGCTACCAGCTGGTTGGTAATGTTTCCGAAATCCTTTCTAACAATACCGGTAAATTGCCCACTGATCAACCTGCTTATTTCAGTAAAGTTTTCCAATTGTCCTTTTGGTGTAATACCATTACGTGATTGCGGATGTGTTACCGTAAAACCATTGGTTGTATATTGATCTATACCGATGGTTGATTTTAATGTAAGCCAGTCGGTAGCTTTATAGGTAAGGTTTGTGTTACCCAAAAACCTGTTATTTACATCTTCACTCCTGTTCTTAGTAGCATCCCAGTACGGGTTATCAATTTCGGTGGCGGAAGCGTCATCGATCCTGTTTCTGGTACCATCCGGGTTAAGAAAGTTTTTAACATCATCATCGCTTGGCCAGGTATACAGCCCTAATAAAAAGCCAAACTGCCCTTTGGTAGCTTTAGCATTTTTAGTATTTACATAATTCAGTGTGGTTTGCATTTCTACTTTTGGAGATAATATTGCATTACCTGTTAAGCGGAATGAATACCTGTCATAACCAGTTTCACGCACAATTCCTTCCTGGTTAATTACGTTGGCAGAAAAACGATAAGAAATTTTTTCTGAGCCGGCTTCCACACTCATATTGTGTTTATTGGTGATGCCGGTTTTAAAAAAATCCTCCACATTATCATACAATTTAGTAGTGTCAGCATATTTAGGTCCGAAAAATGTTCTTACCAAAGGATTGGCAACATTTGCGGAACCTCTTCCGTATACCTTTTGTATGTCTGCAAAGCGATAAACCTTTTCACCCCTGAAATCATAATCATAATTGAGGGCTGCCTTTCCGGCTTTGGCTTTACGTGTGGTAATGATCAGGGCGCCGGAAGCACCTCCGTTACCATACAATGCGGTAGCTTCCGGTCCTTTTAAAACCGTAATGCTTTCAATATCGTTCGGGTTTAGATCTGCCAAACGGTTAGTATAATCATTGTTCCTGTTAGGCCCGTCAGATACCAGGTTTCCCTGTGAAAATGTAGAGTTGTCCGTAGGTAAACCGTCGATAATGATCAGCGGCTGGTTGTTACCATCCATTGATACGGCACCTCTTAATATAATACCAGTGGAAGCGCCCGGCATACCGGTGGTAGTGGTAATATTCACACCTGCCACTCTTCCTGCAAGTGCTGTCAACACGTTCTCCCGCTGACTTTCAGCAAGGTCGGTACCACTTACAGTCTGGCTGGAAGATGCAAGGGCTCTTTTATTTCTGGAGATACCCAGGGCTGTTACCACCACTTCATCCATCTGTTTTTTGCTTGCTGTCATGGCAGCATTTACAGTAGTGCGGTCACCCACATTTACTTCGCTGCGTTGGTAATCTACAAATGTAAATACCAGGGTAGCATTGGCAGGCGCTTTGATACTGTAGTAACCATTAGCATCTGTTTTTGTAGCTGCAGATGTGCCTTTAACGGTTACGGTTACATCGCTTAACGGCTTGTTACCGTCTCCTGTAACCTGGCCGGCAATAGTTTTATCCTGAGCAAATACAGGGAAACTATACAGCACCAGTAGACCACAGAAGAATTTCAATAGCAGAATTTTTCTCATAGCAATCTGTTTTAGGTTTGTTTGTTTTAGTTTTAGAATAGTTCGTATATCAATCAAAAAAGAATTCTTACATTACTGTAATACCTGCGTCAACAAAGGGTTTAAGAGAAGGATCTTTGGGATCTAATTCTGTTATAAGTATATCAATCCCTGCTGCCGGACAAACATGAATAGGTTGGGTAGTGTTGATCTTTTCTGAAATAGTGAGGCATACCACCTTGTTGGAAGATGCCATCATCTGTTTTTTCAGCTGTACTACATCCCAGTCATTGTCTGTAATACCGTTTTGAAGGCTGATAGCATTAATGCCTAAAAAACAAATATCTGCACGGATTGATTTTATACGTGCCAGCGCATCGGCGCCAATAGTGATCTTGGAAGTTTTTGAAACCTTGTCGCCTAATACAATCACTTCAATATTGGGATGCATCATGTATTCAACAATGGCGGGTATACTGCCGGATATAAAAGTGGCATTCAGTTCTTTCGGGAGGGTATGGGCCAGTTCAATAATAGTGGTTCCGCCGCCGGTGAGCACAAACATTCCATCTTTTATCAATGAAACTGCTTTGCCTGCAATGATCTGTTTATCGCTCTGTGCATAAACACGGCCATTGGGTTGTGTTATTTTATCAAATGACTGGGAAAGCGCGCCACCATGTACCTTAATTAATTTGCCTGTTTCTGATAATTCCTGCAGGTCCCTTCGGATGGTATCTTCCGAAACCCTCATTTCACTACTCAGCGAATTTGATAAGACCTTGTTGTGAAGGTTTACCTGGTGTAATATATACGCCTGTCTTTCTCTTTTTAGCATCGAAAACATTAGTTATGGTATGCCAAAATAAGTTAATAATTGCACAAAAACGCAGTGTGGATAAAAAAGAATTGCACATTTGGGCATAAAACCGCATAAAATTCGTTGAGGATCAATAAAAACTGCGGGTTTAACTATTCCTCTATTTCTAAAACTTCAAAATAATTGCTGAAACTGTTTACGAGTTGGTAAGCTTTATAAATAGCGCGGCAATACCTGTTGCCTAACACAATAATAGTGGCATCCTGGTCTGTTAAACGTATAAAAGCAGCGTTGTTTCCATGCCACCAGCCATTGTGAAAGATTACTTTTTTACCGTTGGGATACATATTCATCCGCCAGCCGAGGCCATAGTTTTTAATGCCCGGCCTTTCATTGCTGTAAGCTGCAAACGCGGCTTCCATTGTTTCTTTGCTAAACATAAGCCCGCTGGCCAGGGCCCGGTCCCATATTAAAAGATCCCTGGGGGTACTGTAAATATTTTTATCACCATACACATGGTCTAAAAAATTATCTGCATTTCTTCCGCCTTTCCAGTCATAATTAGGCGTTGTGCGGTTGCTGTCTGCAGGAGTAAACACAAAGCTGTGCTGCATATTAAGCGGATCAAAAATAATACGCTTCACAAACTGGGGGTAGGGTTTACGGGAAATTTTTTCAATGAGCAAAGCAAGCAGAGCATAATTGGTATTGCAATAGCTAAAGTGTTTACCCGGCGTACCAATATTTTCCAACGAGTTTTTATGGGAGATCAATACACCCAGTACCTGCCCGTTGTTAATGGCTGCAGAATCTTTATAACCCAGCTTCTCCATAAAATAAAGATAATTGGGCAAACCACTCCGGTGGTTCAGTAAGGTGCGTATGGTTATACCGGGATAATTAAATGAAGGGAAATATTTACTGTATTCGTCATCAATGTTGATCAAACTATCTTCCCATAGTTTTAATACACACATGGCAGTAAAGGTTTTACTTACCGACGCAATATGAAAAGAAGTATTGCTGTCAACAGATGTGGGGCCGCCCAAGGGGTTACTTCCTTTATATTTTTCAAAGATGATATTTCCTTTTTTTGCCACCAGCATACCGCCGTTAAATACAGATGGTTGCAGCATACTGTCGTACCAAAGCTGGCAGGCCTGCGCCAGCTGTTTGTTTTCGGCTGCTGTTATCTTCCCGGGCGGCGGTAATGTTATTTTTTGAACCGGGCTGTTTTCACCCGGTACATTTTTTTGCTTTTGGGTATTACAGGAAAACAGGATGAAACAGGTTAATGGAGCTATAAAAAATAAGAGGAATGAAAAACGATATTGTTGCAGGATCTTTTTTAATAGTAGCATAGAAATATTAAACCTGTGTAAAATGGATATATTTGCGCAAAATACGGCGTAAAAGATTATGGCAGATAAAAAAACTACGAGTTATCCCAAAGAAAAAATTAATATTCTTTTTTTAGAAAATATAAGTGACGTGGCTGTGAAGCAGTTCGCAGGAGCCGGTTACCCGAATGTTAAAAAATTAACAGGTGCAGTAAGTGAACAGGACCTGGTAAGGGAAATAAAAAACACCCATATACTTGGCATAAGAAGTAAAACACAAATTACACCGGCTGTGTTGGCTGCTGCACAAAAGCTTCAGGCGATTGGCTGTTTTTGTATTGGCGTAAACCAGGTAAACCTGGATGCTGCAACAGATTCAGGCGTGGCTGTTTTTAATGCACCTTACAGTAATACCAGGAGCGTGGCAGAACTGGTAATTGGCGCAGCTATAGTGCTGGTGCGAAAAGTACTGGACAAAAGCACTGCCGCACACAGCGGTCATTGGCTAAAAGATGCCAGCGGTGCCCATGAACTGCGTGGAAAAACAATGGGCATCATTGGTTATGGAAATATAGGCAGCCAGGTAAGTGTACTGGCAGAAGCATTGGGAATGAAAGTGATCTTTTATGATGCCGAAACAAAACTGCCTTTGGGCAATGCAGGCGACAGTCGTTCTTTAAAAGAATTATTAAACCAGGCAGATGTGGTTACCCTGCACGTGCCTGAAATTTCTTCTACAAAAAATATTATCAATAAAACAACCCTGGCCCAGTTTAAGGATGGAGCCGTGCTCATCAACTATGCAAGGGGTACGGTGGTAGACCTGCCGGCCTTGCGTAAAGCAATTTTAAGCGGTAAAATAGGAGGGGCAGCCGTAGATGTTTTCCCGGTGGAACCGGAAAAGAACGGGGATGAATTTATTTCCGAATTACAGGGACTGCCGAATGTTTTATTAACACCGCATATTGGCGGAAGCACACAGGAGGCACAAAATAATATTGGAGTGGATGTAAGTGCCAAATTATTCAATTACCTGGAGAAAGGTATCAGTACCGGTTCCCACAGCATTCCGGCACTTGCTTTACCTGCACAGGAAGGAGCGCACCGCATTTTGCATATTCACAGAAACGTTCCGGGTGTACTTAGCCAGATCAATACCTTGCTTAGTAAAAATAATATCAATATCCTGGCGCAGTATTTAAAAACCAATGAAAGTATTGGTTACGTGGTATTGGATGTTGATAAGAGCCTTAGCAAAAGTGCCATGGATCTTTTGAAGGGAGTGAAGGAAACCATTAAGGTAAGAATGTTGTATTGATCATTGTACCGTATCGGGTGGAAATAAATCTCCGCCGGATTTGTCGGAGATCATGGCGTCGTTGTTAACCAGCTTAACGGCTATTGCGGGTAAAGAAGTGGTAACCTCCAAAGTGTCATTGCAGGGGCTCTCTAATATTTCCCAATCTTTTTTATAAATATCTATTTTAAAACCATCAATATTATTTTTCTTTATCAACTCCAGTAAACCAGCTTCCGTGGTTTTTTTCGGCTAAAGGATAATCCCCTGTTTTTCTTTTATAGTGAATCGTTCTACTGCATAATACATAGCTGTTTTATCGCTGCCAAAAGCCAGCAGGATCACCATTTTTCACCACAAACGTTTTTGGGGCAATTCTTATTATAGCACCTTTGCCTGTTTTAAGCGTGTAGGCACTATCCGCATCAATGATGATAAAGCTACTTTCAAGATTGGAAGTTTTTAAAACGGAACTGGCTTTATTGTTGCATCCATAGCTGGCAATGATGCAAAAAAGCAGGCTGGCGAAAAAGGCTTTCATAATGCTTGGTTTGGTATTGTAAAATTAAGCCATGAAAATCTTAAACCAGCTTAATTAATTTCCGATATTTTCAAAAATTATTGAAAATATTGTATCTTTGTGTACTAAAATATTTATCATGAAACTCGTAATAATAGGGGCAGGATTTGGGGGATTAAGGCTGGCACGAAAACTAAGGAACAAAACAGGGTTTGATATAACACTCATCGACCGCTTTAACTATCACCAGTTTCAGCCATTGTTTTACCAGGTGGCTACTGCCGGCCTTAATGGCAGCGATATTTCTTTTCCTTTGCGAAAGGTTTTTCACGGAAGTAAGAATGTAAAATACCGGATGGCCAATGTGGAGCAGGTATTGACAGGGGAGCAAAAGGTAAAGACCAATATCGGCGATTTTGAATACGATCAGCTGGTGATAGCAACAGGTGCAGGCACCAATTTTTTTGGCAATGCCAACATGGAAAAGCATGCCATTCCCATGAAGAGCACCATTGAAGCCATTGAACTCCGCAACAGGATATTGCAAAATTTTGAAAAAGCATTAACGGTAACCGATCCCGTGGAATTGCAACGGCTGTTAAATATCGTTATAGTAGGTGGCGGCCCCACGGGTGTTGAGCTGAGTGGTGCCATTGCCGACATGAAAAGGTTTGTATTGCCTAAAGATTATCCCGAGCTGGATTTTAGTAAGATGAATATTTACCTGCTCGAAGGTTCTGCCAAAACTTTAGGGGTAATGAGCGAAAAAAGCAGTGAACAGTCTGAAAAATATTTAAAGCGTTTAGGCGTAACCGTTAAAACCAACACTTTAATAAACGATTACAACGGGCAGACTGCTTTTATGAAAGACGGCTCCACTATTGAAACCGGCACATTGATATGGGCAGCGGGCATTAAAGGCAATGTACCTGCAGGTATTGATCCTGCACTCATTGTGAGAGGCGATCGTATTAAAGTAAACCGGCAATGTAAAATTGAAGGCTTTGAAAATATGTATGCCATTGGCGATGTTGCCTACATGGAAGAACCTGCTTACCCTAAAGGACATCCCCAGGTGGCACCGGTAGCCATGCAAATGGCAGACCTGCTGGTAAACAACCTGGTTCGTACAGAAATGAAAAGCGGTAAACAGCATATACAGGAGTTTGAATATTATGATAAAGGATCGATGGCTACCGTGGGTCGTAACCTGGCAGTGGTGGATGTTCCCAAACCCAAACTGCATTTTGGAGGTTTGATGGCATGGTTTATCTGGATGTTTTTACACCTTATGCTCATACTGGGCGTTAAGAACCGGTTCTTCGTTTTCATGAACTGGCTGTATAATTATTTTACCAGGGATCAGAACCTGAGGCTGATCATGAAGCATAAATAGGGGATTAGTTTGTGTAAACAGCGCCACATTTGTCAGCTAAAAAAGATGACATCTTTTACAAAGATGTCATCTTTTTTAGCTCCGGCTACCTTTTTATCCACAGTGGATAAGTATTTTCAGTATAATCCCATTCCGTAACAATTATTTCAAATTGCCCGGCCGGTTATGGCACTTAATTTTCATGATTAATTTAAACGATTGTATCATGAACGCCTTCCTGCAATTTCCGACGGATCAAAATGGATCATCCAACAACAGTTTGTCCGGTAATATTATCTCCGGCATTTCCTTTTTAAGGGAAGGCATAAGTGATGCTATTGATAAAACGGGCGAACATATCAGTAACCATATTGTACACCCGGTAAATAATTTCCTGAAAGATCTTACTCATATGGATCATGAATTTAAAAAAGTACAGGAAGCAGAAAATGAATTCCGCCTTTGCCTCAATGGGAAATACATGACTGCAAATGATATTTTGCAAATGCCCATGGAAGAAAATTACTAATACCCGCATTATTTGTAAAATGTGGAGAATGTCCGTGCGAACGTACCTAATTCTTTATCCAAATATTATTAGCCGGTAAAATGCTTGAAACATTTTTGTACAGCTGTTAAAAATTGTTTCATTACTGATTTTTTAATGTTGAAACAATTTTTAATCAGCGATAAAAATTGTTTCAGGTATCTTTTTGGATAGCTGGCGCTATAGATAATATGTAAATGGTTAATTACAAGCTATTTAAATTCTTAAATAGTTTGCCAGCCCTCCCTTTAAACGCCGGCGTATGCCGTTTCCATTGATCTTCAATAATCAGTTTTAACTCAGGAAGTATTTCCGGGTAGTCTTTTGCAAGATTAGCCAATACGCTCATACTAAATGCCTTGATAGCAACCGCCTCCTTTTGGAAAGCAACATACTCAAAACAAATATTCATTATAGCACCCTGCCATTCTTGCGGGATAATTACATTTTGCAGCAGGCGTGTAGTATTCCGCTTTACCGCATCATGAATGCCGGGTTGCTGTAATTTTTTAACCAGGTTCTCAAAATGTTTATCAATGAGCGAGGGATATGCTTCCAGGCAGTAACTTACCGGAAAGGCAGCACGCTGAATAACCCGGTGTTCGTCATTTAAAAATAAAGAGAACAACTCATCAAATCTTTTTTTCGAATTACCTACCCAGTCAACAATGGCTTTGCATTGCTCTTTGGAATGTTCACTTAGTAATGCTGATCGGAGATTCACTTTAATAAAATATCGGCCAATGATAAAATACTTATCTTGTTTTTTAGTAAACGAAGGTCTTTACTGCCATTGTAAGTGAGCGTCTTTTCTTCATTTGCTTTTAAGTCAAAATAGTTATCCGATAAATATCCGTCCACATCACCCAATCCGATTGAAATATATTTTGCATCCGCATCCGTTTCTATAGTAATTGAATTACGTGTTATCATTTTAATTTTAATTGTTGCCTTTTTAATGGGGAGATCTTTAGGATACAACTTATCTGTTGCTGTATCCATATGTTGATAAGCATGCTTAACTGCATAAAATCCTGCCTTCGGATGTTTGTAGTAATCAATGATACTCCAGCTGGTAACGGGCCAGCAATCATTTAATTGCCATATAAGCGTACCCATGTTAAAAGGTTGCTTGCTCATTTGCGTAGCAATGCTGTTTTTCAAAATATAATATTGAACGCATTGGGTGAGATAAGTGTATTCCTCCAGGGAAAGTTTATAGAGCTGGCTGCTGTCAAAAAAATATTTATTTACATAATGATTCAGTTTTTTAAAACCATCATTAGCCTTTTGATGTGCATTTACAGCCGGGGAGTTGATGTAGCGTTCATTTACCGACGTATATTTTTCTACGGTTGAATAATCAGGCATCGCCTGCATACCCCATTCGCTTATAAAGCGGCCGGTATGTGTTTTAAATTTCTCCCAGCCTTCCAGTCCCCACCAAAGTCCCCAGTAGTGGCTATCGCCGTTTTTATAACTTAAGGGATTGCCCCAGCCATATTGCGGAGAGGTAGATACATATGGCCTGTCTTTATTGTCAAATTCTTTTACCCATGTTTTCAAACTGTCTCTAAAAAGCCTGGTATAATCATTCCATAACCTGGCTGAATCTGCCCTATGCAGATTAAATTGTTGTTGCCAGCCCCAGTGATGCCAGGCTTCGTCAATTTCATTATTGCCGCACCACAATACAATGCAATTAAATTTTTTCAGTCTTGTTAATTGATATTTCACCTCGGCCTTTACATTGCTAAAGAAATCTTTATCACCGGGGTACATGCCGCCTGCAAACATAAAATCCTGCCAAACCATTATCTCCAGTGAATCGCAGAGTTCGTAAAAATAATCATCTTCATAAATACCACCGCCCCAAACCCGCAGCATATTCATGCCGGCGTCTTTGGCCATTAACAATAGGGTCCGGTAATCCTGCTTTTTTGCAGACGGAAGAAAAATATCAGCAGGGATCCAGTTGGCGCCTTTGATGTAGACGGGCTCGCCATCTTTTTTAAAATAAAAACCGGTGCCAATACTATCCTTCTCCTGTACAAGCTGAACACTCCTGTAATCATCCTCTACATTTATCATTTCAATCCTTTCACCATACATCAGGTAAATTTTTTTCCAGATGCCTGCACCAACAAATTTTGGCCCCCAGTCCCATCCAAACTGGTATTGCGCTTTACGGGCATATACCCTTGAGTTATCAGGCAATATGACTGGTAGTTTTGTTTTTGCCATGCTATCAACCCGGTTTTTAGAAGAATGAAAGTACAGGCGTAATTCATTTTCGCCAGCCTGTAGGTTTTTCCAGATATCCGCTTGCCAACTTTTGAACATATTGTCTGCCTGTAAAACGGGTTTATTATTTACAAACACGGTAGCATATGTATCCAATCCTTCAAAATAAATTACAGCTTCTTTGGTCATAAGCATTTCCTTACTAACTGAAAACACTTTTTTATATTCCCAATCCGCCTTATCAATCCATTCCAGCCCGGTTTCATTGGCTGCAAAAAAAGGATTGGGAATCAGTTTATTTTTATAAAGGTCTGTATGTACTGTACCCGGCACGCTGGCCTTATACCATTTAGTGGTACCTGCCTGCCTGAATTGCCAATTACTGTTCAGTTCAGTTTGCTGCGCAAAAATTACGGGAGAAAATAATTGTAAGAATAAATATATGACTGACCTTATCATTTACTTCAAAGTTAAGCAGCGAAGCCAATAGAAAGAATATCCATACATTTGATTTAAAAGATAACACATGTCAGACAGGCGGACTTTTATAAAAAACTCAGGACTGCTTACAGCCGGGTTGCTTTTGCACAACGATAGTTTATTCGCAGGCAAAAAAGAAAAAATAGGCCTTCAGATGTACACAATGAGGAATGTTATCAATTCAAAGAATGTTGCGGAGGTAATGGCCAGGATAGCAGCGATAGGGTATAAGGAACTGGAAATATTTGGGTATACCGGTAAAGATAAATTTTGGGGACTGGAACCAAAGCCTTTTAAAACATTGTTGAAAGCACACAATTTAACGGCACCGGCCGCACATGTTGCTTTCGAAAATTTTTTAACCGGGAAAGACGAAACTGAATTCAGGCTCACCTGTGAAGCAGCTAAAATAGTGGGCAATAAATATATAGTGATAGCCTGGCTCGGAGAAAAATACCGTAGAAATGCGGATGACTATAAATTGATTGCTGATAAACTCAATAAAGCCGGTATTATTACGCAACAATATGGCTTACAACTTCTTTACCATAACCATGATTTTGAATTTACCCGTCTTGAAAAAGACACTACGGGCTATGATATCATTATTATGAATGCAGATAAACAATTGGTTCAGCTGGAACTCGATCTTTACTGGGCAGTAAAAGCCGGGAGAGACCCGGTACAATTGTTTAAAGACAATCCCGGGCGCTTTCCGCTATGGCATGTAAAAGATATGGACAAAAGCACCCGTTCATTTACCGAAGCAGGCGCGGGTATTATCAATTTTAAGCAAATATTTGAACATAAAAAACTGGCAGGTCTGCAGCATTTTTTTATAGAGCAGGATGAAGTAAAAAAAGATGTTTTTGAAAGTATCAGGGAGAGTTTCAGTTTCGTGAAAGCTAACCTGTTACCGGCCGGGAAGTAATCATTGGCAACCAGGGTACAGACAATTATATAAAGAAATTATGGGAAAGTACTACCTTATATATTCAAATAAAACAAAGGCAATGAAAACCATCCTACTTTTTTTTGTAGCATTTATCTCTACGGAACATTTGTAAGCCCAGGACGGGGAAACCGAATACGAAATAAGAAAACTGGAACAAATGGAGGTAAAGGCCATATTAGGAAAAGACTCCGTCACCCTATTAAAGCTATGGGACAAAAACTATACGGTAAACTCACCCGATAATTCGATCTGTTTTGCAGGCAAAACCACGCTAAACCGGCCAGTGTTAAAAAGAGCAAGGACATCGTTTACAAGGGATATAGAACACATCACTGTAAAAGCAAATTTTGCCTTTTCAATGGGAGCGAAACCGTAGTACCTGCGGATGTAGAAACCCAAACAGGTGAGATAGCGAAGCGGTGGTTTACCAATATTTGGGAGAAACAACCAGATAGCTGGAAACTTGCAGGCCCGCATGCAAATGTGATCTGCAATAAAAACAAGTAGGGACTATTTACCCCGACTTAACAATAAAAATCAAGGAGGGCAATCTTTCTTATCTTTTTAACCTTTAAACTATTGGTACCTATCATTTCTACCATCTTCCTCTTTCCTTTGCCAGGTCAATAGCAGCCTGGCCTGCCGGAGTCATTAATCCTTCCTGTGTCATTCTTGTTGCTCTTTCTATATTAGAAGGGCTCCAGTTGCTGTTAGCTTTGCGGGGAGAAAAACGCTGGTAAGCAGTTGCATCATCTCTTTTATTTTTAAAAGAATCTATCCACCCAAAACAAAGCGCCTCTTCCACAGCCTCTGGGTAGGTTACACTCTTAGCTGTACTTTTTTTATTGTGAAGGATGAGGTATATTTCTGTTTCTTTGGCGCTGTGCTTTTCCAGCCATGAACGCCACTGCTTTCTTGTTTTGGCATAAAACGTAGCCACGCCTTTGTTTGTTTCCATCAGATTTGATGCGTTTGTTTTAACAAAGATAAATTGGCGGCCTCACAACCCTATGTCAGCAGTAAAGAATATTATTTACCAGATAAAGCATCCGGCGTCGCCTGGCGTTTCTCCTTCAAAGCATGGCGCATTTTACGGCGCCTGGCAGCAGATTTTTTATTGTAATAGTAAAACAAGAACAAAGAGATAAATAAGGCAACTATTCCCCCGGGTATATACATTTTATGATGTCTTGGTTGCTATTGTTTTATTGTTTCTCGACCATTCACTCCAGGAGCCTACATATAAGGCAGGAATAGCAAGGCCTGCATAAGCTATCGCTAACAGTGTATGGCAGGCGGTAATACCGGAGCCACAATGAACAATAATATTTTCAGGTGCAATGTTCTTAAATACCGGTGCATATTTTTCTCTTAATTCATCGGGGGATTTAAAAAGACCCTCCTCATCCAAATTACTGGTATAGGGAATATTAACAGCTCCGGGTATATGCCCTGCTACCAGGTCAATGGGCTCGCGCTCTCCATTGTACCGATATTCATCTCTAACATCAATAACGATAAAATCTTTGCCGGTTGCCTTCTTTTCCACTTCATTGATACCTGCCTGCAATAACTGCCATTCTCCGGCTAA
The DNA here is from genome assembly GCA_014379905.1 of Ferruginibacter sp. Classification (GTDB taxonomy): domain Bacteria; phylum Bacteroidota; class Bacteroidia; order Chitinophagales; family Chitinophagaceae; genus Ferruginibacter. The sequence goes on along the minus strand of JACMKX010000106.1, from coordinate 28,564 downwards.
ATAAGGATTGGCCATTTTAATGGGGCTTTTTGCCGAACTCATTGCAAGCCCTGCTTTTTCAGCAGCCTGTATGCCCCCGTTTAATACCTGTACCTTTTCATGGCCGAGCGCCTTCATCATCCACCATAAACGGGCGGCAGCATTGGAGCCGTTTTTATTATCATAAATCACTACATGGCTGTCATTAAAAATGCCAAGACTGGTCAGCGTTTCAGCAAATTGTTTCGATGAAGGAAGGGGATGCCTCCCGCCATTGGCAGCATTTTCCTTTATATCGGCGAGTTGAGTATTGAGGTCAACATAAAGGGCACCGGGTAAATGTTTTGCTTCGTATATTTCCTTAACACCGGGGCCGTTGCTGGTATCAACTATGATAACGTCTTCATTCAAATAAATGTGCCGGAGTTCAGTTGCTTCTATCAGGGGAGATGTTGGATTATTCATACAAGTTAAATGCAGTTTGTAAATATTTCGAAATTATTATTTAAGCGTATCGTTATCCTACTTTACCCACAGAATAGAATTTCCTGTTCCATGTTCATTCTCTTCCCATAAACTATTACCCGGGTCGATGATCCATTTACCATCCACCACAAATTTATACAAATGCTTACCTGCTGAAAGGTGCACCGGCATTACCCATTCATCGCCTTCTTTTTTCATAGCATAGGCATCGGGCGACCAGCCATTAAAATCACCTGCGAGAAATACTTTTTCAGCGGTACTATTTTTAAAGCGGAAAGCATAATTGGGTTCTATAACAAATACAGACCCTGGTGCACTTTCTTTTACTATAGTTCCTTCGGCATCCAGCCATTTATTATCAGCATAAAATTTATATTCGTAGTTGCCGGCACCCAGTACATAAGGTACTTCCCAACCATTGGCTGTTTTTGCCATGGGTAGTTCAAATTTTCTCCAATCATTAAAAGAGCCCGCCAGGTAAACTTTTTTGGCATCTGGCAAACCGGTTAACGAAAACAATACAGGTTTACCGATAGTAATAACAGAATTATAATCATTAAATTCATTCGGTAGTTTATTGTTATTGGAGGGATCGGTCATCCATTTCCTGTCTACCAGGAAGCGGTAAGTGTAGGTGCCGGTATCCAGGTAAACCGGCAATTCCCAGCCACCGGCTGTTTTGTACATCCGCAGTTTTCCATCTTCCCAATTGGCAAAGCTACCCGCAACAAAAACATTCCTGGCGTCGGTAAAATTCTGTAGCTTAAAGATGCTGTTGGTTACATAAAAAACCGAATTATTATTTCCTTCACCATCATTTTCCAATATAGCATTAGCAGGATCGTTTATCCAATTACCATCAACAATAAATTTATAAGTGTATTTGCCAGGCAGTAATTTTACCGGCAGTTGCCAGCCCCCGGTTGTTTTATTCATGCGCAAGGCTCCATCCTGCCAGCCGGTGAAATTTCCAGCCAGCAATACTTCTTTTACATCTGTTTTTCCATCAAGGGTAAATATTACTATTGAATCTTTAATAGCAAAGGGTAGTTGTTTGCGAAAATTATTAATACCATAACGCTGGTTGTTTAGTGGAATAGGGTTACCGCTTTTGGTGGTAGTGTTAACAGTCACCTTCAGCCTGCCGGAACCATCACCGATATTATCTGCAGACATCAGAGCTTTACTGATAATGAGTAAATTTTTCGAATTTACTTCTATCTTCCAGCCTTGTTTATTGATAGAATCTGTAAAATTGAGTTTTATCATTTGTTTTAAGGCCAGGTCGGCTACATCATATTGCTCTATAAACTGGTCAAGTTCTTTTTCATCCAGGTCTTTACTCAGGATGATCTGCATACTTCCATGACTGAATGTATATTTTTTTTGCGGAGGCTGGGCACTCAACAGGGCAGGGCATAACAACAGCAACACAATATTGCTGATGATATAGCACAGTGTCCTATAATGAATAAAGCTCCTCATTTCCATATATACATTTTATTCGTTGCAAAGTTAAACCCAATTTTCTGTACCGACAGGTTATCCAGCCCCAGTATTCCATCCACGCAGCCACCATATGAAAAGCAGGTCTTCTCCAGGTTGGTAATGAGAACAGGCATATCGGTTATAACCCTGTTGCCAATGGTAAAGCTGGATAAATTACCGGTGATCGCTTCTACTTTTTTATTACCTACACCCACCAGGTTTACCTTGCCGGTAACGTTAAAATTGGCAAAAATTTTATCGGGCAGGCGGCTGTCAAGTACATTTCTTTCAGCGGCGCAATCAATAATAAAGCGCAGTTTTTTGCCGGCTATGGTTGTTTTTATAATGATCCTGCTATCCGTCATTTCAAAAGGTATGGTATGATAAGAGGCAGTATCGTTCAACATAAGATGCCCGTATGTTTTTATTTCTTTTTTTGCAATCACATGAAAATAGAGCAGGTTTTCTGCGTAATCGATAATCAGTTCGCAGTCTTTTAAAAATTGTACTCCTATCAGTCCAAGTACCTTTACACCCTTGCTGTTTTCAATGGCACCCAGGTTGGCCATATTGGCTTTTACATTGTATTCCTGCATACTTCCGAAACCGAAGTTTCTCACGTTGGTATGTTCTGTTGCTGAAGCAGCTGTACCGGTGATACCTTGTGTTTCCGCAGCAGGATCGGATACGGTTGGGTAATGACGGAAATAGGTAATGTTGAGTACCAGGCCCTGGCAGCCGGTATCCAATACAAAGTTGCCTTCTGTAGAATCAGCCTTTGCTTTAATCAGCAGGAGGTTGCCCACCCGGCTGAAAGGAATACTAAATGATAAAGAATCCCTGCCCCCGGCTCCATATCGTAAACCCGGAAATGATATTTGCTGAATACCGGCTGTTTTTACCAATAATGAATCTGCAGCTTTAACAAAAGAATGTAAAAAGCTCATACAAATACATAGCAACAGCGAAAGCAAGGTTGATCTATGTTGTGAAGGAATCTGCATAGCTTATTGTGCTAAGTTATAGCTTTGAAGGCAATAAATTGCCAGCTTATACCCTAACGTTAATGATTTGGCTTGTAATTTGATTTTTTCAGTAAACCTTTTTTATTACTAATAAATAATTTGTATTAAAGTATTGGTTAAAGTAATTTTTCGCTTAGAAAATGTTGATTGTGTGGAAGGAATTACTCAATGGTTTTTTGTATTAGCGCAAGCCCGGTAATAATTTTTAATTTGATACGTAAACATTAGCTTAAATCTGTAAACAGCAACATGGCTAAAATAATAAACAAAACAGTCGATACGCCGTTCAAAGTCTTACCCAAAACACCAACGGGTATTATTGGTTTTGATGAAATAACACAGGGAGGTTTGCCTTATGGCCGTCCCACACTGGTTTGTGGTGATGCAGGATGTGGCAAAACCCTTTTTTCTATAGAATTCATCATTCGTGGTGCACTGGAATTTAACGAGCCGGGAGTGTTTGTTGCTTTTGAAGAGAAAGCTGAGGAACTGGCTGCCAATGTAGCTTCTCTTGGTTTTGATCTTCCTAAACTTATTAATCAGAAAAAAGTAAGGGTAGACCATGTACGTATTGAGCGGAGCGAAATTGAAGAAACGGGAGAGTATGACCTGGATGGATTATTTATTCGGCTTGGACATGCTATAGACACGATTAAGGCCAAAAGGGTGGTGCTTGATACCATCGAAAACCTGTTTTCGGGGCTTAGCGATCAGGCCATACTGCGGGCAGAACTTCGCAGGTTATTTCAGTGGCTTAAGGATAAAAATGTAACAGCTATTATCACAGGGGAAAAAGGAAATGGTTTGCTAACAAGGGAAGGCCTGGAAGAATATGTATCTGATTGCGTTATATTTTTAGATCACAGGGTAGTTAACCAGATATCTACCCGCCGCCTCAGGATTCTTAAATACAGGGGCGCTTTACATGGAACCAATGAATATCCTTTTTTAATTGATGAAGATGGTATTTCAGTACTTCCTGTAACATCTATGAAACTGGAGGCAAAGGTTTCTTCGCAAAGAGTTAACACCGGTATAGCAGGGCTGGATGAAATGCTGGAAGGGAAAGGATTTTATAAAGGAAGTAGTATCCTGGTTTCGGGTACAGCTGGTACCGGTAAAACAAGTATCGCGGCTAATTTTGCCAACGAAACCTGTAACCGCAACGAACGTTGTGTTTATTTTGCTTTTGAAGAGTCGCCTGCTCAAATCATGCGTAACATGAAATCTATCGGTATCAACCTTAACAAACATGTTGAAAGCGGCCTGCTGCTGTTTCATGCTTCCCGGCCAACGTTATATGGTTTAGAAATGCACCTGGTAGTGATCTATAAAATCATTCGCAAATTTAAACCCGCTACAGTTGTATTGGATCCCATTTCCAATTTAATTACCGTAGGAAATGTAGGCGAGGTGAAATCCATTCTTACTAGGTTGATAGATTTTTTGCAATCACAGCAGATCACGGTTATGTTTACAGCACTATCCCTGAATACGATTGTGAATGAACAAACAGATGAAGGCGTTTCATCGCTGGTAGATGCATGGCTATTAGTACGCGACATTGAACTGAACGGCGAACGCAACCGCGGTCTTTATATTATGAAAAGCCGTGGCATGAAGCATTCCAACCAGGTAAGAGAATTCATTATTAGCAATAAAGGTCTGGTACTCGAAGATGTATACCTTGGATCAGAAGGGATATTGATTGGTTCGGCCAGGACTGCACATAAACTGCAACAGCAAACAGAAGCTATTTTGAATAAACATTCCCTTACCCGGAAAGATAATGAAATAGCAAGGAAAGCAAGAGAATTGCAAATCAAGATTGATAATCTTACCCTGGAATTTGAGTCGGTAAAAGAAGATCTTAGCAATGGTTTTGTACAACAGGAATTAACAAAAGAAGTAGCAGCAAAGGACAGGGCAGAGCTCGCTGTTTTAAGAGGTAATACTAATCAAGCTTATCATAAAAAAAAATCTCCTACAAAAAAAAATAATAACAGATCGTAATGGTAAAAGAAGAAAGATGGGAACTGCGTCTATACGTAGCCGGTCAAACACCTAAATCCGTGATGGCGATGCAGAACCTGAAAAAATATTGTGAAACACACTTAAAAGGCAAATACGATATAGAGATAATAGATCTTTTGGTAAAACCCCAACTTGCAGAAGGCGACCAGATATTTGCTATCCCCACTTTGGTAAGAAAATTCCCCGAACCTATGCGTAAGATCATTGGTGACCTCTCCAATGAAGAAAAAGTACTGGTTGGCTTAAATATTGTTCCTGTAAGTTAAAAAAATGGTATAGGCATTATAAACAAATGGAGAAAGGGTTAAACATATTGCCGCAATACAATTTAAAGCTGTTTATCACGGGTGCGTCACCTAATTCGGTGAAAGCGATCAGTAATTTGAAAATTATCTGTGAGCAATATTTAACAGGAAGGTATACGCTGGAGGTGATAGACATATACCAGCAGCCTGAAGCTGCAAAAACAGAGCAGGTAATAGCTGTGCCTGTGCTCATTAAGTTATCGCCTGGGCCCGTGAAAAGACTGGTAGGAAATATGTCTGATACAGCGCAGGTATTAAAAGGACTCCAAATCTCTGAACCTGTATAAAATTTAGGTATTGGAAAAAATGCAAACATATGACCAGCTGCTTTCCCGTATTGAGGAACTGGAAACGCAGGTCACCGAAAGCCATGAAATAATTGACGCCATCAGGAAAGGGGAGGTGGATGCATTTATTGTGAAAACAAATGATGCCCACGAATTATATACATTGAGGAGTGCCGATAAATCCTACCGGGTTTTTATTGAGCAAATGAATGAAGGGGCACTAACCATCAATGAAAATAATATCATTTTATATTCCAACACCCGGTTTGCCGGTTTGTTAAATGTACCATTAGAAAATGTAATAGGGTTCGATTTTACAAAATTTATGCCTCAAGCCTTCAGGCTTTTGGTTACTAAACTTATTAAGGCCTGCTGGGAAAAAGGGGAGAGTAAAGGAGAAGTAGTTTTAAGCAGGAAAGAAGGCATTGTTCTTCCTTTATTGTTATCAATGAACACTATTCAAATGGGAGGCAGTAAAGCGATCAGTATCATTGTTACAGATCTTTCTCTTCAAAAGGAAAGCCAGCAGCATAAAAAGGCGATGGACAAAAAAGATGAGTTCATCAGTATTGCCAGCCACGAGTTAAAAACACCCGTTACCAGTATAAAAGGATATGTTCAGTTATTGCGCTATAATTTTGAAAAAGAAGGGAACACGGTAGCGGCTGAAATGCTGGGCAAAGTAGACACGCAGATCAATAAACTTACGAGCCTGATTGGCGACCTGCTGGACGTAAAAAAAATGGAGAATGGCCAGCTTCAGTATCAACAGGAGTCATTTGATTTTAATGAACTGGTAATGGAGATTATTGAAGAAACACAGCGGGTAATTGTAAACCATTCCATTAAATACAAACTGGCCGAAACAAAGATGATTAATGGCGACCGGAATAAAATAGGGCAGGTGCTAACTAATTTTATTGACAATGCCGCAAAATATTCCCCCGGAAAAACTGATATTGTAGTAGCAACCAAAACTGTTGACAATACTGTCAGCTTATCTGTACAGGATTTTGGAATTGGTATACCTGCCGATCAGCAATCAAAAGTATTTGAGCGCTTCTTTAGGGTTAACGGTGAAAAAGAAAATACCTATGCCGGGCTTGGCCTGGGTTTATACATCTCATCTGAGATAATAAAGCGGCACGGTGGAAATTTACAGGTACAAAGTAAACCGGGCAACGGTTCGGTTTTCTCTTTTGAATTACCCCTTTCTCATTAAAAATATATATGCAGCAAAAGATCGTTAAAATATTTATTGCAGATGACGAGGTGGATATTTTGGATATCCTTAAACTGATGTTGAAAACTCATGGGTACCAGGTGATCACTTCCACTGATCCGAATACAATATTTGAATTTAAAGCTGCCGAGCTTCCTGATATCATACTGTTGGATATCTGGATGTCAGGACTGGATGGGCGGGACATTTGTAAACAATTAAAACAAACAGCGCTCACTAAAGACATACCGGTAATATTTGTTTCTGCCAACTCCAATATTATGGAAATTGCAAAAGAGTGTCATGCCAATGGTTATATAGCAAAGCCGTTTGAGATGAGCCATTTGCTAAAAACAATCAATGCAAATTTGCCTGCCGCCTGATGGTCAATAGTGTTACAGGCGGAACCTCATTTCCAGCATATGTGCTTTGAATCCTACTTTTTCATATGCTTTTATAGCATTAATATTTTCAGCATACACTTCTAACCTGATCTCTTTCAGGCCTCTTGAATATGCCCATTCTTTTAAAGCATCGACAATTATTTTGTTTATCCCCTGGCCCCGGTAAACCTCCGGCACAAACATAAAACCAAGATAGGCATAACTTTCATGGTCAACATATGGTTGCGCATATTTAATAAGCGCATAACCGGATGCAACGATCTCTTCATTTATTATTGCTACAATAACTTCGGCATCTTCAGATGGAATCAAAGCCTCCAGGTTGTAGTAACTGATGGGATCTGTTTTTAAGGTAGGATCAAATGGCCGCTCGGTTGTAATAATACCCTGTTCAAATTTTAATAGTATATCAAGATCACTTAGGGTGGCGGGTCTTGTAGTTATCCGGTGCACATTTATTTATTTAAATTATTATAATCATTGTCAAGAATGGCGTAAAAATAATTATCCATCCATTCGCCTCGCACGGGTAAAATTGCCCGTTTTCTTCCTTCTCTTACAAAGCCTGCTTTTTCCAATACTTTAATGGAAGCCGTATTATCTACGGCGCAACCCGCTTCTATACGGTGCAGTTTTAATTTTATAAAACACATTTTTAAAATTTCTGCCAAAGCTTCAGAAGCATAACCTTTATTCCAATGCCGGGGATCCAACTTGTACCAGATCTCCCCGATCCTGTAATTGGGTTTGCCAAGGTTGAGGCCTGCCACGCCTATGAATTCATTTGTATCAATGAGTTTTACCGAAAAAACATAACCTGTTGCGGGATCCGCTTCCTGTATTTCCAGCCACTGCAACATTATTTTTTTTGTAACATCTACCGAAGCAGGAATGCCTAAAGTATTGAACCGATCCACCTCCGGCAGGGAATGCAACTGGTGTACCTCGTTTATATAATCAAGCGAAATGGAAGATATCAATAATCGTTGTGTGCGGTATTTCATGGTTATTGAAAAAATTAAAAAATGCTTTATTTTAAATACCGGGAGAACCACGCATTTACTTCATCCATATCCGGCTGTGGGCCTTGGCCCTGCTTCCTGCGTTCGAAGGTACACCGGTTTCCTTTAATTTACTATACATGCCCTTTGCATGCCTCACGGGTATTACAGGATCATTGTCGGAATAATAAATGAGTATGGGCGTATCATCTTTTGTAACATGTGTAATGGGAGAGGCTTCTGCAGCTTTACCGGGTGATGCAACCCCACCGTTCCAGTCAATATCAGGCAAACCTCCCAGGTAATTGTTTACCACACTTAGCATAAAGCTGCGATCCATAGCAGTGTCTTCCGGCTTATTTACATCTGCAGGGTTAAAAGGTGCAGCCACAGTTACCACCGCCTGTACTTTAGAACTTACGCTGTCAATACCGGCAACTTTGCCCGGCTGCCCGTCTTTTACGCCCAGCATAGCCGCAAGATTGCCGCCCGGAGAATGACCGATTGCGCCAATATGATCCGCATCTATTTTATAATTCTAAGCAGGGTACCTCATGAATCGTACGGCCCGCTGGCAGTCGGCAAAGACTTCCGGAAAATGGAACTGGGGAATGAAACCGTGGTTAATCAAGAATAATGTATAATCCGTCTGCAAAAGGTCGTTTGCCCATTTCCTTCCATAGGTTGTATCCGTATCATAATCTTCTTTCAACTGTGGCTGGTCATATCCCCTGGGATATACATAAACCCATGGACCGCCAAAAATAAAATAATCCCCTTTCCGTTGGCTGCTTCAGGTTGATAAATATCCATCAGCAAGGCAAGGTTTGAAACTGTGCCGTATACAACATTTTTTTGTTTGCTTACTTTACCAGGCTGGCAAAAAACGGGTGCTGAAAAAGCAAAAAACAACACACTAAGAAGCAGTTTGATTTTCATACTCATTATTTATTTCTTTTTTGTAAAAAATATTTCCCTTTTACTATTTAGAGTAATCTGTTATGATCTTTACCGGCTTTTTATTTTCGCCAATAGCTACAAAAGTAAATTCGCCGCTTACTGCTTTTTGCCGGTCGTTGGTATACATTTGTTCAATAAAAATATCAACCCTTACTTTAAGACTGGTATTGCCAATGTAAGCCACTCTTCCTATTAATTCGATAATGGTTCCGGCGGGAATGGGCATTTTAAAATCGATACGGTCGCTGCTTACGGTTACCATCTTCTGTCGGCTGAAACGGGTAGCCGTGATAAATGCCACTTCATCCATTAGATGCATGGCAGTTCCTCCAAACAGCGTATCGTAATGGTTGGTGCTATCCGGAAATACCGCTTTAAAAATCCTGGTTACCGATCTTTCTATTCGCTCTTCGTTCATTGTATGAATGTTTTATTTATGGTCAGAGTTTTTTTATCAGGAGGTCTTGTATAAAACTTGCCAGTAAAAAACTAAGGGCAATTGTTACAAAGGATTTTATGATGACCATGAACCTGGATCCTGTTGTAAAGAAATTAAAATTGGTTATAACCGTATACAACACGGTAGCAGGTAATTCAATGTAACGGGTTTGCAGTTCCGGGAATATGAATTTTAGCAGGTGTATGAGTGCAATCATTAAAAATAAAAAAGAGAATTTGTACAACTGGTATACCACAATTTCTGCATAATTAATGGTGGCGTTCCTGAAGAAGAGATAATTGATGAATGAGTAAACCGGCATAAGAACAATCTGGAGGATCACCCAATATTTGTGAAAGAAAATGGCTTCCCCCGAATTACCTGCATCATAATATTTTATTAGGGTAATGTTGATCCAGTAGAATACCAATGCCGCAAAGCTGGCACAGATAAAAAACATGGAAAAAGGTTTTTGATACCGGCTGCGATATCCCTGCACATATTCCAGTTGCATTTTTCCCGGAGCCGTGGCCAGTTTTTTAAGGGTAAAAGGAAAACCGCTATCCAGGTGAGTAAAAAAATGGAATGCCTCCTGGAGCATTCCTTTAACGGTGAGCCGTTTGGTTGTAAAAGCCTGCCCACAATCCTTACAATATTTTCCTGAACCCGTAGTTCCGCAATACCTGCATTGTTGCTCCATGTAAATAATTATTCCTACAAATTAATAATTATATAATTCATAATACAAAATGAAGGTAATTAGTTTGTTGAACAGAATTGCTGTATATAACCAGGTAAGTTTAAGATGTAAGAATACCTTTTAAAATGATTACACATTTGCCACCCAACTCCACGTGGTGCTCCAGTGTTTTCACAAAAACTTCCCCGCCACGTGCCGAAGCCTGGAAGGCGGTCATAGTAGTTTTGTTCAATTTTTCACTCCAGAAAGGCGTGAGCGCACTATGCACCGAACCTGTTACCGGGTCTTCATCAATTCCTATCCATGGACAAAAAGAGCGAAGTAAAAAATCGTATTTGGCATCATCGGAAAAAGAAGTGATCACCACTTCTTTAATAAAGTCATCACCTTTGGTTAAAGCTTCATAATCCGGTGTTAGTTTTCTCAGAAGGGCCGGGTCATCTAATTCTATAAACAGTGTTTCCAGCTGCCGGCACAGGCCCGCAGACCGATAAGCGATTAGGCCCAGGCTTTTTAATATTTCCTCTGAAGGAACACAAGATTGTAAAGAATACCTGGGATAAGACATGGTAACAGTGTCGCCTGATAAACCTGCCTTAATCAATAGTTGCGTTCCTGTTTTAAACTGTACGATCGAAGTTCCTTCTTCGCCGAATACCACGGCTGCTGCAGCTAACGTAGCATGACCGCAGGCAGGTATTTCTGTAAGGGGTGTGAAATAACGGGTAGAATAATGGCTGGTTTCTTTTTGAATAAAACCGGTTACGGGCAAATTAAATTCGTGGGCAATAGATAGCATGGTTTCATCCGCCATTTTATTTTTAACCAGGCAAATAGCAGTGGGATTGCCTGTAAATTTTGTAGAAGTGAAGGTATCAATATAAAATACGCCTGTTTGCATAGCGCGAAATTACCACTAAAATAAACTTACAGGAATACCCACTAGTGGTGAAAAGGTCAATTGATCTTTTTCATTCGATATATATCTTATGAATTTGTAGGAACAGCATTACTGTTTATTATTCATCTTAGACCAGTCATAAACAGGTTCTATATACTTTACAATTTTCATATTTTCCTTTTTTACTTTATTGTAAAAATTGATGTAATTGAGTTTGATGTTATTTCCTGTTGATTGCAGCCGGTCTGTCTCATACCGGCTTATCGGCATATGGGTAAGAAATTGTATGGTATCTCCTGTGCTATCTTTTAAATAAAGGTAATAATCCCTTTCAGACAGTTTTTTAAAAAGGATAAATTTTCCTTCAAAATAAATAGTGTTGCTGGTTGCTTCCGAGATACTTTTCGCGACATCATCCGAACTTTGAATGGAAGGAGCATGTTCATTGCAGGAATAAAAAAATATAAATGCCGCAACAAAAAATATTTTCATAATTAAAGGGGTTAATTAATCTTCATCAGTTACTGTAAACTCTTTAATATTTTTTCCGCTTCCTCCAAATCCAATCCAACTTCCATCATCTTTTCCTTCATTCCCTCGCTTTTATATTCCATCTTACTTTCAAAATATATCCTGGCAGAGGTGTGAAATTCCATGGCCCCGGTTGTTTCCTTTATGGCTTTTATATTGTCTGACCTTACACCACTACCCGGCATAATAATTATGCGGCCGGCGGCCTGTTTAATGAGTGCAGTAATGGTAGCAGTTCCGTCTGCAGCATTGGGCACACCCCCGGAAGTAAGTATTCTTTCGCAACCAATTTCTATCACATCTTCCAAAGCCAGCTGCAGGTTATTGGTCCTGTCAAATGCCCGGTGAAAGGTTACGCCCATGGGCCGTGCCAGTTCTACCAATTCTTTGCAACGTTGTTTGTCAATACTGCCGTCCGTATTTAATATGCCTATTACCACGCCATTGCAACCAAATACTTTGCACACGTTGATGTCTGATTTCATTATGTCAAATTCAGCTTCGCTGTATAAAAAATCACCGCCCCTCGGTCGGATAATAGGGTAGAGGTCGATTTTTAAAATATTCCTGGCTGCTTTTATAAATCCATAAGAAGGGGTAGTTCCACCTTCGCCGGGATTATCGCAAAGTTCAATACGATGTGCGCCTGCCTGCTGTGCATCAATGCAGGACTGGATGTTGAAGGCGATGAGTTCGAGTTTGTACATATTTTTTGTAGTCCATGGACCATAGACCATCGTCCATAGCCGATCGTTAGAATTTTTAGTTTATTATTTAATCGTCGCTGGTTTAGAAAATACTATTTACCCATTCCAGTTTTATGTTTTGAAATGGGCGATGGGTCTATCTACTATCTACTATCGCCCATGGACTATGGACTGCCCTTCCTAAATTAAAAACTTTGCCTTCACCACTTCATTCTGCGTTCCATTTTTTATCGAATACACAAATCCCTCCTGGATGGCGTACGCACCTACCTGTCCTTTCTTATTGATTGCAAGAAAACCTACCTGTAATGTTTTTGCTTTTTGCCTATCCCTGCTCACAATTCTTTGGATAGCTTTTTTACAGGCCATTTCCGGGCTGTTGCCCTGGCGCATAAATTCAACCACCAGGTGCGTACCGCAAATGCGTATTACTTCTTCACCAAGCCCGCTGCTGGTGGCTGCGCCTACTTCATTGTCTACAAACAACCCGGCCCCTATAACAGGAGAATCTCCCACACGCCCATGTAATTTAAAAGCCATACCGCTGGTGGTAACGCCGCCGGATAAATTGTTGCTGCTATCCAGCGCTATCAGCCCCATGGTATCATGATTCAATGCGCCATCTTCAAAAAAAGAAGGCGCAAAGGGGCCGTTTTGTTTTTTGTTTTCAATATTGATAACCGGTTCATACCTGCTCGATTTGAGCCATGTAGCATAAGCTCTTTTTGCATCTTCGCTCAATTCGCCACTTTCGAGAGGAAATCCATTTTCTACCGCGAATTGTTGTGCTCCTGCACCTACCAGTAAAACATGCGGGGTACTTTGCATCACTTTCCTTGCAACAGATATGGCATGTTTAATTTTTTCCAAACCAGCCACTGCACCACAATTGCTGTGTTGATCCATAATGCAGGCATCCAGGGTTACAATGCCATCCCGGTCGGGATAACCTTTTAACCCCACACAACAATCGTTCAATGTTTCAATGTACCGGGCACCGGCCTCTACTGCATCTAATGCAGTGCCATTCGTACTTAATATTTTCCATGCTTCGGCATTTACTTCCATGCCGCTATCCCAGGTAGAAATAACCACAGGTTTTTCTGCCGGAGGTGAAAAAGCAGGAAATGCAAGCGAACTGAGTCCCAGCGAACTCATCTGTAAAAAATTTTTACGATTCATGCTTACTATTGGTTTGTATTCATAGAGAGTTTGCGAAGCATTTCGGTAGAAACGCTGTCGGCATAAGTACCAAAGGCACTATGGATAACACCTTTCAGGTCGCCTTCTTTTGCTTCCACAGCATATACCACTTCTTCATCAGAAGGATTGGTGTCCCCTTCAAAGCGATGCACTTCCGTTATTTCAAATTGAGCGGGATTGAGGCAGGTATCATTTTGCATGCAGGTAAGTTTATCAAAAGCAATATTAAAATCAAGCGTAAAACCTCTTTTTTTAAGATCGTTAAGGGCAGCTACAACCGTATCGTATTGATGCATAAAATAATTTTTATAAAGATAGGGAATGGTTAGTGGTTAGAGGCCAGTGGCGCGTTGCCAGCATTATGTAAGAGGATTTTTTCACTATTCGCTGCTTTTACCCCTTTCCATTATCCACCCGCCAACTGCATACTCCCCAATAACTGCTCCCACTAGCCAATCGCTATTAACCACTCGCCACTTGCTATTCCCCACTTTCCCATTTATCAACAGAATTCCCACCACATCAGCATAAAGCTATAGAATGCGTAAATTGCAACAAATACCGCTCTTTCAGGCGGCAATAAGTATAGAATAATTTAATATGAGTAAAGAGAAAAACAGTACCCCAAAGAAAAAATCATCCCAGTTGAAGGTATTAAAAGGCAGGCTGGATATAAGTCGCAGCGGAATGGGTTTTGTAATAGTAGAAGGTGAGGAAACAGATATCATCGTAAAACCCCAGAATTTTGGTAAAGCATTTCATGGAGATACGGTGCGGGTACAGGTAGAAAAAGAATCCGGCGGGGGAAAACGGGCCGAAGGCATTGTGGTAGATGTGGCGGAAAGAAAACAGACAGAATTTACCGGCACTTTAGACCTGAATAGTAAAGCGGCTTTTTTTATTGCCGGAACAGAAAAGCCCATCCCCGACTTTTATATCCCTGCCGAAAAATTAAATGGTGCAGTAAACGGCAGCAGGGTAGTTGCCCGGTTTGTTAAATGGGATAAGAATGATAAAAAACCGCAGGGAGAAATCCTCTCCGTATTATCTTCTAAAAATGAGGGCGACCTGGCCATGAAAGAGATCCTGATAGAAGCAGGTTTTCCTTTGGCTTTTGAAGAACCGGTTTTAAAGGAAGCCAATGCACTCAGCGAAAAAATTACCCGGGAGGAAGAAAGAAAAAGAAAAGACTTCAGGGATATACTCACTTTTACCATTGACCCGGTAGATGCAAAAGATTTTGATGATGCCATTTCTATTCGCAATCTTGATAATGGCAATTATGAAATTGGGGTGCACATTGCAGATGTAAGTCATTTTGTAACGCCGGATACTATCCTGGACAAAGCTGCTTATGAAAGAGCAACGAGCGTTTATTTACCAGACAGGGTGAATCCTATGCTACCGGAACGAATATCCAATGAACTGTGTTCTTTAAGACCCAATGAAGATAAATATACTTTTTCTGCCGTATTCCAGATCAGCAACAGGGGCGAAGTAAAGCATAAATGGATAGGGCGTACCATCATACACAGCAATCAACGTTTTACCTATGAGGATGTACAGGAAATTATTTTGAACAAAGAAGGCCTTCACAGTAAAGCGGTGTTGTTATTAAATGATCTTGCACAAAAATTCCGCAAGGAACGGTTTGATGAGGGAGCTATTAATTTTTCTTCTACAGAAGTCCGGTTTAAACTGGATGAAGATGGAAAACCTCTGGGGGTTGTTGTAAAAGAAAGTTTTGAAGCGCACCAGCTTATTGAAGAATTTATGTTGCTGGCCAACAGAACGGTGGCCGAATACGTTTCTAAAATAAAGATGAATAAAGAACCGGTTCCTTTTCCATATCGCATACATGATACACCCAGCGAAGAAAAGTTGTTGCCATTTGTGGCTTTCGCCAAAAAATTTGGTTACCAATTCGATATGAAAGATGAAAAAGCGGTGGCTACTTCTTTCAACCAGTTATTAAAAGAAGTGCACGGTAAACCGGAGCAGCATGTGCTGGAGCAGCTGGGCATCCGTACCATGGCAAAAGCCATTTACACTTCAGAAAATATCGGCCACTATGGTTTAGGCTTTGAAAATTATTGTCATTTTACTTCACCCATTCGCCGTTACCCCGATGTAATGGTGCATCGCATATTGCAGGACATCATCGATAAGAATTTGAAGATTGATAAGAAGATGGATGAAAAGTGTAAACATTGCAGCGACAGGGAACGCTCTGCCATGGAAAGTGAGCGTGCAGGAAATAAATACAAACAGGTAGAATTTATGAAAGAATACCTGGGCGAAGAATTTGATGCAGTGATCAGCGGTGTTTCCAGTTTTGGATTTTGGGCAGAGACCGTTGACCATAAATGCGAGGGGCTTGTTAGTGTGCGGGACCTGAGTGAATTTGATGATTTCCGTCATGATGAAACAGACTATTCATTAATTGGTGCAAGGACAAAAACCAAATTCAGGATGGGAGATAAGGTGAGGATAAAAGTTATTTCAGCCAATCTTGCCAAACGCCAGCTCGATTACCAGTGGGTTACTGATTTGAAAGGAACGGTAAAGGATGCGAAGCCGGTAGGAAGAGGGAAAGCTCCGGTGAAAAAGAAGAAGTAGGTAGTTCATAGTGCATGGTCGATAGTTCATAGACCACCCTGGTGAATTGAAGACTATTTTACTATGCGAAAAGTATTGCTTTATGATCTTCGAAAAAGAAATTAAACTATAGAGTATTTTAAATGGCTATTGTTTTATAGAGACTATGGACATCAATAATATTCAATCTTCGAACAAGAAATTAAACTATAAAATCTTTTAACGGGCTATGGACTATCGACTATGGTCTTCTAACAAAACATGCAATCTTTCAAAACCCTCTCCGCTGCATTTGAAGCCCAATTCACTAAAAGGCATTTTCCCCAACAGCCGGAAACATTATACAATGCGGCCCAGTATATTTTACAGATACCAGGCAAAAGAGTAAGACCTATAGCAGTACTGATGGGCAATGAATTATTTAATGATATTGATCCGGATGCATACCATGTTGCCAATGCCATTGAACTCTTTCACAATTTCAGTCTGATACATGATGATATTATGGACAAAGCTCCTTTGCGAAGAGGTATTCCAACTGTGCACACGCAGTATGGCGATAGCAGTGCTTTGCTGGCAGGTGATGTGATGCTGGTGAAAGCATACGAATATTTATCGCAATTAAGATCTGAATATTTACCGGCTGTATTACACTTGTTTAATAAAACTGCCAAAGAAGTTTGTGAAGGCCAGCAGATGGATATGGATTTTGAAAAAAAGGAAAATGTAAGCCTGGACGAATACGTGGAAATGATCACGCTAAAAACATCTGTATTGCTGGCGGCGAGCCTGCAATTAGGCGCTATCATTGGGGGAGCAAGAGGCAACAGTCAGCAGCATATATACGAGTTTGGCAAAAACCTGGGCATCGCTTTCCAGGTACAGGATGATTACCTGGATTGTTATGGCGATCCGGAAAAGTTTGGAAAACAGGTGGGGGGCGATATCCTTTCCAATAAAAAAACCTTTTTGATGATCCGTACATTAGAAGTAGCTACTGCTGATCAAAAAAAGGAACTACAACATTTGATTTCCGGAAATACTGCAGACAAAATTCCAAAAGTGCTGCAACTTTTTGAAGATTGCAAAGCAGGTGAGTGGACCAACTCATTGAAAGATAAATATTATCAGCTGGCAATGAAAAACCTGGAAGACCTGGCTGTATTATCCTCCCGTAAAGAGGAGTTGCAGAAACTTGCGATGTACTTGTTGCAACGGGAAAGCTAAATGCCAACCCGTATTCCCTTTGTGTTCTCTGCGTTTCTTTCTTAGCCAACTTTGCGGTTTATTATTTTAAACAGGACCATAAATGCCCGGTGAATGCAAAGGGAAAGTTTACTTATTTAAAATATTTCCCTATTTTACCTAATTATAAACCAAACAATTGCTATGGCTAATTCTTTATTCAGGAAAAAAAACATTTCATCCATTATTGCTGAAGGAAGTGATGGTTCACATGGGGGGGGAAGTTTAAAGCGGGTATTAACGGTAAAAGATCTTACCTTTTTTGGTATAGCGGCTATTTTGGGAGCAGGTAGTTTCAGCAGCCTGGGTGGTGCTGTTTTCAATGGTGGCCCGGGTGTGGTTGTCTTGTTTATCATCACTGCTATTGCCTGTGGATTTACTGCGCTGTGCTATTCAGAATTCGCCAGTCGTATACCCGTTGCCGGTAGTGCCTATACTTATGCGTATGCAAGCTTTGGTGAATTATTTGCCTGGATCATTGGCTGGGCACTCATTATGGAGTATTCTATTGG
Source organism: Ferruginibacter sp. (assembly GCA_014379905.1). Taxonomy (GTDB): domain Bacteria; phylum Bacteroidota; class Bacteroidia; order Chitinophagales; family Chitinophagaceae; genus Ferruginibacter. Next base: position 10,537 of record JACMKX010000106.1, on the reverse strand, counting down.
TAATATTTATGTAGCTTATAGCTGGAGCGATTATTTTACTTCCTTTTTAGATAAGTTAGGGCAGGGCCTGAATATGAATCTGCATATTCCTGCTTATTTGTCAACCAGCTATATGGAAGCCAAGCATGCAGTCACCGGTGGCAGCACCAATGCGGATATACTGGAAGCATGGAATACAGCTCCTGTAATGGGGGGACTGAAGATCATCTTGGATCTTCCCGCTATTATTATCGCATTTTTAATTACTTGTCTTGTTTACCGGGGCATTAAAGAAAGCCGCAATTTTAGTAACCTGATGGTGTGGTTAAAAATGGGTGTAGTGATCCTGATTATTTTAGTAGGAGGCTACCTGGTGTTTTCAAACGGGCTCACGCACAACTGGACCCCGCCTGATGATGCCGGCGTACGATCATTTATGCCAAATGGGTTTAAAGGAGTGATGATGGCTGTGGCCGGTGTATTTTTTGCCTACATTGGGTTTGATGCCGTGAGTGTGTTGGCAGAAGAAAGTAAAAATCCTCAAAGGGATTTGCCGAGGGGCATGATCTTATCGCTGGTGATCTGCACCATCGTATATATTTTACTCACACTTGTTTTAACAGGTGCAGTTAATTATAGAAATTTTGATGGAGTGGGAGATCCGCTTGCCTTTATATTTGAACCACAAAATCTCGACATAGGCTGGATGCAATTTTTAGTGGCTATTTGTGCAGTAGTAGCCATGACGAGTGTATTGCTGGTGTTCCAGATGGGTCAGCCCCGTATCTGGATGAGCATGAGCAGGGATGGTTTACTGCCACCCGTTTTTCAAAAGATCCATACAAAATTTAAAACACCTTCTTTCGCCACGATCATCACCGGGCTGGTAGTAGGAGTGCCGATTTTATTTACAGATAAAACATTTGTACTTGACTTTACCAGCATTGCCACTTTGTTTGCATTTGTGCTGGTATGCGGAGGTGTTTTGCTGATACCAAGAAAAGAAAAAGTAGCCGGAAGATTTCAGCTTCCTTATATCAACGGGCAGTTTATATTTCCATTGATCATTGCGGGTGCTATCGTCCTGGCCTATTCTTTGTCGAAAACATATTTTACAGGTATGTTCAACATGGATTTTAGTGCCGATCCCGATCTTGCATCAGGCAAAAAAACTTTTATGGACCTGGCTATTCCTAATATTTCTCTCATTGTTTTCTGGGGGTTTGCGATTTTACTGGCTGTGTTGGCTTTTATTAAAAAGTATTCATTAATACCGTTAATGGGTGTTATTACCTGCATGTACCTGCTAACGGGTATGAGCAAAAGCAATTGGGTATGGTTTATTGGCTGGCTGGTATTAGGCGCTATTATCTATTTTTTATATGGATATAGAAAAAGCAAACTGGCAACAGCTGAAACAGCCACTACTTAAATATTTCCTTTAAAAATTCGTTTGTAACTTTACCTGCTGTTTTAATACAGCAGGTTTTTTTATAAAAGATATAAGATGAAATACCAGGTAGGAGATAAAATAATTGTTCTGCATTCCGACGAAGATGGAAAAGTGATAGACATCATTAATGATAAGATGGTGATGATAGAAGTGCGGGGTGTAAAATTTCCGGCATATATGGACCAGATAGACTTTCCGTATTTTAAAATGTTTACAGAAAAAAAACTGGTTCCTAAAAAGAAAATATTTATTGATGACCTCCCGAAAGAAAAAAAAGTAACAAAGAAGAAAACAACGGATGGTGTGTTCCTGAGTTTTGTGCCGGTATTTGACAAGGACGTTTTTGATGATGATTTGGTAGATAAATTGAAAGTATACATGATCAATCAAAATGAAGAGGCTTATCATTTTGAATACAACTTATATTTTTCCGGCGAAAGTAATTTCCAGTTAAAGAGTTCGATTGACGGGCTGGCAGACTTCTACCTGCACGATATTGACTTTGATGATATGAGCGACAATCCCCGGTTTGATGTCATCTTTTCTTTACAAAACGATGATAAAAAGAAAGCCCCTTATTTTGAAACAAACCTGAAGCCAAAAGGTAAACAGCTTTTTAAGAAAATAGAAGACCTGCAAAAAAACAATGAGGCTTCTTTTAGTTATGAATTGTTTAAAGCTTATCCTGCCAGGGTCGATGAAGAAAAGGTTGACCTGAGCCGTCTAGGCAATGCCGGCTACCGGGTATATGATGCTAAAGAGGTGAGAAAAAACCTGCCTCCGGCAAGATCGGTCATTGACCTGCATATTGAAAAATTAACAGACAACTGGAAATACCTGTCTAATTTTGAAATACTCACCATGCAGTTGAATGAGTTTGAAAAATATTATGACTTGTCTGTGGCGCACCGCCAAAAAGAATTGATCGTGATCCATGGAGTAGGTGAGGGAAAGTTACGCGAAGAGATTCATGAGTTATTAAAGTACAAGGATGAAGTAAAATCCTTTGTAAACCAATACCACCATGCCTATGGATATGGTGCTACAGAGATATTTTTTAAATAAACGAATCCTGTCGTCAATGCCGGCAGCGATTTATAATATCTTTTTTGCCGACTACAGGCATTCTACAGGAACTCTATACGCACTCTATAGGCTGTTTGTCTTTAGTTTTCTCCTTTCCTGCTTCGGGTATGCTTTTAGTATGCTGTTATCCGGTTTCGACTGGCTCAAAACATGGGTAAAAGGAGATACGAAGGAGAACCAAAGGAGAGCTGGGATAATGATTGAACCGCTTTCGTTACCAGGCACAATAAGAACATTCACATTTTAGCTTGCATAGTTGGGTTGGTATCACATTACTGTTGTGTGAGGACAAGGGGAATGAAAGAGGTTGCGCCCTGGGCTGTTGTAACTAAAGTGGATGCTTTAGGTTGTTCAAATATCCCGGCGCATTTTGTCTGTTATTAAACTGATTGGTATGCCCACCAAAAAAATGATCAGGCCTATTCCATAAAGGAAAAATTTAAGGTTGAATACAAATGGTTTTCCTGAAATAACCGGTAGTACAATTAAATTCATCACGCCCCAAACGACACATCCATATATAAAACCTGCCACCCATGCATTAGTAAATACTTTTTTCCAATAGGGATAAATAATATAATGGAACGCGGCAAAACACAATGCAATAAGTGTATGAAACCCAAGCCCCGCTATAGCCGTAGACCAGCCACCGGTAAAAGCAGGTTTCCCTAAGGCTCCTGCCGCAACGGATTGTAATACTTTTTGTGCCGTCGAAATATCTAAAATAAAGGCGTAAACAATAATGGCGCCTGCTATATCCAGGATAGCGGCTGTTAAACCCGCAGTAAAAATGGTTTTAATACTATTGTTCTTCATCTGCTTCCGAAATTTTACTTCTTAAAATAATTTTTAGCATAATTAATCCTGCTAAAGCTGCGATAACGGAAGCGGCAATAATACTTATTTTGGCGATGGTTACATACTCTTCCTTATCAAATGCCAGCAAGGCAACAAAAATACTCATAGTAAAACCGATACCTGCCAACATACCTGCGCCTGTGATATGCTTCCATTTTAAACCCGCTGGTAATTTGCAAATACCCAATGCTACAGCGGCAGCACTGAATAATAGGATGCCAATGGGTTTACCTGCTACCAATCCTGCAATGATACCAAGACCTTCTGTAGTCTGTAATTGCTGCATCCAGCCAGGCGCAATGTATAAAGCTGTGTTAGCCAGGGCAAATAACGGAACGATGATAAATGCAACCGGCTTATGCAAAAAGTGCTGAAGTTTATAGGAGATCGAATTTTCGCCTCCGTCTCCAAATGGAATGGCGAAAGCTGTTAGCACGCCTGCAATAGTGGCATGAACGCCGGAATGCAACATACAATACCAAAGTGAAATACCCAGCATTAAATAGGGAAGCAATACATGAACTTTTAACCTGTTCATAATGAGCATAGCTATAAAAATAGCGGCAGCTATTCCCAAATAGATCCAGGAAATGCCTGTGGAATAAAAAATAGCAATCACAAGTATGGCAAACAAGTCATCGATGACGGCTAATGCAGTAATGAATATTTTTAAACCGGCCGGTACTTTGTTTCCCATTAAGGATAATACACCAATGGCAAAAGCAATATCTGTGGCCATAGGTATACCTGCGCCACTTTGTGAAGGAGTTCCATAATTAAAAAATATATAAATAGCTGCCGGTACCAATACACCACCCAGCGCCGCCGCCGCCGGGAATAGGGCATTCCTGAAATTATTGAGTTCGCCAATATATACTTCCCGTTCTAATTCGAGCCCGATGAGCAAAAAGAAAATGGCCATCAGCCCGTCATTTATCCAATGTGTGTAGGAATGGCCATTAAAGTCGTTGTTCCAGAAACTAATGTAAGGATCTTTCCATCCGCTGTTGGCCAGTACCAGCGAAACGATGGTGCAAAAAATGAGCACGAGTCCGCCGGTTTTTTCACTGTTAAAAAAATCACGAAAGATCTTTGTAAGCATATAAAGTAGTTGGTTGAATGAAGTTAGTTAAGCCTGCGGTTTTTCGATAAATAAGTTTGTGCTGGGCAGGTTCAATGAGTGGACAGACCCGCATAGGTAAACTTCATAAGTTTAGTGGAGAAACGAACAATGGCGCATGGCGGAGGCCTGCTCCGGTAAACTTTGCATGTTTCCTGGAGACAAGAACCATGGCAGGATCCGCATATGTAAAAGTTCCCCATTTATATAAGGATGAACAGAGCCAGCCTTTGCCGGAATTCAGGTGTGGCCAATGAAGTTGAATAAAGAACTCCTGCCGGGAAACAACAATAAAAAACGCCCTACATAGCAGGCCATCAGGAGTAGCTGCTATCACTGCAGGAATTTAAGTTAACTTTGAATTTCTATCAGCCGGCTATCGTTCCGATCTTGTATCGGGAAGGAAAGTCCGGACAGCAAAGGGCAACATACCGGTTAAGAGCCGGCTTTGTAAGGTTTCGTGGAGACACGAACCATGCAAAAGAGAAAGTGCCACAGAAAATAACTGCCTTTCCCTCTCTTTTGGAGAGGACAGGGTGAGGTTGAAAACGTGAGGTAAGAGCTCACGGTCTCGTTAGGTAACTAACGACACGGGTAAACCTTATGTGCTGTAATGCCACGTATACCAGCGTTTGAGGGCGGCCCGCCCGAGTTGGAGGGTAGGCAGCAAGATCCTCACAGCAATGTGTGGACCAGATAAATGATGGCCGTTCCCGCAGTATTGCGGGGATAACAGAATCCGGCTTATGGCTGATAGATTTTTTTTTCTTATTACACGAATTTTTGGGTCGGTACCGAAGGTCAGACCAATTTTTTACACGTATTATAGGAATTGCACGAATTTTTTAAATCCCAGAACGCCGGGTGTATATTATTTAATAGCACGAATTTTAGGGACGAATTCCACGAATTAAGAAAAACAATTTGCCGGAACCCCGCAAATTTCCCTCATTGATAGCTGGTACTTTATTACAGGTCAGAATGCCCAATTTCCTCATTCCTTATTTTAGTTCCTTATTTCTTATTTACCTGTATCCTGCAAATACAGTTGCCTTAATGCCCGGCCAGTCTTCTTTTATAAAACTGAAATACACAGTATCTCTCACAGTTCCATCTTCATTGATGGCATGCCTTCTTAAAGTGCCTTCTTCAACAGCCCCAATTTTACGCATAGCTGTTTGCGACTTATTATTAAGATGACTTGTTTTTAATTCTATCCTGTTCAGCTCTAATTTTTCGAATCCAAAACTCAGCAACAAAAATTTGCAATTCCGGTTAAGGCCTGTACGTTGTAAAGCAGGGTGGTACCATGTCCATCCAATCTCCACCCGTTTATCAGGTAAACTTATATTGGCGTACCGGGTACAGCCACCGTACCTATTTTCTTTTTTATCAAATACGGCAAATACGTAGGAAGCCTTATTTTTTATTTCATTTAGGGCTGTATCAAAGTATTTTCTGAAATCTTCCGGTGAATTTATTTTGGCAGCGGTGAACTCCCACATTTCCGTATTTTTCGCTACCTCCATTAAAGGTTCAAAATGCTTTTCTTCCAAAGGTTCTAATCTTACCCTGTGGTTTTCTAAAACAATGTGATCGTTTAATAAACTCATAGCTGTTCTTTAATAGTTTTGGCAACAATTTTATCAATGGGCAAAGTTACAGAAGCTTCACTAAAATCATCCCAGTCAATAAAACGAAATGTTTCTGTTTCGCCAGACTTATTATACACTTCCAGTTGAGCCTCATCAAAATCGAAGATTTTTGTACGAAGCGCAACAGCTATTGGCGCCAGTGGTTTAACAATATAATAAATGGAAATAATCTGGTGATCGGGGTTGAAGGCACTTTGCTGGTAAAAATCCGTGGTATATAAATGTGCGGTTACTTCAACAGGGAGATTCATTTCCTCCATAAATTCCCGCTTGAGGCAATCAATGGTTCCTTCTCCCTTTTCTAAACCGCCGCCGCAAAACTTTGTGTAATAATTACCACGAATGTATTCATCACTTACCAGCACCTGCTTTTGTTCATTAATTAAAATGCCATACACCCTAATATTGAACATGATTATTTTTTTGCCTGTTTAAAATAGTAAAAGATTACGTATGCAAGAATGATAAGAGAAAATGATAAGGGTATCCAAAAAGCAAAATGCGAATCCTGGAAGGGGAGTGGTACGTTCATGCCATACACACTGGCAATGAATACCGGGATACTGAGGAAAATGGTGAGCGTGCTCAATCTTTTCAACACTGCATTCTGGTTATTGCTGATGATACTTGCATAAGCATCCATGGTACTGCTGAGGATGTTGGTATAGGTTTGTGCTGTTTCCAATGCCTGTGATGTTTCTATTACAAGATCATCGAGGAAATCTTTTTCTGTGTCACTTAACTTTAAAAAATCAGTGCGGGCCATTTTCATCATCAGCAATTCATTGCTTCTTAAAGCAGTTAAAAAATATACCAGGCTTTTTTGGATCCGCATCAATTGTAATAATTCTTCATTCCTGTTGGAGGCATATAAACGCTGTTCCAGCGTGTTTCTCCGCATATTGATCTCTTTAAGGTGCTCCTGGAAATTGGCTGTGATCTTTTCAAAGATTTTCAGCACCATCATATTCATTTTATCCGGCCGGCGATTCTGGAAGCTATTCAGGAATTTTTTTATTGCTTCATTCTCAAAAGAGTTTACGGTGACGATCTGTTTATTGGTAAGAATAATACAAATAGGAATGGTGATATAAAAGGCATCACTTTCGTTGAAGGAATTGTTTTCTGTAGGCGTTTTAATTACGATCAGCTTGGTCTCATCTTCAATTTCATAGCGGCTTCGTTCGTCTATATCCAATGAATCTTTTAAAAAGTCGATAGGTATTTCCAGGGCGTCGCTTAATTCAGAAAATTCCTCCTGTTTTAACGGCGGCAATACATTTACCCATGTTCCTGCAGCAGGCTTATCAACTGCTACCGTTTTATGTTCTTCTATCCTGAAAGAATTGATCATTGTTATATATCTATTTCGCCTTTATAAACAAAAGTTGCCGGGCCGCAAAGCCAAATATCCTTGAACACATGGTCGGATATTTTGTTAAACTCTACACTTAAATGGCCACCGGGTGTTTTAATTTCCACCCTGTTAAACCCCCGCTCGTTGTGTGCACTTATTAAAGCTGCAGCGGTAACGCCGGTTCCGCAGCTCATCGTTTCGTCTTCCACACCACGTTCGTAAGTACGCACGAATATACTGTCTTCGCCGGTGCTTTCCACAAAGTTTACGTTAATACCCTCTACAGCAAAATGATGGCTGTTTCGGATAGCTCTTCCGTTTGCTACTACGTCAGCAGCTGCCACATCGTTCGTGAATTTGACGTAATGAGGTGAACCGGTGTTGAGCACGCTGTAAGAAGAATGTTCTTCTATTGTTTCCACATCCTGCATTTTCAGGCGTACCCGGTTATGATTGTCTATCTCTGCTTCATGATTACCATCTACGGCAATAAAACGATAAGTATATTTATGGATGCCCATATCGTAGGCAAATTTTACCAGGCAACGTCCGCCGTTGCCGCACATGCTGCTGGGCTTTCCATCGGCATTGTAATAGATCATTTCAAAGTCGTAGCCGGGCTTGTGATTCAGCATCATCAATCCATCTGCACCAATTCCGAAATGACGATGACAGATTTTTGTTACCTGCTGGTTGCTGAGCTCATCGTATGCTCTATTCCTGTTGTCAAGGATAACAAAATCGTTTCCGGTACCGTGGTATTTGTAGAAATGTAGATGCATGGGCTAGTGGTTAGAGGTAATGGTTAGTGGTTAATGGTTAATGGTTAGTGGCTAATGGTTAATGGTTAATGGGTTGAAAACCCTAAGTTACTTATGAATTTGCTTAATATTTTAAAGACCGATTCTTCATATTTTGCGAATTCAATTATATTTTCCGGAGAAAGATATTCCAATAGAATGGATATCTCAACCTGGGTATCTATTTCAACTAATGATGCTCTTGCTATCTCATAAAATCGCTTTTTTTCTTTTGCTGATATCCTGGCTGATCCTTCGGCCAGGTTACTGCACACAGATACTGCGGCTCTGCGTAATTGACTTACTAATCCATATTGCTCCTCTTTAGGAAATTTTTTTGTTAAACTGTAGACCTCTTTCACCAGGAGTAATGAAATTTTGTAAAGCGCTAAATTTTTGTGTGATAAATTAAGCATTGCGTAAATTTTTAAGTGATTTTAAAAACTCAAAAATTAGTGTTTGAATTTCATATTTTAAATGTGAATAACACTCATTAACTACCGGCTATTTCCCACTAACCATTTACTACTCCCGATTAACCATTTACCACTCCCCATTAACCATTTACCACTCCCCATTAACCACTCGCCACTCACAACTTACTTTCTACTATCCCCAAGGTCTTCTCAATCAAGCTCTCCACTGCAGCTCCTCCATCCTTACTAAACTCTTTGCTGATGCGGTTTGCAACGATAGCGCTTAACGACAAGCAATGATGCCCTAATACTTTCCCCATTCCGTAGATAGCAGATGTTTCCATTTCAAAGTTACTGATACGATGCTGACCAAAATTAAAACTGGTAAGGCTATCTATTAATTGCGGCTGCGTTAAGCCCATCCTCAGCACTCTTCCCTGCGGGCCATAAAAGCCCGGGCAGGTTACAGTGATCCCACTATGGAATCCATCCACAAATTCTTTTAATAAGTTCATTCCGGCACCGGTAATGTAGGGCGATGAAATACCATGATGCAACTGTGCATGTGTGTTGAAGGAATGCAGTATTTGTTTTTCTTCTTCATTGCTGCTGTGCTGGTAAAAATTCATCAGGTTATCTAAGCCCAGGCCATGTGTACTGGCTACAAAACTATCTACCGGGATTTCTTTTTGTAAGGAACCCGATGTTCCTACCCGAATAATATTTAAGGAAGTTAGATTTTCTTTGATGGTTCTTGTATCAAAATCAATATTTACCAAAGCATCCAGTTCATTCAATACAATATCAATATTATCCGGGCCGATGCCGGTGCTGGTAACGGAAATTCTTTTTTTACCGATATAACCTGTATGAGTTATAAATTCCCGGTGTTGATTTTTAAACTCGATGCTATCAAAATGTTTGCTCACTTCTCTAACCCTGTCAGGATCACCCACGGTAATTATGGTATTGGCAATTTCCTCCGGGCGGCAATTTACGTGGTAAATGGCGCCACGATCGTTGATGATGAGTTCCGATGCTGCAATGATGTTCATATCATATTATTAAAAAAATATCAGGATTTGTTTTGGGTTGATTTTGAAAATATGGATAAAAATACCCTATTTTTGCCAACCTGAAACAGTATTACTGAATCAGTTATGGTCCTTTGGCCGAGTGGCTAGGCAAAGCTCTGCAAAAGCTTCTACAGCGGTTCGAATCCGCTAGGGACCTCCGAAAGGGGCTATCAATGCGATAGTCCCTTTTTCTATTTTTACCTATCCTTACTGTTAGTACTTTGTTTTCAGAAGGTTATAACAGTTTGCAGTCTTTCTGCATTTTACCTTCATACTCCGCTTTACTTCACTTAATCGACTATTTGATCGACCATTTGATCGACCAAAAATTTGGTCTCTGCTAAAACAGATTTTGACACTGATCAGAGACTTAAAAAAGTGATTTGTAAACAGTAAAAAAGTATCATATGAATTTGCAATTATTACCTGTATGTCGAACAGGAAAAATCAGGAAAGATGGAACATCATCAATCGCCATCCAATATTGTTTTACAAGCGACAGGAGAGCAGTGCTAGATTCCGGATTAGGTGTACCAGCTAAATACTGGAATAAGAAACGAAGGAGAATTTCCGACCAGTTGCCAATTCTTTATGGGGTTACGGCAGAACTTAATGAAAGATTGGATGATGAAGTAAGAAAAGCCCAGGAAATTATTTCAATTGCCATAAAAAGGAAGGATGATCCGGTAGATTTTTTTAAAGTGCACTATAAACCTGAAAAGTCTTTAGAATCTATT
>JACMKX010000105.1 GCA_014379905.1 Ferruginibacter sp. | reverse complement strand
GTTTGATCTGTCCCTGCACCGGCCAACGGAGCTATGTTTGCTGCGGCATTTACCGTAACCTGGACTGTGTCTTTTCCTGTTGCTCCATTGTTATCGGTTACCGTTAATTCATATTGATAAATTCCCTGCACTAAGTTGTTTACTGTGGTGGTGGAGGCATTTGCTGTGGCGATGTTGCCTGCAACCGGACCGGAGATTTTTATCCAGCTATAACTGCTGATCGTGCCATCTGCATCGGTTCCAAGACCCGTTAAGGTGGTGGTGTTTATTGGTAATGTGATAGTTTTACCTGTACCTGCATCCGCTAAGGGCGCTATGTTTGAGGCTGCATTTATAGTTACCTGAACTGTGGCTTTTCCTGCTGCTCCATTATTATCTGTTACGGTTAATTCATATTGATAAACGCCCTGAACCAAGTTATTCACATCAGTGGTTGCTGAATTGGCTGTTGCAATAGTTCCAGCTGAAGGGCCGGATTTTTTTACCCACGCATAACTACTGATCGTACCATCAGGATCCGTGCCCTTGCCACTAAGGGTTGCCGTATTCAATGGTAATGTAATGACATTATTTGTTCCGGCATCAGCCACCGGTGCCAGGTTAGGCGCAGCATTTACTAAAACCTGTAAAGTATCTTTTCCTGTCGCCCCGTTATTATCTGTTACGGTTAACTGCAATTCATATAATCCCTCTGCCAAATTAATTATTGTGGCGGTAGCGGTATTGGACGTTATAAACGTTCCCTGGGCAGGACCGGATATTCTTGCCCATGCATAACTACTCACGGTACCATCAGCATCTGTAGCACTACCGGTTACGGTTACTGTATTTGTGGGCAGGGTGATCGCCATATTATTTCCTGCACTTGCCACAGGCGCCTCGTTGGCCGCTGCATTTACTGTTACCTGTATGGTATCTTTTCCCGCTGCGCCATTGTTATCTGTTACGGTCAGTGCATATTGATAAATACCCTGAATAAGGCTATTGACAGCGGTTGTTGCAGCATTGGAAGCCACGATTGTTCCTGTTGACGGTCCGGCTATCTTTACCCACGCATAACTGCTGATTGTTCCATCATCGTCTGTGCCACTACCGGTTAAGGTTATACTATTTGTGGGCAGGGTGATAATTTTATCGATGCCCGCATTTGCTGCCGGGGCTTTGTTGGGAGGGGCGACCACCGAATAATCTTTATAAAATTTCAAATTCTGTAAGGTTATATACTGTGGAACCGTGCTACCACTATAAGCATTATGCAAAAATCTGATCCGAAAAGTTTTAGGAGTTCTCCAGTTACCGGACCCGTCTAAAATAGTGGTGGTTACCGGTGGATTGATACCATATTTAAATGTTACAACGCTATTCACAATACTGATTTCAATGGGAATTGGTTTGGCGGCGTTATCCACATAGAAACCGGGGTTTGACACTATCGCTACTCCATTGCCATAAATATGCGCCTTATTTGGTGGGTAGGTTGAACCAAAATATACATTGGTTAATATCTTACCTGCATGATCCAGCACCTCAACATATCCCTGCGAATTTTTTATTGCATCACCTGCAATTGCATAGCTCCCGGTAATTTTCCATGACTCAGTTACATTATTTATTCCCAAATCCCTGTTAACGGATTCCTGTGTATTAGGGGTTGAAAGAACACCATTTACAGAAATATCATTGCCTAACAGCTTATCATAGCTAAGGTTTGATGTGTACGAACTGAACTCGCCATCATTAATAAATCTTGTGCGTGTCCATCCTGCGGTATTATTAACCAGAACTTCACTAAAAGGCAATCCAGCCATCAAATCGGTATAGTTTGTAATCGGGGCGTTGTAAGCCGAAGGAAAAGGAATGGTTATCACTTGTTCTGAAATACTACCTAAATTTGATATCTGCCATCTGTGAATGCCGGAATGATCTCCTTCGTCTCCATGCCAAAGGTATAAATTTCCTGTAGCCGTATCTTTTATAAGTTCAGGGGTTAAAGCGTTCCCAGCCATCATTGCGGCTGCCCTTCCGGTAATTTCAGGTCTTGTGGTTCCGAATTGCCCAAAAGCTAAACCATTGTCATAATAATGGTTAAACTTATTGGTTTGTGTAGCCCTCCAAAACTCGCCATGATAAGAAGTAATAATGTGCCTGTCTAATATATTTGCCTGGCCACCTGCGTATCCTACTCCATTGCCAATATCAAAGTATCCGGCTGGCGGAAAATCGCCGGAATAAGTCGCGGGCGTTGATTTTTCAGTTTGAAAAAGTAAAGTAGTATCGCCTCTTTGCATTACTGCTAAATGATAACCTTTATGCCGTTTAGCGCTCCACCCAATCGTTGCACTTGGATTATACATTACTACCTTTCCAGTTGAAGAAAACGCCTGGTTATCGTTTGACGTTGCATTGCCGATAACTTCATCATTAATGGTAGTGGTAAGCGTATCAATATTTACACCATAAGGTGCATAAAGAGGGTTATTTGAGCCATCAAATCCTAATAACGGATTTAGTACAATATGAATAGTAGCGCCTGCCTGCGCACCGTATTGTATCGAACCATCTGTGCAAAGTATGGCGCTAAGGCTCTGGGTTAATACCCCAGTGAACCTTATCGTGTCTGCAGGGGTAAATTCAATAATTTCAAATCTTGAAGTGCCCTTTTTATTGATAAGCCCATAAGTTCTTCCGTTACTGAGGGTTACTTCATTGCGCGGAAAACCATCGTAAATAGCGCTGCTCACGTTGCCGCTCCAGTTTTTCTTTAATTTCCAGCCTGTAGCCGGTGGCTGTGCGTAGTCGATCTCAAATTCCATAAAATCGGAAAATACCCGCTTTGGATTGTTTACATCTACATAAATAGCGTAGGTGGATCCCAATGTCATAATATTATCTACATACACATTACTGCTGTTGTAATGCTGGGTCCTGTAATTGTCATGATCGTTTACCCAAAAACTACCATCGGGCTGATAGGCTATAAATGTCTTCCTGTTAATTGAAGGGATTCCGTTGAAATAAAATTTGCTGTTGTTTACTGTTGCACCAACTGCGTAACCCCCAATTGTTCCTAAACTGCCTGTTTTTACGCCTGTTGTGTTATTAAAGAACTTCACTTGCTGGCTTGCGCCTCCATCGGCAACAGCCATTGTTATCCCGTTGGGTGACACCTGCGTAGCCAGGGGGTCACTTAGTCCTAATATGGTAACTGTTGCAGCAGCTAATGTACCGTCTGAGTTTACTTTATACCTGGCCACTGTATCCGCTTGTGCCACTGTTCCTGTACACATCCAAAGGTTATCATTGCCATCAACACTTAAACCCCTGGGAGTATTATAGTTTAGTGTTTGAACCAATGCCCCGGTAGTTTTATTTAATACCTGTACCTGGTTTAAATCTGCCCTCGCAACAAATAAATACATGCCTGCTTTTTGTACTGCAAGGCCTGATATTCCTGAATTATTCTGGTTAAGTTTTGAAATGGTAGATGGATAAGTTCGCGCAAATGTTACACTACACGGTGCCCCGTTAGTAAACACCACTTCAGCGTCATCACTCACTTTTGTTGCAAATACAAATGTGGTATTACCCGCATTGGAATCAAAAGCCCCCCAATAAACGTTAGTGCCGTCAGTAACAACATAATTAACATCAGCCTTCCCCCCTGTAGCGGCGGAAATCATTTCAACTCTTTTGTTTGGCTGTCCAATCAGAAATTTAGAAATGTCGTTTGCGCCTTCCGCATATCCTTTGCACATATAACCATAGGTTGGCCCAAAAGCGAGCCCCATCATATTATGGTAGTACCCTAAATGAACAGTTTCCCCGGTAAGGGAGTCGGATGTATTGCCGATAACCCCCTGCCAGGTGTATTTAATATTATTAGTAAGTACTTTTATTTTATAGGTGGTTGAGGGCGAAGTGATGATGGCTCCGTTATCATCGGTACCATCCCAATATCTCGTATATGTGCCGGCGGGCATTACACTATCGCTCCAGAGCGTCCTGACTAAGATGCTGTCGTTTTTAAATACGCCTGCGCTTACATGAAGTTTGGATGAAATGGTAAATGTAAATTTGCCATCCTGGGCAATGGCATTCATGGAAATAAATAATAGAAATATTAATTTCTTAATAAATAGGTTTTTCATTTAAATAGGATTTGGATTATTTATCAGTAAAGTCCTGTAAATATTACTTCTTAAAACGCTGTTATGGCTTGTTTTAGTATGTAGACACTCTTCTAAAACACTGTACAACTATGCTTACCGGGGGTTGCGACTGTATTGAATGGGGTGGGTCGCACCGGTGTTATTTTAATTGTCAAAACAGGGCCAGGCATTTTTTTCCAGCCGGATCATTGAAACACCGGAGGTTCGTTAAAACATTTCCTGAATGAATAACGTGTATGCCCGTTTGTAAAATTAATTTCGGATAAATTGATTGAATTTCCTGGCAGGAGTCACGGAGGAAGTACATGGGTTACCAGGTATACAATAGGTAAATTACCTGGCTTTCGCAGTTGTAAACGGATCATAGGAATTGGACTAAAAAAACTCTATACTAAACAAATTTTTGGATGCCGGAAATTTACAATAACCATACCATTTTTAAATGCTGCAGAAATTTTTTTTTGCAAGGAAGGAAGTTTTCCATTTACTTGTTGATTGGTTGCCTGGATGAAGCTACTGAAAATATTTCCTGATGTAAAGCAGGCTGGCACTGCATTTTTAAAAGGCGCAGGTAAATTTCGCAATGTTTATTTATTATAAAAACGGGTGAGACATAAAGCAAATTAACTAACCGGCAGTTATTGATGGACAATCCTGATGCAAACATTTTATTTAAATCTTTATGGAATAATTAAACCGGGTACAATCACCGGTTTATTTTCAAATATAACGCAGAAAAGGGATACATACACCGTGCCTGTAATCCCTGGGAAACTTGAAAAAGTTTTCAGCTTTTTGTAAAATTATATTTTATGGAGCAACCCTTTTGAGGTTTTTATATTGACTGATGATTTATTTCAAAATCTTTTTTCGCAGCAGAAATAGTTTGTAGTTATTTGGCCACAAAAGACTGTTGAAAATTCTACAAAGCTACCGATCAAAAATAGGCAGGCGAATGATAAAAAGTGATGACCTTCTTACTTACCAGCAATGATATAACGCATTAAATTTATTTGCGTTTTTGGACTTTCCGCCTGCCAACAAATGTACACGTCAAATTAGTAGTGCATGTGAGGCTTTAATTCAAAAGAAAATGAACATTTTTTTACGTTGAAAACAATACGGTAAAGTATTAATTGAAGGCAGCGAGTGGAGAAAATGGGGCATAATGAGGTCAATGAAGATGCCATCACCTGGCAGAAATTATAGGATAAAGGAAAGCGGGGAGAAGTGTAAAGTCACAGGGTGATTCAATGCGGGCATGAAATTCAAAACAGCTTAAATGAAAAGGAATATACGGCTGGAGGAAGTTGGCGGAAATAGGTATAGCCCGCATGTAAACAGGCAGGCATAACTAAAAAATAAATGGAGATTGAAAAAGAGAGGGGGAAAATCAAAAACTATGCAATGGGCAGGTTTGCGGGGCCGGGTTAATCACGGCGGGTAAAGTTCGGGATGAACTTAAAATAATAAAGAAGGGAAATTATGAAGGCAAAAGATATTATACACAACCGCATTTTTAGTTAGGCCATGTGTAAAATAAAAAAAACCTCTTATTGCTAAGAAGTTTTTTTGCTATACATTTTATGACCGATGAATATACAGGGTGGCGACATCAACATCGCGATTAGCCGCTATTAGGGAGTATCGGGCGGCTTAATTTTTAAATCAACAACCTATTCCATATTATTAAGCTGTAATAGTTACTACTTGATCTGACACTTGGGCAAAAATTGCGAGTCGGTTTTTTTAGCCATTGCTCAAAAAATAATTGAGAGAAGAAGTGGTTAAGTGATTAACCACTTCATTATTTTCCGAGGCCAGGTTATCGCT
>JACMKX010000104.1 GCA_014379905.1 Ferruginibacter sp. | reverse complement strand
CAGGAACAATCATCATCCGTCAACGGGGCACTAAGTTTCATGTTGGGAACAATGTGAAAATCGGACGTGACCACACTATCTATTCCGTCATCGAAGGATTGGTTAAATTTGAGCGTTATTCTAAAGAACGTTTCAAAATTAGTGTCTATCCTAAGACTGCGTAATTGGTACAAGTCGTCAATTAGGTTTGTACAAACAAAGCTAATTCCAGTAGTTAGAGAGGGGCCGATTTGGGTCCCTTTTTGCATTTAAGCCCTGTTATTGGGCGTGGTATTTTTCTATGAAATTTATTGATGAAGTTACAGTCACAGTTTCCTCTGGTCATGGTGGTGCGGGAGCGGTTAGTTTCCGCCGTGAATCCATGGCGCCTCGTGGAGGCCCCGATGGGGGCGATGGTGGAAAAGGTGGCGACGTTATTTTGCGCGCTTCGAAACATCTTAACTCTCTTGTTGATATTAGAAATAACAAAAAATATCCGGCGCCACATGGTCAACCTGGGGCGGGCGCACAGTGTTCTGGCCAGAATGGTGAGGACTTTGTCCTGGTGGTTCCAGAGGGAACGCTAGTAAAAAACATGGACGGAGAAGTTCTTGTTGATATGACAGGGATCGAAAAATACGTGCTTCTCAAAGGCGGACGTGGCGGAAAAGGGAATGCGTTTTTTAAAACGGCAACCAATCAAGCGCCAGAGCATGCACAACCAGGAGAAGACGGTATAGAAGGGATAAAGATATTAGAACTAAAAGTATTGGCAGATGTAGGACTCGTTGGTTTCCCCAATGCCGGCAAATCAACCTTATTGAGCAGCGTTACTGCTGCCAGGCCAAAAATTGCTGATTATGCTTTTACTACCTTAACACCCCAACTGGGTATGGTAGAATACAGGGATGGAAAAAGTTTTTGTATTGCAGATCTGCCCGGTATTATTGAAGGTGCCGCAGAAGGCAAGGGTTTGGGTCACCGGTTTTTAAGGCATATTGAACGAAATTCTATTTTATTGTTTTTAATTCCGGCAGATAGTGCTGATCATAAAAAAGAATTTGAAATATTACGCAGCGAGCTGGAGCAATACAATCCTGATATGCTGCAAAAAGATTTTGTGATCGCCATCAGTAAATCTGATATGCTGGATGATGAACTAAAAGAAGCAATTGTTAAGGAGCTGCCTAAGAAAATCCCCCACATTTTTATTTCATCCATTACTACCAGGGGCCTCACCGAATTAAAAGATCTTTTGTGGGATACATTGAATGTGCCGCCTGCTGCTGCGATATAGTTGCCAGATTCGCAGGTAATAGTAATGGTTACAGGTAAAAATGACTTGAATGTTGCTATTCATTAAACCAGGAAACTCCCGGACTAACAATTAAAATCCGTTTTATCCGGTCCGAACAGCATAATCCTTGCATCTTATAACGATTTTGTATATTGCGTATCATGACTGCTGCAATTACTACGATAAGAGCGTATATACAATCTTATTACGAGGATGTTTTTCAAAAAGAATATTTCATAAGCATCCTTGCCTTTATGGCCGTTATTATTTCTCTTAATTATAGTTACTCCTTTGCAGCAGGAACTAATCCCTGGTCATCTTTCCTTTTTGACTATATACTTTACCTCTTCCCATTTGGCTTTGCCTATGCTTTACAGTGGTTGTACTTTAAAGAAGGCAGAATGGTGTTTTCAAAGCCATGGTTTTGGCTCTTATTATTTTTAGCACCGGCCATCTTTGCATTAAGAGTAAATTTTAATTTACAGGAAGGTTTCATCCGCACCATTTCATCAGCAGAAAATTTTCGTTTTGTTTCTTCCATCGTCAATTACGGGGTGAAAGTTTTTGTATTAATGATCCCGGTAATTTTTATCTGGTTAATTAAAGACAAAAAATATGTTGTTTTGTACGGGTTTAGTATGCATAGAAACCGGAAATTATATTTTTCCATGATCGCTTTTATGATCCCGCTCATTATTATTGCCGCTTCACTTCCTGATTTTTTACATGCTTATCCAAAAGCAATGAAAGAAGCAGGACTTTACCCGGCTCATAATATACCGCGGCTTATCTTTTTTGAATTGGCTTATGGCCTCGACTTTTTAAGCATAGAATTCTTCTTCCGTGGTTTTCTCATTATTGCTTTTATAAAATATTTTGGGATGAGGGCCATTGTGCCCGCAGCATGTTTTTACTGTTGTATCCATTTAGGAAAACCTATGGCAGAAGCCATCAGCAGTTTTTTTGGCGGGTTATTACTGGGCATAATCAGTTACCATACTTTAAGCATATGGGGCGGGTTGCTCATTCACCTGGGTATAGCCTGGCTCATGGAAATTGCAGCTTATATCAGTCATCATTTTTAACGCCTTCTTTATTTTTTACGGGATAAAATGGTTTACATTTACCGGCTAAGCCATTAATAAAAGATTGTATTATGCCGCAAACTATTATCGCCGGAATCGGCCATTATGTTCCCTCTAATGTTGTTACCAACAATGACCTATTGCAATACATGGAAACCAGTGATGAATGGATACAGGAACGTACCGGCATTAAAGAGCGTCGTTATGCCCACCGAACAGATGAAACCACCACTACTATGGGTGCTGAAGCAGCAACAATTGCCATTGAAAGGGCCGGCATCACAAAAGAGGATATTGACTTTATCGTTTTTGCTACTATAAGTCCGGACTATTATTTTCCCGGCTGCGGGGTACTATTACAACGTGCATTAAAAATGAAGGAAATAGGTGCGCTGGATATCCGCAACCAGTGCAGTGGTTTCGTGTATGCGTTATCGGTAGCCGACCAGTTCATTAAAACCGGTATGTATAAAAATATATTATTGGTTTGCAGTGAAAAACATTCTTTTGGGTTAGACTTCAGCACACGTGGCAGAAATATTTCTGTCATATTTGGTGATGGTGCAGCAGCAGTCGTGTTGCAACCTACTGAAGAAAAAGACAGGGGCATATTAAGCACCCATTTACACAGCGATGGCGAAAGTGCGGAAATACTGGCTATGTATAATCCCGGCACCCATGCCAATCATTGGCTTAAAGATGCGGCAGATTTTGATGAGGCCCCTGTTGGCGAAATGTTTATGAGCCATAATATGATAGACAAGGCACAAAATTTCCCGAATATGGACGGACCGGCCGTTTTTAAAAAAGCAGTGGTTAAGTTTCCGGAAGTGATCATGGAAGCACTGGATAAGAATGGTTTTAAACCTGCCGATCTTAATTTGTTAATTCCTCACCAGGCCAACCTCCGCATTGCACAATTTGTGCAACAGAAATTGCAATTAAAGGATGACCAGGTGTTTAATAATATTGAGCGCATGGGCAACACTACTGCTGCCAGTATCCCTATTGCATTAAGCGAGGCATGGGAATTGGGCAAAATTAAAAAAGGCGATCTCGTTTGTATGGCAGCCTTTGGAAGTGGCTTTACCTGGGGAAGTGCATTGATGAAGTGGTGATTAGGCAGGTGGAGTAATATTGTGGGAACGCTGGTAATCGGCGCAAATTGAACGACTTTTGCACAAGTCTTTATCCTTTTTTTGGTCTGTTACTTTCTCTATATTACATCCTAAATTCTTCATCCTTCTTTTTATAATACCAACGAGCAATTAATAATCCAGGTATAAAAAAGATTAAGAACATAATTACTATCTCTAAAATTATGCTGGCAGGCGAAGACTCATATAAGCTGCGTCTTTCAAAAAACCGGTATTGAAATGAACGACCTAAAGCATTGAAAAGTGCAAATGCAGTAACGTAAACGTATCCCCTCCTGATCATAATTTTTAGTTGCCTTTCTGCAAAAACTTATTAAATCGTAAAAAATTTTGAGAGCAGCCATGGGGGGGGGGTGATACTGCTGAGCATTATTTTTCTCCTACCCCTTTCTCTTTTATCAGCGCATAAATCGCTTTAGGATCCACAGGTGATTGCGGTGTTAAATTTTCGGCACCCGTTGCGGTAATCACAATCGTATCTTCCAGCCTTATGTGAATTTTTTTGTCCTTGTCTTCCAGGATGGGTTCCACGTTAAAGACCACGCCTTCTACAAAGGGTTTTTCATAGCTCCCCACGTCATGCACTGCCATGCCTACAAAGTGGCCAACATACCCGATCCAGTATTTTTCTAATCCGTGCTTTTTATAAACAGCCTCTCCAACCTTTTGCATCATACTATAGGTTATGCCGGGTTTCATGGCTTTTATAATTTCATCTCTTGTTTCTTTCACGCATTCGTAAAACTTTAGTTGTTCACTGCTGAACTCGCCCTGTATGGGCCAGGTGCGGGTAATATCGGTAACATAATAATTAACTTCCGGTGCATAGTCAATCAATAAAACGTTACCTGCTTCCAGCAGGTGATTGTTGGCATTGTAATGCCATATCAATCCTCTTTCTCCTGAAGCCGCAATAGCATAGTAGGCCGGGCCTGCTGTACCCATATCTCCATAAATAAAATCGCAGGCAGCAACAGTCTGGTATTCGTAGATGCCGGGCCTTGTTACTTTAATGGCTTCGTTAATACCCAGGCAACCAATTCTGCCACATTCCCGCAGCACGGCAATTTCTTTTTTATCTTTTACCCAACGCATAGCATCAATTATGGGTGTTATATCTTTTACGGTAGTGGCGGGGAAACGTTCTTTTATTTTATTGTAAAAGGTAAGTTCTTTCGAAATGCGGCCATCCCAGGGATTATTGATCCTGCTGGCCCGGGTCATCATACAACGGTCGCGGCTCATTTCAGTTGTTTCCTGTGGCGACTGTTGTAAATAGAACGGCTGCCCTGTTTCTGAAAAATAATGCAGGTAATTGGTCATGACCGATTTGGAAAGCACTTTGCTGAATTTGTACTCGTCAGCAGCAGGTTTACCGGCTTTTATAAAGGCTTCTTCTTTAATGTCATTGGGAATTTTATCAGGCACGAGCAAAATGGATTCTTTGCTTTTGCCGTCAAGGATCAAAACGGCATCAGGGATCTCCACACCGGTGAGGTAATAAAAATTATTATCCTGCCTGAACTTAACATAGGCCTCCGGTAATTCAGCCGCCTGCAAAATCAGGATACCATCACCAATCTGGGCCATTACTTTGTTTCTTCGGGCAGCAAAATCATCCGCTGTAAAGTATTTCCACATGGTTTGCGATGAGGCGACTTGTGTTAACAACATGCACATAATAAACCCGGGAATTTTGATCTTGCTCATAAACAGCTTTTATAAAGATGAAAAAATAAAGGCAGGCTAAATATAAAATAAAAACTGCAACCATTAATACCTTTGAAGGCCAAATGAGTAAACGGGCTATCTGACCGGCAGTTGAAATGAATGGAGGGGTAAAAGACTTAGCCGCTTGCCACTTAAACTGTCTTTAATGAACCGCTCAAACAATGGTAGGATCGGATACTTTTTGATTTTCATAATGAAAAATTTAAAGTTTAAAAATAAATGTCCTTTACAAGCATACCCTTTACCCCTGTATAATACACAGCTCTAAAAACAGGCCGTTATTGTTTCCCGTTGTTATAGTAGTAGAGTGAGGATCGTTTTCATCCTCCATTTGTTTTTTCTTTCCCTGCTTCCAACAACGCAGACCCTTCTGTAGCGCTCCCATTTTCAAGGACCGGGGGCGGTGCTTTTAACGCCTGTTTGTCTCCCTCCATCCCGAGGTACTGCCGCTTTTTTCCCAACATTGCTTTGGTGTTGCGCAGCTCCTGTTGTAAGCCTGCTATTTTTATCATTACGATCTCCGGTTTCTGTGCGCTGATCTGCATCAGCATTTCCAAAGCTTCAAGGCGGTCCATTTCATATCCTCTCAAATACGGTGAGTCCGGCTGATCTGCAGTCATGGTAACGATCATACGCTCTGCCAGTTGAAGATTACCAATGGCTTTATTGTATTTTTTTACCCACTGCGTTACCTGCTTCTCATATTTATGCAGTAAAGCCTCCCGATCCTTTTTATGGCTTTTCAGGTATTGATCTGATTGCTCCATGTGGAGGTCCCGAATATATTCAAAACTTAACTGCCGGTCCGCAACAACCGGCAGTTCTTCTTTTTTATAGGCCTGCAGCCTGGCAAATGTAAGGGCGGCAGCCTCCGGCAATGCCCTCTGGTGAGATTCTACCTTCGAAATGGTTGTATGTGATACGTGAAGCATAACCGCCAGCTCAGCCTGCGTCATATCATAAGTCACACGAAATATTTTAAGCGGAGAGGTCATACAGCTAAAATAACTTTTTTTCAGAAAGATTTTGCCAGCGGAAAGAAAATGCAGGAAAGTTTTTCCGGCAACATTTCTGGCAAGGCGATAACTGACTGTTAATAAATATCTTAACTCAAAATAAAGCGGGCAAAAATGGGTGAATTTGAAGGGTTTTTAAGGGGAAATCTGGTTTTGGCAAGTTGGGGAGTGGCTAGTGGTTAATGGTTAGTGGTTAATGGTTAATGGTTAATAGCTAAAAGCTGCCAGCTTCCTTCATAATGATTAATTTTGCAGCCCATGCCACGCAAACTTATTTTTTTTTACAATCCCATTTCAGGAACCAAAAGCAAAACCGCTTTATTGGAACTGCTACAATCAAAGACCACGGCACAAGGCCTTGATTTTGAATTAATAGAAACAAATGCAGCAGGAGACTACCACTTTCTTAATGATAAAATAAAAGAAGGGGTTACGGATATTATTGTTTGTGGGGGAGATGGAACAGTGAACCAGGTAGCCACTGCTTTATTAAATAGTGAAGTTAATATCGGCATTATTCCAATGGGTTCCGGTAATGGTTTGGCCTTAGCCGCCGGTATTCCTACAAACGCCGGCAAAGCACTGGATATTATTTTTAAAGGCAAAGCATCTCCCATTGACGGCTTTTACATCAACCAATATTTCAGCTGTATGTTATGCGGCCTTGGCTTTGATGCACAGGTAGCACATGATTTTGCCAAACAATCCAAACGGGGCCTGTCTACCTATATAAAAGAAACATTCAGCAATTTCTTTTCTGCTAAAGCTTATCCTTTTATTTTAGAAATTGATAATAACAGGATAAAAGCAGAAGCTTTTTTTATAAGCATTGCCAACAGCAATCAATTTGGCAATAATGTTACCATTGCACCCCAGGCCAGCATTTGCGATGGATTGATAGATATTGTAGTGGTAAAAAAAATGAGCAAGGCACGTTTAATATTTTCTCTATTTAAACAAATAAAAATGGGGCAGATAACTACGGCAGGAAAAAAATATCACAAGGAGGATATTTTGTATTATCAAAGCAAAAACATCTCCATACAAAATCCTTCGGAAGCTCCTTTACATATCGACGGCGACCCTGCCATTACCGCCAAACATTTTGATATAAAAATTATGGAGAAGGCTTTTAAACTATTACAACCTTAGTGTTTAAGTAAAATACACAGGCTGTCCAGCGCTGCTTTATTAACGGGACTGTAAAATGATTGCACAATATCTTTTTGCTCACGTGCCGACAAGTGAAAATTTAATGCAGCCCCATCCTGAACTTTCTCCGGCTTGTAACGAATGGTGATTTTTTTAATGCGCAATTCATTGTCCTGGTCAAAATAATTGAATTGTTCTGTTTGATTATAATTTTGCAAATAAAACCAGTTGTGTTGCAACATGGTGGCAGGTGTAACCATTACATCTGTTATGGAGGCCAGGTCGCCGGTATTTTCCCACTCATTATCCATTCTATCCCGTAACTGCAAAATCAATACGCCGGAAGTATTTTCCTTTATCCAGTCTCTAAAATTATCTGCAAAACGCATGGTGGTTTCGAGGCCGATATTATCCCGCAGGCCGGCATCCATTACATCAATAACAGGTTTACTGGGCAACCACACATTGGGTAATACATAAGGAAAAGTGGCATTCATTCTTAATGCAGTCAATACCCGGAGGTTCATGGGTTGCTGGTTTTTAAAGAGTGCGGCAAAATCAACCGCATCCGGGCTAATGGAACTATCACTCATAAACAGCAGGGGCTTCATCATAAAACTCATGGGTTGCGTACTCATGATCAATTTTCTTCCATCTGCCTTTATCACCGAGTTAAAAATGATCATAGGCACTCTTGCATTAAATTCATCATCTGCCACATCTTTCAATTGTATATTCAGTATTCCACGGGTATTATCTGCCAGTTTTTTTTCAAAAGCATAACCCCGGTCTTTTATATAACGATTATTACCAGCAGAAAATTTTTGTACCGGCGCAAAAATATCTCTTGCCATCATTGAAGTAAATACGGGGTTCAGCAGGTCTTTACAGATATAATCTGCGTACTTTTTATCTCTTATATTAAAACTGCTGTCTTTTAAATTATAACGATACAGTTCCCTGTAATAAGTAGCAGCCAGCATGCCGCCACTCGCCCCGCTGATTAAAAAATTATGTTTGGTCAGTTCATTATTAGTAAGACTATCCAATTGCTGCATAGCATTCATAACAAATGCTGCACTCCTAAGCCCGCCTCCGCTTACGTTGATAAAAACCATTAAGGGTTTTGCTTCCTGTTGCTTTCGTTTCCAGTTGTTTAAAACGCGGATCATATTGGCTTTGTCGTTTGCAACATTCTGCGAATTACATATAGTGTTAAGATTTTCTTTACTATAAGCAGGTCTCCTGTCTTTATTCGTATAATTTAAACCATAGGCTTTATTGCGTGGATCAATGATCTCGTTCTGGTATAAATAATTGAACACAAATAACAATACTATGGTAGCCGGCAAACTCCAGCTTTGCAAAAAATAAGTGAGGGCGCCAATAAAAGCGATCATTACCGAAAAAAAGATAAGGATACTCGCCGCAGCCGGCATTTCAAACAGGCGATATTCCAGTAAAAACCCTACTGTTATTAAGAAGGAGAAGGCTAATAGCATGCACATCATAGCCGCCAAATGATGGCGTTTAAAAATAGTGTCTAAATAATCCTGTCGGTAATGGCCAACCTCGCGGGACTTGCGCAGGCCCATAGTTGCAGTAAGGTAATAATTTACCTTAAGGCCAAAATCATCTGCAATATATTTTTTACCCGTAAAGGTTTTTTTAAACAACTCAGGGTTGCCAATAATGACCGACATGGTTCGGCTGATAGATCTTCCTGCTCCAAAAAAATAGGCGAATGAAAGCGCCATTAGCAAAAAGATACCCATGATAACACCTAGAATAATTCCTGCAATCTCATTAAAACTCATCAACTCCTTATAATCATTAAAGCGGTATAGTTTAACAAAATAAAAAAGGAGGAATAGCAAAGGAAAAATAAAATTATTGATGCAATACTTTAAAAAAGGATTGCCGGTGGTTGCCAAAAATTTAAACCTTTTGCTGTGCAATATAAAAGTGGTTATATTCCAGCTCATGATAAATACGCCCCAGGCCATTCCGGTAATAAAAGCCCCCAGCATATTTACCGACCCTAAGTATTCGGGTGCAAAAAATAAAGCGTCTGCACCAAAATTTTTCATGAAGCCGCTATTGATCGTACTGCCCAGTATGTACCAGAATAGCAATAAAACCTGGTACTTTCTAAAATGTAACAGGAAAAGCTGAACAGGAAAAAAGTAGTAAATGTTTTTCAGAAGCAATTTCATAAAAGGGGGTTGCTTAAAATTACTATAAAAACGGCGGATTTACATTTATGGTATTTGCCTGCTTTTGCAATGCTTTAGAAACAATTTATCTACTTCGGGACCATAGTCTTTTGAAAATTCAAGTGTCAATGCCTTATGAAGATCTGCACAAGCTTCCTCTGCCTTATTTGTTGCAATTTCAATAATTGCACGGTTCCTGTAAGCATAGGAATTTTTTGGCATCAGCTGAATGGAATAGGTAATATCTTTTAATGCTTGTGTTAAGCTATCTACTTTAAAATAAGCCAATCCCCTGTTATTGTAGGCGAAAGCATGTACATCGTCCTCTTTTGCTGAAAATTCTATCGCCTTGCTATAATCTTCAATTGCGGCGATATAATTATTTTCCTCTTCCAGCATCATGGCCCGGTTGTTAAGTGCAATGGGATCACCAGCCCTGGTTTTTATAGCAATATCATAAATCTGTTTAGCTCTTTGAAATTGACCCATACTTTTATATACAGATGCTTTCCCAAGCAGTGCATCATAAAAAAGAGTATCGTATTTCAACAGCGTATTACAATCTTTTAAAGCTGCATCCAGCTGGCCTTTTTGTTCCAGGATAGAGGCCCTTACCAGAAGAAACATGGTGTCACTAATATTTCCTTTAATTGCTTTGTTAATGTCAGTAAGCGCAAGATCATTTTTCTTCTGGTAGTGATATAAAATGCCGCGGTAACCATATCCTTCTTTTAAAGTGGGTTCCAGGGTAATTGCTTTATTCCACGATAAAGATGCTTCTGTCTCATTCTTTAAACTAAAAAAAGCTTTGCCCCTGTAAATCCATATGGAATAATCAGAAGAGTCGAGCTGAATGAACTTATTAAATTCTTTCACAGCTTCCTCGTATTTTCCTTCGTTGAATTTTGATATACCGTTTTTCTTCAGGTTTTCTTTATTGGAAGAATTACACGCACAGAAAAAAAGTAAACAGCATAGCAGGCAATTGCAGAAAATTTTTATCATATGGAATCAGGAATTTAAGCTGTCCTAATTTTAGCCTTTAATATCAGGTACATATTGATGGTTATGGCAACACTTGCCAGCAACAAATGCAGCGGTTGTGCAAATGCCGGCATATGTGCATAGTACAATACAATACCTGTTGTCATACTCAGCAGGATGACAGCCGCCAGGGCATAATAATTTTTTTTCAAAACGGTTGTCCTGTTTAACCAGGCCATCCATAAAGCCATCAACACTACCAGCCAGCTAAATGTGCGGTGGATCAAAAATATGGCAGGATCATCTGCCAGCCATAATGCCCGCTGCTCATAATTAAGTGCTTTAGAAATATCATCCACATACATGCGCACCATGGTACCCATTATACTTTGTACAAATATTATAACGAGGAATATCCATAGCATTCTTTTAGTGCCGGCAACCATATCATATTTGTGGAACTTTTCATTCACACTCATCCATAAAGCCAGCTGGATCTGTAATAATAAAATAGCAAATAATAAATGAACAGAAATACTGAAATGTGCCAGGTTCAGTTTTACTACAATGGCGCCAAACAATCCTGTAAGGATAACAACAATCAAAAAAGCAACCGATAGTTTCCAGGCCTGCGGATGTGTTTTTCGTTTTGAGAATAACAGCCAAACCTGGATGATTCCGAAAAGCCCCAATAAGACCCCAAACAGCCGGTTAATGTATTCGATCCAGGTATGGTAGGCGTTGAAAGTGTGATCAATATCCTGCTTGCCCAGGTATTTTTCAAAATCCGCCGGAAGTTGTGACGCATTAGTGGGCGGTATCCATTTCCCAAAACAGCGTGGCCAGTCGGGGCAACCCATCCCGCTCTGAGTGGTACGCACTATGCCTCCCGCAATTATTACCAAAAAACATAAGATGAATGTCGCGATTACCCAGTTGCTGATTTTTTTCATGCCTGCCTTTAAATTAGGGCAAAGTTAAGGAATGATGGGTGAGTCACCCTGCCATTCAGAGATGGAAGAAATGGGTGGGCCACCGTCTTGCTGTGACTCACCCATTTCTTCCATTTTTTCCGGATATTTGCCCGATGTTACAGGCCCATTTAAAAAAAAACAGGATTGAAGCCGGGATTGATGAAGCAGGCCGTGGTTGTTATGCAGGGCCTGTATGTGCTGCGGCAGTTATTTTACCCAAAAAATTCTTTCACCCCCTGCTTAACGATAGCAAGCAACTTAGCAAAGAACAAAGAGCATTGCTAAAGCCAATTATAGAAGAAAAGGCCATCTGCTGGAGCGTATCTATGATATGCAACAACGAGATAGACCGTATTAATATTTTGCAGGCTACCTACTCTGCCATGCACCAATGTGTTGCTACTTTACCTGTTATTCCCGAACATTTATTGATTGACGGAAACAGGTTTCGTCCTTACCAGCACATTTCGCATGATTGCATTATACAAGGTGATGGCACTTATGCGGCTATTGCAGCTGCCAGCATATTGGCTAAAACACACAGGGATGCTTATATGCAACAGCTACATGAAGAATTTCCGCATTACGACTGGGTAAACAATAAAGGATATGGTACCCTCTCTCATCGTACAGCTATTGAACAACATGGCTTGTGCAAATACCACAGGAGAAGTTTCAACATTATGCCGCAACAAGTAGTGATAGACTTTTAAACTACAAAGACGCCAAGGAGTAAACCTGCTTTCAGTAATTGCAGGCAACATTAAAAATCATTGTTGATCATAACAATCATCATAATCAGCCTTCCATTTCTTCTGTTCTTTTGATTTACATTAAACCTTTTTCCCGGTACCGGGTCAGAGTATAGCTACCAACGGGTAAGCATATTTTAAACTCAAAAAAAATTATATGAAACTCACAAAAATCTTTGCAGCACTATCTCTTTTTTCTGTAATGGCAATAAGCGCCAACGCACAAACTACAAACCGCAGCGATCGTTCAAAAATTAAGCAGGGTGTTAAAAGCGGCGAACTTACCAGGAAAGAAACCTGCAATATTGTTAAGCAACAAAGAAACATTAAACAAGATGTGCGCCAGGCAAAAGCAGATGGCGTAGTTACCAAAGCAGAACGCAGAGACATCTATGTAGATAAGAAAAAAGCAGATGCAAATATCTATCGCAAAAAACACAATAACAGGGATAGGAGCTAAATTTTTTCAGTTAGTTGTTTAAATATAAGAGAGGTCGGGAAACATTTTTCCGGCCTTCTTTTTTGGATCACCAATAAATCGAATTACACGAATTGCACGAATTAAAACCGGTCCATCAATTTTCCACCGGCCTCCTGAAAAGTAATAATACTTATCAACCCTCTTCCCATACCCCCAATCCTTCTCTCAATACCGTCCAGTTATCTGTAGTACAATCAACGATAGTGCTGGGTATCATACCACCAATACCACCATCAATTACAAAATCAACCTGGTCCCCCAGGCGTTCATTTATTATTTCAGGATCTGTATACTCTTCTACCATATCCCCGGGTAAAGAAGCGCTTAGCAGCGGGTGATCCAATGCATCCAGGATATGCCGACAGATCTCGTTATCAGGAACCCGCAACCCGATCGTGCTTTTTTTGCTTTGTAAAATTTTAGGAACTTGTTTGCTCGCCGGTAAAATAAAAGTGAAAGGACCCGGCAGGTAATGTTTCATCACCCGGTATAAAGGCGTGTCAATGCTTTTTGTATAATCGCTTAAATGGCTCAGGTCGCGGCAGATAAATGACAATTGCGCTTTTGCGGCATCTACCCCCTTTATCCTGCAGATCTTTTCTACCGATTTGGGCTGGAAAATATCACAACCCAGGCCGTAAATTGTATCGGTAGGATAAGCTATAATACCCCCATCCAACAGGCATTCTACTACCTGCTTTACCAGTCTTGGTTGAGGATTGTCAGGATGAATCTGGATAAACATGATGCAAGGTAAACAAATGAGAGGCCAAAGAAGGCAATAGTCCATAGACGACCTCCCCAATTAGCTGGCGTCTCAACTATTTGATACAAATATGATAATTAGATCTTAAACAGGTATAAGAACCATTTGGGTATTTTCCTTTCAAAAAAACTTTTGACTTCTTCCTCACACATACTGGTCTATGGACTATTGACTTTGGTCTATGGACTAATCACCCAAAACCCCTACTTTTGCAGCGTTTAAACTAAAAAAACTCATACTATGTCACTCATTACAGTTGGTACCATGGCTTTTGATGCTATTGAAACCCCATTTGGTAAAGTAGACCGGATTGTGGGCGGCTCTGCTACCTATGTAGCTTATGCAGCCAGCAATTTTGTAAAACCTGTTCAGCAGATATCTATCGTTGGATACGATTTTCCGCAGGAAGAAATGGAGGCGTTACAGGCACGTGGTGTGCAAACAGAAGGAGTGGAAGTAGTAGCTGATAAAAAATCTTTTTTCTGGAGTGGTAAGTATCATATCGATATGAATACCCGCGATACATTGGTAACAGATCTTAATGTGTTGGAAGATTTTAATCCTATTGTACCTGAAGCGTACCAGGGGGCAGAATTCTTAATGCTGGGCAACCTGATGCCAAAATTACAATTAAGCGTTATTGATCAGTTAAAGGTTCGCCCAAAACTGATTGTTATGGATACCATGAACTTTTGGATGGATATTGCCATGGATGACCTGAAAGAAGTGTTGAAAAAAGTAGATGTACTTTTAGTAAATGATGGGGAAGCGAGGCAATTGAGCGAAGAGGTTTCTTTGGTAAAAGCTGCCCGTAAGATATTGGAGATGGGACCAAAATTCCTCATCATTAAAAAGGGAGAACACGGTGCGTTGCTATTTCACGAGAACCATGTATTTTTTGCACCTGCACTTCCTTTGGAAGAAGTGTTTGATCCTACCGGTGCCGGCGATACATTTGCTGGTGGCTTTATTGGTTATCTTGCTAAAACAAAAGACATCAGTTTTGAAAATATGAAAACTGCTATCATCATCGGTTCGGCTATGGCGAGTTTTTGCGTAGAAAAATTTGGGCCGGAACGGATGAAAGAAATTACCAAAGCAGATATTGATGAGCGCCTGAGCCAGTTTGTACAACTGGTGAATTTTGATATTGATTTAGTTTAGGTATTGATTTATTATGATTGAAATAATTGCGCTAATAATATTGGTGATACATATTGGGAAGGTTGCAAGACGTAAAGGCGAAAAAGCTGCTAAATGGCAGATTCTTACTGTAGCGGGCTGGATAGCTGCTGAAGCGGTTGGGGTATTGATTGGCCTTATGTTATTTGGGACAGGTAATATTATTGGCCTGATGTTATTCGGTTTGATAAGTGCTGTAGGTGGTTACCTGATAGTAAAAGCACAATTAGACAAATTGCCTGATGATCCGGATGATGATATTGAGCGGATAGGTAGTTAAAAGATTAAATGGCTGGAAAATATTTCCAGCCATTTTTAATTACGGTACCCGGTTAATATTACCGCAACAATTTTTCCGCCTCTTTCAATAAACAGTGCCGAAATGAAATGATCCCAGGCCGTTCTGTCCAACAAGGTAATGTTGCGTACTATCCATTGCCAGCTTTGCACCAAATGCATTTGGGTTGGATAGTGGACTGGTTTCTGTTCTTAAATAATAGAAACTAAGGCCGAATCGATTGAAAAAATATAAGGCGCCATCATAACTTCCGCCCCCTACTACCAGGTAATTTTTATTAATGGCTATACCTCTTCCAAACCTTCCGTTGGCCATATAATCAGGTGCCATAATCCCTACATCTCTTGTCCAGGTTGTTCCGCTTCTCCTGTAGATATACACTTTGCCCAGTTTATTAACATTACTGCCACGTCCGTCCTGGGAAGCACCGATGGCAGCAAAATTTTCATATAGTTCGAGGTGTTCACCAAACAGGTCTCCTGTTACAATATCCGGTGGTACTATAGTAGCCTGTCTTGTCCAGGTATCGCCCGTACGAATATATACATAAGCCTTACCACCATGGCTACCCGGAGGTGGATTGTCTGAGTCGGATGCACGGTCACCTCTTGCGCCTACCAGGGCATAATTACCGTGCATGGATACCGCTATTCCAAACCAGTCGTGCCCGGAAGCATTGGGCGACAAAAAAGTTGATTTGTAAACCCACAAATTATTTTCCAGTTTATAAAAATATATCGCGCCTGTACCCCATTCTGAATTATATGGCCTGGAGGCATGGCCTATTATCATATGATCTCCATCTATATCGATGGCAGATACGGATATGCCCTGTGCCGGTAAATGAGGAGGCAAAAATACCTGGCGCTGTACCCATTTACCAGACGGGAGTCTCTTGAAAGCATACAGGCTATCATTGGTACACGATACGGCATTGTCGCCATCAATGGCCACTTCAAAACCAAAGTTGTCATTGTATTTACCATTGGCATGCTTGATGGTCATTACTTTTGACCAGGCATTGCTATTAACTGCACGGTTATAAATATAAGCAGCGCCGCTTCTCTCGGCCCCTGGCGTACCATAACCCGGATCGCCAATAATAGAATAATTGAAGTCTATATCCAGGTCCTCACCTACAAAATTGCTGTACGTTCCGTCATTAGGAATTGTCTGATTAATACGCTCCGAAGAAACGGGATTTTCATTATTGAGAGGCGCCTCAACTAATGATCCGGTTTTTTTGCAGGAAGAAAAACCGGTCAACAAAAACAGAAATACCGGGAATATCTTTTTCATGATTGTTTTTTTAAGATAAATAATAACAGGTCAAAGGTTGTCATTAAGAGATGCGCTTGCAATACCTATTTCGGGTGAACTCTTTAAAACCCCGTTTGTGTAATTTGTTTTATGCCTGCATCACAGATCAAACGAACTAATATGCAACAACTACATCTCTCTATCCCCGAACCATGTCACGAGAACTGGAATGAAATGTCGCCTAATGAACAAGGCAGGTTTTGTAACTCCTGCGCCAAAACTGTGGTTGACTTTAGCGCCATGACGGATGCCCAGCTTTTATTTTATTTTGAAAATCTTAAAAATGAAAACGTGTGCGGCCATGTATATAAAGACCAGTTGGATCGCAGTATTAAGACCCTACCCCTTCCCCGCAAAAAAATATTTGCTTACTGGCAATACTTTCTCGCATTTTTTATGATGTTGGGTAAAGGTCAACCCGCAAAAGCACAGGGGCAGGTGAAAGGCGAAATGGTAGCCCGGCCAGATACGGTTAAAAACCCTTCCAACACTCATATCAGGCTGGGCAAAATAAGATCACTGCCGCTACCCTACAATACCAGTGTTATTGGTGCTGCCTTACCGCACTACTTCATTACGGATGAAAAAAATCAACCAATTGGCAATGCAAGTGTTCAAATGTTACCAATGGGTAAGTGGATAGCTGCAGACAGTT
Source organism: Ferruginibacter sp. (assembly GCA_014379905.1). GTDB lineage: Bacteria > Bacteroidota > Bacteroidia > Chitinophagales > Chitinophagaceae > Ferruginibacter. The sequence continues at coordinate 19,301 of JACMKX010000104.1, read as the reverse complement.
CTGGTAAGATAACCCTGGGTAAACAGCACAAAGTGCAAAGCCTCTTAATTACCGCTTTAGGTTTTGAAAACAGGCTGGTAGTATTAAAAGATCTTTCAACAAATACTATTCAGTTGTTAGCAACAGAGCAGGTGCTAGAAGAGATAACTTTAACCTCTACCCCAATTCAACCAAAGTATGGGCCGATGGAAAATGTTGGAGGCATGTTGGGAGGTTTAAGGATCAGAGCAATAAATGTTAATTCTGTAGAAGACAGTATACAGGATTTGTTTAGAAAAAACAGCCTCAGTATTTTTCCGAACCCTGTGTTAGCGGGCGGTACATCACACTTCGCATTACAGCTAAAACAACCCGGTTATTTCGTTATACAAATTACAGATGTAGGGGGACATATAATGATGCGACAATCCTATTCTTCGGCGTCCAAAAAAACTTCGGAACAGGTTATGATTCCAGCCAACTGGAGTGCGGGCGTTTATTTTGCCACCGTAACCAATGAAAAAGGGAAAAAGATAGGAGCAGGAAAATTAATAATAGAGTAATTAATTGTATGCTATAAAGTAAGGGCCGGAATGAAATTGTTCCGGCCTTTTTATACTGTAGGTAATTTAAATTATTCTCTTATCCCTTCCAGTGCAAAAAGGAATGCAAACTCTCTTGCCCTGTCCCGCAATGCTTTAAAGCGACCGCTGGCGCCTCCGTGCCCGGCCTCCATATTTGTATACAATAATAAATGATTGCTATCTGTTTTCATTTCCCGCAGGCGTGCGATCCATTTAGCTGGTTCAAAATATTGTACCTGGCTATCGTGCAGGCCGGTTGTTACCAACATATTCGGATAAGCCTGTTTGGTAATATTATCGTAAGGAGAATAGGATTTCATGTAGTCATAACTTTCCTTATTGGACGGGTTGCCCCATTCGTCATATTCATTGGTAGTTAAAGGAATGCTTGCATCGCTCATGGTAGTGAGCACATCCACAAAGGGAACCTGCGCCACCACGCCGTTCCAAAGATCAGGACGCATGTTTACGATGGCGCCCATTAACAATCCACCGGCACTTCCACCCATGGTATACAAATGCTGTTTGGTAGTATATTTATTGTCCAGCAAAAACTCAGCGCAATTAATAAAGTCGGTGAAAGTATTTTTCTTCTTCATCATTTTTCCATCTTCATACCAGTAACGGCCCATTTCCTGTCCTCCGCGGATATGTGCAATAGCGAATGCAAAGCCACGATCAAGCAAACTCAACCTGCCACTATTAAAGCTGGCATCCATACTGGCGCCATAACTTCCATAACCGTAAAGTAACAGAGGCATAGTACCCTCTTTTTTAAACCCTTTTTTATACACTATCGAAATTGGGATACTGGTACCATCTGTAGCTTTTGCATACAAACGTTCTGTTACATATTGGCTTCCGTCGTATCCACCCACTACTTCCTGTTGTTTCAATAGTTTCTTTTCTTTGGTAATCATATTGTAATCATACTCACTGCCGGGAGTAGTAAGTGATGTATAATAATAACGCATCGTATCTGTGTTGTATTCAGGGGTTCCCTGCGAGTAAGCTGCATAAGTTGCTTCCCCAAAATCTATAAAATGCTCCTGCTTATTTTGTGTATTAATAATATGAAGCTGTGTTAATCCTCTTCTTCTTTCCGAAACTACCACAAAGTTTTTAAACACTTCAATACCCGATATCAACACGCTGTCGCTATGAGGAATCATTTCTACCCAGGCGGCCGAATCGGTTTTGTTTTCAGCACTGGTCATTACTTTGAAGTTTTTTGCGTCTTTGTTGGTGCGGATATAAAATTGGTCATTTGCATGGTCCACGTCATATAATACTTCCTTCATCCTTGGCTGAAAAATTTTGAAAGCAGCCATTGGCTGATCCGCGGGAATAAACCTTGTTTCGGAAGATAAGGTTGCACCGGATTGTATGAGAATATATTTATCAGACTTTGTTTTACCAACACCAATATAATTCGTTGGATCTTTTTCTTCATAAACCACTACGTCTGTTAACGCATCAGTGCCCAACATATGCCTTTTAATTTTTTCTGATAATAATGTTACCGGGTTTTTAGAAGTGTAAAAGATCGTTTTATTATCTGCCGCCCATACCGGGTCAGATTGTGTACGGCTGATAAGATCTTTGTAGATCTCACCAGTTTCGAGGTTCTTTACATAAATGGTATATTCATTCCTGCTCACGGTATCAATACCATAAGCGAGTAGTTTGTTATCCGGACTTACTGCATTTCCTCCCATCCTGAAATAATTATACCCTTCTGCCATTTTATTTACATCCAGCAGCACTTCTTCGGTCCCATCCATGGTACTTTTTTTACGGCAAAGCACGTAATAATCCTTCCCTTCAACTGTGCGGCTGTAATAGTAATACCCGTTTTTAAAAAAGGGAACACTTTCATCTTTTTCCTTGATACGGCCTTTCATTTCGTTGTACAATTTTTCCTGCAGCTCTTTGGTGCCGGCCATCATGGTATCATAATAATTGTTTTCTGCTTTTAGGTATTTTACTACGTTGCCGCTGTCTGGTCCTTTCTTAAAAAAATCATTCAGCCAGTAATAGGGATCCTGGCGGGTATCACCATGCGCTATTAATTCTTTGGGCTTTTTATCGGCTATCGGTGTAGCAATATTCTGCGGCCACGCATATACTTCTTTTTTAGTCATAGATGAATTATTGTTACAGGAAAAAATGCTTGTCATTACAAGCATGGCAAACAGGAAGCGCAATGCACTCCTGTTAAAATTGGCTGGTTGCATATTATGTAGGTTTAATTAGCTCAACGCAGAGAAATCAGCCCAGGAGTTTACGGTAAGCGTTTTCAATATTAAATTCTCCCAAAAACAAATAGCCTTTTCTAAAAAATGATGAGTCAGCAATCAACCATCAAAAATCCGCTATTGTTTTCTTGCCAGCACCACCACATTTTTAAATTTCTTGCTTTTGCCCTGCAGGTTAAATACTTCTGTATACACAACGTAAATACCTACCGTTAGTTTGTCATTTTTCTCGCCAAGACCATCCCAACGGAAATAACCTTTGGTACCCATAAGTGCACTGCGTTGCAGGTAACGCACCCGCCTGCCCGCTGCATCAAAAATGGTAATATTGGCTACATAACCAGGTTCAGGAAAATTATAGTCGATGGTTAAAAAATCATCCATGCCATCATTATCCGGGCTGATAATATCCGGTGAAATTTTAATAGTTCCCTGTACCCCTCCGTCTATCCTGTATTGCGAATTTTTATAAGTAGGTGTCCCGTAATTAACGCTGGTAGCAGCACTGTGCCAGTTGGCTGCCTGCTCATCGGCAGCCGTAGAAGGATTGTTAATGGTAGTATCATCATCATTGATCCTTTCCAGTGCCACGCCTTCTTCATCGCCGATCAGTTTAAAATGCCAGTCATCTTTATATGGAATTTCATCAACAATTGCGCCCTGCTCATTCAACAATATTACATTTCCTTCATCATCATTAAAGGAAGGCATATTGATCTCAATAAATGCGTCCGGGTTATTCGCCACATAATTATTTAGTACAAGGCTCATGTCTTCTGTAAGCAATAAATAATCCTCCGGAAATAATAAATAATCTTCTGTGCTTAGCTGTGTTATGCTGCTGATATTCCCCGCAGTATTCCTATTGGCCAGGTAAGCATTTCTTAAACTGATGACCTTGTTGCTCCTGTTATAAATTTCAATATAATCATTACTGTTAGGCCTTGGATTAAACAGTATTTCGTTCACAACAATGTCATATTTCTGCAGGTTTTCATACAATCCCACTCTTGCTGTATTATCGGTATTACCAATGGGATTACCGCTGCAGTCTGTAACAGCTGTTGCCGTAACATTGTAAATTTTATTGGGAAGCAGGGGCGTAGCTAAAGTGAGGCGAACCCTGTCAAACAAAAAAGAGAGTGGCAATGCTGTTTGCGGAACTCCTATCCCGTCACTCATCGTATAGGATGCAGGTACAGCAGCACTGGTGCTATCCAGTGACTCAGAAAACACCAATACTATATGTAAATTATCCGGGGCATATGCCCTTATTAATTTGGGTGCAATTGCATCGGTATTCACGGCATCAACAGAATTTTTTCGTGCAGGAGTTCCGCCGAAGGCGTCGGTACTTGCTTTCCAGTTGCTCAGGCCGCTGCAGGGATTGTTGCTGTCGATCATTTCCAATGTCCAGCCGCCCTGTTGTTTTAATTCATTCTGGTACCAGGCGTCAGAATAATTTACAGAGTGAATAATATTTCCGTCGGGCGAGCGCAGGTATAAAAGATCGCCTCCATTACCCAGTGATGGAAAACTTGTTACAGAAATAGTGGGACCAAACGGAGCCAGTGCCGCTACAGCACTACCTGTACATACGATTACAAAACTATCTTTCTTTAAAAGATAAGATGGCATGGCGCCGCTCTGGCCGGAAGGTTTACCGATTCGCCAGTTCTGTAAATTAATATCGAAGCCGGAGGTGTTTCTTAATTCTATCCATTCTACATCGGGCAATCCCACCAATGGAGTTGGATCCGCCATTATTTCATCAATCAAAATATCATATTGGATAGCGCTAAAATAAACAAAGCTGGCGGTGCCGTTATTTAAAGTATTTCCAGCAAGATCCTGGATACCATTAGCAGTTAATTGCAGGTTTATCCTGTTGGGAAAATTATTGCCAAACGTAAGATGAACCAGCGCATTGTTGCCCGCATCTCTTACTGCTGTTAAAGGAGCGCCTACGCCATTATTTACTGTATAGTTTGCTGCTACTTCGCTGCTGGCAGCACTCACGGGTTCATTAAATAACAGGTCTACACTATTGGCACTTATTGGCGTTGCAGATACCATTACCGGGGCAACAATATCCGGCGTGTAATTCTGTACCTGTATATCATCAAAGAAATGGCGCTGGAAAAAACTTGCGGTACTTTGCCTGGTCCATATTCCAAAAAATGCAGATGTCAAAAATGTTGCATCAGTAACCACACCTTCTGATGTATAACTGGTACCGGTACCACTAAGATCCCGCAGTAAAGTCCATTGGTTGGCTGCATTCCTTATCACCCTTATCTTTATGCTGTTGTTACTCGTATTGGTGGTACCGTTCACACCGTCAATAATTTTTACGGCAGCAACGCCTGCATCTTTTCGGTACAAACTTATTTCATCATCTGTATTTCCTATTCTTACAAAGTAACCGGTGGTATTGGTGTTGGTAAGATCGCCGGCTGATGCTGTAAGATAAACATCTGTATAATTAGTACCGGAGGTATTAAAAGTAAACTGGCAATAAAAATCCCATTGTGCTACAGTAGCTTTTGTATTAGCGGTGCTCAGGTAAAAATTGCTGCTGGCTACTGTATTATTGCTTTGCAGTTGCAGGGCTGCATTTACTATAAAATCGGCAGTGCCTCCTCCCCATGTAGGGTTGGCTGTAAAATCACCATCATTAAAATTATCAGAAAATTGTGCCGAGCAAAATAAGCTGCTGAATCCACAGAACAGGCAAAGTAAAATTTTTGATCTCATATCAGGATAGTTCTACCTACAAGATATTGTATTCTATACATGCACACAACTATTTGAGATAGTAAAACAGGCTGTTAATAAAAAAATGTTTTTGCAGCTAAATGCATTTGTGTTATTTTCGGCACCCGTTATGATGAGCATAAAACATACAATAAAGATAAAACAGGCTGGCGGGCGGAGCTGACCCTATCTTTTTGTACCAATGATAGTAATGCCTTCCGCCAAAACGGGAGGCATATTTTTTATAACAACTAATTATGGCGCAGGTATAATTGAAATACGCTTTTGGATACTTACATCACTTTCACAAGGTCAGTGTGACAATACCCAAAAGCTGTCAGCCTGCCTGCCCCGCCCTTGCGTGGGAGCTTGTCGAAGGTGGGTTTAATAGAATGTTCCATAATTAATAAAAACCTAATAAATGAAAGTTGCGGTTGTAGGTGCTACCGGCCTGGTAGGCACAAAAATGTTACAGGTATTGGCAGAAAGAAATTTTCCTGTTACGGAACTGATCCCGGTGGCTTCGGAAAGATCCCTCGGTAAAGAAATTGAATTCAGGGGCAATAAGTATAAGATAGTAAGCATGCAGGAAGCTGTTGATGCAAAACCTGCCATCGCTATTTTTTCGGCAGGCGGTGGCACTTCCCTGGAGTGGGCACCAAAGTTTGCAGATGCCGGTATTACTGTAATTGATAACAGCAGTGCCTGGCGCATGGACGAAACCAAAAAGCTGGTAGTGCCGGAAGTAAATGCGCATGTATTAACTGCTGCCGATAAGATCATTGCCAACCCCAATTGCAGCACTATACAAATGGTGGTGGTGTTAAAACCGCTGCACGATCGCTACAAAATAAACCGGGTGATAGTAAGTACTTACCAAAGTGTAACCGGCACCGGCGTAAAAGCTGTGGAGCAAATGATGAATGAAAGAAAGGGGATTACAGACGGCCCTATGGCTTATAAATATCCTATTGACCAGAATGCCATTCCACAGATAGATGTTTTTACAGAAAACGGCTATACCAAAGAAGAAATGAAAATGGTGAATGAAACAAAAAAGATAATGGAAGATAATACCATCCGTTTGTCTGCCACTTGTGTACGCATACCTACTATGGGCGGCCATAGTGAAAGCGTAAACATTGAATTTGAAAATGATTTTAATATCGAAGAAGTAAAAGATCTTCTACACAGCAGTCCTGGTGTTACTTTGCAGGATAATTTGGAAAGCCAGTTGTATCCCATGCCACTTACAGCGCATGATAAGGACGATACTTTTGTGGGGCGTATCCGCAGGGATGAATCGCAATTAAATACATTGAACTGCTGGATAGTGAGTGATAACTTACGCAAGGGTGCTGCTACCAATGCGGTGCAGATTGCGGAGGAGTTGTTGAAGAGAGGGTTCGTATAACACAGCCCCTCCGTTCCGTAAAGCGGTCACCAAAGATCGATGGCTTACTTATATTGATAATTTATAGAAATTTGTTATTTGTTGCCATACTGAATACATAACTTTATACGCTGAAGTTTTCTGACAAAATTTAATTGTCATTTAAAATAAAAAAATGAAAACAGTCCTGGCAGTACTTTTTTTTAGTTGCGCTTCATTAATATCAAGGGGCCAGAATCTTCCCTCTTCCTGCACTCCTACCGATACAATGGCCTTGATTTATCACAACGATGCCTGCAGGCTTGCTATAAAACGTTTGAATGAAATCCATTCGCCTTTGGCGGACAGTATTACTATTCCCGAAGTTTTTATAGACTCCCTCAAAAGAGCATTGTATGCAATACACAATACCCAAAATCTTTTGGTAATTGATACAATAAAAGAGTTTTTTAGTTATTCAAATTTTTTACCCGGCTCCGACTCCACACATTTTTTTTCGGCAGGTAATAGTTTTGACGATGCTTTCGTTCTCAAAGAAGTAATGGTAACTATCCATAATGATACTGCCTGGGGTGCAGCCTGGCTTGCAGGCAATTATTACAATACACCGAACGATTCTGTAAATTATCTGATGAATTCTCACCAATTACAGGTTGTACTAAATTCAATCCAGGTAAACCCAAACAAAACCTCTTACATTATAAAATCTCCCAGGGCAATCAATGCCAAAGCACTTGCCAAAAAATTTGAGAAATTTTCAGGTGTAGGTACTGGAAATGCCCATCCCTTCACAGCCGCCAATTATTTTTTAAATAGAAACAAAAGGGTCCTGGCGGAATATCAAAACGGGGAAATTAATTTATCATATTCCTATGGCTGTGGCGATTGCCCTTCGGGCTGTACCTATTGGCGTATATGGAAATTTTTGATTCACGCTAATTGCTCAGTTGATTACATATCCATTCAAAACTATGGAAATTGGTTTCAATGGCTCTCTGACCCCTGCCTCCAATATATGCAAAACATCGAGATGTGTCCCACAGTTGCTTCTGCAGTGATTTATGCAGCAGATCATACTGTGAATGTTGAGTACCAATGGCAGATTAGTGTAGATGGGATCAATTATAACAATATTAATAACAACAGCAATTATACCGGGGTAAATACAACAACGCTCCACTTAAATAATATACCCTCCTCCTGGAACGGATATAAATATTCTTTGCTGCGGAACGGCCAAAGGTTAAAAGTAGACTACTACATCAGGTTTATAAATAATTGTATCAATGCAGTGAGCACAAATTGGGAAGATGCGGGCAACTGGAGTTGTGGTGTTTTGCCTGACAGTAATACAGACGTTGTAATAAAACAAGGCACCCTTTATTTAAATACCAATGTATCTGTAAGATCCATCACCATACTACCCGGGGCTTCTCTTAATATCAGCCCGGGAGCCCTGCTTACATTGCTTAATGAATAAAATTATCCATCTCCAAAATATACTGCGGGTTTTAATTTATCGTCCACGTCTCCCTTCCTCTCAACAATTTATCCAAATCGCCTTTACCGCTTTTTGCAATGGCTTCTTCTATCTGCATACTCATTACATCTTCATAGCAGGCCCGGTGTGTTTCATAAAAAACACCGAAGGGTCTTGGTAAATGACCGGCCATGCGTGGGTCATCAAACATGCGAACCAATATTTGTGCTTTGTAAAAATCTTTTTCGTCATGTATCCAAAGATCATCGGTGCTGGCACCTTCTGCCAGGTCAACGATCACGGGTTGAAAACCATCCAGTTTAATTCCTTTATTAGCCGTGGCACCAAATACTAATGGTTTGCCTTGTTCCAAAAACAATACCTCATCAGCCTTGCTGCTTTTTTCGGTGAACACTTCAAAAGCGCCGTCATTAAAAATATTACAGTTCTGGTAGATCTCTAAAAAGGAAGTTCCTTTATGTGCCTGGCTGCGAAGCAACATGGCCTGCAGGTGCTTTGGATCTCTATCCATGGTGCGGGCAATAAAACCTGCGTCGGCACCCATGGCCAATGCCAGTGGATTAAACGGATGATCAATACTGCCCATCGGCGTGCTCTTGGTCACTTTACTTTCTTCGGAAGTAGGCGAATATTGTCCCTTGGTCAGTCCGTATATCTGGTTGTTGAATAATAAAATGTTTACATCAAAATTCCTGCGCAGCAAATGAATGGTATGGTTTCCTCCAATGCTTAATCCATCGCCATCCCCAGTTACAATCCAAACACTCAGTTCGGGCCGGGATGCTTTTAAGCCACTAGCCACAGCTGTTGCACGACCATGAATACTGTGCATACCATAGGTGTTCATATAATAAGGAAAACGGCTGCTGCAACCAATACCGCTAACAATCACAATATTTTCTTTTGGAATACCCAGTGTAGGCATGATCTTCTGTACCTGTGCCAAAATAGAATAATCGCCGCAACCCGGGCACCAGCGTACTTCCTGGTCGGTGGCAAAATCTTTGGCGGTAAGGGCGGGTTTATTTATGGTAGTGGTAGTATCTGGCATGGTAAATAGTTAATGGGCAAAATTACTGAAAAAGGTTGAGGAAGTCCATAGTACATAGACCGTAGACTTTCGTACGAAATAGTTAATTCCTTTATTTGTTTTAGGATTATGACACTGTTTCCTTCCGCACAAACGGCTATGCACTATTGACCATGGACCAAAATATAAAAGCCGTTGGTAAACCAACGGCTCCAGCTTTTTAGGCTTTAAATCATTAGATGAAACGATCTGTTAAGCTTCACTTACCAGAGGCGTCCATGATTTATTGTTAGACATAATACCTCCTTTTTCTTTGATGAAGTATAAATTTACGATGGGGAATTTTTTCGGGCAAATATTTTTTGTTAAAGGTGGGCAGAGTCCATAGTCGATGGTCCATAGACGCTTGCACGAAATAGTTAATTTATTAGCTATAGTTGCAACACAGCTTATCCATTATTCTACATAAAATCCTGGATATTGATTATAATGCTGCCTCCCACATAAACGGCCATGGAACATTGACTATTGACTATTGACCGCCTTCGGCGCTCAACTCCTCCCAATACTCCGCCGCCCTCCTTGTATGTGGAACCACTATCGTACCTCCCACAATATTGGCCACTGCAAACACTTCATACATTTCTTCGGTTGACACATTTAACTCATGCGATTTTCCTAAATGGTATTTAATGCAATCGTCGCAGCGAAGTACCATGCTTGCAACGAGGCCCAGCAATTCTTTTGTTTTTACATCCAGGGCACCTGCAGCGTAGGTATTGGTATCAAGGTTCCATAATCTTTTTATTACAAGATTGTCTTTGCTCAAAATGACATCATTCATTTTGGTGCGGTATTCGTTGAATTCATTAACAAGGTTGCTCATATAAAATAATTTTGAGCCCTAAAGTTAGTGTAGAGAAAGGAAAGGTGCAGCTTATCCTAATTGTACAGATACAGTAATCACTGTGCCATTATGCGTGTGGATATCAAAATTTCCCTGGATCTCAGTCATTCTTTTTTGCATGTTCTTTAAACCATTGCCAAAGCTGTTGTTATTCTGCAGGCCTTTGCCATTGTCTTTAATAACCAGGCGCAATTTATTTTGAATAAGTGTAATGGCCACATCTGCTTCTGTGGCGCCGGAGTGTTTTAAAATGTTATGAAAAGATTCTTTGGTGATAAGGAAAAGATTTTTTCGCTGTCCGCCGCTTAGCAGCTTTTTTTCAGGAAGATCGGGCGAAGCTGTATAATTAAATTTTATCCCTGAGTTTTCAAAAAAAGAAACACCGTGTTGCCTTACATATTCTGCAAAATTATGGAGGCTGTCGTTTTCTGTATTTAAACTCCAGATGATGGTGTTCATCCGCTGAGCAATATCTTTTGCGGTAGACGATATTTTGGAAGCGAAGTTAGGGCTGTTGGGATCGGCATTCTCCCCTTCCTTTAATACCATCAGGTCGCTCATCATACGTATACTGCTAAGGCCGCCGCCCACATCATCATGAAGGTCGGCAATGATACGTTCTCTTTCTTTGGCCACGGCCTGCTGGCGGGCGATGGCGGCATTGATGAGCGATTTTTCGTTATCCGCAATTTTACGTTGCAGTGCCAGTGTAAACAGAAAAATATCTACTACAATAGTAACCATTACAGGAATATAAGAGATGGCATTGGTAATAGATCCGCCGGGATTTTTGGCCATAGAAATACCAAGGAACATGGTTGTAAGACTACCAATTAATACATTAATACTACCCCAGATAATATATTTTGCATAAGGCACTTTGTATTTAAAAAGCGCCGTTACCATATACATCTGTATAGGAAACATAATTAAACTAATGATATAATAAATGGTATCGTAGTTGGTTCCTATTGTATTTCCTGTAAAACAGGCTGTTGCGAGGATGACATACAATACAAGAAAAAATTTAAATATGCGGTACAGGGGTTTCGACTGTTTGGCCAGGTTGAGGTAATATATAATGAACAGCGTATAAAAAAAACTGATAGAAAATTGTACGGGTCGCTTAAACAATTCAAAGATACTTACGGAAGAATTTATTCCGGGTTTTGGGTTGAATAGCTCCGGAATGGCACATACATAATATACACCCAACAATAAAAGGTAGATAGAGTAGAACAGGTATTCTCTTTTCTTTAATATACTAAACTGTATAAAAAAATAAAGCCCCATAAATACAGTAACGCTCTCAAAGAAATAAATGAAAATGCTGTAAGTGGCCATCCTGTTGTTTAGCGGCAGGTTATACCGCCAGGCTATTTTGTATGGTTGCTAATATAGTTTACAACAGGCAATTTTTGCTGGCCGGTAAAATATGGCTTTAGCGGTTCAGGTAAAGGTTTACTGCTTCTACCCGGGTATTCACCTGCAATTTTTTATAAATGTTCTGCACATGTTTGCGTACTGTTCCCCAACTGATATTCAACGCATCGGCAACTTCTTTTCCAATAAGCCCTTTGGCCAGGTGTTCCAATACCATTTTCTCCCGGTCGCTCAAGCCTTCTATCATTGAATTTTCGGCGCCCATGCTATTAAAACTTGCCACAACCTTACGGGCAATGCTGCTGCTCATTGGGCTTCCGCCAATAATAATATCATCCAGCGCTTCCAAAATTTTTTGAGGCCCTTCTGTTTTTAAAATATACCCGGCTGCTCCTGCTTTTAAAGAATCAAAGATTTTATCATTATCCTCGTAAGCTGTACACATCATAAAAAGCATATCAGGATGCATGGTCTTTAATGCATTTACACAGGTAATACCACTGGCACCCGGTAAATTAATATCCATCAATACCACATCGGGTCTTACTTCCGGAATAAATTTAATAGCTTCTTCCGCATTGGCATAACTACCACCCAACGCATAGTCCCTGCTCATCTGGATCATCATGTTCATAGCCTCCCTCAAATCGGGCTTATCCTCCACAATACATACAATTTTTTTCTCTGCTGACATAGAGGACAAAATTAGTTCTTTAGCCCGGGAGTGAAATACCCCATTAAGCGTACACTATACACATTTAACGAATATCTGAAAGAAAATCTTTTATACCCTGCAGGATCTTTTGGGCCATTTGCTCCTGGAAATTTTCGTTCAGCATCATGGCTTCTTCTGCCGGGTTGCTGACAAATAATGTTTCCACCAGGCAGTTTGGATACTCGGTTGGACTATTAAGCATAAAGTTAAAAGAGCCGATAACCCCATACTGCTTCAGGCCTAATTCCTGCATCCGTTTATTTATAGCCATACTTAATGGCTGAAAACCAACATAACGGTAATGGGTGCTCGTTCCGCCCGAACGTATCGGATCTGAAGATGAATTTAAATGAATACTTACCAGCAGGTCGGGCATACTATCCCTGTAAAACAAAATGCGCTCTTTATTGTCAACAAACTTTTCTGTTGTTCTTGTCATGATCACTTTTACGCCTTCGGCAAGCAAAGCTTTTTGTAATTTTAAAGATACAGCCAGTGCCAGCTGTTTTTCTGAAGATCCTGTGGGACCACCGGCTCCCGTGTTGGTTCCGCCATGACCTGCGTCCACGGCAATGGTCAGCTGATTCAATGCAAGGTCTTTGGGTTGCTGTTTAACTTTTATTACCATTGTATTGCCGCGGTAGTAAACCTGGTGACCCCAATGCTGGTTATGTTTTAATTTAATCTTTATCCTGAATATTTCATCTGCCACCTGTTCATAATCTACCTTTTCTATTTCTTTGGCTGATTGCAACTGCGAAATCCAGTTGGTATTGTTGCTAGCACCGTATACATCTACCATGATCCGGGAAGGATCGGTTTCCTGGAATGACTGGTAAGGTAATTTCGAATTTAAGGAGATAGTTACATAATCATATTTATCATCCCCATAAACCGACCATGAACCTGTAAGTGATTGCGGACCGGCACTACCTTTGGGTAACAGCGTTACCAGCTCCTCGGGAATATAGGCTGTAAGTGAAGGCGCCAGCTGAATTTTATAATCACCGCCAACTTTACCGATAATTTTCAGCAATACAAGGCTATCCAGGTAACCCAGCTTTGCACCGCCTAACCTGTCGTCTCCCAGCCCATATTCCAGGTGTGCCAGCCTGCCTTTTGTAATGGCAATATCAGACGCCAGGGAAGACTGAACAGAAAACTGGTAACGGGTTTCTTTGGTGATTTTTTGCCCATCGCTGCCCGTAACTGTTACCGGAATTTTTAATGCAGAAAAACTATCTGTAGCCTGAACTATATATTCTCCCCGGTAAATGCCTGGCATTTTATTTCCGTTAATCAAAGGCATTTCATACAAAGGAATGTTTTTAAAAATAGTAACTGTAGCTGCCGGCAATGTCTTTACCCGGAATTTAATTTTATCACCGGTTCTTATAACAAGATTTCCTTCCGGCAGGGTTTCAATACTTTCTATCGCTACTATTTTTACCGGCTCTGCAGGTGTAGGAAGTATATAATTATAGGATACTTTTTTAGTAACGGATTTATTGCCTGCAGTTGCCTTTATTTCAACGCTGGTATCACCCGCATTCAACAATAATTCAAAGGCGAAACCGCCGGTATTATACACTTTTGCAGCATTGTTATTTACAGTGAGAGTGCAGGTTTTGCAGGTACTCCCTACAATGAATTGCTTACCTGTTGTGATACTATTTTGTTCTTTGGTACCATTTACGAGTTTTATAAAAGGTTTTTCTTCTGCCTGTGCTAAACAAACCGTAGAAAAAATATTCAATAAAATAAACAACGAAAAACAAACCTTCAACTGCATACATTTTTATTTTGTTGGACAGCCTAAAGTTATACGTAAACAATTATAGAAAGTCGTTAAATAAAAAAGCCGCAGTCTTTCAACCGCGGCCTCACTTATAAGAGAACAAAAATTATAAAGCATATTTATTATCTGCAATCAGTTTATCTGCAATTCTTCTGCGTGCATCTTTGCTGTTGAACGGGGCAGTTTTGGTAAACCGTTTAAGTCCCAGTAACATCATCCTTTGTTCATCCCCGTCTGCAAAAGCATTGATGGCTTCTTTACCAGCTTTGTTTACATTATCCATTGCATCGTTAATATAGCAACGAACCATATCTGTTTGCAGGGAAGCAGCTGCTTCTCCCTGTTTATCAGTAATTTTTATCACCCGCAACAAAGCGCTTTCTGCATGAAATGTCCATAAAGCCATATCAGCGATGTTCATCAGAATTTCCTGTTCATTGCTCAGGCTCATCATCAGTTTTTGAACTGCAGCGCCTGCTGTCATCAGGATCGCTTTTTTCATGTTTACCACCGATTTTTTTTCTGCAGCAAAAGCACCTTCGTCTTCGCTTCCAAAATCAGGAATGCTCATGAGTTCTTTTGATACTGCCATTGCAGGGCCCATCAGGTCAAGTTTGCCTTTCATGGCACGCTTTAGCATCATGTCAACAGTTAACAAACGGTTGATTTCGTTCGTTCCTTCATAAATACGATTGATGCGGCTATCCCTGTATGCACGACTAATCATGTACTCATCACTAAAACCGTTACCACCGTGAATCTGCACGCCTTCGTCTACGATAAGATCCAGCACTTCACTGCCATCTACTTTTAAAATGGCGCACTCTATGGCATACTCTTCTGCTGCTCCCAGTAAGGCTTCGTTAAAAGGTTTGCCTGCCGCCTGCAATTCAGTCTCTTTATCATCAATCCATTTACTTGTTCTATACAAAGCACTTTCGCCTACCCAAATGCGAATGGCCATTTCTGCCAGCTTATGTTTAATAGCGCCAAAATTGGCGATAGCTGTTTTAAATTGCTCCCTGGTATTAGCATATTCAATAGTAGAACTCAAAGCCATTTTGGCTCCGCCCAATGCTGCCGCACATAATTTTAAACGGCCAATATTTAAGATATTAAAGGCAATGATATGTCCCTTGCCTACTTCGCCCAGCACATTTTCAACCGGTACTTTGCAATCCTGGAAATACAACTGAACGGTTGATGATCCTTTAATGCCCATTTTATGTTCTTCCGGTCCACGGGTAAATCCTTCCATGTCACGCTCCACAATAAAGCCGGTAAATTTATCGCCGTCTACTTTTGCAAATACGGTATATACATCTGCAAAACCACCATTGGTGATCCAGCATTTTTGCCCGTTAAGTAAATAATATTTTCCATCAGCGCTTAGGGTTGCGGCCGTTTTTGCACCGAGTGCATCACTACCACTATTGGGTTCTGTTAAACCATAAGCGCCCTTCCATTCGCCGCTGGCGAGTTTTGGAATGTATTTGTTCTTTTGGGCTTCTGTACCAAAATATAAAATGGGCAATGTTCCAATACCAGTATGCGCTGCTACGGCTACGCTAAAAGAGAAACCGCCACCCAGGCCTTCATTTACCAAAGTAGAAGTAATAAAATCTTTCCCCAACCCGCCAAATTCTTCCGGTATAGCCGCACCCAACAAACCCTGCTCACCGGCCTTTACCATTAATGATGGCATCAGGCCTTCTTCCATTTTATCGATGCGGTCAATAACCGGCAATACTTCTGTGTTTAAAAATTGCAGGCACATATCTTTCACCATTTCCTGCTCTTCGTTAAAATCTTCAGGCGTGTACGTTTCAAAAGGACTGCTTTCTTTGATTAACCAAGCCCCACCACCCCCCAAGGGAGGATTTGCAACTGCATTTTTACTTGAAGTTTGTTGAGTACTCATAGTTTTATATTTAAATATTTAAAATGCATTCTTTAATCTTCGCTCCGGTCAAAGTCCCCGTGGGGGATTTAGGGGCTGGCTTTTCTATTTTAGATTCTCATACACCATCTGCAAAACTTCTTTTGCAATTTCCACCTGGCCATGTGTAACCCCTTCCAGTGCTTCATTCAGTGTTTGATTGGCAACCTCCATACTTTTTTCCTGCAATTCCTGCGCTTCCGGTGTGAGGTAAATCATGTTAATGCGCCTGTCATCTTTACTGGCTACTCTTTTTACCAGTTTTAGCTTTTCCAGGTTATCAACCAGTCTTGTAATACTGGGTTTATCCCTGAAAGTAGCATCGCATAATAGCTGCTGGCTCATGCCGTCTTCCTTCCACAGGTGATACAGCACACTCCATTGTTCAATGGTAATGTCAAGCCCGGCCTGCTTAAAATTCTTCTGCAACCGGCGTGCAATAGCTGTGCTGGCTTTGCCCGTAATGAAACTGTATAACTCGCTTTTCCTAAATTGGTTGTTTGGCATATAGTTGTTTATGCAACTACATAAAGATAATGATTCAATTTAATTTTCAAAAAATTATTTTTGCCAGGTTGCAGGCGCTATGTGCCAGGCAGATTTAAGCTATTCAGATATATGATATTAACCCTGGTTACAACCTTTCTTCTTATACTATACGGGATACTGTTAGTTTATTACCGGGTTGGCTGGATGCAGGTACCTGATTTTGTTTTGAGGGAACAATCTCCCGAATTATTTATTTCAGTTATAATACCAGCCCGGAATGAAGCCCGGAGTTTGCCCGTATTGCTGGATTCATTGGAAAATCAGACTTATTCAAAAAAATATTTCCAGGTGCTGGTAATCGACGATTATTCCACGGATAAAACTGCGGCGATTGCATCTGACTATTCTTTTGTTACCTGCCTTTCGCTGCGGGATTTCGTTGGCACTACCGACATCAACTCCTATAAAAAAAAAGCCATTGAAACTGGCATTGAAAACAGTGTAGGAGAATTGATTGTTACCACCGATGCGGATTGTTATGCAGAACCGGAATGGCTGGAAACTATTGCAGCATTTTATAATATGCATAGGCCTGAGTTGATCGTAATGCCTGTATCTGTTAACTGCAGCGCCAGGCCAATAGAAATTTTTCAGTCGCTTGATTTTATGAGCCTGCAGGGAATTACAGCAGCAGCAGTTCAGAAAAAAGTACACAGCATGTGCAATGGTGCCAACCTGGCTTATACCCGTAAAGCTTTTGAGGCAGTAAACGGATTTAAGAACATTGACAATATTGCCAGCGGCGATGATATGTTGCTCATGCACAAAATTGCGCTGCAGTATCCCAATGGAATTCATTACCTCAAATCGGCAAATGTAATTATACAAACTGCCCCGGTTCATTCAATAAAAGAGTTTTTTAACCAGCGTATCCGCTGGGCCAGCAAGGCGGATAAATATGATGACAAGAGAATTTTTGCAGTATTATTTCTTGTTTATTTTTTAAATGTTACGTTATTAATAATTCCCCTCCTGTCGATCTTTAGCGGTGGGTGGTCAATGATCAGGTACTGGTTGCTTCTTATGGCTGCAAAAACCATTGTTGAATTAATTTTTCTTTTTCCTGTTGCGGGCTTTTTTAATAAGCGGCCATTGCTTTGGGCTTTTCCGCTGGCACAGCCCTTTCATATTATCTATACTGTTATTGCCGGTTGGCTGGGTAAATTTGGTTCTTATAAATGGAAGGAAAGAAAAGTGAAATAAATTTCCAGCGATCTTTACAAATAATCCCCGGTATTTATTGAATTTAATTCATGAAATTGTGTAACAAATATGCCGCAAACATCCCAATCTTTCCCCCAGCAGGTTTGGCAACGCTTAAAAAAACGAAAGGCGGCATTCATCAGTTTGCTCATTATTTTTTTTGCAGTACTTGTAGCGGTTTTCGGTTACGTAATTGCGCCCGACAGTACACCATTCGCCGATCTGCAAACGGTGGAAATACAGGCACGCAAACCTGGACATAAACAGCTCTTCTTAAAAATTCCGAATAATAAATTACCGGAAGGGAATGCATTCAGCCATTTTTTTTATGGCAAACCTTCAGCCTATACTTTTTTACCCATTAGCAGTTATGCCATTAGCGGCAACGAAATGATCGTGCAAAAATACGTGGATGAAGACACCACGGTGGAGCAGCGGTATGCCATCAATATGCTCACCAATAACCAGGCGGGCGATATTCAAAATAATATCATCACAAAAAAATTCTGGCTGGGCACCGATGCGTTTGGGAGAGATATATTAAGCAGGATCATCATTGGCACCAGGGTGAGCCTGGCTGTTGGGCTGATTGCAGTTATTATATCGTTGTTTATCGGAACTTTGCTCGGGGCCATTGCCGGTTACTACCGTGGATGGGTAGACGAAGTGATCATGTGGCTGGTTAATGTAACCTGGAGTATTCCTACTTTGTTATTGGTATTTGCCATTACTATGGCCATGGGCAAAGGATTCTGGCAGATATTTATTGCCGTTGGCCTTACTATGTGGGTGAGTGTAGCCCGTTTGGTGCGTGGGCAGGTAATTGCTTTGCGGGAACTGGAATATGTACAGGCGGCTAAAGCCCTGGGGTTTAACAACAGCCGAATCATCATGCGCCATATTCTTCCAAATATTTTAGGACCGTTGCTGGTTATTGCGGCAGGAAATTTTGCAACTGCTATTATTATCGAAGCGGGACTAAGTTTTCTTGGCATCGGTGTACAACCGCCCCAACCCAGCTGGGGATTAATGATAAAAGAGAACTACAATTTTATTATTACCAACAATCCTATGCTGGCATTGGTGCCCGGCTTTGCCATTATGATACTGGTGCTGGCATTTAATTTATTGGGAAATGGGTTAAGGGATGCGGTGGATGTGAAAACCCCCTCTGCCACCTGAAGGGGGAACCTGGTGTATTATAAATGAACGAGTCTCATACCACTCGTCGCTAAACTTGCCAAATCCTGATTTTCCTTCGAAAACCGGTCAAATTCATCGTTTTTTACCAACTTTTATTTCACT
>JACMKX010000103.1 GCA_014379905.1 Ferruginibacter sp. | reverse complement strand
TTTTAGTGAGCGTTTAAAAGATTTTCCTGTTACTGTAGATTTTGTGAACCGTTTTAAATCTGCCAAAGAAAAAAAGGAAACACTTAAAAAACTGGAAGAAGGTAAAATTGATATTATCGTAGGTACGCATTCTTTATTGGGCAATGCTGTAAAGTTTAAGGTCATGGGTGTAATGGTAATTGATGAAGAGCAAAAATTTGGAGTATCAGCAAAAGAAAAATTGAAACAGCTTCGAACAACGGTTGATTCACTCACCCTAACGGCAACGCCTATCCCAAGAACATTACAGTTTAGTTTGATGGGTGCAAGAGATCTTAGCATCATCAATACACCGCCACCAAACCGGCAACCCATACAAACAGAAGTACTGGTATTTAATGAAGACATTATAAGGGATACTATTTATTATGAAACGGAAAGAGGCGGACAGGTTTTCTTTATTCATAACAGGGTGAAAGGCCTGGCTGAAATGAAGGGATTGATACAGGGGCTTTGTCCTGACCTTAGTATTGCCTATGCACATGGACAAATGGAAGGCGATCAGCTGGAAGATACCATCCTCGACTTCATGGATAAAAAATACGATGTACTTATTTGTACCAACATTGTAGAAAGTGGTGTGGATATTCCAAATGTAAATACCATCATCATCAACAATGCACACCAGTTTGGATTGAGTGATCTGCACCAGTTGCGTGGCCGGGTGGGCCGTAGCAATAAAAAAGCTTTTGCTTATTTAATGGCGCCGCCCATGAGTACGCTGCCGCCGGATAGCCGTAAACGCTTGTCTACCCTGGAGCAATACAGCGACCTGGGCAGCGGCTTCCAGATTGCCATGCGTGATCTTGACATTCGTGGTGCCGGAAATTTACTGGGTGGAGAACAGAGTGGTTTTATTTCAGAGATAGGTTTTGAAATGTACCAGAAGATTTTAGATGAAGCCATTAAAGAATTAAAGAGAAGTGAATTCAGGGAGCTGTTTAAAGAAGAGATAAATCAACAGGATGATTTTGTAAAAGATTGTACGATCGATACTGACCTGGAGATACTAATTCCTGACAGTTACGTGGAAAGTATAACGGAACGCCTGAGTCTTTATTCAAGACTGGATAACTGTGAAACAGAAGAAGAATTGATCAACTTCCACAATGAATTAAATGATCGTTTCGGTCCGGTGCCACCGGAAGTAGAAGATCTTTTTACTACGGTACGTGCAAGAAAAACAGCCGTAGAATTAGGTTTTGAAAAAATGTTTCTGAAAAATGAAACACTAAAATGTTTTTTTGTAGGCAACCCCGACAGCCCCTATTTCCAGAGCAATACTTTTAATGGTGTTTTACAGTTTTTACAAACCGGAACCAATAAAGGTAAACTGAAACAAGTGGGTAAAAATGGTATACTGGTGGTAGAAGATATAAGAAGTATGAGTGAACTCTATGCTTTC
The DNA here is from genome assembly GCA_014379905.1 of Ferruginibacter sp. Classification (GTDB taxonomy): domain Bacteria; phylum Bacteroidota; class Bacteroidia; order Chitinophagales; family Chitinophagaceae; genus Ferruginibacter. Next base: position 87,438 of record JACMKX010000103.1, on the reverse strand, counting down.
ATCAGTAAGATGCGTAAGAGCATTGCAACTTAAATACTAATCTACTTTCACATAATTTACTGTTGCCCTTACCTGCCATGGGTCTAATGTCCCGCCGGGAGGATTATTCATTGTAAACCTGTAAGAAAGGGTCATAACTTCATTCTTCTGGCAATAAACAATCTGGTTCCAGTTGGGCATTAAGGGAATATTGGTTCCTCCTACACAAGACCCGGTGCTCGTTAAATGCCATTTATATGACCCTGCAGGATTAAAGCTCAGAAATTGGGCTCCCCTTGTTTTGCTATACAACCAGGTGGCACCACCAAGGTCAATATATTGTAAAACACACCCATCGGTTTTTAATACAGGAAATATATCAGTTTGAATACTAAAATAATAATTGCCATCCTCCGGAATGATAAATTCGAAAGTCGGATGAACAACATTGATGTTTCTAACCGAAGAAGTATGGGTTATTTCAGAAGACTGAAAAAATGGTTTGGTCATTCTTTTCCAGCTGTTATCTTCCCTGTATTCTACTTTACTATCGGTGGTATTAAAACGCATTCCTCCATTGGTGGCAGTAGTAGTATTTCCTAAAAACACACCTGCACTGGTAGTAATGTTTCCACCTGCGAGTATGGTGGTTCCCACCTGCAGGCTTGTTGCTGATTGTAATGTATTGGAAGTAAGATGACCGGAGACGATTGCATTTCCTATGACTACCAGTTTTTGTGTAGGGAGTGTAGTTCCTATACCTACGTTACCCCCATCTAAAATTGAAATATGTTCTCTCAGATCTGCGGTATTCTGGGCTGCATAACCAAAGATACCGGTCCTGCTGGCTGCAGTTGAAGCACCGATCTGTTTGATTGCACCGGTAAACCAATCACCATTTTTGAAATAAAGCCCGTTGGAAGATCCAGCATCCAACGGTGTATTTTTTTCAATTTTAACAGCATTGCTGTCTGTAGAAACAATATGTAATTTATTTTCCGGAGCAGGTGTGCCGATGCCAACATTTTGGGCAAAAACAATAGCAGGTATTAATGCAGCTATGCTAAAAAGTGATTTCTTCATTAGGTAATTTTTATAGTTGTAAAATTGCTTCTTTTTTATCAGCCTTAACATCGCTTAAATATGCGATATTTTAACGGATCAACAGTACAGATCCCTTCTTAGATATTTTATTTCCCCTGAAATCAACACCAGAAACCATCCACACAAAATTACCGGTTGACTGTTCTTGTCCTTTGATCCTTCCATCCCAGCCGGCATTTGAATTGCTGCTTTTGAAAACCAGCTGGCCATAGCGGTTATACACGGCAAAATAGTCGAACTGTGTTATTCCGACTGCGATGGGTTTTAAAATATCGTTTCTTCCATCACCGTTAGGCGTAAACGCACCCGGCACATAAATATCCGGTCCTTTGTAAATTTTTATATCGACTGTGTCAAAACTCTCACAACCTTCCGGTGTAAATGCACGCAGGTAGTACCTTCTATCTACTGTATTATTGGCAATAGGATTGGCAATATTGGTAGCCGTTAATCCTATTGCTGGTGTCCACTCATAACTTAGTCCGCCTGTAGCATTTAACTGGATGGGTTGCGCAGCAGCAGCAATAATATCATCTCCGGCAAAGGCGTCTGTACCATAAATAATAATGGGAGCCTGTATAGTATCAGAGGAACAACCTTCCACCGATATGGCATACATTTTTACGGTGTAAGTATTGTTATTATTATAAACATGTGTTACAGGATTTCCAATGTTGTTGTTACCATCTCCAAAATTCCAATGCCAGCTGGTAATACCAATGGTACTTGTTTCATTTGCAGTAAAACTTACTTCGCTGAATTTGCAGGCATCATCAAAATCCAGGGTTACTTCCGGCTTGGCTTTAATGGTAAATGTTTTAAAGACTGTGTCGGATTTACATCCATAAATGCTCGTTGCAGACAGGGCTGCTGTATTGGAGCCTACCGGGAAAAATTGTGACGGATTTTGCTGGGCACTAAAAACATTGTTGTTGTGGATCCACTGCCATTGATTTACCGTAGCATTTGTTACCGTTGATGAATCAAAAAATTGTATACTGTTGTTATTGCACAGTGATGTGCTATGCCCAAACTTAGCCACTGGTTTATATTCAACCGAAATCGTTCTATCTAAAGTATCACTTTTACAATTCCTGCTGTTGTAAACAACTAACCTGATATTTACCAGGCCCGTAGTAAGGTAGGTTACAAAAGGATTTTGTTGGGTAGAAAACTGTCCGTTGCCCAGGTCCCACCACCAGCTTGTAATAGCAAGCCCATCTGTTGCATAGGATGAATCCAGCAATTGGATCTGCTGGCTTTCACAGGCTACCAGTTTTTTAATGGCCGCATGGGGCTTATCTGTTACAAAAACATTTTTTTGAATACTGCCATTGCAACCGGCGCCGTTGATGCTGGAAGACGTAAACGTAACTGTATGTGGTCCCGGTGTAGCAAAAGTATAAACGGCATTCTGTGTTGTGCGGATAAAAGTACTGGTATCGCCAAAAGCCCAGCCGTAATTGGTGACAGGGTGACTATTGGAAACAATGATTCCAGAAAAAGGGGTGGGGCTACCTAAACAAACAGAATCCGTAAAAGTAAAATCAACCTGTGGCTTTGCGTAAATATCGATGGGCTTAAACAAAGTATCAGACCGGCATCCTGCGGTTGAAGTAACCAGCAGTTTAATATATTTTATCCCGGCTGTTGGGTAAGTGGTGGTTGGATGTTGTTGAGCAGATGTTAAACCCGCATTATCCAGCCACCAATAAAAATTGTTTAAATTACCGGTGGATGTATTGTTGAACAATATCGTATTACCGGCGCAACTGTCACTAATGTTGAAGGAGGCAACAGGCTTTGTATCGATTTGGATAGTAGCATTGAGCGTATCACTTTTACAATTGCGGCTATTGTAAACTACCAGCTGGATATTAACCGGTCCGGATGTGTTATACGTAACGGTTGGGTTTTGCTGGGAGGAAAATTGTCCGTTGCCCAGGTTCCACCACCAGCTTGTAACAGCCAGTCCGTCCAATGTATACGAAGAGTCGAGTAATTGAATTTGCTGTGCCTGGCAACCGGTTACAAATTTCATGGCTGCAAGAGGTTTGGCAACAACAAAAACATTTTTGGTAACAAGCCTCAAACAGGTTGGTGGCAATGGCCCGTTAAAAGCTACTAAAGTCACTGGATGTATCCCGGCTGTAAGAAATGTATAGCTTTGGGTATTCATGGTGTTATTGATAATATCGGTTCCGATCCGCCATTGGTAGAGGTCGATCGGGAGCCCATCAGGGTTGCTGGCCAGGGCTGTAAAATTATAAGTATCGCCCAGGCACAATGAATCCACAAAAGTAAAATCAGCATCAGGTATTGAACGGACGCGGATGGGCCTGTACAACGTATCTGATGTACAGCCCTCCAGTGATTTAACGGCAAGTTTTATATTTTTTATTCCATAGGTTGCGTAAACAGCCGTAGGATTTGGGAGGGTAGATGTGGCGGGCGTGTTGTCCAATTCCCAATACCAGTTATTGATGATACCCACAGTAGCAACAGAAGTATTGGTAAACTGTATCGTGTTATTTACACAGCTATCGTTCAAGCTGAAACTGGCAACAGGCTTACTTCCCACAATCACTGTTTGCGTATTGGTGGCTTCACAGCCATCTGCACCTACTACCCGTTGTGTAACCGTGTAGGTTCCTGCCGTTGCGTAAGTATGTATTGGATTCACATTTATGGAATCAATATTACTTCCATCGCCAAAGTTCCAGTACATTTTTGCAATAGTGGCAAAGGATATGCTCGCATTCATGAATTGAATGGCTTCACCTACACATCTTTTTTGGCTGGGAGCAAAAGACCAGGCTGGTGCCAGTGCAGTACAGAATCTTTGCAGGTTGGATAACCCACCGGTAGCACCGGTAAATCCCCAGTACACTTGCGGATTGCCGCCAAAGGTTGTATTTACAAGATCGTTGACAATAGTTAGCCTTAGTACCCCATCAAAATAAGTGCTGAGTGTTTTGGTTGTGGCGTCCCACACTACCCTTAGCTTATGCAGTGCGCCATCTTCTATATCGGGGCTGGAAGCATCGGCCTGAACCGGACCAGCCAGGTTATTGGCGGAGGCGTGGTTGATGTCTCCATTTCTTTGAATGGCAATGTGATCATAGAAGGGATCATTATCCGGGCTGCTGTTTTGGTAAGTGTCTAAAGTAATGGCTATGGCCGGTGATATTCCCTGGTACCCCATTCCTCCTCCAAGCGACCCTACGCTCGTACTGATTGGCTGAAGCACGAAGGCAATTCCATCTGCTCCCCCGTCGTTATTGCCTAAAAACACATCAAAATTATAATCGAATGAATTACTAAGATCGATCTGGTTATTGTTCCATACCGAGCCACTCTGGTTGCCGAAATCATCTGTGAGCCTGTAACAGTTACAGCTTTGTTGCAGTGCATTGCCGTTAACGGTATACTGCTGGGCAGTTATGGTAGAAAAAAGGAGGGAAAAGAAGAACAAAAGCAGTATTGGTCTCATGCCGATAAATATAAACGAAATTCGCCAACCATATTTACGCAAAACGAAAAAGGCTTCCCGGAGGAAGCCTTTTAATAAGGTTAAGTGACAAGATTAATCCCAGCCCTTCTTGGCTACGCCGTCTTTTACAGCTTCCAAAGCTTTGGCTTCAGCCAACATAGTAGTCATTTTATTTCCTTTACCATCGTTGCCTTGTGCCATATAGCCACCACGACTGGTCTTAGTAATTACTGCATCCTGCATCGGAACATTTTTTTCCTTAGTTTTCATGCAATAAGCTGTTAACATTTTGCTCATTTTAGTAAAATTTATGTTAGTAAATAATGGGTTCTTAAGCTACAAGCTACTAAAAATTTTGGTTTCACCAAAATAACTTAAATAACACTGTGATATTAAAAAAATAAATAATTTATTTTAGAGACGCCATCAGATGCTGGATACTGTATGCTGGTAACTAGTATCCAGCATCCGGTATCTTTTTCTTAAACATCTATCTTGGCATACTTCGCATGCGTTTCAATGAATTCCCTTCTTGGCGGAACCTCATCTCCCATCAGCATACTGAATATACGATCAGCTTCAGCGGCACTGTCGAGCGTAACCTGTTTTAAAGTACGGGTATCCGGGTTCATAGTGGTTTCCCATAATTGCTCGGCATTCATTTCACCCAAACCTTTGTATCGTTGTGTGGTTACACTCTCATCTTTACCCTGTCCAAATTGCTGGATCAAAACCTTGCGTTCCACATCATCCCAGGCATACTCCTGGTCTTTTCCTTTTTTTACCAGGTATAAAGGCGGCTGGGCTATATAAACATAACCCTGTTCCACCAGTTCCTTCATATAACGGAAGATGAAGGTCATGATCAAAGTGGCGATATGGCTACCGTCTACATCCGCATCCGTCATAATAATAAGCTTGTGGTAACGCAATTTGGATATATCCAATGCTTTCGGATCTTCATCTGTACCCTTTTTCACGCCAAGGGCGGTAAACATATTGCGGATCTCCTCGTTGTCGTATATCTTATGTTCCATTGCTTTCTCCACGTTCAGAATTTTACCTCTTAGCGGAAGAATGGCCTGGTAACTCCTGTTACGACCTTGTTTGGCTGTACCACCCGCCGAATCTCCTTCCACCAAAAATAACTCGCACATACCCGGATCCTTTTCACTGCAATCTGCCAGTTTACCTGGTAACCCACCACCGGTTAGCACGCTTTTACGCTGAACCATATCACGGGCACGCTTGGCCGCGGCCCTGGCCTGTGCAGCCAATATCACTTTTTGAATAATGGTTTTGGCGTCTTTTGGATTTTCTTCCAGGTAAGCTTCCAGTACGCGGCTAAGCGTAACATCCACAATACCCATCACTTCACTATTACCCAGCTTGGTTTTGGTTTGTCCTTCAAACTGTGGTTCAGGAACCTTTACAGAGATAATGGCACTGATGCCTTCCCTAAAATCATCTCCTTCAATAGCTACTTTGGCTTTTTCAAACATACCCTGTTTTTCGCCATAAGCTTTAAACACACGGGTAATGCTGCGGCGAAAGCCGGCCACATGCGTGCCTCCTTCTATGGTGTTGATATTGTTTACATAGCTGAAAATATGTTCCTGGTAACTGGCATTGTACATCATAGCCACTTCTACTGCCACGTTGCTTTTTTCATCGTGTGCCTCACAATAGATAGTAGTGGGGATCAAGGCAGCCCTGTTGGCATTTTTATCGATTGTTTCCACAAATTCCACGATGCCACCTTCGCTGTAAAAAAGCTTAGTATAGGTTTTACCATCGTCATCCAGCTCCCTAAGGTCGTTCAGTGTAATGCTGATCTTACGGTTCAAAAAAGCCAGTTCCCTTAACCGGCCTTCCAATATTTCTTTGTTGTATTCTGTTGTGGTAAAAATGGTGCCGTCGGGCCAGAACTGAACCGTTGTTCCTGTTTTATCGCTTTTCCCAATTTCCCTGACCGGGTATTTAGGAATACCAATGCCGTATTCCTGCTCAAAAATTTTTCCTTCCCGCTCTACTGTAACATGTAACCTGGTACTCAGTGCATTCACGCAACTCACACCCACACCATGCAAACCACCGGATACTTTGTAAGATCCTTTGTCGAATTTACCGCCTGCATGCAATACCGTCATTACCACTTCAAGGGCACTGCGGTTTTCCTTCGTATGCATTCCTGTTGGAATACCCCGGCCATCATCCTGGACAGTGATGGAATTATCTTCGTTAATAGTTACGGTAATGAATTTACAATGGCCGGCAAGGGCTTCATCAATGGAGTTATCCACCACTTCATAAACCAGGTGATGGAGGCCTTTAACGCTGATATCACCAATGTACATGGCCGGCCGTTTACGAACCGCTTCCAAACCTTCTAAAACCTGTATACTGTCTGCGCTATAGCCACTGTTGGCGGGGGTAGGAACAACTACTGTTTCTGTACTCATAAATGCTTGTAGATCTCTTTAAATTGTGAACATTCACATTCCCGCAAATGTAACGAAAATCAGCGGTTTTTGAGCATAAAAATGGCTTTAAATAAACGCCATTTTGTGAACAAGTTGTAAAGGTTTTTTGCCGGGTGAGCCACCGCTTTTTTCGGTGACTCACCCGGCAAAAAAATAAATAAAAGTTCAAACACTGATTCTTGGTTTCGATTTCCTTCCGTATCTTTGTATCGAAATTTTTCAATGGATCAACTAATCGACATATTAACCCTGGCTCACAAACAGCCTTTTATGCACAACGAGCTGGAAGTGCTGCAGCAAGTAGACCGTTTGGTGCCTGGATCCGTTAAATACAGCATTAACAGGTATAAAAGAAACCCGCAATGGGATATGGAAGATACCGGTGTATTGGTTTACCATTACGAAAAGAACAATCCTGGTGCCAATTACCTGGAACTACGTTTTTGCGTAACCGGGAATGTGTACTGCCGCGAAAAACAGGCGGAATGTAATTATTGCAAACTCAATGCCTCCAAAGTTTGTATCGAAAAAGTAGATAGCCTGGATGTATTAAGTTTTAGTTTTTCGCCTGTGTACCTGCAACAATTTGCCAAAGCCCACAGCAACCCACAAAGTTTAACGGATAATGTGCTGGCTTTCAACCATACTTCTTCTTTTTCTAAAATGCTACCACTTTGTACTAAAACAAGGATGGCCATTGAAGCATTACTCAATCATAATTATACCGATACTTTAGAAAATATTTTTATCAACGCACAAACACAAATTTTGCTGTTGTACAGTATGGATTGTATGCTGGGCGAAAGGGAAGAAGCGGTTTTTACCTGCAAGTTTTTGGCCAACGAAGCTGACAGGGATAAGATCATGAAAGCAAGGGAGATTTTACTGCAACACATTGGTGAACCTATTACCATCAAGGCATTGAGCCGTAAAGTAGCCATTAATGAATGTTACCTGAAAAAAGGGTTCAAAGAAATTTTTGGCACTACTATATTTGACTTTTACCAGGGCCAGCGGATGGAGCATGCCAAATACCTGTTGTACGACAAAGGATTGAGCGTTACAGAGGTTTCTATGATGTTAGGCTACTCTTCTATCTCCCATTTTAGCACGGCCTTTAAAAAGCACACTGGCATTAAGCCTTGTGAGCTGCTTTTACACTAGCGCCCAGATTTTCGTGATTGAGTGAACATTCTTTAGCAGCTTTTAGCTGACCCGAACTTATAGGTGAGGTACATTATCTATTCATCCCGGCACTCCGTATGTTGCTTAATGCCAATTTGGTGGCGCACCCTTGCTTTAATGTCTTTTTCCAACAACTCTTTTAATACAAAAAAATATTTTCAATATCCTTGCTATTCCCTTTTACTTCTTTTCAAGCCTGGCAAGCTGCACGGGTATTTCTTTGTGGGTCAATGCATATTCCCTGGGTTTAATAAATACCCTGATTATCCGGATATTTACTTCAATAGCCGTATCACTGTTTACAACTCCTGATAGCATGGCTATTCCCTGTTCAGCAAAAACATTAGGTAATTTCTCCTTCCTCCCCAACTTGAAGTCGCATTTTGCGACTTCAAGTTTTCGAATTCTTTTACAGTAATTGAAAACATAAAATCTTTGAGAAATCTTTTGATATTACGCTTTACCTGCTCATTTAGCGTTTTAATTCTGCCCGTACATTTCCGCCAGGTCTTCATCGGTCATTACTTTTTGGCCCCCGGATTATACCTATCCTGCTTAATATTTTCTGTTCTTCGATAAAAACCAGCATTTCGGCTTTGGGCGTTCTATTTTTTTCATACAAAGTAGCGTAACCAGTTGGCGTATCCCTGTTATAAAATCTCTTTTTAATGGGTAAATATAACATTGCACTTAAAAAAATTTACTCCTGAAAATAGAAAAGCATCCCTAAAAATAGAGATGCTTTTCGGCCTTGTGAAAAGATTTTTTCCAGAGATCGTCGGTTAGGAAAATTGAATTTTAAAACGGAGGTTATTGGATGTATAGTAAATTTAATATAGAATAAAGAATTGTAAAATCTAAAATAACGGGAGTAAGACTACTCCCGTTTTACCCTAATAAAACCCTAAACCAGCAAAATTCTTATAGACGGACCACTGATCCCTCTTCGTTCAATATAATTTCTTTTGTTTTTGTGTCAGCTGTTGTAAGTTTAACCCTGTAATAGGGGGCCATACCTGCAATCTCCACTTTTTCAAGTTCATTAATGGTTGAACCTGAATACTTTGTTTGAACAGCTGTTGTAATATTTTCCGGTAAAGGATTAGCTATATCAAAGGCTGTTTTTGTCTTTATCCAAACACCTGTAGGATTAAATTCAGAAACCTGTGTCCTTGAATCGGCATTGGTGAAGGTAGCTACATAATTACCGGTGTAATTTTTACTCCATTTGTTGTTTTCTGCAGTGCTAAAGGTTGTTTTGAAGGAAGCATCTACTGATTCCGGAACATTCACTTTTGCTGTTACTGCTTTTTTCTTTGTTTGTGCCTGTGCGCCGATTGTTATCATTAATCCGGCACATATTAAAAAGAAGGTGTTTTTCATAAATTAACAAGGTTAAGTTTATAAGATATTTCGTTAGCGCCTAGTTCCTTTCCAATACTGTGCCAAAACAATTTTATGTGAATAATTGAAATAAAATACAGGAAATTTACGGTCGCTTCTACCCTCTTTGTAGTAGTTGAATTGATATCTTCTTTCTGCATATAAATGTTGCAATAATTGTACCGCAACAGGGCTTCTGGCAATAATTTTATTAACTTCGCACACTTCTTTTTGTAAGCAAAGAACCAGCACTTATATATGTCGTTGAGATACAAAGAATACAAGCAACTGAACCTGCCCGGGATAGGCAGTGAAATTTTAAATAAATGGTCCGAAAAAGAAGCCTTTGAAAAGAGTGTTTCCCTGCGGGAAGGAAAAACACCTTTTGTGTTTTATGAAGGCCCTCCAAGTGCCAATGGTATGCCCGGCATTCACCATGTAATTTCAAGAACTTTAAAGGACCTCGTTTGCCGTTATAAAACCATGCAGGATTTCCAGGTAAAACGCAAAGGCGGATGGGATACGCATGGCCTGCCGGTAGAACTGGGGGTAGAAAAATTGCTGGGTATCACAAAAGAAGATATCGGTAAAAAGATATCGGTAGAAGAATACAATGCCACCTGCCGCCGGGAGGTATTAAAATACAAGGATAAATGGGATGATATCACCAAAAAAATGGGCTACTGGGTAGACCTCAATGACCCGTATATCACTTTTAAAAATGAATACATTGAAACACTCTGGTGGTGCCTAAGCGAATTATATAAAAAAGGATACCTCTACGAAAGTGTAAGTATACAACCTTATTCTCCGGCTGCAGGTACGGGTTTATCAAGTCATGAACTAAACCAGCCGGGAACTTATAAGGATGTGAAGGATACGAGTGTAACAGTAATGTTCCAGGCAAACATATTAAGCAAGTCAATCGTTAATAGTCAATGGTTTGAAGACATGGATAAGGACGAGTTAGTAACCAGTGACATTTACTTTATGGCCTGGACCACTACACCTTGGACACTGCCTTCCAACCTTGGATTGACTGTTGGCCCTAAGATCGATTATGTTTTTGTCAAAACCTTCAATCCATATACCCACCTGCCGATAAACGTTATCCTGGCAAAACCGCTGGTTCATAAATATTTTAAAGCCGAAGGAGAAAACGGTGACTTCGAAAACTACTCCAATGATGTGAAGGTTATCCCCTGGAAGATCCTTGCAGAATTTAAAGGAGAAGTATTGGAAGACTGTGAGTATGAACAATTGCTTCCTTTTGAAGCCAATAGTTTAGAAAAAATTGAAGAGATTACTCCCGGTGCTCGTCCCTTCCGTATCATTACCGGCGATTTTGTTACCACCGAAGATGGTACCGGTATCGTACACACGTCTCCGGCCTTTGGTGCAGATGATTACAAGGTTGGCCAGAAAAATAACCTGGGTATTCTAACGCTGGTAGATAAAGAAGGAAAGTTTGTGGAAGGCACCGGCGAATTCAGCGGACGCTATGTAAAAGACTATAAGAATGAACCCAACTATGTGGATGTAAATGTTGACTTAGCCGTAAAATTAAAATTAGAGAACCGGGCTTTTAAAGTTGAAAAATACGAGCACAATTACCCGCATTGCTGGCGTACAGATAAGCCTATCATTTATTATCCCCTGGATGCCTGGTTCATTAAAACCACAGCTGTAAAGGATCGCATGGTAGAACTCAATAAAACCATTAACTGGAAACCAGCCAGCACCGGTACCGGCCGCTTTGGCAACTGGCTGGAAAATATGGTGGACTGGAACCTGAGCCGCAGCCGGTATTGGGGCACACCACTGCCTATCTGGAAAAGCGTGGATGCAGATGGAAAATTCATTGATGAGAAAGAAGGTGGTGAACAGATCTGCGTTGGATCCATAGAAGAACTTAATAACGAAATAAAAAAAGCAGCCGAAGTCCTGGGCGGCGATACCAATACGCATTACCTGCATGAAGGAATATTAGATTTACATAAACCATATGTAGATGATATTACTTTGGTAAGCCCAACAGGTGTGCCAATGAAACGCATACCCGACCTGGTAGACGTTTGGTTCGACAGCGGGGCCATGCCCTACGCCCAGTGGCATTTTCCTTTCGAAAACAAAGAGACTTTTAAGCAGGCGTTCCCGGCAGATTTTATTGCCGAGGGCGTGGACCAGACGAGAGGCTGGTTTTATACCCTGCATGCGTTGGGCGTTTTGTTATTTGACTCTGTTGCCTACAAAACGGTGGTAAGCAATGGTTTGGTACTGGATAAAAATGGCAATAAAATGAGCAAGCGGCTTGGCAACGTGGTAGATCCGTTTGCAACCATCGATAAATATGGCCCGGATGCTACCCGCTGGTACCTCATCACTAATGCTTCCCCCTGGGATAGTTTAAAATTTGATGAGGAAGGCATTAAGGAAGTGCAACGCAAGTTCTTTGGCACGCTGTATAATACCTACCAGTTCTTTGCATTGTACGCCAATGTGGATGGTTTTACTTTTAATGAACAATATGTTCCGGTAAGAAAAAGGCCGGAAATAGACCAATGGATCCTTTCTTCCCTCAACAGTCTGATAAAAACAGTGGAGGAAAGTTTTGACAATTACGAGCCAACGCAAGCCGGCCGTGCCATTGAAGAATTTGTTGATTCCCTGTTGAGCAACTGGTATGTGCGCCTTTGCCGCCGGCGTTTCTGGAAGGGAGAATATGAGCATGACAAGATCTGTGCGTATCAAACCCTGTATGAATGCCTGGAAACCATCACCCGGTTAATAGCCCCGGTAGCGCCTTTCTTTGCAGACTGGTTGTTTATAAACCTGAATGAGGTTACCCAACGTTTTGATCATGAATCTGTGCACCATGCCTTTTTCCCCGAAGCAGATGAAGCTGTGATCAATTTGTCACTGGAAAAGAGAATGCAGCTGGCGCAGGATGCCTGTTCCCTGGTATTATCGCTTCGTAAAAAAGTAAATATTAAGGTTAGGCAGCCCCTACAGAAAGTATTCATCCCGGCAATGGATGCAGAAATGTCGGATAATATTAAACTGGTGGAGGAGATCATTAAAACAGAAACCAATATTAAGGAGATTGATGTACTGGCAGCCGACAATGACTTCATTCGCAAAAAAGCCAAAGCCAATTTTAAGAGCCTGGGTAAAAAACTGGGGCCAAAAATGAAATGGGCTGCTGCTGAAATAGAAAAGATGGACAATGCTACTATTGAAAAAGTGCTGGAGCAGGAATATACCATGAACAGCGATGCGGTGGCTAATGGAGAAGAAGCCATCATTATCAATGCAGAAGATATAGAAATTATAACGGATGAAATACCCGGTTATGAAATTGCGGGTAAAGGTTCCCTGACAGTAGCCCTGGACATCAGCATCACCGAAGCACTTCAAAACGAAGGAAATGCCCGGGAATTTGTGAACAGGATACAGAATATACGCAAAGACAGTGGCTTTGAGCTAACAGATCGTATAAGCGTAACAGTGAGTGAAAATGCCCTGCAAAACTCTTTAATTGAATTTAAAGACTATATTTGCCGCGAAATTTTAGCGAATTCCCTTGAATTTGTGCCGGTTTTAAACGATGGCACCACAATTGAGGTGAACGAAGCGACTTTAAATGTGTATGTAAAAAAAAGCTAGAAACATGGCATCGTCAAAAAAAGCCGTACCTAACGGCAGGCAGGCTGTAAAACCCGCAGCAAAGAAAGCAGCTCCTAAAAAAGTAGCTAAACCGGCAGCCAAAAAGGTGTTAGCCAAACCCGTAGCAAAAAAAGCAGCGCCTAAAGCAGCCATTAAAAAACAAGCAGTAAAGCCGGTAGCAAAAGCAGCAGCAAAAAAACCAGCTCCTAAAAAGGTGGTGGCTAAACCAGCCGCAAAAAAGCCGGTGGCTAAAGCTGTTCCTAAAAAAATTGCTTTGCCGGTAAAGTCAAAATCATCCGCTAAACCTGTGCCTCAAAAATTGCCTGCAAAACCTGCAGCGATGGCACCTAAAAAACCGGTAGCAGTTGCAAAACCGGCCCCCCAGGTAATGAGTAAAAAAACAGAAGATAAAAAACCAGCTGCAAAAGCAGCCGCACCGGCCAAGCCGGTGGCCAAAGGCCCAAAAGCCACGGCAACCAATCCTAAGGACATTAAAATTGCGCCTCCCAAGGCCGTTTCTATTCCTAAGATAAACACTAAAACGTCCCGCACTTACCAGCCGGATTTTACAAAATCCGTATTGGATCAGCCAAAAAATGACCCGGGTGCACCTATTATACGTTATAGCGACAGCGACCTGACTGAATTCAGGGAACTCATCCAGCGCAAACTGGGTGCAGCTAAAAAAGAGCTGAACTATTTACAGGGTTTAATAACCCGTAAAGATGAAATGGGTGGAGATGAAAGTGATAACCGCTATATGACCATGGAAGATGGTAGCCTCAGCATGGAAAGGGAACAACTGAGCCAGATGGCCAGCCGCCAGATCACTTTTATTGATCACCTGGAAAAAGCCCTGATGCGTATTGAAAATAAAACCTACGGCATTTGCCGCGTTACCGGCAAACTGATCGACAAAGCAAGATTAAGAGCTGTACCACATGCTACACTGAGCATTGAAGCAAAAATGGGGCAGGCGAAATAAATTATCATTTTTATACTATAAAATGGAGAATTGCGAAAGTGGTTCTCCATTTTTTATTCCCGTGGAATAAGGTCGACCACCTTACGTGAAGGTGCTCGACCTTATCCAACACCATTTTCGAAGTTGGTAAAAAATTGAAACTTCCCGATTAACAACCCGACAACTATTTACCTTTGCAGCACTAAGCACTATTAAATTAAATTAAATGTCCTGTGGTAATCCAACATTAGAATCTCCCAAACTACCAAAACCAAACTGGCTCAGGGTAAAATTGCCCATTGGCGAGGCTTACCGCAATGTACGGGAACTGGTACAGGAACATAAACTGCATACTATTTGTCAAAGTGGAAATTGCCCCAACATGGGCGAGTGCTGGGGCGAGGGTACAGCTACTTTTATGATCCTGGGAAATATTTGTACCCGCAGCTGCGGATTTTGTGCTGTGGCCACCGGCCGTCCCGACCCCGTTGACTGGGATGAACCACAAAGAGTAGCAGAAGCTATTTACCTGATGAAGGTGAAGCATGCGGTGATCACATCCGTTGACAGGGACGAACTGGAAGACCAGGGAAGCATCATATGGCAGAACAGCATCAGGGCTGTGAGAAATCTATCCCCAAACACTACTTTGGAAACACTTATTCCAGACTTCAGGGCAGATAAGGTTGCTATAGGCAGGATAATTGACGCTGCCCCTGATGTAGTTTCTCATAACATTGAAACGGTGGAGCGGCTTACCCGGGAAGTAAGGATACAGGCGAAGTATAGCCGCAGCCTTGAAACGCTGCGTTTACTAAAAGCAGGTGGTATGCGTACCAAAAGTGGTATCATGCTTGGCCTGGGTGAAACAAAAGAAGAAGTGATCCAGACTTTAAAAGACCTGCGTCAAAGCAATGTAGATGTAATAACCATCGGCCAATACCTTCAACCTACCCACAACCATTTGGCGGTGCACCGTTTTGTACATCCCGATGAGTTCAAAGAACTAAAGGACATTGGCTATAACCTGGGTTTTGATTACGTGGAAAGCGGCCCGCTGGTAAGGTCTTCCTATCGCAGCGAAAAACATGTTATTGCCGGCTGGGGTAGAAACCAATGGGAGCAGGAACAACTACTGGCGGCAGCACAGCTATAATGTTTGCGCCTGCTATTATAAATATTAAATTGAGTGTGGAAACCATAATTGTAAAAGACCTGCATCTTGCAGAATACGAAGCCGCCTGGAAGTTCCAGGAAACGCTTATGCAGCGCAACCTGCAGGCAAAAGCAGGTGCTGCTGAACGTGACAGTGTAACCGGTACCCAACATTATTTCCTCCTTTGCGAACATCCTAATGTATTCACCCTCGGAAAAAATGGCAACATCAACAACCTCCTTATCAGCAAAGAAGAGCAGGAGAAAAAACAGGTCGCATATTTTCATATTAACCGGGGTGGCGATATTACTTATCATGGACCCGGCCAGTTGGTAGGCTACCCTATCCTTGATCTTGAAAAATTCAGTACGGATATCGGCCTGTATTTGCGCAATCTCGAAGAAGTAATTATTATGACTTTAAAAGAATTTGGTATAAGCGCCGGCCGCAGCAAGGGGGAAACCGGTGTATGGATTGATGCAGCCATACCGTCAAAGGCAAGAAAGATCTGCGCCATCGGCATACGTTGCAGCCGCTGGATTACCATGCATGGCTTTGCATTGAATGTGAATACCGATTTAAGTTATTTTGATATGATCATTCCCTGTGGCATTCAAAATAAAAAGGTCACTTCTATGGAGGCCGAATTGGGCAGCAAAATTGACCTGGAGCAGGTGAAAGCTTCTATTTGCCGGAATTTTGAAGAAGTATTTGAATGTGCATTAATGATTTCCGCTGCAAGTAAGGTCAACTACCTTGTGTAAAGTGGTTTAATTATTTGCAGAATTATTTTCCGGCAATCGCTTCATCCACCGTCCACAATAACTGCCCCCCCACTGGTTGAATGATCTGCGCAGGATATAGGGCAGGATTGTATTCCCCCTGTATCACTTCTTTAAAGGCAGCTGCCTTTTCTGCACCGGTTACCATAAACAAAATGTTGTGGGCAGCATTGATCAGCGGCGGGGTAAAGCTGATGCGCTGCATTTGTTTTACGTCCACGTACACATCTTTTACCAGCGCCGTTTGTTCCTGCAATAATGGAGAGCCGGGAAAGATGGATGCTGTATGGCCTTCATCGCCCATGCCTAAAAACAGCAGGTCGAAAGCCGGTGTTTCATTATTAAAAAAAGATAGGATCGTTTGTTCATATGCTGCAGCATCTGCTTCATGATCGCCGCTTACGGGTATGCGAAATATATTTTCCGGTGGAACAGGAACCAGGTCCAGTAAATGTTGTTTTGCCTGGAAACTGTTGTTCTCCATATTGTCATGCGCTACATATCTTTCATCGCCCCAAAAAAAGAAAATATTTTTCCAGTCAACCCTTGCTGCATTTTCGGGATTTGAAAGCAGGTCATATAAGAGATTAGGTGTTCTGCCACCTGATAAAGCCACGTTGAATCTCCCTTCAGCCAAAATCAACTGCGCTGCCATTTCAATAAATAATTCCATTGCAGCTTCACAGAGTTCGTGCGCATTGGCATAAACCTTAATCAATCTCATGACTTTTTTTATTTAGCGGGAAGGTCATCCATTTATTACCATCTTTTGCTATCAGTGATTCTGCAGATTCAGGACCATAAGTTCCACCATCATAATTAGGGAAGTTTACAGAACCGTTGGCCTGCCAGAAATCCAGTATCGGCATCACAATTTCCCAGGCAGCTTCTACCTGGTCGCTGCGCATAAATAAAGTAGGATCGCCTTCAATAACATCCTGCAGCAAGGTTTCGTAGGCTTCCGGCGTGGTGCCGTTAAAATGATCCTGGTAATCGAATACCATATCTACCGGCGTTAAAAACATTTGCGGTCCCGGGCGTTTGGATTGCATCCGTAAACGGATCCCCATATCCGGCTGAATATTGATGACCAGTAAATTTGTTTGCCAGTTCTCACTTGCTTCTGCCGGGAAAGATTGGTGCGGCACATGCTTAAATTCAATGGTAATGGCAGAGATAGACTGGCTCATTCTTTTGCCACTTCTTACATAAAAAGGCACGTTGCTCCAGCGCCAGTTATCAATATGAAATTTCATGGCTGCAAAAGTTTCTGTACTGGAATCGGGTGCCACATTTTTTTCGCTGCGATATCCTTTTACTTTATCTCCTTCCAGCCAGCCTTCGCTGTATTGTCCACGCACTGCGAAATCATGCACTTCATCACTATTTATTTTCCGGATGGCATGCAAAACATCTGCTTTTTTATTGCGCACTTCATCTGCCTCAAAAGAAACGGGTGGTTCCATAGCAATTAAACAAACCAATTGCATTACATGGTTTTGAATCATATCTCTCAATGCCCCACTCGTTTCATAGTAACCGCCCCTGTCTTCCACCCCCAGTTTTTCTGCCACCGTAATTTGTACAGAGCTGATGTAATTATGGTTCCAGATAGGTTCAAACAAGGCATTCGCAAAGCGGAATGCTAAAATATTTTGTACTGTTTCTTTACCCAGGTAATGATCGATTCGGTAGATCTGTTTTTCGTCAAAAATGAGTTGCAGTTTTTGGTTCAATGCTTTGGCGGTTTCAAGGTCGGTACCAAAAGGTTTTTCCACCACCAAACGGGTATGTTCCCTGTCTGCTGCAAAACCAGCTTCTCCCAACAAGTCGGCAATAGGCCCGAAAAATTTGGGCGGAACGGCCAGGTAAAATGTCTTGTTTACATGGTTTTCTCCTTTAAAAAAAGTGCTGATGGTTTTATTGAGTTGCCCATATAACTTCTTCTGTGTAAAATCGCCCCGCAGGTATTCGATGCTTTTTGCAAATTTTTCCCACTGTGCTTTTTTTGATTTGCCCCTGCGGGAAAACTTGTCCACTCCTTCTTTTAATTGCTTCACCATTGCATCCCTGTCTGGTATAGAAGTACCCAGGCAAATGATCAGGAATTTATCGTGCAGCCAGTTGTCTAAAAAAAGATTGTATAAAGCAGGAATTAATTTCCTGCGGGCAAGATCCCCTGTGCCGCCAAAAATGGCAATTACAGTAGGATTTATTTTGCTTTTAACTTCCATGATGGATTAATGAATGGTTTGATTCCAGTTAGTATGAAAAGTGCCTTCCCTGTCGTTGCGTTGATAGGTATGCGCACCAAAAAAATCTCTTTGTGCCTGTATAACATTGGCCGGCAGCCAGCCACTATGATAGCTTAAATAATAATTTAAGGCCGATGACAATGCCGGTACCGGTATGCCTGTAGCCAATGCCTGCGATACTACCGATTTAAAAGATGCTTTTGCTTCGTTTAGTTCTTTGGCAAAAAAATCATTGAGCATAATATTTTTTAAATCCGCATCCTGTGCAAAAGCTTCTTTTATTTTCACCAGCATGGCAGCCCTTATGATGCAACCACCCCGCCATATAGAAGCCACGGACGACAAAGAAATATTGTATTTATATTCTTCTGAAGCATTTGCCAGCATTTGAAAGCCTTGTGCATAACAAACTATATAAGTGCTGTATAGAGCAGCTTCCAGTTGTTTTAATAATGCTTCTTTATTTACCGCTACTTCCGATGCTTCGGCAGGAAATTGTTTTGCTGCAATTTGCCGCTGTGCACGCATAGCAGAAATGATTCTTTGCGAAACAGCCGCATCAATCACAGGAATGGGTGAAGCTACATTGGCTGCATCCTGGCTGGTCCATGCACCTGTACCTTTTTGTGCAGCGGTATCTAAAATACTATCTACCAGCTCACCGCTTTTTAAATCATCTGGTTGTTTAAAAATAGCTGCTGTTATTTCTACTAAAAAAGATTGAAGTCTTCCTTTGTTCCAGGCATCAAATGTTTGTTGTATTTCGGCATTGCTCATTTGCCCATATACTTTCATTAAATGATAACATTCGCTTAAGGTTTGCATGATGGCATATTCAATACCGTTGTGCACCATTTTTACATAATGTCCTGCAGCGCCGTTGCCCATATAAGCCGTGCAGGGTTCGCCATCTACTTTTGCACACACAGCATTGAGCATAGGGGCAATGCGGGCATGTGCTTCCCTGTCGCCACCGGGCATAATACTGGCTCCGTAACGGGCACCGGTTTCACCACCGGAAATGCCCATGCCCATAAAGTGAATTTTTTCGCCGCTTAATTCATCTACCCTTCTTTGTGTGTCGGTGAAATGTGAATTACCACAATCAATGATCACATCATTGTCGCCCCAATAAGGTTTGAGTTCGTTGATAACAATGTCTACAACTTTACCAGCGGGTACCAGTAAAATAATATTGCGGGGAGTTTCCAGTGAATCCATAAAGGCCGGAAGGCTGCTGAATGCCTCGAAAAGATCGGTAGACCTTTCTGCATTTAATGCATCGGTTTTTACCTTGTCTTTATCGTACCCGGCAACGCTAAAACCATGATCATTGATATTGAGGATAAAATTGCCTCCCATGGTGCCCAGGCCAATTATTCCGAAAGAGAATTTTTTCATTATGCAGGTATTTTGAAACGCAGATTATCATGATTGCCAGATCTGTTATGATTCTTTAAGATCATAATTGATCATTATCATCTGCGTTATCATCGTTCTATATACAGTTATTGCCATGCAAATATCGGATAGTCTATTTTACTTCCTGCATATCTACCAATCTTTTATAAAAACCATTTTGAGAAATGAGGGAATCATGGGTGCCACGCTCCACTATTTCTCCTTTTTGTAATACAATTATTTCATTGGCATGGCGAATGGTACTAAGCCTGTGGGCAATTACGAGGGAAGTACGGTTGCTCATCAGGTTATTGATGGCATCCTGCACCAGGCGCTCACTTTCCGTATCAAGGGAAGAAGTGGCTTCGTCCAGTATTAATATGGGTGGATTTTTTAATACAGCCCTCGCAATGGTCAACCGTTGCCTTTCACCTCCGCTTAATTTCATGCCTCTTTCGCCCACATTGGTATGGTAGCCTTCTTCTTTTCTCTCAATAAACTGGTGCGCATTGGCAATTTTTGCCGCCTGCAAAATCGCTTCAGGCGCTGCATTTTCTACACCCAATGCAATGTTATTGGCTATGCTGTCATTGAATAAAATGGCTTCCTGCGTTACTATACCCATCTGGCTGCGGATGGATTGCAGGGTATAATCTTTTATGTTCACACCATCTATTAATACCTCACCGGATGTTATATCAATAAATCTCGGCACCAGGTCGGCCAATGTACTTTTGCCGGCGCCGCTGCTGCCCACTAAGGCTACCGTTTTTCCCTTGGTTACAACGAGATTGATATTTTTTAAAATGGCTACATCATCATAATTAAAACTTACATTTTTTAATTCGATGGAATGTTCAAATGATTGTAAAACTTTCGCGTTGGGCGTATCCTGTATTTCTACCGGGGTTTGAATAAGTGTTTCTATACGTTCAATACTGGCGGCACCTTTTTGAATATTGAATGAAGCAGTGGATAAATTTTTTAAAGGCTGTATCAATTGGGAGAAGAAAGCGATATAAGTTATAAAATCTTCGGCTTTTAAACCAATGCTGGCATCATTAGCCAATATTAGGCGGCCTCCATAAAATAAAATACACAGCACGGCTGTTACGCCTAATGTTTCAGACATGGGTGAAGCCAAATCCCTGCGGCGGTTGGCTTTATTTTTCAGGTGAAATATCTTATCAGTTTGAACATCAAAGCCAGCCTGTACTTTTCTTTCTGCATTAAAGGCTTTAATTACCCTTATCCCGCCTAAGGTTTCCTCAATAGTGGAAAAGAGATTGGAGAACTGTTGCAGTACCTGTTGATTTTTCTTTTTTAAAGAACGTCCAACCCTTCCTAAAATAAAACCGGCAACCGGTAAAAACAACACCAGGAATAACGTGAGTTGCGGACTCAGTATTAACAGGTAGGTAAAGAACCCAATAATCATGATTGGCTCCCTGAAAAGACTTTCCAACACGCTGATGGTAGACGCTTCTACGTCATTGAGATCGTTGGCAAACCGGCTCATGATATCACCTTTACGCTGATCACTGAAAAAACCGATAGGTAAGCGCAATATTTTATTATACATCGCGGTACGCATATCATTTAATATCCTGTTGCGGATGGGATTGAGATAATACATACTGAGATATGCAAAAAAGTTTTTAAGAATGATGGCCACAAAAATGATGGTGCAAATCAGTATCAGTGCCCGCACACCGCCACCGGGCTGCTCTACCATATTGGATATATACATCTTAAAACTATCGAGCGGGTTATCCGCTTTTAAACCAACCGTTTTGAAGATATCACCCGTTTTAAATATCAGCATGAGGAATGGAGCCAGCAAACCGAGGGAAACCACGCTGAAAATGACAGAAAGTATATTGAAACTGAAATAAGCCGCAACAAGACGGGGATAATTTTTAATATAACGGAAAATCGTTTTTAAACTCTTCATGTATAATTCGGAAAATATAAAGCCTGATAAACCTACAAAGTAAGTAATTTTACAAGGATTAAAAGTGCAAACATATGTTAGAAGGCAAAAGACAGAAACAGGTGGCAGCAGTGCTGGAAAAAGAGCTAAATGAAATTTTCCAGAAACTCGGCCTGTCTATGATAAATGGGGGTATGGTATCTATTGCCTCGGTAAAAATTACACCGGATCTTTTTGATGCCAGGGTATACCTGAGTTTTTTTAAAGTGTCTGATCCTGTAGATACATTAAAAGTTATTGAAGAAAAAGCCTGGGAAATAAAAAAAGAACTTACTTCAAGAGTAAGGCACCAGTTGAGAAGTATGCCTCAATTAAAATATTATATCGACGACACGCTTGATTACGTGGACAAAATTGAGAACCTGTTTAAGGAGATAAAGCAACAGGATGAAGGAATTGCGGGAAAGAAGGAAGAATAGTTGATCAGTTAATTAGGAATTGGTAATTAGGAGGCCTGAAGGCCTGCAATGAGGACTAATCA
This sequence comes from Ferruginibacter sp., assembly GCA_014379905.1. Classification (GTDB taxonomy): domain Bacteria; phylum Bacteroidota; class Bacteroidia; order Chitinophagales; family Chitinophagaceae; genus Ferruginibacter. The sequence continues at coordinate 65,113 of JACMKX010000103.1, read as the reverse complement.
CCTAATTCCAAATTACGAATCCCAACATCCTTAATAAATTCCCGTTCTTAAATGCTAATAAATAATCAACTGATCAACTAAAACTGTGCATCTATCCTTCGCCTGGAGATATTTTAAAGCCAAAAAATCTGCCAATGCCATTAATATCATTGCATGGGTAACCACGGCTGTAATTGCATTTGCCACCTGCTGCCAGGTATTGGTGTTAAGTGTGTTCAATGGTTTTGAAGACCTCGTAAAATCGCTTTACTCTTCTTTTTACAGCGATCTTAAAATGGTGCCTGCTACCGGCAAAACATTTGTTTTTAGCGTTGACCAGTTAAATAAAATAAAACAACAGCCTTATGTACAGGCGGTTTCCATGGTGGTACAGGAAAAAGCCCTGTTGCAAAATGGCGAGCACCAACCCGTGGTAAACCTTAAAGGGGTAGATGAAAATTATGCCAAAGTAAGTGGCTTGCCCGGCAAAGTAACTACCGGAAAATTCGATACAGGCACTTCCGACGACCCCCATTTAGTAATAGGATACGGCCTGCAAAATGCAGCTGATATTACCGTAAATGATGCCTTTGCCCCAACACAGGTAACCCTCGTATTACCCAAAAAGAACAGCACCAGCGCTGACCCCACAGCCTCTATCAGCGAAGGTTTTGCAAAAGCGGTTGCTGTATTTACCATTCAGCAGGAATTTGATAATAACTATGCAATTACTAATATTGATTTTATAAAACAGCTGGCAGGATTGGCCCCCGATGAATTTTCTGCTGCAGAAATAAAATTGAAATACGGCGAGGATATTGACGCAAGGATGGCCGACCTGCAAAAAGGTACCGGCAACACAGTCACCGTTCAAAGCCGATACCAGCAAAACATGAACCTGTACAATACGATGCGCATGGAGAAATGGGCCATTTATGCAGTACTTACCCTTATCCTTATAATAGCGGCCTTTACCATGGTAAGCGCACTCACCATACTGGTATTGGAAAAGAAGAAAGACATCAGCATTTTACAGAGTATGGGCGGCACCCGCTCTTTTATTCAGAAAATATTTTTGAGCGAAGGTTTACTGCTGGGTGGTATTGGGGCCTTTTGCGGCATTACACTGGCAATTGTTATTTGTTTATTGCAGATAAAATTTAAGCTGATAAAATTACAGGGCGGTTCTTTTCTTATAGATTATTTCCCGGTAAAACTGGTAGCCTCCGATTTTTTACTGGTGGGCGGATCGGCTGCAATCATTGCACTGCTGGCATCATTGGCCCCGGCTATAAAAGCTTCCAGGCAGGCGATTGAGTTGAAATAACTGCCGATAACAGCACCCGGTATCCGGCATCTCTTTAATAATCCCCCAGCGTTTCCGGCAATTGTTCCAGTGCTTTGGTCAGCTGTTCATCATTTGGTGCTATACCATGCCACTCATGGGTGCCTGCCATAAAATCAACACCGTGGCCCATTATTGTGGTCATTAATATTACTACAGGTTTTTCTTTGCCAAGCATTGTTTTTGCCTGCTGCAAGCCTGTTACTACAGCATCCATATCATTTCCATTCATTTCCATTACCTGCCAGCCAAACGCTTCAAATTTAGCATGAAGGTTGCCAAGGTTCATTACTTTTTTAGTAGGGCCGTCAATCTGCTGGCCATTATAATCTATGGTAGCAATAAGGTTATCAATTTTTAAATGAGCGGCACTCATAATGGCTTCCCAGTTCTGGCCTTCATCCAGTTCTCCATCACCGTGTAACGAAAAAATCGTGCTATTGTCTTTGTCCAGTTTTTTACTCAATGCAGCCCCTATTGCCACACTCATACCCTGTCCCAGCGATCCGCTGGCAACCCTTATACCCGGCAGGTGCTCATGTGTGGTGGGATGCCCCTGTAAACGGCTGTTTATTTTACGAAATGTAGCCAGTTCTGAAACGGGAAAATACCCGCTGCGTGCCAATGTACTGTAAAAAACCGGGGAGATGTGCCCGTTGCTTAAAAAGAACAGGTCTTCCCCTTTTCCATCCATTGTAAAATTGGGATTATGGTTCATTACTTCAAAATAAAGTGCTGTAAAATATTCGGTACAGCCCAAAGAACCACCCGGGTGACCGCTTTGCACGCCGTGAACCATTCTTACAATATCCCGTCTTACCTGTGAGGCTATATCTGTGAGTTTACTCATGATGTTAATGAATTTTTAGGTTGCAAACGTACTTTAAAATACAAGGAGATACAAAAGAAAAAAAAGTGGTAATTAAGAGGAGTTAATAATAAGTTCATAAATCTATCGTTATTTACATGCAGGTATTGATAAATGTTCATGTAATTGTACACAAACGATAAGAAACTTCCCTAAAAATTCGTTCTGCAAAACATATTACAATACATTTGTGACTCCGGTACCTGAATTAAACTTATTGCATGGATAACATTTTACTTAGTGCCGCCCTTGCGTTCATTATAACGTTTTTTGCTATTCCGGTGATCATCCAGATCGCCAAAGATAAAAAGCTTTTTGATGAACCAGATGAACGAAAAGTTCATAAAACTGTGATACCTACACTGGGCGGACTGGGTATATTTGCAGGTTTTATCATGGCTTTCCTTGTCGGAACTCCTTTAGGCTTATCCACTGAATTACAATACTTTGTAGCAGCATCAGTCGTTATTTTCTTCCTCGGTTTAAAAGACGATATACTGGTTATTTCGGCCAGTAAAAAGTTTATAGGGCAATTAATTGCTGCAGGTATCCTTATCCGGTTTGCCGGGGTGGAAATAACCAACATGCACGGTTTTTTGGGTATTTATGAAATTCCCCAGTTTGCCAGCATTACCCTCTCTTTCTTCACCATCATTGTAATTACCAACTCCTTTAACCTGATCGACGGAGTAGATGGTCTTGCAGGCAGCTTAGGCTTATTAACTACGTTTATATTCGGGATCTATTTCTATAATATCGGGCAGCTTACTTATGCGGTTATGGCGTTTGCTATGTCGGGCAGTGTTCTTAGCTTTTTGATCTATAACTTTTCTCCTGCAAAAATATTTATGGGCGATACCGGTTCCTTATTACTCGGGCTTGTAAACTCTATTCTTGTTATCAAGTTTATTAATTCGGCAGGTATTACGCCGGGAACAATTGACTTTCCTGCAGCGCCGGCCATTGGATTTGCGATATTAATGGTTCCATTATTTGATACATTACGCGTTTTTGGCCTTCGCATACTTGACCGTCGTTCACCGTTTAGCCCCGACAGGAACCATGTACATCATTTTTTATTAGACCTCGGGTTTTCTCACAAACAAATAACTTATACCTGCGTATCTGTAAATGCAGCATTTGTTGCGGTAGCTTATTTTTGCAGGAATATGGGCACTACGGCAGTAGTCGCCATTTTACTTTTTGCAGCACTGAGCCTTACAAGTTTGTTGTATTATCTCCGCAACCGGACCAAACAGGCGCACCGCCCCGTTAAGCATGCTGAAACAGAGATCATCAAGAGGCACAAGGTTCTTGGCATGGTTCCGGAGTCACTGGAAGTAGAATAAATTTCATACCCTTTTCTTAATTTAACCGTTATACCATTGTATAACAGCAGATTTGTATAGATTTGCAGCCAATATTTATATTATTATGCAAGAAGAGTTAAATATAATACTGGAATCTGCAGAAGAGACCATGTCCAAAACGATCCTTCACCTGGAAGCTGAACTTACCAGGATCCGTGCAGGTAAAGCCAGCCCGACTATGCTCGATGGTATTACCGCTGATTATTATGGAGCGCCCACTCCCATTGCCCAGGTAGCCAATATTACTGCCCTTGATGCAAGAACGATTTCGGTTCAGCCATGGGAAAAAAATATGCTGGCTATCATTGAAAGAGCCATCATTGCTGCCAACATCGGAATAAACCCACAAAATGATGGAACCTCCATCCGCTTATTTTTACCACCATTAACTGAAGAAAGAAGAAAAGAACTGGTAAAAAAATGTAATGTGGAAGGAGAACATGGAAAAGTTTCTGTACGCAATATCCGCAGGGATGCTATTGAAGATATCAAAAAGATGCAGAAAGACGGATTAAGCGAAGACGCCGCAAAAGAAGCCGAAGCGGAAGTACAAACCTTAACCGATAAGCACATTTTGCTGGTAGAAAAACACCTCGCCGCAAAAGAAAAAGAAATAATGGCTGTATAATAAATCATTCAAATAATAACTGCAGCCTAAAGCTGCAGTTTTAGATTATGGGATCTTCGAGGGAAACGTTGATGATACTTTTTTCCATTCCCCTATATGTAATGCTTATAGGAGCAGAGATCTTATTGAGCAACTGGAAAGATCATAAATTTTACTCCCTTAAAAGTACGCTGCAAAATATTTACCTCACTTTATTAAATGCAGGCATTGATCTTGTTTTAAGAATATTATTTTATGTAGCAATTTTAATGTGGTGCTACAATCAACGTTTTTTTACAATAGAAAATGTTTTTCTCTATTGGTTGCTGTTGTTTATTTTAGAAGATATTGCTTTTTATTTTGAACATCGCATAGATCATTATTGCAGGCTATTTTGGGCCGTTCATGTAACACACCATTCTTCCGAAGAATTTAACCTCACCACTGGTTTTCGTTCGTCTGTTTTTCAACCCGTGTACAGGTTTGTTTATTTTATTCCCATTGCGTTAATGGGTTTTCATCCGCTGGATATTGTTTTTATGTATTCGCTCACTCAAACCTATGGCATACTGGTGCATACACAGTACATTAAAAAAATGCCTGCCTGGTTTGAAGCAGTATTTGTAACTCCCGCCCATCACCGGGTTCACCATGCCAGCAATATCCGCTACCTCGACAAAAACATGGGTATGTGCCTTATTATATGGGACAGGATGTTTGGAACTTTTCAAAAAGAGCTGGACGAAGAACCGGTGATATATGGTTTAACCAAACCCATTAAAAATGACAATGACCCCGTAGATCTTGTACTGCACGAATGGAGAAGTATGGGAAAAGACCTGCGTAAAAAAACATCTTTCTCTAATAAATTAAAGTATCTTTTTATGCCGCCCGGCTGGAGCCACGATGGCAGCAGTAAAACGGCGAATGAATTGAGAAAGGAGCAGTCATGATTATTGATTATTTTATTAAGGATCGATATTTTTTAGTAACTACCCAGGATATGCCTGTCGAAACCTTTTTTGCCCTAATATTTAATAATCAGTAATTAATAATTATCATTTACTTTAGAAATAATTTATCATCGAGCATGCAAATAATTCCTGTAAATGATCAGCAAACCCGTAAATCCTTTTTACAGGTACCTGTAATTTTATACAGCAACGATCCTAACTGGATTCAGCCATTAAATAAAGATATAGAGGATGTGTTTGACGAAAAAAAGAACAAAGCTTTTCGTTTTGGTAAGGCACAGCGCTGGTTACTAAAAGATGGCAAAGGCGCACTGATTGGCCGGATAGCTGCTTTCGCTAATTCAAAATATAAAAATAAAGGAGATGATGTACCGGTAGGTGGATGCGGATTTTTTGAATGCATCAATGACCAGCCGGCAGCAAATTTGTTATTTGATACTGCCCGGGAATGGCTGAAAGAAAATGGCATAGAAGCCATGGACGGCCCCATTAATTTTGGGGAAAGAGACCGGTGGTGGGGCCTGGTTACAAAAGGTTTTATGGAACCGCTCTATTGCATGAATTACAACCCGTCATATTATGTAAGCCTCTTTGAAACTTATGGCTTTCAATTATTTTTTGACCAGGTTTGTTTTTCCATGAAATCGAAAGAACCATTATCGGCTAAAATATGGGAACGGCACCATGCTATAGAAAAGGATAAGCATTTTTCTTCGGCCACCATTAAAAAAAATGAACTGGAAAAATATGCCAATGATTTTGCTGTTGTATATAACAAAGCCTGGGCAGGTCATGGAGGTTTAAAACAATTGAGCAAAGACCAGGTGTTGATCATGTTCAAAACAATGAAACCGGTAATGGACGAGCGCATCGTTTGGTTTGCTTATCACAAAAACGATCCCATTGCCATTTTTATTAACCTGCCCGATCTGAACCAGTGGTTTAAACACCTGCACGGCAAATTTGGTCTGCTGCAAAAATTGAAGTTTTTATGGTTACAGAAATTTGACACCAATAGGAAATTTAACGGGCTGGTTTTTGGCGTAGTACCCGAGTGGCATGGTAAAGGGGTAGATGCCTATATTATTGCAGAAGCTGCTAAAGTAGTACAATCTGATGCTGTGCCTTATACCGATTATGAAATGCAGTGGATAGGTGATTTCAACCCAAAAATGCTCAACGTTGCCGCAAGTTTGGGAGATGTGCATCGCAGCAGGAACCTGACTACTTACCGGTTTTTATTTGATAGGGAGAAGGAGTTTAAGCGGCACCCGATATTGGTTTAGCATAGTATTAAAACTTTTTTCCAACGGAGAACCCTACCCACGGAAAAAATACATATTTGTTGATGATGGGAGAAAAGCTAATACGCCACATCAGGTTTTTAGCTGTATGTTTTCTGTAGCCGACGCTTGGGACAACATTTACAAAATCCATATCTCCGTAATTCTCTCCTTTATTAAATATCTTACCATCTTCCCAGGTAAACGTAGTAGTCAGCCCCGCATCTATGAAAGTGCCTTTATGCTCATTGAGTTTAAATAAATAATGCAGCCCTACAGGAAGGCTTAGATAAAAACTCTTTTCCATATAAAAACCGATACCTATTCTTGCCGCCAGGCCGGTAGTTTTGCTAAGTTGGCGTTCATAGTTTACTCCCCCAAACAAACTGGCACCACCTGCTTCTAAATAAATATCATTTCTTTTAAAAGTTTGTTGAGCTGCGCAATTTATACTAATAATAAAAAGCAAAATGGTAATTAAAGTTTTCACGAATATGTTAGTTTATAGTCAATTTCAATGTATTGGCATGATCTATCGGTACAGCATAAATATAGACGATATTTGCATATAAAAAAATGCGTTGATGATACCATTTCCCGGTTTTTAATGAAATAAGTCTTCGGCACTGTTTTTATCATACTTTATTTCACTCCTGTACCTCTCCAAACCACCCTTATTTTTGTACCTTCACTGTTTAGAATAATGATTACAATTTTCGTTAAATCATGGATAAATTCATTGTTTCTGCACGCAAATACCGCCCGCAGAATTTTAATACAGTAGTGGGCCAGTCGCATATTACCACTACTTTAAAAAACGCCATCAACAATAACCAGCTGGCGCATGCTTTTTTATTTTGCGGACCAAGAGGTGTGGGTAAAACAACCTGCGCCCGCATCCTCGCAAAAACCATTAATTGCGAAACAAAAACTGCGGACGGGGAAGCCTGCAATACCTGCAACAGTTGTGTTTCATTTGATGCCGGTACCTCTTTAAATATTCATGAACTGGATGCTGCCAGCAACAACTCCGTGGATGATATAAGAGCCCTGGTGGAGCAGGTGCGCTTTGCACCACAGGCGGGTGAATACAAAGTGTATATTGTAGATGAGGTTCATATGCTGAGTGCAGCCGCCTTCAATGCTTTTTTAAAAACGCTGGAAGAGCCACCACCCTACGCCATATTTATTTTAGCTACCACCGAAAAACATAAGATCCTTCCAACCATACTAAGTCGTTGCCAGATATTTGATTTCAAACGCATCACCAATAACGATACGGTAGAGCACCTGCAGGAAATTTGCGTAAAAGAAAATATTGAAGCGGAAAAAACGGCCCTTCATATCATCGCTCAAAAAAGCGAAGGTTGTATGAGGGATTCATTAAGCATACTGGATAAGATTGTAAGCTTTACCGACGGTCATCTTACCTATGCCAATACCCTGGAGCATCTAAATATTTTAGACGAAGATTATTATTTTAAACTGCTGGAATATTTACAAAACCAGCAACTGAGCGACGCTTTATTATTATTGGATAATATTTTGCAAAAAGGGTTTGAGGCAGATAGTTTTATTGAAGGCTTTACAGAATTTACCCGCAACCTGCTGGTGAGTAAAGATCCCAAAGCAATAAGCCTGCTGGAAGTGGCAGATGATTTTAAAGAAAAATACCTGGCCTGGGCACAAAAAACAGATACCGGCTGGATACTGGCCACACTTAATTTATTGAGCGAAGCCAATATGGGTTTCAAAACTGCCCGAAATAAAAAACTCTTTACAGAAATGCTGCTCATTAAACTGAGCTACCTGCAGCAGGCGATAGAAGTACAACAGGCCGACAGCGGTTTAATTAAAAAAAAACTGACAGATAATGCAAAACCGGTAGCCTTTCGGGCATTGCCGGTTATCCGGTTGAAAAATGAACAGGTTGCCCCCCTAAAAGCAGTAAAAAATACCGCAGTAAAAGAAGAAGCAAGCCTGCTGGTTGAAATCCCGGAACCTGTTCTTCTTGCTAAAAAAGAAACACCGGTTAACATTAGTACAACTGCTCCTCCAGCTCCCCTGGGCTCCCTGAAAAAACTGAGGGAAAAAATTGCGCAACAAAATAACATACCGGGCGTAGAAAGTATTTTGCTAACGCAGCAAAAATTGCAGGAGGGCTGGAATGAATACATTGAGATACTGAAGAAAAATAAGAACCATTCCTCTGTGACCATTTTTGGAATGGCAACATTGAATATAGTTGATGACAATAGTTTTGAAATTACTGTTGAAAATGCCATGCAGTCCAAATTTGTAGAAGTGGAAAGGGCTGGATTGATAGAACATTTTACCAAAAAGTTTCGCAACCGTTCCCTCACCTACCAGTTGTTGGTTAATAAAAATGCGGTAGTAGATGAAGAGCAGCCCGTAACAACGCTTACCGGCAAACAAAAATTCCTGTTGATGGCAGATCAGTACCCGAATGTAAAGCTGCTCAAAGAAAAATTGCGGCTGGATATTGGTTAATGGTAAGGATTATTAATTACTGATTATTAATTACTGGCTGCAGCGAATAAATAGGATAAAACAATCGAAGTTTACAATAATCATTAATTAATAATCAATAATTGTCATACAACAATCGTCCAACAATTGAAAAACCCCAAAACCTTGATAATTATGCTGTTTTTGCATTAATTTCGGGCCTCATTTCACAAAATTTGAATTTAAGATTATGGCAGAAGTAATACGCATGCCGCTTTTGAGCGATACGATGACAGAAGGGAAGATCATATCATGGAACAAAGCGGTAGGTGATAAAGTGAAAGCAGATGATGTACTGGCTGAAGTAGAAACAGATAAAGCCACTATGGAAGTAGTGGGATATGTAGATGGCACCCTGTTATATATTGGCGTGGAAGCAGGTAAAGCCGCACAGATCAACGAGATCATTGCAGTAGTGGGTAAGGATGGAGAAGATTACAAAGGTTTGCTGGAGAATAAGACCACAGACAGCCAACAACCGACCTCTGAAGCTCCGGCAAAAGCTGAAGACCCTGCCAAACCCCAAACTCCCAACGAGAAACCAGAAGCGAATAACCAGAAACAGGCAACGGGTTCTAAAGTTGAACTACCTGCAGGAGCCAAAGAGATACGAATGCCCCTGTTGAGCGATACCATGACAGAAGGAAAGATCATATCCTGGAGCAAAGCTGTGGGGGATAAGGTTAAGGCAGACGATGTATTGGCTGAAGTTGAAACAGACAAAGCCACCATGGAAGTAGTAGGCTATGAAGAAGGCACTTTATTATACATTGGCGTAGAGGCTGGCAAAGCTGCTAAAATAAACGAGATCATCGCTATTGTTGGTAAAGAAGGTACAGATGTGGCAGCTTTTGTGGCAGCGGAAAAATCCGGAGGGAATGGAGCAGCGGCGACCCCCGACAACCGACCACAGACCACCGAAGCTTCCGCCGCAACTGAAAATACTAACAACACAGCAGCTGCTAGCGGGGAACCAGTATCCGGTAAACAGGATCAGGGCACTTCCGATCGCATCAAAGCCTCTCCCCTCGCTAAAAAACTGGCAGAAGAAAAAGGTATCAACCTTTCCCAGGTTAATGGAAGTGGCGATGGTGGAAGAATAACTAAAAAAGATATTGATGGCTTTGTTCCGTCTGCTGCAAAACCTGTAGCGGCAGAATCGAAATCAGCAACGGTGGCAGGAACTCCGGTGGCAAGCTTTACGCCGGCCGGGCAGGAAGGTCATACAGATGTTCCGTTGACGCAAATGCGCAAAGTAATTGCACGCCGACTGGGAGAAAGTAAATTCAGTGCGCCGCATTTTTACCTCACAATGGAGGTCAACATGGATAACGCCATGACGGCACGTACGGCTATGAATGAAGTAAGCCCGGTTAAGATCTCCTTCAACGATATGCTGATAAAAGCCTGTGCAGTGGCACTTCGTCAACACCCTGATGTAAACAGTAGCTGGATGGGAGATTTTATCCGCCAGAATCATCACATTCATATTGGCAGTGCGCTGGCTCTACCGGAAGGTTTGATCGTTCCGGTTATCCGTTTTGCTGACCAGAAATCATTGTCGCAGATTGCTGCTGATGCGAAACAACTGTATGCAAAAGCAAAGGATAAAAAACTGCAGCCAAATGAATTCAGTGGCAACACATTCACCATTTCTAATTTAGGGATGATGGACATTGAAGAATTTACTGCCATCATTAACCCGCCGGATAGTGCTATCTTAGCCGTAGGCCGTATTAAAGAAATAGTGGTTAAAAAAGGCGATGGTTTTGGCGTAACCAATGTTATGAAACTAACCTTAAGCTGCGATCACCGAAGTGTAGATGGAGCCGTAGGGGCAGCCTTCCTGCAAACCTTAAAAAAATACATGGAGAACCCGGTAACCATGCTGGTGTAAATTTTCCTTATTATATTTACGGGCGTTAGCAATTATATGCTAACGCCTTTTTTATGAAATACTGTTTTTTACTGGTAACATTATGCACGCTTGCGTTGCAAAAAAACTATGCCCAGAACCTCACCGGTACCTGGCAGGGAATGTCGGGAGATTATAAAATAGTGATCATACAGGTAGGCGATTCCTGTTTTGGTTTTACCTATGATACTGGTATGGGTTATTGCAAAGCAAACTTTGAAGGTATTTACAATGATTCCACAAAAAAGCTCAGGGGCGTAAATACCAGTTTTATTGAAAGAACCTTGTCGCATGGTTTGAGTAATTACCGCCTTATTTATTCCAAAGTGGGAGAGATGGAATATCTTAAAGGTACAGGAGTACCTAAACAAACCGTAGCAAAGATCCTGTCATTTGGGCTGGGCTCTCCCATTAGTTACAGGAAAGTATCCGGTGATATTGAAACCACGAAACTTATAGCTGCCAAACTCCCGGTTGTCAATCCGGCCGGCCATTTAGCAGATAGTTCAAAGCCTATTACTACCGGCACCGCTGATAATAAACCAGGTTCCATTCCAATTCCAAATGAGGATCCAAAGATCATGGAACTGGGTAAACAAAAAGAAACAAGAAAATCGCAGCTGGTCAATACAATTATTACAAATGCAGATAGTATAAAATTAACGCTTCACGATAACGGTGAGATAGACAACGATACGGTAACGGTTTTCCTGGACGGAAAAATTATAATCAACCAGCTCGGGTTAACGGCAAAGGCGTTTGAAACTACTATCCCTGTTAAGAAAGATACCATTCAGTCCATCGAATTAATGGCCAATAACCTTGGCAGCATTCCTCCCAATACTGCCTATCTGACCATCTGGTCGGGAAAAGAAAAATTTGAATTAAGGGTATCCTCAGATTACACCGTTAATGCAAGGGTGGATATTAAATATGTTCGGAAAGAATAAAATTTGTTTTCAATATTTTTTGAAAATTCAGAAACACGACTTATATTTGTGTTATGAAATTATCAGAAGCCAAACAACAATTCATCAGCAGCTGGGGAGCATTTGGTACCCAATGGGGCATTAACCGCACCATGGCGCAGATACATGCATTGTTGCTGGTGAGCATTAACCCGCTTACGCAGGATGAGATCATGGAAGAACTCAGCATCAGCCGGGGAAATGTAAACATGAATATCCGGGAATTAATTGGCTGGGGACTGGTAGACAGGGTGATCATTTCCGGGGAAAGAAAAGAATATTTTACCGCTGAAAAAGACATCTGGAAAGTGGCAACACAGATCATTAAAGAAAGAAAAAAAAGAGAACTGGATCCCATGATCAAATTGCTAAGCCAGCTCGAAAATGTGGAAGGCGATAAAAAAGACAAAGCCGTACAGCAATTTACACAGGTTATTGGCAGCATAAAAAAACTGGGCCTGCAGGCAGATAAAACACTCGACTTATTAATAAAAGCAGAAGAAAACTGGTTTACAGGTAGTATGCTAAAAATGTTTAAATAAATATATCACCGGCCGCTTAAACCGGCTTTTTTAAGCACTGGTATTTTCATATTTTTCTGAAATTTTAAAATTTACAGTTATGAAAAAATATAAAATAATAGATTTTTGGATAAGTGTTCTATTAATTATCGGCTCTTTTATATTTAGCCTGGTACAATTCGACCGTTCCTTTCTCATAGCTTATTATATTGTAGGAGGCTGGCAGATTGTAAGCATGAGCATACATGTATTCAACCGATGGTTTACTCATAGGGGCGACAGACGGTATACATATCATATACTGGTAGGAATCATCGTAGCATTTTCTCTTATCGGACTTACATACGACCCTGTTCTGATGTTTGTTTTATTCCCCCTCGTTGTGGCAGCCCCCTTAATGGCCATCTATTATACCTGGCTTTGCTATGCAGAAATTTACGTAAAAATGCAAAGACCTCTTGCTTTACTTAAATGATCATTGTATGAAAACGCTTATATATGATAAGGAATGTCCACTCTGCGTTGCCTACACCGGTGCATTTGTAAAAACAGGTTTACTGGAAAAAGAAGGCAGGAAACATTTTAATGAAACAGCTCCTGAATTGCTGGAAAAATTAGACAAGGCAAGGTGCCATAATGAAATTCCTTTAATAGACAACAGCACAGGTAAGGTATGGTATGGCATTGATGCATTATTGGAAATTTTAAGCGCAAAAATGCCATGGATAAAAAAAGCAGGGAACTTTGCTCCCCTGCACTGGCTGCTGAAAAAATTGTATAAACTTGTTTCTTATAACAGGAAAGTTATTGTTGCAACAAAAAGCATTAGATACGACTGCAGCCCTGATTTTAGCAGCAGGTATCGTATACTCTTCCTTATCACCGGCTTGTTATTGAATAGCTGGCTGTTTACATTGTGTATCCCTGTTTTTAAAAAAGGCATCTTCTCCACTGCCGGTTTTGAAGCAATGCAAATAGCTCATTTCAGTTTTGTAGCTATAAATATTGGTATAGCCATTCTATTAGGCAAACAAAAAGGGCTGGAATACCTCGGACAGGTAAATATGCTGGCAATGCTTACCATGCTGCTGTTGTTACCGCTACAGGTTTTTCAAAATATTATCGGAGCGGGTTCAATTAATTGCTCTTTTGGTATGATAGGTTTTTTTATAGCCAGGGAATATATCCGCAGAATGACCTATGCGGGAATCGTTCAAAACAACAAACTGGTGGTTGCTATAAATATGCTGTGCGTAGGTAGCTTCCTCTTTTTCCTGGCTTCTTAAACAGGTTACTCAAATTTTAAAATATATACTTATGAACCAGATCATCATTACTTACACACTGTATTTAGTACTAACAATTGGATTGACCATTTGGGTTGCCAAAACTTTATTTAAAAATGGCAGGGTATTTTTATATGATATCTTTCATGGAAATAAAGAACTGGCAGATAGCGTAAATAATTTATTACTGGTAGGCTTTTATCTTATTAACCTTGGTTACGCCATTTACACTTTACAAATACATGAAGATGTATTAAATTTTCAACAGGTGCTTGAAAAACTAAGCATCAAGATAGGCCTTATCATTCTCATTTTAGGCGCTATGCATTTCCTCAATCTTTACATATTTTTTAAATTGAGAAACAGGGCGATATCTGACAATAAAAAAAGGGTACTAAACACTCAACAACAATGAAAAGAAAAATAATTATAGCAGGCGGTACAGGTTTTATCGGCACGGCACTTATTAAACATTTTGCCGAAAAGGATGAAGTGATCGTATTGACCCGTGGTATTAAAAACACACAAACTAATTTATACCAGCAGCATACAGCTCCTGGCAATATTCCAAATACACGATATATATTGTGGGATGCTGCCAGCAAAGGCAACTGGACACAGGAATTGGAAGGGGCCGGCATGGTGATAAATCTTTGCGGCAAATCAGTAAACTGCCGCTATACTCAAAAAAATAAAGAAGAAATTTTTAGCAGCCGCACCCAACCCACTTCAATTTTAGGGGAGGTTATACGGGATTGCCTGGCTCCGCCTAAGCTCTGGATCAATGCAGCTTCTGCTACCATTTACCGCCATGCAACAGACAGGCCACAGGATGAATATACCGGTGAAATACAAAATGACTTTAGTGTACAGGTTTGCAAGGCCTGGGAAAAATCATTCTTCGATATACTAACCCCTTTTACGAGGAAAGTTGCATTGCGCATGGCAGTAACACTTGGAAATGATGGTGTAATCATCCCCTATTTTAATTTATTAAAGTTTGGTTTGGGAGGAAGGCAGGGCAGCGGCAAACAAATGTATAGCTGGGTGCACATAAGGGATACCTGCAATATTATTGAATGGATTTATGATCATAACGAAATGGAAGGCGTTTATAATTGCTGCAGCCCTGACCCGGTAACCAATGAAGTATTTATGAAAACCTTGCGAAAAGTTACCGGCCACAAATTTGGTTTACCGGCTTATGAATGGATGCTAAAAATTGGCGCAGGCATTATTGGCACCGAAACAGAACTGATCCTCAAGAGCAGGTGGGTATTGCCAACAAAGCTATTGCAAACTGGTTATCGTTTTGAATTTGACAGCATTAATAAAGCTTTTACCGATATAGTAAATCAAACGCCCCGTAAAGCATATCATTTGTTTTAAATTTACCTTATGAATGAAGGGCCGGTTATATTATTTGATGGTGTGTGCAATTTATGCAACGGGTCGGTACAGTATGTTATCCGGCATGATAAAGCAGCCATCTTCCGCTTTGCATCTTTACAAAGCGATAGCGGTCAGCAATTGCTGCAGCAATACCAGTTACCACAAAGCGATTTTGCTTCTTTTGTATTGATAGAAAATGGTAAAGCGCACACCAGGTCCGCGGCAGCATTAAAAGTAGCCCGCAAATTATCCGGGGCGGTAAAATTGCTTTATGGCTTTATTATTGTACCAGCATTTATCAGGGATTGGTTTTATAATTTTATATCCGGGAACAGGTATAAATGGTTTGGTAAAAGAGATAGTTGTATGATCCCGACACCCGAATTAAAAAACAGGTTTATAAATTAACAAACATGGCCTCAAAAAAAACACTGGTTATTGGTGCTTCCGAAAACCCGGCACGTTACAGCTACCTTGCGGTAAATAAATTAAAAAATTATGGACACCCGGTTGAGGCGATCGGTAAAAGGAAAGGAAGCGTAAATAACATTGAGATTGTTACAGGCACACCGCCATTGAAAGATATTGATACAGTAACCCTTTACCTGAACCCGGTTAACCAACAACCGTACTACGATTATATCCTCTCTTTAAATCCCAAAAGGATCATTTTTAACCCCGGCACCGAAAATCCTGAATTAGAAGCACTTGCGGGAGAAAAAAACATTGAAACCCTGGAAGCCTGCACCCTCGTAATGCTTTCTACCAATCAATATTGATCCCTGTTTTGCCCACATCCCCAAAAAAAATCTTTCGCTGCATAATAAAGGCGGCTATGATGCGTTTTAGTTAACAGAACTCTGTCCAATATCTACTTACTAAACACAAACATCATGTTGTCCTTAAGAAAAACCATGTTGATGTTATCGGTATGCCTGTGCACCTATGCCGGCGCTACCGCTCAACAATCCGCAGAAGTAAAACCTAAGTTGTTTGCTTCCTATCCATCTACTTTAAGCGTTTCGGAAATTTGTTTGCAAAATATTTTCAGCCTCGTCAGAGACCAGGATGCTGTTATTGATTTTGGAAATAATCTTATCCTTCCCTGTAAGGTTCTGCGAAACGAAATGAAGTATAGCAATATGCAAACTGTTATTATTCGTTCTACCGCCTTCAACAATGCGATGCTACAGGTTTCAAAGGTAACCAATGCCGATCAGAGCATTTCCTATAACGGACGTATTATTAATGAAAGAGCTGCTGATGGGTTTGAAATTAAAAAAACTGCAGCCGGCTCCTATCAACTTCAAAAATTTGAAACAGACAGAGTACTGGAGGGCTGTTTCCTCTGATAAGAACTGATATCCCTAAACTATCATCTACCAAATCCAAACAAATGAAAAACTTTACACTAAAATTAATCTGCCTTTTTGCTTTGGCGCTACCTGCCGGGCTAATGGCGCAGGTGCCGGCACTGAACAGCTTCAGCAATGCCACGGCTACTATCTACATTGATTTTGACGGAGAAACAGTAAATGCAGCCTATTGGAATAGTGGAAATACTTTAAACTGTGAACCTGCACAACTTACAACAGCACAAATGACCGAAATCTTTAACAGGGTTTCTGAAGATTACCGTCCCTTTAATGTAAACATCACTACCAGTCTTTCTGCATTTATTGCGGCCCCGGTAAACCAGCGGATAAGGATTATTGTTACACCCACCAGCGCTTGGCGCCCCGGTGTAGGAGGTATTTCCTACACAGGTTCCTTTACCTGGGGTGATGATACACCTGGTTTTGTTTTTAGTGACAGGCTGGGTAATGCAAAATTCATTGCTGAATGTGTGTCGCATGAAAGCGGGCATACGGTTGGTTTAAGTCACCAATCGAAATACAACGGAAACTGTACTTTAACGGAAACATATAACACAGGTAATGGTGCCGGCGAAACAGGCTGGGCCCCGGTAATGGGTAATAGTTACAACAGGAATATGACCGGTTGGAACGATGGCCCCACTCCTTACGGCTGTGCCAATACACAGGACAATCTTACCATCATTACCTCACAAAATGGTTTTACATACCGGTCAGATGATTATGCAGAATTGATGAATGCGGGAGCTACAAATTTAAATGCTTCTTTTAGCAAAGAAGGTATCATTACTACTGCGGTTGATAAAGATGCATTTCAATATGTGGTTACACAGGCGTCCACCTTTCATATGGAAGTTACGCCCTACAGTGTAGGAACTTACAGTACAGGTGCAAACCTCGATGTACAGGTGCAGCTGTACAATGGCAGCAACTTAATAAGAACATACAATCCATCCAATAGCATGAGTACTACCATTGATACAACATTGAATGCAGGCACTTATTATTTCCTGGTATCTGGTGCGGGCAACGAATTTGCAAGCGATTACGGTAGTCTTGGATCATACAATATGGTAGGTTTCAGGGGAGCCCTGGCTATTCATGAAATTACATTAATCGGTGCTGTAAATAAATCGAAGCATAGCCTTAACTGGAGTATCATTGCTGATGAACCTATCAAAACAATTGTACTGGAAATGTCAATCGACGGAAGAAATTTTGCGCCACTAAGTACAATAAATGCTGCAAGGAATTCGTTTGAATACACAGCATACCAAAACAGTATTTTGTATTACAGGTTAAAAGTAACTTCTGTAATTAATGAAACCGCTTATTCAAATGTAGTAGCGCTTAAATCAACTGAAAGCGCAGGAAAACCATTCAACGTTTCTACTTTTGTACAGCAGGATATCAGGGTAAATGCAGCAGAAAATTTTCAATATCTATTAACAGATATAAACGGCAGAACCATTGCATCCGGTAAGGGCACAATGGGAATGAACATGATCTATCTTACGAACCAACCTTCGGGTATGTATGTTCTACAGCTCGTTGGTTCGGGTGCCAAACAATCGGAGCGTATTATAAAACAGTAAGGTAGATTCATGTGTAAGTTTAGAGGGCAGCGTTAGGGGCTGTCCTCTTTTTTTTATCACGAATTAATCGGATTGCACCAATTACACGGATTTGATCGTTTAAATTGCGGATGCTTCCACTAATTAACAATTACCAACTACTAACCTCTGCCCAACACCTACCCACTTCCCATTAAGTACTTCCCACTAACCACTCCCGTTTTTCCACTTATTCACAATTCCCTCTACCCTTAACCTTTCCTTCATCTTCCATCCTGTTTTTATGGTTAACTTTAAGAAAACCATTTATATATATGCTTTGGAGAAAATTCAACGGCGATACCATACAGCTCCCTATCAGGGATGCGGTGGTACAAGCCATTAAAAGAGAGACTTCCGAAGGCTACAAATTAAAAGTATGCATCGGAACAGACAGCCAGGTAAAAGGTAAAGACACCGAGTTTGCAACTGTGATCGTTTTTTTAAGAGAAGGGCATGGAGGATTCATGTTTCTTCACAACGAAAAAACGCAGCACAAGTACAGCATTAAAGAAAGAATGCTGGTAGAAGTTGCCAAAAGCATTGAGATCGCTTACGAACTCTGCAACCTGTTTACAGAATACAATGTAGATATGGAAGTGCATGCCGACATTAACACCAATCCGCAATTTAAAAGCAATGAAGCACTAAGAGAAGCCATGGGTTATATCCTGGGGATGGGCTTTGCTTTTAAAGCCAAACCAGAAGCTTTTGCAAGTAGCTGCTGTGCGGATAAGGCGGTCAATTAGTAGTTAGGAATTAGTTGATTAGTAGTTTGGTTGATCAGTAAAATGATCCGCCACAGAATTTGTTTCCCTATTACTCCCTATATATAGTTTTACGAATTTAGGATTAGCCTCCCAATTACTTAATTCCTTATTTCCAGTTTACTTGTGTTTCTTCTCCCCCCAACTCCTCATTCATCTCATTAATATACCCCAGCAATTTATCCTTGCCAGATCTCCTGACCGCACTGGTTATAAAATGCCGCGGTAAAAACATCCATGTCTGTCGCATGGCAGCTAAAAAATCTTTTACATTCTTACTTACCACCCGCTGGTTCTCTTTATCACTTTTAGTAAAAGCAAGGCTGAAGGGAATTTCCCATTTTTTAAGGTTCTCCAAAAATTCCAGGTCTATCTTTTGAGGACTATGTCGTGCATCTATCAATACAAATACCTGTGCAAGATTCTCCCTTTTACGAAGATAGTTTTCAATCATTTGCTCCCACCGCCGCCTGCTGCTGATGCTTACTTTTGCAAATCCATAACCCGGCAGATCCACGAGGTACCATTTGTAAGCCACCTCTTTTTTAGTGTCCGTAGCAGCTGATGTGCTCACTACCTCAAAATGGTTGATCAATTGTGTTTTGCCCGGAGAACCAGAAGTTTTTGCCAGCTTCTCATTATTGCAGAGCATATTTATGAGCGATGATTTACCCACATTACTTCTCCCGATGAAAGCGTATTCAGGCCTGTCTGCTACCGGGCATTTTTCAAAATCAGGACTGCTGATAAGGTAAGTGGCTGTTTTAATCTGCATAAATATTCTAATGTAAGCCGCAAAATTAACGTTTATCAAAGCAATAATTCTAATGTGGTTGCAGGCTGCAGCGGCAAACAACTTATATTTGCAGCATTGTATGACAAAGTTTGCACACGACAGTATAGTTCCTGACCAAAGCAGCGAGCAAAGCAAAAAAGACCAGGTAGCCGGTATGTTTGATGATATAGCTTTTCGCTATGATTTTTTGAACAGGACACTTAGCGGCGGTATGGATATTTTGTGGCGCAAAAAAGCATTGGCATATTTAAAAGAGTTGCAACCAAAAAAAATATTGGATGTGGCTACAGGAACAGCAGATGTGGCTATTATGGCATCCCGTTTGCTTAAACCTACCACCATTACCGGTATTGATATCAGCGAGGGTATGCTGCAAGTAGGAAGAAAGAAAGTGGAGAGCCAGGGTTTACAAAATACTATAGAATTGTTAAAGGGTGATAGTGAAACAATAAGCTTTGCCGACAATTCGTTTGACGCGGTAACCGTAGCTTTTGGCGTTCGTAACTTTCAAAACCTGGAGAAGGGATTGAGTGAGATATTACGCGTACTTAAACCCGGTGGCCGTTTGGTGGTGCTTGAATTTAGCCAGCCAAAATGGATCTTTGCAAGATCTTTCTATAACCTGTATATGAAAATCGTGGCGCCAAATATGGGCAAGCTTTTTTCGAAAAACCGCAACGCATACCAATATCTCGACAAATCAATTAAAAAATTCCCGGAAGGGGGAAATTTTACAGCCATTCTGGATAACCTGGGATACGCTAACTTACAATACAAACCACTGAGTTTAGGCATATGCAGCATCTATTGCGGAGAAAAAAAATAACAGCATTTATAGCAGCACTCCTGTTAAGCCCGGCCCTGTCGTTTGCACAGGAGCGGTATCTTAACCAGGAGAATCATGACTTTAAACCTTTTCATTTTGGTATCAACATAGGCGTTAACCAATCCCATTACAACTTTACCCATCACCCGATTTTTTTACAGGGAGATAGTGTAATGGTGGTAGAAAGTATCAACAGTACAGGTATCAATCTTTCCTGGATGGTTAATAAAAAACTGAATTATCATTTTGACCTGAGAACTTTCCCGCTGAGTTTAATATTTACAGAAAAAGCATTCCAGTATACATTAAAATATCCCAACAGGCCGGCCGGAGAAGATACGGTCAGTATACGAAAGATCCAGGGCATTACACTGGCCTTTCCTGTACAGATAAAATTCAACAGCGATCGTATTAATAATTTAAGGGTTTACATGATGGCAGGCGTAAAAGCAGAATATGATTTTGCCGCCAACAAGGACACCAAAAGCTCCAACCAGTTAATGAAGCTCAACAAGCTGGATTATGGAGTAGAGGCAGGGCTCGGGTTTCATTTTTATTTCCCGGTTTTTGTACTCACACCTGAGTTAAAAGTAAGCTGGGGCCTTAGCAACGTACATGCAAGAGATGAAAGCCTGAAATTTTCCAACGTGATAGATAAGATCAATTCCAGAACGATTACTTTTTCATTAACCGTAGAATAATCACAAAATATTACTATAAAAAAAGGAACCGCTTTGGTTCCTTTTTTTATATAGCCCCCACTATCAGGTTATCAATAATCATACTGTCTTCTAAACATATTCAACCTCACTCCCAATGTGGCAAAAGTACTTTGTGTACTCGCTGCCGATCCTTCAAATTTGAAATTTCTTTGTTGAATGCTGGCATCAAAGAAAAGATTTTGCCTGAATTCGTAGCTGAGTGATAACAATGCATTGAGTACCGTCATCTTTTTCCCACCGGCCACATCATAACCATTATCGATATTGAACCGTTCTGTATAATTTCTGAATATATTTCCACCGGCATTATAGCCGCTACTATCCAATCCTTTCTGATAAAATAATGCTCTTGCATGAATGTACCATTTCGGACCTGGCTGGTAATTTATAATGCCGATTATTTCATTAAAATTAGCACCGAGCGGGTGCGCCAATGGTTGGTTGTAATGCGTGTAATTGGCAATTGTGTCATAGTGAGAATAGGTAAAAGGTCTTACCCTGTTAACCTCTCCCTGGAGATCAAGATTTTTAACACCAAATGCATCAATGTATTTTGCGCCCAATTGAATACCATATTTATTTGCCCACCAGCCATCGTTGGCCTTTATTCTATCCAGTTTAAATTCATCCAGTAACACCTGTCCGTAAAACTGTAACCTGTGCGCAACGTTCGCTTTAAAATCCAAACCTGCAACAGCATTATCAGGACTGCCAACAGTACCCTCAATATGCCTGTAAAAAATAATTGGATTAAGGTATTGAAAATCAAAATGATCTTTTCTGCCAAACACAACGCCTTCAAATAATCCTATGTTTAACCATTTGGTTACATTCATACTAAGGTGATGCATAGCTGCATATTTACGTGGCAGCAATGAATCTCCTTTTTTGGTGAACTGGGGCATCAGTTCCATGAAAATATTCTGGTAGTTAAATTTCCATATCCTTGTAT
The DNA here is from genome assembly GCA_014379905.1 of Ferruginibacter sp. Classification (GTDB taxonomy): domain Bacteria; phylum Bacteroidota; class Bacteroidia; order Chitinophagales; family Chitinophagaceae; genus Ferruginibacter. The sequence continues at coordinate 43,024 of JACMKX010000103.1, read as the reverse complement.
TTATCTTGGCAAACAGATAACTGTTTCCCCAATCACTCAGGAATAAACTTCGGTAACCATTACCAATAAAATTTTTATCATATCCCAATTGAAAGTCAATGTATTTTGCAGCATTAAAGGTTATATAACCACGGGCATCAAAATAATCAACGCCTTGTGTTTTAAAAGGTTTGTAAAATCCTACCCCGGGTACCGCTCTTAAACCGCCCACCATTTCTTTAAAATAAGTAGGTCCCCTTTCCTGGTTCTCCGTCATGTAAGCAGAAAATCCTATTTTTTTTCCTATCATTCCTCTCACAGTTACGCCCCTGCTGTTAAAATACAGGGCTTCATCATTATCCTGCTCTTTACCAAAGCTCAGCTGTAATACAGGATTTACCGCCAGGAAAAAATCTTTTGTATTTACTTCGTAAAAATTTGCCTTTGTTTTATAAAAAGCTTTTAATACCGGTTTCCGGCTGGTAAATCCTTCCTGCGGACCTTTATACCACTCACTGTTATTCATAAACAGGCTTTGCATATTGTATTCATCTACCGGTGTTAGCGCAAGATCCGTCCATTCTTTATACATATCCATTCCCGTAGAATCGGTGTATCCAAAGCGGGCACTATCCAAAAAACCGGCTTCCTGGATAATGTATCTCCTGTTATAAGGTTTTAATGTAGAAAAATTAAGGTCTGTATTGGTTTGTTGCTTTATTTCAAGCCTGTCAATAAAATGATAGTCTTTAGAACCCTGGTTTAAATAAGTGGATTGCGCAAAACCGGCAACCGGGCAAATAAAAACAAAGAGTTTGATCAGGCTTTTAATAATTTGCATCTGGTTTTAGTTAAATTGAAAATCTAATATTCAAGATATGCAAAAATACCTTTTTAAAAACATACAGGTAGTAAATGAAGGTAAAACACAAACAAAAGATGTTTTGGTTAGTGGCGAAAGAATTGAGCGGATCGATAACAACATTCAAATAAAAGGAGTAGCTACAGAAATAAACGGCGAAGGGAAATATCTTTTGCCCGGTGCTATTGATGACCAGGTACATTTCAGGGAGCCGGGGCTTACACATAAAGCAACCATCTATACAGAAAGCAAAGCCGCTGTTGCAGGTGGTGTAACAAGTTTCATGGAAATGCCCAACACCATACCCAATGCACTCACGCCTGAACTACTGGAAGATAAATACAGTATTGCAAAACAAACTTCTCTCGCCAATTATTCATTTTTTATGGGAGTAAGCAACGATAATTCAGACCAGGCACTCCGCATCAATGAACGAAAAAATGAAATTGCCGGCTTAAAGATTTTTATGGGAAGCAGTACCGGCAATATGCTGGTGGATAATTACAATACGCTCAACCGAATCTTCAGCGAAAGCGAATTGCTGATCGCTACGCATTGCGAAGATGAAAGGATCATTAAAGCAAATTATGAAATGCTGAAGCAGCGCAATGTTGAATTAACTGCCCACCATCATCCCATTATTCGTAATGAAGATGCCTGTTTTCAATCTTCACTAAATGCCATTCAACTCGCAAAAAAATACGACAGCCGTTTACACATTCTGCATATCAGTACAGAAAAAGAATTGCAATTGTTTAGCAATATGCTGCCGTTAAAAGAAAAAAGAATTACCAGCGAAGTATGTGTGCATCATTTACATTTTACTGCAGATGATTACGGGAAGGAAGGCTACCTGATAAAATGCAATCCCGCCATCAAGGCAGCCTATAATAAAGCTGCGTTGTGGGAAGCCTTGCTGGATGACAGGCTGGATGTAATTGCTACGGATCACGCTCCGCATTTATTGGCAGAGAAAGCGCCACCCTACGAACATGCCCATTCCGGTTTACCCCTGGTACAGCATGCGGTGCAATTAATGTTGTATTATCACAGCCTTGGAAAAATATCCATGGAAAAAATAGTACAAAAAATGAGTCATGCTGTAGCCGAATGTTTTCAAATAAAAGAAAGAGGATATATCCGGGAAGGATATTTTGCAGACCTGGTGGTAGCGGATCTTAATAAACCCCAAACAATTACGGCTGGCAATGTGTATTACAAATGTGGCTGGACACCGCTGGATGGTTTTCAGATGCCTGCCAGTATAACACATACCATGGTTAATGGAAATAGGGTATATGAAAATAACCAGTTCAATGAATCTTACAAAGGCCAACGAATTTTGTTCGACAGATAATTAAACTACGGAATGGAAACAGACAAAACAACGCTCAACGACCTCGCTATTTTTAATGCGGAAGAAGATTTTTCCGTTTTCAGTTATATCGATTGTACACTAACCAGTAACGGCCGTGAACAGTTGAGAAGAAACCTGGCATCACCCCTCAATGGAATGGAAGCCATTTTAAATATTCAAAACACCATCCGCCTTATCGATCAGAAAAATGCGCAGTGGCCAAAGCGTATCAGTAATGGAACCATTATGGTGATAGAACGTTTTTACGGCACAGTGATAGATGCGCTTCCAAAACAGGTGAGCCAGTTAGATGCTTTCACCTATAAACTATTTCACAGCCCGGATTATTCTCTCATGAAATATTCCGGCATTCATTGTTTCGATTTCATTAAGGGTATGAAGGAAATACTTTCTTTATTTGTGGTGGAAGATTGTCCGGCCCCTTTACAACAATTATTGCTAAAGGTTAAAAAACTTACCAGTATTGAAAATCTTGCAGTGGTAGAAAGATTTGAGAAAGCAGCGGATGTTCCTGTTCCGCAACAACTACAGTTTGCACAATTTGCCCGGTTTAATTATAAAAACAAAATGCTCGAATTGCTGGATATCTATTCGCAGTTAGACGCCTGGTGGGGCATGGGCGTGGCTATGAAAAAATATCAGCTGGTCTTCCCCGAATTTGTAGATTCAAAAGAGCCTTTCATGGAAGTAAAAGGTTTGTATCATCTCCTTTTATTTTCAGCAGTACCATATGATATCAGTTTAAACCGCAAAGGTAATTTTCTATTTCTTACCGGGGCGAATATGGCTGGCAAAAGCACTTTCATTAAGTCGGTTGGCATTTCAGTTTTTTTAGCACACACCGGAATGGGGGTACCGGCAAAAGAAATGCAGTTATCTGTTTTTGATGGATTGTTAAGTAACATCAATGTAATGGACAACATCAGCAAGGGCGAAAGTTATTTTTTTAATGAAGTGCAGCGCATCAAAGCCACCATCAACAAAGTAAATGATGGAAAAAAATGGCTCATCTTAATTGATGAATTGTTTAAAGGCACCAATGTACAGGATGCCATGAAATGCAGCCTGGCGGTAATAGAAGGCTTTCTCAAAATAAAAAATTCACTCTTTATTCTTTCCACCCATTTATATGAAATAGGGGACGCATTAAAAGTGCATACCAATATTCATTTCAATTATTTTGAAACAACGGCAGAAGACGGGCAACTGAGTTTTAGCTACCAGTTGAAAGACGGCATCAGCAACGACCGGTTGGGTTACCTTATTTTAAAAAGAGAAGGGGTGGTAAAAATGCTGGAAGAATTGTGATAGATACTGGATACTGGATGCTGGGAGATCTTTGATAGATGCAGGACCAGCATCTAGTATCCAGTATCCAATATCTGTTATCCCCTTCCCTTTTCCGTTTTTTCCCCATATTTTACTACATCCTATGCCTTATATTGTCCGGCAAAGAAGTACCCATGCTTATAAAAACATTTGGCAGCGCTGTTTATGGCGTAGAAGCAATTAACATCACCGTAGAGGTAAATGTGAACAGTAAAGGAAGAAATTATTTTATTGTTGGCCTGCCGGATAATGCAGTAAAAGAAAGCCTGCAACGGGTAGAAAGCACCATTAAATCCATTAATTACTATATGCCACGCACCAAGCTGGTGGTAAACCTGGCTCCGGCTGATATTAAAAAATCGGGCACTGCCTTTGATCTGCCTATTGCTATTGGAACTTTAGGTGCCACCGAACAAATTGCCCATCCGGAAAGGTTGGAAAAATTCGTGATCATGGGTGAGCTGAGTTTAGACGGAATAGTACGGCCCATCAAGGGAGCCTTACCCATTGCCATCCAGGCCCGCAAAGAAGGTTTTGAAGGATTGATCGTCCCGCTTTCCAATGCAAGAGAGGCAGCCCTTGTAGATAATTTAAAAGTTTATGGTGTATCACATATAAAAGAAGTGATTAATTTTTTTAAAAATGAAGAAACCCTTCAGCCAACCGTAGTGGATACCCGTAAGGAATTTGCCTACGCACAAAGCAATTTTGATGTTGACTTTTGCGATGTAAAAGGACAGGAAAATATTAAGCGGGCATTAGAAATTGCCGCCGCCGGTGGGCACAATGCTATTCTTATAGGCCCGCCCGGGGCCGGCAAAACCATGCTGGCAAAAAGATTACCTACCATTCTCCCACCCCTGAGTTTACACGAGGCATTGGAAACAACTAAAATACACAGTGTAGCGGGAAAGCTTCCTGAAAATGCGACATTGGTAAGCAAAAGGCCTTTCCGTAGCCCGCATCATACCATCAGCGATGTAGCGCTGGTAGGAGGTGGCGGCAATCCGCAACCCGGTGAAATTTCGCTCGCCCACAATGGTGTTTTATTTTTAGATGAACTGCCGGAGTTTAAAAGAACAGTGCTGGAAGTAATGCGTCAACCCATGGAAGAAAGAAGGGTGACCATCAGTCGTGCAAAAATTGCATTGGATTTTCCTGCCAGTTTTATGCTCATTGCCAGCATGAACCCCTGCCCCTGTGGTTATTTCAATCACCCGGAAAGGGAATGCATCTGCGGACCGGGTGTAGTACAAAAATATGTAGGAAAAATATCAGGTCCCCTGCTGGACAGGATTGATCTCCATGTAGAAGTAACACCCGTTGCTTTCAGTGAATTATCTTCTGTTCATGTGTCAGAAAAAAGTGAAGTTATTAGGCAAAGGGTAATTATTGCTAGAGAAGTGCAAAGTAAGCGTTATAAAGAACAACCCGGTATTTATGCCAATGCACAAATGAGCAGCAAGTTGCTAAAAGAAATTTGTGTTATCAGCTCGGCAGGACAGCATTTACTTAAAGTGGCCATGGAAAAACTAAACCTGAGTGCCCGTGCCTACGACCGCATTTTAAAAGTAAGCCGCACTATTGCAGATCTCTCCGGGAGCAATGATATAAAACCCGAACACCTGGCCGAAGCCATTCAATACAGGAGCCTGGATAGAGAAAGCTGGGGGGTATAGTATTATTTCACATACACATCATGCCAATACCAATAGTTATCGTCGGGACCCACTATTCTATAAGTACAAACCAAACTATCGCTGCTTAAGTATTTAATTTTGTAATCAGGGCTGTAACGTACGGGAAATACAGGGTTTTGACTCACAAAATCGTTGGATGTCTCCGCCATTTCAGTCCATTTAAAAGAACGTAAATTATTGTTAACGGTCAATTTTCCGGAAACGCCGTATCCTGAAGCCGGTTGTGTTTCCATTGCTGTTCTCCACCATTTAAAACTGGAATCGGGAAAAATTTTAAAATAAGAAAATGGAGCATAATTTTCACTAAACAAGTTATCTATCATTACACCAGGGTTTGCCTGCGTAGCCACCAACCTGTAATCGTATAGGTATTTCCAGTCAGCTGTAATACTATCCATGGTACTACTTTCAGGTGTTTCATTTTCCCAGTTGGTTTTCGCAACTGATAAAGAACAGGCAACTGATAATAAATATAACATATTTCATAAGTGGGTCAATTTTCTGATTATGATAAGAAGTAATGGCCGGATAGCAGACTACCATTTTTTTTATTATTTGATTCATTGAAATAATTCAATGAATTTTGCACAAATTTCTCCCTATATACCGGCATGTCAAAATACAACCTCAAATGAAGATATTATTAAAATACTTAAAACCGCATAAATGGCTGGTGATCGTTACCCTTATTTTAGCCACCATTAATATTGGTTTTTCCTTATTGGATCCCATCTTATTAGGGAAGCTGGTAAATCTTGCGGCAGATCACAAAGGAACTCCCGGCGGATTTACTGAACCTACCTTTTACTGGGATTATAAGAATATCACCCGGGATGGTAAACCTTACCTGCAGCTGGGCGTTTTTTATATTTTGTTGTTCTCGATCTCGGTGGCAATGGTAAGCCGCATAGCCAAAGCCTTCCAGGATTATTTTTTAAATGTTGTAATACAAAAATTTGGTGCCAGGGTTTTTACCGATGGTTTGCAACACGCCATGAAATTGCCGTACCAGCAGTTTGAAGATCAGCGAAGCGGTGAAACCTTATCCATACTTACCAAGGTAAGATCAGATGTAGAAAAATTCATGACCAGCTTTATTAATATACTCTTTGGAGTAATTATTGGAGTAGTGTTTGTTTTTGTATATGCAGCCATCTTTATTAACTGGCGTATCCCGGTTGCTTATCTCGTGGGCATTGCCGTACTCACCTTCATCACCAATAAGCTTAGCAAAAAAATAAAAATCATTCAAAAAAATATTGTTGGGCAAACAACAGCCCTTGCTGGTTCTACCACAGAATCGCTGCGCAATATTGAGTTGGTAAAAAGTCTGGGCCTTACGCACCAGGAAGTAGAACGATTGAATAAGAACACCTATAAAATTCTTGGACTCGAACTCTCTAAAGTAAAACGCATTCGCAGTATTAGTTTTTTGCAGGGCACTATGGTTAACACGCTCAGGCAGGTTATCCTTTATATTTTAATGTGGCTCATCTTTGGTGGCATAATGGATGCCGGCCAATTGGTAACCATGCAGATTTTTTCTTTCTTTGTATTTGGCCCCTTGCAGGAGATTGGAAATATATTGTTGTCTTACAGGGAAGCAGAAGCTTCTTTAAACAACTTTGATACATTAATGAAAAAGGCACCCGAAATGGTACCTGCCCATCCAAAACCACTGGGCAATATTCAAACCCTGGGCTTTAATCATGTTTCTTTTAAGCACCAAACGGCATCACACAAGGCCATTGACAATATTAGTTTTGATGTAAAAATTGGTGAAACCATTGCCTTTGTAGGCCCCAGCGGAAGTGGAAAGTCTACACTCATGAAATTATTAGTAGGCTTATATCGTCCGCAGGAAGGAAAAATATTATACAATAACCTCGACGAAACAGAAATTCATTTCGATGACCTCCGCAACCAGATAGGCTTTGTAACCCAGGATACCAATTTGTTCAGCGGTACTATCAGGGAAAATTTAATTTTTGTTAATCCGTCAGCTACAGCGGCAGACCTGGAAGAAGCATTGCAAAGAGCTGCGTGTACTAATTTATTGCAGCGGGCAGACAATGGGATTGATACCATGATTGGCGAAGGTGGCCTTAAATTATCAGGCGGGGAAAAACAACGTATTTCTATAGCACGTGCCTTATTGCGCAAACCTCATTTATTAATATTTGATGAGGCTACTTCGGCACTGGATTCCTTAACCGAAGAAGAAATAACCAATACCATCCGGGATGTTTCCAATAGTAAAGGACAGATCACTATTTTAATTGCACACAGGCTCAGTACGATCATGCATGCAGACAGGATATATGTTTTGGAAAAAGGAGAAGTAGAAGAAACAGGTACACATGAAAGTTTGTTGGAAAAGAAAGGATTGTACTTTGCGATGTGGCGGCAACAGATTGGGGAAAGGAAGAAATGATCACGGATTGAAAATGATTGCACCGATTTCACGGATTTTATTTTTTACACAGCCATATCGTCAAATGGATGCTATTTTGGGTAAGGCTTACAAACTAAAATTCCCCTTGTTAGGGGGTTATGGCTATGACAGAATTTGCAAAAGAAATGGTTGGTTATATTGGTGGCGTTATGTCTTCTATCTCTTTTTTACCGCAGGTGATTAAGATCTGGAAAACAAAATCCGCAGAAGATCTCTCCATGCTAACCCTGATCTTTCTGACGTCCAATATCACTTTATGGCTTATTTATGGAATATTGATAGGGTCAAAGCCATTATGGATCACCAACTCTATTGTGCTGGCGATGGTGTTATGCCTGATGTATTTTAAAATAAAATTTAAACCTGCAGATAAGCCATGAGTGAAGAAAAGAAAATGCCAAAGCCAAATTATTACTGGAGCATATTAGCCATGTGCTGTCCACGGTGCAGAAAAGGACCCATGTTTAAAGATGGCAATGCCTATCGCAAACTGGGGCTAAAACATATTTTTGATATGCCGGACAATTGCCCTGTGTGCGGTCAGAAATATGATATGGAGCCAGGTTTTTGGTATGGAACAGGTTATGTAAGTTATGCTTTGGCTGTGGCTGTATCGGGTGCAAGTTTTGTTGCCTGGTGGGTGCTGATCGGTATTTCTGTAAATGATAACAGGGTATTGTGGTGGCTGGTGGCCAACGGCGTTTTGCTGGTTGTACTGCAACCATGGCTCATGCGCCTGAGCAGGGTAATTTACATTCGATTTTTTGTAAGCTATGACCCGGATTATAAAAAACACCGGCCGAAGGAATTTGAATGATTTTTTTTAGCGCAGAGAAATAAGGAAAAGAGAAACGCAGAGGATACCTCTGCGTTTTCTTATTATCTTCTGTTCTCTGCGCTGAAAGACCCGGGCTTAGTCAATATTTTCAATAATCCCCGCAATACCCTGCCCGCCGCCTACACAAGCACTCACCATACCGTATTTTTTATTGAGGCGTTTCATATCATTGATCAGTTGTATACTCAACTTTGCACCGGTACATCCCAAAGGATGACCCAATGCAATGGCACCACCATTAATGTTTACAATGTCTTTATTCAATCCCAGCTCACGAATTACTGCCAGTGATTGAGAGGCGAAAGCTTCATTTAATTCTATCAAATCAATATCTGCCAAATTCATCCCGGCCTGCCGCAATACTTTCGGAATCGCTTCCACCGGGCCAATACCCATAATACGTGGATGCACCCCTGCACTCGCCACATTTACCAGGCGGGCAATAGGTTTCAATCCAAGTTCATTGATCATACGTTCGCTCATCACAATTACAAAAGCCGCGCCATCACTTGTTTGAGAAGAGTTGCCCGCCGTAACAGATCCACCCACCGCAAAAGCAGGTTTTAGTTTCGCCAAGCCTTCTGTTGTGGTGTCGGTACGCACACCTTCATCTGTATCCACTACATATGATTTTGTTTTGCGTTTTCCTTTTTCATCTACGTATACCTGCTCTACATTTATTGGTAAAATCCCACTTTTAAAGTGACCCTCTTTAATTGCCGTTGCCGCCTTCATATGGCTGTTGTAGCTAAATTCATCCTGGTCTTCCCTGCTCACTTTATAATCCTTTGCCACTTCTTCGGCAGTAAGTCCCATGCTCAGGTAATAATCCGGTTCGTCTTTGGCTATGGCGTAGGAGGGCACTGTTTTCCAACCCGCCGTCGGCACCAGGCTCATACTTTCTGCTCCGCCGGCAATAATGCATTCCGCCATACCGGTACGAATTTTTGCTGTGGCCATGGCAATACTTTCCAAACCGCTGGCGCAATAACGATTGATAGTAATACCCGGGGCACTAAATCCAACAGCTTTGGCAGCAATGATCCTGCCCACCTGCAAACCCTGTTCTGCTTCCGGAACAGCATTGCCAACAATCACATCATCTACCCTTGAGGGATCCAATTGCGGCACACTGGCCAGCAAACCTTTTATCACATCAATAGCCAGGTCATCAGGCCTGGTAAACCTGAACCCGCCTTTTTTACTTTTTCCAACTGCCGACCTGAAACCTGCAACGATATAAGCTTCCTGCATGATGATATTTTTTTAGTTGTTAGATATTTATAAGGAATAGTCATTAAGTCAATAGTCATTCACAGTTCACCTGACCAATGACTTTTGACCTGCTGACCCATTTACCTATCGACCTGCTAACCTTTGCCTAATTTTGAAATTAGTTGTTTATGCAACTTTATAGACCAAAGTTATAATTTCCCATTCAAAGCAAAAAACTAAAATCCTCGTTATTTTTGCGGCCAAAACAGGTTTAATGTTTAAGCGTTAAGGCACTAAACATTAAACCTTAAACCTTCAACGATGTATAAATTTCTTCGCTCCGTTCTCTTCTCTTTCGATCCCGAAAAAGTCCATTATTTTTCCATGAATGCACTTAAAAGCCTTTGCAGTATTGGCTTTATCCGAAATATCATTAAAGGAATGTTTCAGCCCAAAGGAAACATTCAATTTTCAATGTTCAATCTTCCATTTTCAAACAGAGTTGGCCTGGGTGCCGGCTTCGACAAAAATGCCCTTTACCTTGATGAAGTGGATGCCATGGGTTTTGGATTTGTAGAAATAGGAACTGTAACACCACTTCCCCAGGAAGGCAACGAAAAACCAAGATTATTTCGCCTGCCGGCAGACAAAGCCCTCATCAACCGCATGGGTTTTAATAATGATGGAATGGAAGTTATTACAGAGAGATTAAGGCAGTGGAGAATAGGGAATGGCAAGTGGCAAGTGGGTGATACTCCCGGAACCCGGCAACCAGTACCCGGTATACGGCATCGGGTATCCAGGCTTATCATCGGCGGCAACATCGGTAAAAATAAACTCACCCCCAACGAGTTTGCCTGGATGGATTACGAAAAATGTTTTACTTCCCTTCATCCTTATGTAGATTATTTTGTAGTGAATGTAAGCAGCCCCAATACGCCTGGCCTGAGAGAATTGCAGGAAAAAGAAGCGCTTAGAAAAATATTGACCGTTTTACAAACCCGCAACTCCCAACTCGCAACACCTAAACCCTTGCTCCTAAAAATTGCCCCCGATCTCACCAATGAACAAATTGATGATGTAATGGATCTGGCAATGGAAATAAAATTGGATGGTTTGGTGGCGTGCAACACCACGCTTGACAGAAGTACTTTAAGCCAACACTCAATGGTTAAATGCGAAAAAATTGGAATAGGTGGGCTAAGCGGTTTGCCTGCAAAAAAAAGAAGCACGGAAATTGTAGCATACATTTCTGATAAAACCAATGGCCGGTTACCCATTATTGCAAGCGGTGGAATTTTTACAGCGGCAGATGCCAAAGAAAAAATAAATGCCGGTGCTTCACTGGTGCAGGTGTGGACTGGTTTTATTTACGAAGGCCCTGCTATTGTAAAAAACATTTGCAGGGAATTGACCTAACCTTAAACCCTAAACTTTAAACCCCTAAACGTACATTTGCGCCATGGAACACTTGTTGACCTCGGAAAGTATCATTAGTTTTTTAGTATTGGTTGTGTTGGAGATCGTACTCGGCATTGATAATGTGATTTTTGTGAGCATTATCATGAACCGCCTTAAAGATCCGAAGGATATTAAAAAAGCCCGCCGGGTTTGGATGATCACCGGTATTATTTCGAGGTGTTTATTGCTGGCTGGTTTAAGCTGGTTGCTGGCTCAAAAAGGAAAAGCTGTTTTTACCATCTGGGGAAAAGGATTTGACCTGGCAAGTTTGGTAATGCTGGCCGGAGGTTTATTTCTTATTTATAAATCGGTAAAAGAAATTCATGGTAAGCTGGAAGGAGAAGATCCTAATGCTGCCAGCGCAGACAAGCCGGGTATATCTTTGGGCAATGCAATCGGGCAGATCATGCTCATAGATGCGGTATTTTCTTTCGATAGTATTATTACCGCAGGTGGTACCGCCAAGCATTTAGAAATTATGGTCGCTGCCGTGGTTATTGCTATGACCATCATGTTTTTATTCAGTCCTAAAATTGCTGGCTTTATTCATAAACATCCAACCTTGAAAATGCTGGCATTATCTTTTTTGGTAATGATTGGCCTAAGCCTGGTAATGGAAGGATGGGATCATGAAACAGCTGAAAAATTACACGTAAAAAATTACATCTATTTCGGAATGGCTTTTTCTTTTATAGTTGAATTGCTAAATATGACAATGATGAAACGTGCAAAAAAACGTCACCTGGTTGAGTTAAATGAACCTAAACTGCCGGGAGATCGTACAAACACCGGTAGCGATGTTGCCAGTTAATTAATAAAAATATTGATGATTTAAAGCACGGTAATTCCGTGCTTTTTTAGTTTACCGGTTCAGCAATACCGCAGCCACCATACCTGCCGTTTCTGTTCTCAACCTCGTTTCACCAAGGCTTACCGGTTCAAAGCCTGATTGCAAAGCCCATTCAATTTCCTGATGCGTAAAATCTCCCTCAGGACCTACCAGGAGTAAAGAATGATCAGTTAGCCGGATTTCAGACAAAAGCTTTTTTTTATCTTCTTCGCAATGGGCTATAAATTTTTGACAACTGTTATCTTCCATGGCAATTTTTATATAATCAGAATATTTTTTTGCTTCCTGTAATTGGGGCAGCCATGCCTGCTGACTTTGTAACATAGCACTTATCAATATTCCCTGCAGGCGTTCTGTTTTCAATTGCTGCTTTTCCGTTCTCCCGCAAATAAGCGGAACAATTTCACTTACACCAATCTCCGTTGCTTTTTCCAGGAACCATTCAAAGCGGCTGTTATTTTTTACAGGAGAGATCGCTATGATGATTTTTGATTTATGATTGCTGGTTGCTGATTTTTCTACAATTGTTACCACGCATTTTTTTCTGTGGTTATCTGTTATCTCACCAATAAAAATATTCCCTTTACCATCTGTTATTTTTACCTGTTCACCATTCTGCATACGCAATACCTGCACAATGTGTTTGGAGGTATCTTCATCCAACACAACAATTGCATCGGTAGGTAAAATATCTTTATTGTAAAAAAATGGTAATGCCATCACTGCAAAATAATTAAAAGCCCATTATCAAAAATAAAAAATGGATAATGTTCATCACATTATCCACTATCAATTGTTTCATTATCCGTTAAAAAGGTGCATCATCATCAAAAGCCCCGTCATTCATCTTGCTTCCTTTTTGAATGTACATTCCTGCGCCACCATCGCCATTGGCACCACCCGGAATTGGTTTCCAGTTGCCACCTCCCTGCGGAAAGCCGCCACCAAACTCAGTTCCGTCTTCTTCCACAAATTTTTGAATATGTAATAAGGCTCTTAGTTTAATGGTTTCCAAACTACCATTCCTGTGCTTCGCAATTTTTACATGCGTTTCGCCTTTGTTGCTTTCTCCAAACTCATCGGAGGTTACTTCGTAATATTCAGGCCGGTAAAGAAACATAACAAGATCCGCATCCTGCTCAATGGCACCGGATTCCCTCAGATCACTTAACTGGGGCATTTTATTTCCTTCTTTTCTTTTTTCTACCTCCCTGCTCAACTGGCTTAGTGCAATAATAGGAACCTGTAATTCTTTTGCCAGGCTTTTAAGGTCTCTTGAAATTTTACTGATCTCCTGTTCCCGGTTGCTGTTGCGATCGGCGCTGCCACTCATCAACTGTAAATAGTCAATGATGATGATGCCTACATTGTGTTTATTTTTTAATCGCCTGCATTTGGCTCTCAATTCAAAAATGTTGAGTGCCGCCGAGTCATCAATAAAAATGGGGGCTTTGCTCAGCCTGTCAAATCCTTTTTTGTACAACTGTTTCATTTCATGCTCTTCCAGCTTGCCACGGGCAATTTTTTCCAGCATGATCTCGCTTTCTGCACTCAATATCCTTTGCACCAGCTGGCTGCTGCTCATCTCCAAACTGAAGAAGGCAACGGCCGTTGGCTTTTGAGCATTCAATGCGGCCGTGCGTGCAAGGTTCAAAGCAAAAGCAGTTTTACCTACCGAAGGTCTGGCTGCCAAAATAATAAGATCCGTAGGCTGCCAGCCATAGGTAATTCTATCCAATGTCGGGAAACCTGTTGGCACCCCCGTAATCTCATCTTCCCGGTTGCGCATATCTTCAATGCGGTTAAATGTTTTAACCAATACACTGTCTATGTCATCAAAATTTTTGCGGAGGTGATTGTTGGTGATCTCGAATAACTTTCCTTCTGCACTGTCCAGCAGGTCAAATACATCGGTACTGTCTTCGTATGCATCACCGATGATCTCTCCACTAATTCTTATTAATTCTCTTTGAATAAATTTTTGAACAACAATACGGCAATGTGCTTCAATATTGGCGGAGGAAACCACTGCATTGGTGAGTTGCGAAACATAGTAAGGCCCACCTACCAGGTCCAGTTCTTCCCTCAGTTTTAATTCTTCCACCACGGTAAGCATATCAATTGGCAAACTTTTTATTGCCAGGCCCTGCATGGCCCTAAAGATTTTTTGATTGGAATCCATGTAAAAACACTCCGGCTTTAAAATCTCGGCTACAGTGTCAAATGCACCTTTTTCCAGCATCATGGCTCCCAGGATGGCTTCTTCCAGTTCTTTTGCCTGTGGTGGTATTTTACCAAATACCATTTGCCCCATATCAAGAGATGGTTTTCTTCTTGTGAGCTTGTCTTTATTAAAATTAGAAACCGCCATTTTATTTGCTCCTTAAGTAATGATTGAATGAACCCTATAACTGTTACCATTAAACGCTTTAGAAGAGCCTGCCAGCTAATTCCTGTGTCCGCAATTTGTTGGTTGAATTTTATCGGGCGGCTAAGGTAACTGCAAAATGGTAACGAAAAAATGATATATAACTGTTATTAACTTTTTTTGACAGATTACCCACCGGTAATTCACAGGTGAAGGTAGTTTATTAACGGGTTATAAACAGTTGTCTTCACATCTGCGAAGCCAACCAATCGCCATTTTAACTGTTTTTATCAACAAAATCCGGAAGCGCAAAATGTAATTTGTACACTTTTTAAAGTTTTCGGGCACTTGCAAAATCAGTTGCGATTTGTTAGCCGATTTGAAAATTTGAAAATTTGAAGATGTGAAGATGGTAATGCAGGACACATTGCCAAATTTTCAAATCTTCAAATTTTCAAATCAGTATCTTTGCCACGTAAATTAAAAAGCATAAATGACCATTTCTTATAACTGGCTAAGCGAATACCTGCCTGTAAAAGTTGAACCTGAAAGACTGGGTAAAATTTTAACTTCCATCGGGCTGGAAGTAGAAAGCCTGGAAAAATACGAAAGCATTAAAGGCGGGTTGAAAGGCCTGATAACAGCAGAAATTGTGGAATGCGAAAAGCATCCCGATGCCGACAAATTAAAAATTACCCAGGTAAATACGGGCAGTGAGATACTACAGGTTGTGTGCGGCGCACCCAATGCGGCTGCCGGACAAAAAGTAATACTGGCCATGCCCGGCACCACTATCTATCCATCGGAAGGTGAACCTATTACTTTGAAAAAAGCAAAGATCCGTGGTGTAGAAAGCAACGGTATGATATGCGCCGAGGATGAAATTGGTACCGGTTCCAGTCATGATGGCATCATGGTTTTACCGCAGGATACCCTTCCGGGCAAACCTGCTGCTTCCCTTTTTAAAGTTTACGAAGATCATATTTTTGAAATAGGTCTTACACCCAACCGCATGGATGCCATGAGCCACCTGGGTGTGGCAAAAGATGTATGCGCCTGGTTAAGCCACCACGATAAAAAAGGAACAACCGCAGTAGTGCCGTATAAAAATGGTTTTAAAACAAACGGCCAGCCCGCAGCAGTAGCTGTTAAAGTAGAAAACGCAAAAGATTGTCCCCGCTATGCAGGCATCAGCATTAGCAATATTGTGGTGGGTGATAGCCCGGAATGGCTGAAGCGCAGGCTACAATCCATCGGCATAAAATCAATCAGCAATATTGTAGATATTACCAATTTCATTTTGCATGAAACAGGTCAGCCCTTACATGCTTTTGATGCAGATAAAATAACCGGTGGCACCATCATTGTAAAAAATCTGCCGGAAGGCACCCCTTTTATAACACTGGATGATAAGGAGAGAAAATTATCTGCCAATGACCTGGTAATTTGCAATTCAGAAAAACCCATGTGTATTGCCGGGGTTTATGGAGGCAAAGAAAGTGGCGTAACTGCAGCAACGAAAAATATTTTTTTAGAAAGTGCCTGGTTCAGTCCTCAAAGTGTTCGTAAAACCTCCTTACTTCATGGCCTGCGTACAGATGCTGCCACCCGCTTTGAAAAAGGCGTGGATATCAGCAACGCCGTTGCTGTTTTAAAACGTGCGGCAGAACTGATCGTTGATATTTGTGGTGGTGAATTGAATGGGGAGTTGGTTGATATTTATCCTGCTCCGGCCAACCCGGTTGCTGTAGGTTTGAAATTTCATTACCTCAAAAAACTGAGCGGTAAAAATTACCATGGTGATGCGGTGAAGAATATTTTAACGTCTCTTGGATTTGAAATGATAAAAGAAGGACAGGATGAATTGTGGATGAATGTACCTTTCAGCAAACCCGATATAAGCATACCTGCAGATATAGTGGAAGAGATTATGCGGATAGATGGCCTGGATAATATTGATATCCCTGCTACCATCAATATTGCACCCGGAAACGAAACTGTTTCCGAAAGTACAACGCTGAGAGAGAAATTGGCTAACCAGTTAACCGGCCTGGGTTTCAACGAAATTTTCACCAACAGTATTACCAACAGTGTCTATTACAGTGAAGAAACGCTGGCTACCGCCGTAAAGATGCTGAATAACCTGAGTGCCGACCTGGATATCCTTCGCCCCAACATGCTGCATACCGGGCTGGAAGTAATTGCACACAATATGCATCGTAAAAACAGTGACCTGCTGTTGTTTGAAAACGGAAAGACATACAGGAATAATGGTGAAAATAATTACGAAGAGAACAAGCATTTGAGTCTTTATATCAGTGGGGATGCAACTCCCGCTTCATGGAACAAAAAATCTGCAAAAGCCGATTATTATTTTGTAAAGGGTATTTGTGAACGTATTTTACTGGTAGCCGGCATTAACAACGCGGTGTTTGAAGAAACAACCACGGCAGATATGGAAGTAGCCGCTGCCATTAAGGTAAAAAACAAAACCATCGGTTTTTTAGGAGCTGTTGCATCCGGCACTTTAAAAACATTTGGTATTAAGCAGCCTGTTTTCTTTGCAGATATTTTTTGGGAGGAGTTGCTGGAAGTAAGAAAAACAAAAACATTTAGTTATGTAGAAGTAAGCAAATATCCGGCTGTACAAAGAGACCTGGCTTTAGTGCTCAACTCAGATATTGGTTATGCGCAAATCCGCAAAGCAGTAACTGGCTTAAATATTGCCCAATTGCAAACGATTAAATTATTTGATATTTTTGAAAGTGACAAACTGGGGGCAGGTAAAAAATCTATGGCGGTAAACTTTACCTTTATGGATAGCAGCAAAACATTAACTGATAAAGAAATTGATGAAATGATGGGTAAGATTATCGGGGCTTGTGAGAAACAGTTAGGCGCGGAAATTAGGAAGTAGGGTCCATCGACCATCACAATATTTGTAAGGGCTTTAACTTTTTTAAAATTTAATATTTGAGTAAAATTGTTACCAGGTTTTCTACAGATAAATGATATAACATATTTAGTACTGGTCAATAGACCATGGACTATTGACTATGGACCAGTTAAACGACCATATTGCCATTGTAAATAATAAGCTACAGCAGTTGCTTAAGCAATATGATTTTTTATTGAAGGAAAACGCCCAACAGGAGCAACTTATTAAAACACTTCAGGAGCAACAATTGGGTAATAAAGAACGGCTGGAAACATTGCAGCAGCAAAACCTGGTATTGAAGGCTTCTGTTACCGATATGGCCCCCGCCGATAAAAAAGAGCTGGAACAAAAGCTCAGCCAGTATATTAAGAATATCGACAAATGCATTTCCTTACTTAGTCAATAAAATAATATGCCCGACCTCATTCCTGTAAATATTGTGATTGGCGACCGCACCTATCGTATTAAAACCAACCCGGAAGATGAGGAAATGATCCGCAAAACGGTTAAGCTCATCAACGACAAGGTCATTGAATACAAAACCCAGTTTGCCGGCCAGGATATGCAGGATTACATTGCGATGGTGATTATTTGGTATGCCACCCAGGCTACCGGGCAAAATAGTGATGCTATGCGTGGTAAAAACATTGGAGACCAGTTAAAAAAAATGGAAGAGCAGCTGGATAAGTTTATTTCCGTATAGAATAAGTAAAATCTAGCATTCGCCTGCTATGCGCTTTAAATGGCTTTCCTGCTTTTATAATAGACAGTTTTTCATCGAGCAGTGCTTTATTATAAGAGGTATCTCTTACCAAAAAATGTTGCAGGTCATCTTTATTTTCTGTTTGGTGCTCTAAATGATCCACATAACTGCTCCAGGAAAAATACCGGAGCTTTGTACCCAATGCTTTTTGCAGTTCTACGTAAAAAACATCATCGTATCCATAGTGCCCGCTAAAATCCTCATCATAGCCCAGCGCCTTATAAAAAACGGCCTTGCTGCAAAAAAATGTATTGGGGTGCGATCTTACTTTAACCCCCTCCCGCCTTCTCTTAAATTTGTACAAATGATTGGGCAGGCTACTGTGGAGCAGTTTCTCTAAAAGGCCTGCACTAAAAGAATGATCCAGGTCGGTGAGTAAAAGTTTAGCCGTTTTTGACAACATCACGCCCAGGTTTCTTGCCCCGCCCTGGTTCCAGGGAATGTTTTCATTAATTCTTACCAATAGGATAT
The DNA here is from genome assembly GCA_014379905.1 of Ferruginibacter sp. Taxonomy (GTDB): domain Bacteria; phylum Bacteroidota; class Bacteroidia; order Chitinophagales; family Chitinophagaceae; genus Ferruginibacter. The sequence continues at coordinate 24,417 of JACMKX010000103.1, read as the reverse complement.
TTAGGTGCGATGCCGGGATTACCGGTTCCACCGGTGAACAATCATCTACCAGGATAAACTGGATTTTATCTGTCAGCTCCCTGGGGTAGTTCCCGTAGCGCTGTAATAGTTTATCTAAATCCGGCGAAGAACTGTTTTCCAGGTAAACAGGAATGATATAAGATAATTCCAGTAGATTATTTGCGGGCATCTTATGATGAATTTTTTCAAACTTACGATAAGAATCTATAACCTGTGATAGTTGTCATTTTTTCAAATTAGCACATGAAATAAATGCTAATTACCTGCGGTTGGGCGCAAAAATGAGCGGTTGACAAATTCTTCCCACAAATTCTTATCTTCGCCACTATTCAATCTCGCTGCTTATTATATGTAACAGGGAGGCCATACAATATTGTGAATCAGATAAAAACTATATCATCCAATGGATATTATTCCAATCATCATAGGTGTTGCCGCATTAATTGTTGGTATCATCCTGGGCAAAGTCATTTTTGCAAAAAATACCGAGCACAAAGTAAAAGAAGCAGAAATTGAGGCCCAAAAGATCGTTGCAGAAGGACAATTAAGAGCCGAAACATTTAAAAAAGAGAAAGAATTAGAAGCAAAAGAGAAATTTGTTCAATTGAGGGCCGATCATGACAGGGATGTAATGCAACGTACCCAAAAGATCAACGAAGGCGAAAGCCGCATTAAACAAAAAGAGCAGGGCTTAAATGCAAAAGAAGGCAATCTTGAGAAGCAACTAAAAGAAAATGAGGCAATTAAAGAAAACCTGAACCGCCAGATCGAAGTCGTTAACATTAAACGAACTGAACTGGAAAAGCACCAGGAAGAGCATATCCGCCGCCTGGAAAAGGTTGCTGGTTTAAGTGCAGAAGATGCCAAGGCCCAGTTAATTGAAAGTTTAAAAGAGGAAGCGCACAGCAAGGCGCTCACCATCCAGCAGGAAATTATTGAAGATGCCAAGCAAAAAGCGGTAAAAGAAGCCCGTAAAATTGTTATTCAAAGCATTCAGCGTACTGCGGCAGAAACTGCTATAGAAAATTCCATTACCGTTTTTAACCTGGAAAGCGACGAAATAAAAGGTTCCATCATTGGTCGTGAGGGTCGTAATATCCGTGCTATTGAAGCTGCAACGGGTGTTGACCTGATTGTGGATGATACGCCGGAAGCAATCATTTTATCTTCATTTGATCCTTTACGCAGGGAAGTTGCCCGTTTATCGTTGCAACGCCTGGTGGCAGATGGCCGTATTCACCCCGCCCGTATTGAGGAAGTGGTGGAAAAAACAAAAAAACAACTGGACGACCAGGTAATGGATATTGGTGAAAGAACCGTTATTGAACTGGGTATCCATGGTTTGCATAAAGAATTAATAAGAATGGTAGGTCGTATGCGTTTCCGCTCTTCCTACGGACAAAACTTATTGATGCACAGCAGGGAAACAGCTAATTTATGTGGTATTATGGCTGCAGAACTGGGGCTTAACCCCAAACTGGCCAAACGTGCAGGTTTATTGCATGATATTGGCAAAGTACCCGACGAAGAAACAGAATTGAGCCATGCACTGTTAGGTGCTAAGCTGGCAGAAAAATATGGCGAGAACCCTGCAGTTGTAAATGCTATTGGCGCTCACCATGATGAAATGGAAATGCAATACGTTATCTCACCTATTATCCAGGCTTGTGATGCCATTAGTGGTGCAAGGCCGGGTGCAAGAAGGGAGATCATGCAGCAATACATTCAGCGTATCAAAGACCTGGAAAACATGGCGCTGGCTTATAATGGTGTAGAAAAAGCCTATGCTATCCAGGCCGGCCGTGAGTTAAGGGTGATTGTGGAAGCGGATAAGGTAAGTGATGCCGACAGCGATAAACTGAGCTTTGAAATAGCGCAAAAGATACAAACAGAAATGACCTTCCCGGGGCAAATTAAGGTTACGGTGATAAGGGAGAAAAGGGCGATAAATATTGCACGCTAAAAGTTCAAAAGTTGAAGCGGTTCAAAAAGTTCCATAGGTTGCGCAACTTATGGAACTTTTTCCTTCTGAACCTTTTCCCAAAAAACTTTTCCTCCCCCGTGGATTTCTAAACATTTCCCCTTACCTTTGCCGTCCGAAAATCAAGAATTATGAACGCAGTTAATTTTGTTCACGAACAACTAACAACAATCCCTACAATACCTACTTTTAAAGCAGGTGACAATGTAACGGTTAACTATAAAATTGTGGAAGGTACCAAAGAGCGTATCCAGAGCTTTAAAGGCGATGTGATCAAACGCCAGGGTACCGGCGCTACTGCTTCTTTTACAGTACGTAAAATTAGTGATGGGGTAGGTGTTGAACGTTTGTTCCCTGTGTTTTCTCCCAACATTGAAAGCATTATTGTTAATAAAGTAGGCCGTGTTCGTCGTGCCAAACTGTTCTTCCTTCGTGAAAGAAGCGGTAAAAGTGCCCGTATTAAAGAGAAAAGAAGAGCAGTTGCTAAAAAAGACTAATTATTTCAACTATTTGAATATCAACGGAAAGCGATGCTTTCCGTTTTTTATTGCGGGTAATCCCGCCAGAGTTGTCAATTTTTTTTTAAACTCAGAAAAAAAATTGACAACTGCCGGCGTTTTTTTGTCAATTTTTTTTTGACCCATGAAAAAAAATTGACAACTCCGACAGAACTTATTATTTGCCTGCATATCACCATGAATTTTCCATTTTTTAATTACTGCCAAAATAACACTACATAAGGATAGTTTTAACTATTTTAGCAGCACTTCAATACCTGCTGAATCATCTCCCAAAGCTACGCTTACCACTTTTTTAAACAGTAAACCACTTTTTCCATGAGAAAGACATTATTGCTATGTATTGCCCTTATTTCAGCCACATTGTTTTTTGCCTCCTGCGCCAGGGGTATTTCGCCCTATGAAGCTGCTAACGGAAAAGCCCGGTGTGGCCGTTCTCTTCGTTAAACTTTTACCAGTGCCTTAACGTAAAAAGCGTAGCAGCTTTGTGGCAGCGGATAGTCAAAATGGTCTATCTTTACCAACTAAATTTCTAATTATGTTTTTAAATATGATGAACCCGGTATTGTTATTTTCGCTGCCCGGCGGTGGAGAATGGATACTCATTATTTTAGTAGTATTACTCTTGTTTGGAGGTAAAAAAATTCCTGAGCTCATGAGAGGTATCGGCAGGGGAATGCGCGAATTCAATGATGCAAAATCCTCTGTAAAAACCGAGATAGAAGAAGGAATGAAGGAAAAACCTACTACGCCACCAGTAGCTCCAAAACAGGAAGATCAGCAATAATTTTATTCTAAAAAATATGTAGCCGAAGTAAACAAAATTATAATTGTTTACTTCGGCTAATTTATATCTAAAAGCAGGCTATACTGCATTGTATGTTTTCTTTTGAATCAATAACCGGTTACCATCAGCAATTAAACAACAACACTGTTTCGTGCAGCAGCGTTGTAAAAGGATACCTTGTACGGATAGAAGCCAACCGTAACCTCAATGCTTTTGTGGAAGTATATGAACAGGAAGCCCTGCAGAAAGCGGCTGAACTCGATAAAAAAAGAGAAAGTGGTGCACCGCTGAAAAAATTACATGGGGTTGTTATCGCCATAAAAGATGTGATCTGCTACAAGGATCATAAAGTTTCTGCAGCATCAGCCATCCTGAAAGATTTTACTTCTTTATACACTGCTACTACCTTACAATTTTTAATAGACGAAGATGCCATAATCATCGGTAACTGCAACTGCGATGAATTTGCAATGGGTAGCACCAACGAAAATTCCGGCTATGGAAAAGTATTAAATGCATTGGATAATACCAAAGTGCCGGGCGGTTCATCGGGAGGAAGTGCAGTAGCAGTGCAGGCCAACCTTTGTATGCTAAGCCTGGGGAGCGATACAGGCGGTTCCGTAAGGCAGCCGGCAGATTTCTGTGGCATTATCGGCCTAAAACCTTCCTACGGCCAGTTGAGCCGCTATGGCCTGCTGGCTTACGCTTCTTCATTTGACCAGGTGGGTATTTTTGGAAAAAACCTGGATGATGTGGCTTTGCTGTTGGATATCATGAGCAAACATGACCCAATGGATAGTACCATGAGTTTGCAACCCGCCAGCCGCCTGTATCCCATTCGTTCCCAAAGAGATAAAAAATTCCGTTTCTGTTATTTCCCCCAGGCAGTTGATCATCCTTCAATTGACATGGAAATAAAAGAAAAAATAAACAGCTTAACTAACCAGTTGAAAAATGATGGTCATACAATTGACCCTGTCAATTTTGACTTAATAGATTTTATCGTTCCGGCCTACTATGTATTAACAACCGCCGAAGCCAGCAGCAACCTGAGCAGGTATGACGGCGTTCGGTTTGGTCATCAAAGCGAAAAAAAACCGGCAGACCTTGAGGATTTTTACCTTAATAACCGTACAGAGGGCTTCGGACTGGAAGTAAAAAGAAGGATTATGCTCGGCACATTTGTATTAAGCACCGGTTATTACGATGCCTATTATAGCAAAGCCCAAAAAATAAGGGCTTTAGGGGTAGCAAAAATGAACAGTATTTTTGCTGATTATGATGCTATTGTAATGCCAACGGTACCTGAAACTGCCTTTACCCTGGGTAAGAACGACAAAGACCCAATTGCCATGTATTTAGCTGATATCTATACTGTACTGGCAAATTTAACAGGCATTCCGGGTATTTCCCTGCCACTGTTTTCACATAGCAATAACATGCCTTTTGGCCTGCAGGTGATGACAAACAGGGGGAATGAATTAACTTTGCTTCATATATCTGAAACATTGCTGAAGGGCTACAGATCTTCGGAGGTAAATAATCAATGAAAAAAATAGTACTAATAACATTTTGTGGGTGGCTGCTTTTAGGTGCTTATTCAACAAAAGCACAACAGGTTCCTGCCTCCCAGATCATCCTGGCAGCGGATACACTTCGCCCCGAAGATACGGTAGTGGCTAATGAGGTGATAGATGAGATAGTGACGAAGAAGACCCTGCCCAAACAGGATAAAGTACAATACTTCAGCCAGCTAACCCGCTACGGTTTTAAAAATTTATTTTCCAAATTTGCCTATAATCCCAAGTTGCCTTACAGCAGCCAGGTAAATCCCTATGCAGAAAGTTATATGCAGGATTACCTCAAAAATCATGGCAAAAGCCTCGTGCGCATGAAGGATTGGGGGATGCCTTACTTCAACCTGATTGATAATATTTTTGCGCAATACGGTTTACCGAGGGAATTAAAATACCTCGCTGTTATTGAAAGTCATTTAAGCACTGCGGCTACCAGTTGGGTAGGTGCCGGCGGGCCATGGCAATTTATGCCCTACACGGCCCGTGATTATGGATTAATCGTAAATGCCTCATTTGATGAAAGAAGGGATTATTACAAAAGCACGCATGCTGCTGCCAGGTACCTGCTCACTTTGTATAAACAAATGAACAAAGACTGGTTGCTGGTAATAGCGGCTTATAATGGTGGTCCCGGCCGTGTTTACAGCGCCATGAAAAGAAGTGGCAGTAAAGATTTTTGGGCATTGCAATATTACCTGCCACAGGAAAGCCGTAATCACGTAAAAAAATTCATTGCCACGCATTATATTATGGAAGGTATGGGAGGCGGTGCTGCTTCACCTGAATTTGCCCAGGGATTCAATACAGCGGCTGTTGGCGGAACTGACCCCTATGCAAAAAAAACCACCTTATCCGTTGCGGAAATGGAACTGGCAGAAACGCAAAATGTTTCAGGCAAGTACAATTCGCTGATCATCGCCAAAAACTTATCAATGGATATTGCATCTTTTAACCGATATAACCCTGGTTTTGACCAGTCATTGAATGAAAATGGCCAGTACGAACTTATACTACCTGTTGATAAAATGCGGCTTTTCCTGGCCAATAAATACCAGATATTAAATGAATGCGTGCAGTATATGCTGGGCGATCATGATATACCGGTGAATAAAACGGTTTATCCGGCGAAGTACAATAGAAGTTCGAAGAAGAAGTCTAAGTGACCGGAAGATTAGAGATCAGTTAACCAGAGATCTGTAGCGTATTCGATTTGTAAAGACTTCTTAATCTATCGTTCCAATACTAATTTTTGATCTCTCATCTTAATCAACTTTTAATACTTTAACAATCGCCTCAGCCTTCAACAAACATTCTTCGTACTCAGCCCCGGGATCACTGTAAAAAGTAATACCACTCCCTGCAGAAAAAGTAAGGAATTGTTTTTTTTCATCATAAAAAATACTGCGGATCACCACATTAAAGTCAAAGTCTGAATCCGGTGAAATATAACCGATAGATCCGGAAAATAAGCCACGTCCAACCGGTTCATATGTTTCTATTAATTCCATCACCCGTTTTTTAGGAGCGCCCGTCATGGATCCCATCGGAAAACTTTTTTGAATGGCTTCTGTAAAATGTATTTCCTTTTTCAATGTACCCTGTATGGTGCTGATCATTTGATGTACCTGCGGAAAACTATATACGCCAAAAAGCTCTTTTACAAATACGGAACCTTCTTCGCATACCCGGCTCAGGTCGTTTCGTACCAGGTCGACTATCATTACATTTTCACTTCTTTCCTTGTTGCTGCTGTGCAGGTAGTTTTTATTCGCTTCATCTTTCAGCCTATCCAGGTGATCTCTTTTGCTGGTGCCTTTAATAGGTTGCGAAATAAGCGTTTGCCCGGTTTTTTTTAAATAGCGTTCAGGGCTGGCGCAAAGGCAGTATTTACCATTGAGTTTATACAAGGTCGCAAAAGGATTGGGCGACTGCTGCATCAGTTTTTGATAGGTAGCTAAAGGATCAATATTTACCTGCTCCGCAACAAACGACTGGCAAAAATTTATCTCGTAACAATCACCCCTTTTAATATGCTGTAATAACCCTTCAATGGCTTTAATGTAATGTTGCCTGCTCATACCTTTTTGAATAAGCATGGCTTCACTTGTTGTGGGAGCAATGTGTGCTGCTGCAGCTTCTATCTCAGCAAAGATTGCTGCCCCGTTTCCATCGGCTGATTCAATAACAAGTTCTTCCTTTTTTAAACGGAGTAAAATTGCCGGCTCAAAAAAGAAACCAATTCCAAAATCAATGGGTGCTGTTTTTTGAGATAATAATTGTTCTGTTTCCTGTTTAAGTCCATAACCTAAATGCCCGAAAAGCCAGGAAGGCTTTTCATCGTAAAAATCTTTTAGTTGTGCATAAGCACTGCCTGTTTGCAATTGCAGGCTTCTTTTACAACCCACTGCCAGCAAGCATTCAAAGGCAGCCACTTCGTGTTCATATTGGTTGTTATCCAGCAAACAAAAAATGCTGAACCGGTTAGCCCAGTTCAGCATTTTAGTCTTAAAAATATTGTAATCGCTTACTTTAAAATGTTGTGTAGTGTTTTTCACTGTTGATTTTAAAAATCATCATCATCATCAAAGCCGCCACCACGGCCGTCCATATCATCAAACAAACCGAATTCTTTAAAGTCGTCGTCCATTTTCAGGTCATCCTCTTCACCGGCTTTTTTGCCGGTTGCTTTTTTTCCTTTAGACTTAGGCAGATCGAATTCTTCAAAATCCGGATCCCAGTTATCGTCCTCCTCTCCTTTTTCCCACTCATCTTCTTTTTCTACCTCGTCTTCTTCATCGTCATCATCGTCATCGGCTGTTTTCTTTTTAGCAGACGCTTTGCCTTTTGATGCTTTCGGAGTCTCCTCTTCATCATCAAGATCATCGTCTTCATCCTCATCTTCCGACTTGGATTTTGCAGCTCCTTTTTTTTCAGGAGTATCTTTTGAGTCGGCAGATTTTTTTGCCGCTGTCTTTTTTTCGTTATTAGGTTTGGTAGCCATACTAAAAGAATTAATACTGTAAAAATTCCACGAGTTTTTTAATTAGCCAAATATTTTTTTAATTATTTTTTGACTAATATCTTTATACACTGATAATTTGCTCCCTTCCAGGGCCGTTACTGATATATTTTACCGGAACTTTTATGAGGTTATCCAGGTAATCAATATAGGTATTCATAGCCGCCGGCATGGAATTATAGTCTTTCACCGCGGTGATATCTGTTTTCCAGCCTTCAAATGTTTTATACTGGGGCTCAATATCCACTTTATTCATCTGGAAAGGCACAAAATTCTTTTCCTCACCGTTGATCTTATAGCCGTGACATACTTTTAGTTCACTTAAACCATCCAATATATCGGCTTTTGTCATAACCAACTGCGTTACACCGTTAATCATGCAGGCAAATTGTAAGGCTACTCCATCTATCCATCCACACCTGCGGGGCCGTCCTGTAGTACTGCCAAATTCATTTCCTGCATTCCGCAAAAAATCGCCTGTTTCATCCACCAGTTCCGTTGGAAAAGGGCCGCTCCCCACCCTCGTGCAATAAGCTTTGGTAATGCCAATCACTTCTTTGATCTTTTGAGGTGCTATTCCCAATCCTGAGCAGACACCAGCCGTTACTGTATTGCTGCTCGTAACAAAAGGAAAAGTACCAAAATCAACATCCAGCATACTCCCCTGTGCTCCTTCTGCCAATATACGCTGGCCATTGCCAATTTTTTCGTTTATGAAATATTCACCGTTCACTATTTTAAGGGAACGGAGAAATTCAAGTGCATCAAAAAACTCTTCTTCCCAGGCACTGATATCTTCCTGGAAACCATAGTTATCAAGCAGGCGCTGGTGTTTCATGCGTAGCTTAATATACTGCGTGGTAAAACTCTTATCCAGCAAATCTCCCACACGCAAACCATTGCGGCCTGTTTTATCCATATATGCAGGCCCTATCCCCTTAAGAGTGCTTCCTATTTTATCGTTCCCTTTCGACAACTCACTTGCTTTATCCAACGCCCGGTGGGTAGGTAAAATTAGATGGGTACGCTCGCTTACATATAAATTCTTTTTGTAGTCAACCCCGAAAGAAGCTACCGAATCACATTCTCTTTTTAGTGTTACTGCATCCAATACCACGCCGTTACCTATCAGGTTGGTTTTATCCTCATGAAAAATGCCGCTCGGTATCTGGTGCAACACTACTTTTTTATCTCCTACATACAAAGTGTGGCCTGCATTTGGACCTCCCTGGAAACGGGCGATCACATCATAGTCTTTAGCAAAAAAATCCACAATTTTTCCTTTTCCTTCGTCTCCCCATTGCAGGCCCAGAATTACATCAACCATCAGATTATTTTTTGAATTGAGCTGCGAAAATAAACTGATTTATTCCAAACTCCTAAAATGAAAGTCACTAATTGATTAAATTTTATAATTGCAATTTTTGCTTTATTTCTTTCCCCATTCCTATATCTTTGAAGATAATGTAAAAAATACACGATAAATGTTGATTGCCATCAGCCTTCTTATCTGTAAGCTAAAATTAAATACATGAAAAAGATTGTTTGTCTCTCAGCGCTGGTGCTCTCTGCCTGTTTTGTTTACGCACAGGAATTAGCATCTCCAAATGGAAATTTTAAAATGAATTTTTCGCTGGATGCATCCGGCACAGCTTTATACAGCCTTAATTACAAAGGCAAGGCCGTTATCAACCCCAGTAAGCTCGGCATTGACTTAAAGAATGATACAAATTCATTGTTACAGGGATTCAGTATTAAGAGTTCTGACAACAAAACTTTTGACGAAACATGGCAACCTGTGTGGGGCGAATGGAAAAATATCCGCAACAATTATAATGAATGGGCAGTTACACTGCATCAAAACAAAGGCGACAGAGACCTCATCATTCGTTTTAGATTGTTTAACGATGGCCTGGGTTTCCGCTACGAATTTCCTGCACAGAAAAATCTTATTCATTTTGTAATAAAAGAAGAGAGAACGCAGTTTGCCATGACTGGTGATCATACAGCCTACTGGATCTCCGGTGATTATGATACACAGGAGTATGACTACACTACGTCTAAACTTTCTGAAATAAGAGGCAAATTTAAAGAGGCACGAAGTAGTAATGCATCTCAAACAAGTTTTTCTGAAACTGCCGTTCAAACATCTTTAATGATGAAAACTGCGGATGGCATTTACATTAACCTGCATGAAGCAGCTTTGATAGATTACGCCTGTATGCATTTGAACCTGGATGATAAAAATTTAATTTTTGAATCATGGTTAACGCCTGATGCCAAAGGCGATAAAGGAAGTTTGCAGGCAAGTTGCAGCAGCCCCTGGAGAACAATTATAGTGAGTGATGATGCGAGAGCTATTTTGGCGTCTAACATGACATTGAACCTCAATGAGCCCAGTAAAATTAAAGATGTTTCCTGGATCAAACCTGTAAAATACATGGGCGTATGGTGGGAGATGATTGCAGGGAAGAGTACCTGGGCTTACACCGATGGTGTGCCTTTTGGTACCGAGGGAACTGCTGCAGTAAAAGAAGTTCCATCTATTAAACTGGGCCAGACTGACTTTACCAAATTAAAACCAAATGGAAAACATGGCGCCAACAATGCCCATGTAAAAGAGATCATTGACTTTGCAGCCAAACATGGTTTTGGAGGCGTGCTGGTAGAGGGCTGGAATGTTGGCTGGGAAGATTGGTTTGGCTATCACAAAGACTACGTATTTGATTTTGTAACTCCTTATCCCGATTTTGATGTAGCAGGCATTAGAGAATATGCAAAAAGCAAAGGAGTGAAAATGATCATGCATCATGAAACATCCGGCTCTGTAAGAAACTACGAGCGCCACTTAGATACCGCGTTTAAATTTATGAAAGCCAATAATTATGATGCGGTAAAAACCGGTTATGTGGGTGATATTATTCCACTTGGTAATTACCATTACGGTCAATGGATGGTAAATCATTACCAGTACGTAATTGAAAAAGCGGCCACCTATAAAATAATGGTGAATGCACATGAAGCCATCAGGCCAACAGGTATTTACCGTACCTGGCCAAATATGATTGGCAACGAAAGTGCCCGCGGCACTGAATTCCAGGCATTTGGCGGAAGCAAACCCAACCACATTACACTACTTCCCTTTACAAGATTAATCGGTGGCCCCATGGATTATACGCCTGGCATTTTTGAAATGGATGTGAGCAAGGTAAACCCCGGCAATAAATCTCATGTAAATTCAACATTGGCCAACCAACTTGCCTTGTACGTTACTATGTACAGTCCTTTGCAGATGGCTGCTGACCTGCCGGAAAACTACAACCGCTTTTTAGATGCGTTTCAGTTTATAAAAGATGTGGCGCTGGATTGGGATGACTCAAAATACCTGGAAGCAGAACCCGGTAGTTATATTACGGTTGCCCGCAAAGCAAAAGGAACCAACAACTGGTTTGTAGGAAATGTAACGGGTATACCAGGAGGTAAAGTTTCTGAAATCAACTTCGATTTCCTGGATGCAGATAAAAATTATATTGCTACCATTTACAGCGATGCAAAAACTGCACATTATAAAACCAATCCGCAGGCTTATGAAATTAAAAAAGTGGTGGTAGGCAAAAAGTCTAAGCTGAAGCAATGGGCGGCGGAAGGCGGTGGTTATGCGATCAGTATTATGGAAACTGATAAAGCTGCGACAAAAGGATTGAAGAAATTATAATTTTTTTTTAACCACAGAGATATCGGAGTGTTGCACAGTGAGCATGGAGAAAATGCCTTGCCCGCTTTGCCACTGGTAGCTATCTTTTTGGTTTGGGCATCTATTAATTGCCAGCTGCTGATATTTGTTGAATCCTTACTGCCCCATACAGCAGCTTTTTTGCTGCCAGGTAAATAACCTAACTGGTTAACGCAGATCCGGGAGCTTTGTGTTTCATCCTGATTTTTGAATGCATATGCAAGTGATAAAATAAAAGCGAACAGGAAAAGAATGGTAGATTTTTTGATACCAGAATGATAATATGGTGCTGATAAATTTACTCTAAAAAAGAATAGCAAATTTTTGAGCAATTGCAAAAACCTGCAATTTTTAACCGCAAAGAATCGCAAAGTGCGCAAAACTTTTTCTGTGTTTGAAATTCATGCTGATAAATAAAAAGCGAACAAGAGATGAATCTTGTCCGCTTCAATAAAAATTCGTGTAATTCGATTTAATTCGCGTAATAAAATTAAGCTACCTTAAGCATACTTAGTTTACTTGTGCTGAATTTACGTTCTGCATATTCCAGTGTTACCTCAAAGCTTTTTAATTTCTGGCTGGGCAGTTCAAACATTGCATCTGTTAAAATACTTTCGCAGATACTACGCAAGCCCCTTGCGCCTAATTTATACTCCAACGCCTTTTGAACCATAAAGTCATATACCGGAGGTTCAAATGTTAGCTGTATGCCTTCAATATCAAATAATTTTACAAATTGTTTGATCAGTGAATTTTTGGGTTCAGTTAAAATATTGCGAAGGACAGTAGCGTCCAACGGGTTAAGGTAAGTTACCACCGGCAAACGGCCCAATAACTCCGGTATCAAACCGAAATTCTTCAGATCAACGGAATTGATAAACTGTAATAAATTATTGTGCTGGTAATCCTGTAATTCTTTGTTTACATTAAAGCCAATGGCGTTGGTATTTACCCGGCGGGCAATGATCTTATCTATGCCATCAAATGCACCACCGCAAATAAATAAAATGTTCTGTGTATTTACTTTAACCAGTTTTTGTTCGGGATGTTTGCGGCCACCCTGTGGCGGAACCAGTACTTCGCTTCCTTCCAGTAATTTCAACAAACCCTGCTGAACACCTTCACCGCTCACATCACGTGTGATGGAAGGGTTGTCGCTTTTACGGGCTACTTTATCTATTTCATCAATAAATACAATTCCACGTTCTGCCGCAGGAACATCATAGTTACAAGCCTGTAATAAACGGGTAAGCATACTCTCCACATCTTCGCCTACATAACCTGCTTCTGTAAACACGGTTGCATCTACAATGGCAAACGGCACATTGAGCATACGGGCAATTGATTTTGCCAGCAAGGTTTTACCTGTACCTGTTTCGCCCACCATAATGATATTGCTTTTTTCAATTTCAATATCATTGTCAATTTTTTGATTGAGTCTTTTATAATGATTGTAAACTGCAACTGCCAATATTTTTTTTGCATCGTCCTGACCGATGACATAATCATCCAGGAATTTTTTAATTTCTATAGGTTTGCGAACGGTCAATTTACCGGGAGCGCCGGAAGTTTTTGTTTCGCCTGCCTGCCCCAGTTCCTGTGCTATAATTTCTTCTGCATGTTCTACACAGTTCTCACAAATATGACCATCCTGCCCGGCAATAAGGATCTTAACCTCATCCCTGCTGCGGCCACAAAAAGAACAATGTAAAATTGGTTGTTTTGCCATCTGTTTAATTTAAAATTAGTCTTCAGCAGACTTTCTTTTATCGCCTGCAAAGGTACCCATGTTTTAAGGATTATGCAATAAAAAAGACAGCCAAAAGGCAATTTTTGATGCATCTTAACGATAAAAACAAAAGCCGTACCCTTTTTAAACGGGATACGGCTCCAAATAGTATCAAAAACAGTGCGATACAGTATATACCTATTTATACTTCTGGTAAAATTTGTTTTGAAATAACTCCTGCGGATCGTAGTTTTTCTTTAAAATAAAGAAATCCTTTGCATTTGGATATGCTTTGATCATCTGATCCTTTGTGGCATGCAGCCGGTATGGCAGGTAGTACTTACCCTTACAATTAATGGCGAGGTCTATTAATTGCTGCGTAACTAATATCATTTCTTTTTCTGCCAGGGAATCGGTTGCCTGGTTAAAAAGCATCACGAAACCAAAAACTTCTTCATTGGCATAGGCCAGGTAAACATCGGTATCAGCCTTCACATTTCTAACGGTGATATTCAGCAAATCGACTTTAGCCGCAGGAATTATTTTCCTGGTGCCTTCAATAAATTTTGAAAGATTATCTTTTAGTATAAAATACTCGTGCAAAATATCCGTATACCCTGGTTGGGTATTTTCAAAAACTTCTACACCCTCATTCTGTAGCTGGTTCCTGGAAAATGTTTTCCCTTGTATTATTTTAGATGAAAATTTCTCTGCAGACCAACGCAGCTTTTTTCCATAATCACTTTTCGCTGATCCCCTGAAAACAGTTCTCCTTAATTTTTGAAAACTACCGGCTTCCAGCGGTTTTATCGTTTTACTATCAATCAATGTAAATTTTGTGATAATGGCCTCTTCCATAAAATTTTGTTTTGTTACATTGATACGTCCATAAGCCATTCCATTTTTTTCTTTGCCTACAAAAGCATCAAACGCCGATCTGTAATCTTTGCTTAAAATTTTCTTTGAACTGATCTTATACATTTTGTTATCTGTTACCCGCAGGTTTACATCTGCTATCACACCAAATAATCCATAGCCTCCCAATGCCAATGAAAAAAGTGCTGCATTTTCTGTTCTGCTGCAGTTCAGCAGTTGCCCTTTTGCATCAATTAACCTGAATGATTCAACCGTAGCAGCGATAGGCGGAGAATTAACCTGCCAGCCATGACAATTTACACTAACAGATCCTCCTACCGAAAAAGAATTATTTGATTGCATTACTAAAACAGATTTTCCCTGCTTGTCGAGGAAGGGAATTACCTGCGACCACAAGGCACCAGCGCCCACCGTTAAAATATCACCGGTACTATCTAATTTCATGAAATTTAAATTACTCATGTTTAGCATAATGCCAGCAGCAGTAAGAGTATGGCCACCCATAGAATGCCTTGCACCCGCTATGGAAATTTTTTTATTTTCTTTCCCTGCCTGTTTAATTAATTCAATGATCTGTTGGATCATTTCGGCGCTATCTTTTTTTAACGGTATTTCTTCAACTTTTGTTTCATTGAGGCGGCTGGCATCATTGATATAGCCTTGCCTTGTTGTACTGGTATTGTGTTTGTCGTTGTAATACGTATTTAATAAAAAAAATGCAGGCCGTGCAATGAATAGCAACAGGATAATAAGGAAAAATAATAAACCCTTTTTCAGTGTATGCTTCATGTAAGCAATTTAATGGCCGCTGAGCACAAGCTACAACTTTACAGCAGCCAAAAATTTGATAAATGTCAAAATAGAAAAGCCCTGTTATCTCATAACAGGGCTGTACAATCAAAGTATTTATACGTCTAAATGTTCTCTACCACTCCATCCACAATACCATACGCCACCGATTCTTCCGCATCCATCCAGTAATCCCTGTTAAAATCCTTCATCACTTTTTCAAATGTTTGTCCGCAATTTTCTGCCAATATTTTAGCGCCCAGGTCTTTTGCTTTTTTAATTTGCAAAGCCATTATTTCCAGATCGGCACTGGTACCACGGCCACCGCCGCTTGGCTGGTGAATCATTACCTCGCCGTGTTTGTAAATAAACCTGCGGCCTTTTTCGCCACCACTTAATAAAATGCTTCCCATGCTGGCTGCCATACCCATACAAACAGTACTTACCGGCGAAGAGATCATTTGCATGGTATCGTAAATAACCATACCGCTGGTAACCACACCGCCCGGGCTGTTGATGTAAAAAGTAATTTCTTTACCGGGTTCAATGGCTTCCAGGTACATGAGCCTGTCGGTAATATCCTTCGCCGACTTATCATCTACAGGTCCCCATAAAAAAATCTTCCGTTGTTCAATAAATTTTTTATCGAATTTCCATCCGCTCATCATTTTCTCCATCGGGTTCTCCGGCATATCGGGCATGTCTGGTTCTTCTTCCTCTTCCATTCTTTTGGTTTTGTTGTATGTGCTCATTATTGAATGATTATTAATTATTGAATGTTGATTATTTGATGCTGGTTGCTGGATACTTGATGCCGGATGCCGGGTGTCTGCGATCTGGTATCAAGTATCCAGTATCAAGTATCTATTATCCAGTATCCAGCCTCTGCTCCCTAGTCTTTCTTCGCCTTCCGTGGGTTGATCGCCAATACCTCGTCCACCAACCCATATTCTTTTGCTTCTGTAGAAGTCATCCATTTATCCCTGTCGCAATCTTCTTCAATTTTTGAAACAGGCTGGCCTGTATGCTCCGCGATAATTTCGTACAATTCGCTTTTTAGTTTGCGTACTTCGTTCACTGTAATTTCTATATCACTTGCCTGGCCCATGGCTCCCGCACTTGGCTGGTGCATCATAATGCGGCTGTGTTTTAATGCAGATCGTTTTCCTTTGGTACCTGCGCACATCAATACCTGCGACATGCTGGCGGCTATTCCTGTACAAATGGTAGCAATATCCGGCGTAATGATCTGCATGGTATCATACATGCCCAAACCTGCATATACACTACCTCCCGGGCTGTTGATGTACATCTGGATATCACGGGTACGATCGGTACTTTCCATGAACAATAACTGCGCAGTAATAATGTTGGCTACCTCATCGCTGATGGGATAACCCAGGAAAATGATCCTGTCCATCATCAAACGACTGTATACATCCATTACGGCAACATTCATGGGACGCTCTTCAATAATATTGGGTGTTAAACCTGTTACATCAAACCCCCCGCCCCTAAACGAAGGAATGGAAGACATGGCTTCGACAGTACTTTTTTTTGTATAACTATCCAATGTATTGCTGCTAATGCCTTTGTGCTTAACAGCGTATTTTTCAAATTCTTTTCCAAAATCCATATGCTCAGTTTTATTTATTATTTATTACACGAACTAAATTTCTTATTACACGAATTAAATCGAATTGAACGAATTACACGAATTATTTTTTACCGCACGGGTCGGTACCGGAGGTCAGACCCATTATTTCAACCACACGAATTACAGCCCACGAATAAAATCCTTTATTCCCAAAACCTTGAACCTTTGAACCTTTGAACGGTTGAACTTCGTTAATCCCTGCTTCTCTGGCTATAAATTAAAATGTACTGTACCAGCATCGCAATAGAAGCCAGCGCTGCAACCACATAGGTCATGGCTGCCCATTTCAATGCATCTTTTGCTTTTACTTTTTCTGCCGGCGTAGTAATATTGGCTGTTTCCAACCAGCGGAGGGCTCTTGCACTTGCATCAAACTCTACCGGTAAGGTTATAACAGAAAACAAAGTTGTTACCGCGAATAAAACAATACCTGCCAATAAAATATTGGGGTTACCACCGCCAAAACCCATAAAGCCCAGGCCGGCAATAATTACCCATTGCGATAAATTGCTACTGATCTGAACCGCTGGCACCAGTTTACTTCTTAACTGCAACATGGAATAAGCGGTGGCATGTTGTACGGCATGTCCACATTCATGGGCTGCCACCGCTGCTGCAGAAACACTGCGTTCGGCATATACGCCTTCACTAAGGTTTACCGTTTTATCAGCCGGGTTGTAGTGATCCGTTAATCTACCTGCAACAGAAATTACCTGCACGTCGTAAATACCGTTGTCCCGCAGCATTTTTTCTGCAATTTCTTTCCCGCTCATGCCACTGCTGGTAGGCACTGCACTGTATTCTTTGAATTTGCTCTTCAACCTCCACTGGGCCACCAAACCTAAAACCATAAAAATAATGGAGATAGCAAGGATACTTATTGGCATAGTTTATAATTTTTATGAAAGTAAAATTACAAAAAGCGTTCCCAGTAAAAAAGCATGACAAAATAGCAAAGGAGATTACACGAATGGGGCGAATTGCACGAATTGCACGAATTACTATTGCATAGATGTCACATATTAAATGAATTTCTATTGCACTACCCTGGATTGCCTCAAAGACCTTTAGACGTTTACCACGCTTACGTCGTGACGCCTTCACGTCTGAACGGCTATTTAAAATTCACTTACCATTTCTTCAACAACTTAAACGGCTTTTACGCTATTTTTAAACATTAAACCATCAAACCTGCTTTTCACCAAACTATATATCGGGCTGGCGGTTGTCACAACACTCAACGCATGCAATAGCTATACTGCACCGCAAACCAGTACTTCCGCTCCTTCATCGCACAATTCCCTCACCGTAAAAGAAAAAAAAGAAGGCTGGCAACTGTTGTTTGACGGCAACACTTACACCGGCTGGAAGAAATACGGTGGCGCACCCGTCGGAAAAGGCTGGGTAATAAAAGACAGCAGTATTTATTTAGATGCTGCTGCAAAAAAAGCCGGCTGGCAAACCGATGCCGGAGGCGACATTGCAACCAACGAATCATTTGCCGATTTTCATTTAAAATACGACTGGAAGATAGAGAGCGGCGGCAACAGCGGTGTTATATTTTATATACACGAAGACACTACCCGCTACCAGTGGCCCTGGCAGAGCGGCCCCGAAATGCAGGTGCTGGATAATGCACAGCACCCGGATGCAAAGATTTTTAAACACCGTGCCGGTGATCTGTATGACCTGGCGAAAAGTAGCAGCGAACCGGTAAAACCAGCATTGCAGTGGAACCATGCAGAAATAAAATCGGTAAAAGGCAGGCTGGACTTTTACCTGAATGGCGTTCATATCCTGTATACACGATTATGGGATGATGCCTGGAAAAAACTTATTGCCGGGAGTAAGTTTAAAGACATGCCGGGCTTTGGCAGTTACCGGTCAGGTAAGATCAGTTTGCAGGATCATGGGGATAATGTATGGTATAGGAATATTAAGATCAGGAAATTGTAAGCATACTAAAGTCAGATTCGAAAATTATAGTGGAGGCGGGAAGACTAGCGCCAGTGAGCAATTAATCCTCGATCACCTGTGGTTCTTCCATTTTTGGAATAATCAGCTGGTTACTTAATTCCGGCATTGTTTCCTGTAATTTCTGAAGCGATTCTCCATGTGTGTCAATATAAGTCCAGTTGGCACCCCTGTCCACAGATATCCCAATAAGGGTAGACTTCTGTAGCAACTTTCCTTCTGCATGGGTAAGCTCAATATGCTGGGTGATGGTGCATTGTAATTGTTTTGCCTCCTCAATTATTTTTAACGGAGTACTCACGGAAATTTTTGTGAAGGTAAAACCTTCGCTCTTCATGCCAGCCACCGCCTGTTCCATATATGCGGCCATCTTGTCGATGCCTCCCATCATCTTTACAACTGTAGGATGTGTGAAAGCTGCAAAGGCCTTATATTCTTTTTTCAGAAGGTGGTCAGACAATATTTTCGCCTGCTTTTCAGCGTTAGCCTGCTGTTCTTTTACCGTTAATGAAGCCTGGGTATAACCGGTGGCTAAAAAGCATAAAAACAATAGGGATAAAACAGCATATTTCATGTACGGCCGTATTAATTGAATAATAAAAATAGTTGATTCTCTTGAGATAAAGGTGGACTAATACATCCGAATCTATTTCAAAAAATGCCTGGCAAATGAACGATATTGAAATGATTTGTTGATGTCTGTTTCGTGATTGGTCAAAGCCGAGGCCAGCTTTTCTGGGCCAGTGTTTCGCAAAGCGGCCCACTGGTGACTGGTAGTTCTACCGGATTGAATCCGGCATTTACCGGAGGGTTTTATTGATTCAGGATGATGTAATTGAATAAACTAAAAAATATTTCTATTAAACATTATGTACTACTAACTCCCCGATACAACCGGGGCAGAACTAGCAGACACCAGTGACCCTGCGGAACACTGGCGCCAGAGGGCGGCCAGAGGGCGGCCAGAGGGCGTTTGTAATTAATGGTGAACACCGACCACGAAAAAAAGCCGTTTTTGCTTGCCGTTGCAGGTTTAAGAGTGGAATATTTCCAGGTATTCTTTAAATATAAAAAATCGGTTTCTCTTAAAACCGGTCGTTTCTGTAAGCATCCCGGCTTTTATAAAATCATCAATTATTTTGTAGGATGAAACCAATGAAATGCCGAGTGTTTCGGCTACCTGCTGTGCGGTTATAACGGGCTGTGTAAATAAGTAATCCAGCAGTTTTTTTGCATTCGGTGCCTTTTTTCCAAAATGGATTATTTTATCACCTTCACACTGTTGCCTTAACTGCATAATCTTTTTCAAACTGCTGGTAGCTTTTTCGCAGGTTTGAACCACCGCTTCCAGGAAAAAGCGTATCCACTGTGTCATGTCATTTTTCAACCGCACGTTGGTAAGGTTATCATAATACAAAGCTTTGTTTTTTTCAAAAAATTCAGAAAGGTAAAGGATAGGTTTGTCGATAATTTTATTTTCCATTAAATAAAGCGTTATCAGCAAACGGCCAATACGCCCGTTACCATCCAGGAACGGGTGAATGGTTTCAAACTGGTAATGGGCTATAGCAATTTTTATAAGATGTGGTACCTGTACTTCATCGTTATGAATAAAATTTTCCAGGTCACCCATTAAACGATTCACTTCATTATGCGGGGGTGGCACAAATACGGCATCATTTAAAGAGGCTCCGCCAATCCAGTTTTGAGAACTGCGGAAGTTGCCCGGCAGTTTATGTTCGCCTCTCACACCGTCCAGTAAAATGGCATGTGTTTCCTTGAGCAGCCGGGAGGATAATGGTAATACTTCTAACCGGGGAATGGCGTGGTGCATCGACCTGATATAATTATTTACTTCCTGCCAGTCATTTCGCTTTTCAGGATTAATATCTGTTTGCTTTACCAGTACATCTTCAATATTGGTTTGAGTACCTTCTATCCGGCTACTTTCAGTAGCTTCTTTTACTACATGCATCCGGATAAACAGATCAATATCGGGCACAAACTGCGAAAAGCTATTGAGTGCACCCAGTTGCAGCGTAGCCTTTTCAAGCAGGATATTAATGCCCGCCTCTTCCCAGGTATAGGTTTGGTTTATAATTTCGGGCATAAAGCTTTTATAACCTGTTGATTGCGATAACAGTTTACCCGCCTTAAACTTTTTGATATCCATGCTTTATTATAAATTGGCTTATTTAATGTTAACTCCGTAAAGTTAAACATAAGAAATTATATTTAACTCTATTGCTGTAAACTTAAATAAAAGAAATGAATTGCCCCGATGTGTGTAAATCAATTCCGTGTAGAACCTTTTTTAGCCAGTGTGCCGCAAAGGGGCACACTGGTGACAGATAGTGCTGCCCCCAATTATATTGGGGCATTAGCTGGAAGATTTTATAATCCGGGAGGATATGCAACTGAATAAACTAATAATATTCTTGTTAAACATTCTACTACCTACCCCCGATACAATCCGGGCAGAGCTGGCAGACAAAAGTGATGCTGCGGAAGGTTTGCGCCAGTGGAGCAGTTTCTCCTTTGGTGCTTTTATTTTACGGGCATCCAAACTGATCTGTCGATACCAGTGCTGTCTGTCTTTGAATAATACCAAAAGAAAGATAATATAGCTGTTTGCCTGGCCAGGGTAATAATCGGTGGGGTACTATCCGTAGCTCCGCAACCAAAATATCTTTTCACGATTGTAGTGGTGGAGGAATTTCGTTTGGTAAAAACAGTTTCACCTGTTGTGTATTTACACATGGAGCCTCCAAAAGAGGCAATGGCATAAAGGAAGAAAAGTATAAACACACCAAGAGACAACAGCACCGTTGCAACTATTTGTTTCCAGATAACCAGGTTTTTCCTGTTTTTAAATCCTAACCGGGCCAATGTAAAAAGTATGGCGATCGGGATACCAAAGAAAAATAAACTATCCCGGTTTTCACGCAGCTGCTCATTTTTAAGTTCTAATGGAAGTATGGTTAATAGTATTGCTACAAGGCAGCAGAGAGCAATGTATGCTATGCTTAAAATGTATATTATTTTGCTAACTGTTCTCATTATAATTGTACTTACCACGGGAAACCGGGGCCACGGTAGTTAGTTTGAGCTGACCGCGGAGAGAGAGTTCACATTAAATAGTTTTCTTTGGTGGTAGCGCAAATGCAATGGCTTCATGTTCAAAATGCCCATTGTGTGCACCATCACAAAAAGGTTTGTTTTTTGAAAGGCCACAACGGCAGAAAGAAACAACTTCTCTTCCCTGTAAATTATACGGCGCACCTGTCTTGTCTACTACTTCAAAATCCCCTTCTACTTTTAAAGACCCGTTATTGTTTACGGTGATTTTTGTTTTTGCCATCTTATTTTTTTTGTGAAAATATATTAAAATGCAATGAACCAATGATGGAATTGGGAAATTATCTATATCGTGGCTCGTCACAGCCGAGGCCACGGCAGTTAGTTTGTGCTGACCGCGGCAAAGAATTGGGATAAAAGTACGAACGAATCCATCCACAGACCCTTCGACTGCCGACATTACCCAACTTGCTTTCAGTGCATCGTTGATGTATACGGCGGCGCAATGATAATCTGCCGGGAATAGCTACTTCATTTTCTCCCCTCGCCTTGTTGCGTGGCATCTGAAACAAGTGACAGCTTAAAGCGAGCACTTGCGCAAGTGGTGCGCAACTCCTGCATCTGTGCAGGTGGCCTTATTTTGAGCGAGGTTGGATGGTAGCATCTTTTCTTGAAAATCTTTTTTTGAGGCTTGACCCGGCATTGGTGAACCGATTTTGGGAAGTGAGTATATGCAGCACTTTGTGCTCTATCCAATGATGCAGTGGCAGCAGTATGGCGGCCAACCCAATCATGAACAGCAGGTCCATCCAGGGCTCTCCATGGGTGATTGAATAAATATTCTTTTTAAAGATCAGGAAGATAAATTCAAAAAACATCAGGAAGGCAAAAAAGCCAACCATCCTGATCGTTCTGGCAGATACATTGAACATACCAAAAAGTACCAGCACTAAAAACAAGCTTACAATACCAATGGTAATAGCGAGGTATTGAATGTTGTTGCGCTGGCGTTTCTTTTCCAGCGCAATAAGTGCTGCTTTTTCCTGCTGTTCCTGCTCATAAGCTGTTTCCAGTTGGGTAACTTCTTTTTCTTTGTTGACCGTTTGTATACTGTCTTTAAATTTATAATAATCACCGTTAGCAAGTGCCGCATTTTCGTAGTCGCCTGTGGCCCTGTATAAAGTATCCAGGTACTTGCTGCTCTCCATTGCAACATTCAATTCTCCCAGTTGTTGGGAATAATCTTTGGCTAACAGGAACCGGCGGATAGCCTCCTTGTTATTACCGAGGCGTTTATAATATTTACCTAAATTGTAGTGGCTGTTCAGTAACACAGCCGCATTTTTGCTGCTATCAAAAAAACTTAATGACTTGTTGTAATAATACCCTGCAGAATCCAACTGGCCCAGTTCAGTATAAACAATACCATATGCCTGGTCCAGGTACGCAGACACATCAAACTTTGCCAGGTAGGCAGAGAGGGTGTTGCCGCTGGAGGAATTTAAAAAGTCTAAAGACCTTTTAGGCTGATCCATCAGGAGGTACACATTCAGCAAGCTTACATATCCCGGCACTTTTAACTGATCGTAGTTTAAGGAGTCTGCCATACCAATAGACTTGTTGTAGTATTCCAATGCCATTTCATAATTCTTCTTCTGAGCATACAGACCACCGAGGGTATTAAGATCCTGGCATTTTCTAAAACGGATATCCCCCTGCGCATCTATTTTATCCAGTTCCTTATAAGCCTTGTTATAATAATCAATGGCTTTGTCGTAAGATTCAATACTTGAATAAAAAGAAGCAAGTTTCACAAACACTTCTCTTGACAGCTTGGGTGCCTTCAGGTCTTCAGCAATGGCGGAGGCATTGAGGTAGAAACGCAAGGCATCCGTTTTTTGGTTGTTTGCCAGGGCCACGTTGCCTTCGGCCAGCAAAGCTGAAATTCGCAAAGTATCATTTGTTTTGGCATTGGTTGTGGTGGCTGTGGCTTGTTTGGCGTATTCCGCGGCCTTTACCTTATTTAGCTGGGTGAGTTCTAAAGCAGAAAGACTGACCAGCAACTTTATCTGTTGATCGACCAGTTTGTTTTTCCGGGCAATATCCAATGCGGTGAGGTAAGCGTTTCTGGCTATGGCTGCATATTTCTCATTGGCTGGCCAGGCTGCTGCCCTTACACCATTGTTGGCATAGGCTTTTACCATCAGTGCCCTGTCCCGGCTTTCTTCCGCAATAAAGATGGCTTCTTCCGCAAGCTTATCGGCTTGTTTGGGATCTACGGACATATAGAAGTAGGAAAGATCCCTCAACGCATCAATTTTTTCGGGTGCTGTTGTTGCTTTTTTAAGCTTCAGCGTAAGTGAATCCTTCATAACATTTTCCTGGGCAAAGCTCGCCAGGGCTACCAGTTGCAAAAAAATAAAGAACAGGGTGCTGCGAAACATAACTAAAAAAATTATTTGCATGAGACGGCAAGTTAAAGTATGTTTCTGCTCATGGCAAAGATGTTAGCAATTTCCAGGGCAGGTGGGCTACAATACTGGCGCATTCTATGACGATAAACAAATTAAATTTATTGTTATGCTGCAAATTTTTGAGTATTAACGAAAGGTGTTTTTCTGTCGATAACAGCAAAAACCCTACTTAGTATTTTACACCTTATCGCATTCATTACAAGC
>JACMKX010000102.1 GCA_014379905.1 Ferruginibacter sp. | reverse complement strand
TGAGGAAGGCGAACTTTCGGGCGTGATCAGCACAAGCGATTTATTAAAAACTATGGGCAATTTTGCGGGAGCCAATGAAATTGGTGGCATCATTGTGTTGGAAATGGAACGATCGCAGTTTGCCATATCCGAGATCAGCCGTATTGTGGAAAGCAATGATTGTACTATCCTGCATTTAAATTCTCAAACTGATCCTGCAACAGGAATGCTAACCGTTACTCTTCACATCAACAAAAAAGAAATTTCGGCAGTGGTAGCTACGTTTGAACGCTATGAATATGATGTGATCTATTATTTTGGCAACGAAAATTTTGAGAACGAAATACATAGCAATTACAAACATCTCATGAATTATTTAGACCTCTAACCGGTAAATTTCCTGCAGTGCTATTATCATTATCTGCCCAATTATTTCCCGGAAAAAAATTGACTACAGGTATTTTCAAACATATTGCATCTTTCCTGTTATTACTATTTTTTTCCGCGGTTTGCATGAGCCAGCAAACCATGGAGCATTCCCCGTTGAAAGATACTTTCTACAGATCGATAATGGTAGATTCTGCTGCCAGCCTTGTAGTGGAATACATTGAAATTACCGGCAATAAAAAAACGAAAAAATACATTATTGCACGGGAAATCCGGTTTAAAACAGGGGATACTATCCCTGCTGCACGACTCTATCAAAAGTTAGAAGAATCAAGACAATTGATTTACAATACCAATCTTTTTGCAGAGGTAACGCTTGTTCCAGCCTTTGTTTCCGGCAACAGCATAAAAGTTATCGTTACGGTAAAAGAAAGATGGTACATTTATCCCACTCCACAATTTCAATTATCTGACCGGAACTTAAATGAATGGATAGAACGATACAATGCAGATCTGAACAGGGTTACGTACGGATTAAAATTTGCCCATTACAATTTAAGCGGAAGACGGGACCAGTTACAGGTATTTCTTTTAAATGGTTTTTCAAGAAACATTTCCGCTACCTATGCTGCTCCATACAGCAACAGGAGCCTTACAGAAGGCTTTAGTATTTCCGGAGGTTTTTCGCAGAGCAGGGCAACTATTTTTCGCACAAACAGCAATAACCTGGTATTGCGTTACAGCAGGCCAGACAGGAACTTTGTAAGGCAAAACCTATTTCTCTCAGGCTCCTATATTTCAAGAAGAGGATTTTATAAACGGCATATTTTCAGCATAGGTTATACTTATAATAAAGTAGAAGACAGTGTTATCAATAAATACAATCCCTCTTATTACAATAATGATGATAAGAATTATGTTGGTTTTCCCGAACTGGGTTATTCATTCCGATACATCCACACCAACAATATCAATTATCCTTTAACCGGCAAAACTTATTCGGCTTCGCTGGTAAAAAGAGGGGTTGGTTTTACAGGTGGAATTAATATGCTCACCTTAAGCGCTGCCTACAACCGCTACTTTTCCCTTGGCAAAAACTGGTATCAATCGTTTAACACAATTGGCGCAATAAAGCTCCCTTTTAA
Organism: Ferruginibacter sp.; assembly: GCA_014379905.1. Classification (GTDB taxonomy): domain Bacteria; phylum Bacteroidota; class Bacteroidia; order Chitinophagales; family Chitinophagaceae; genus Ferruginibacter. Next base: position 100,617 of record JACMKX010000102.1, on the reverse strand, counting down.
ACAACCTTACATAAACCAGTCTTTTATGGGTTACAATGAATTATACCTCCGTGGGCTGGAGAACTATGTAATTGATGGCATCGCCGGTGTTTTAACAAAGTACACAGTGAAGAAAAAAGTCATTGCGTTTAATATCCCTGTGCCCGTTAAAAACAAATTTGTTTCTAAAGTTCCCTTCCAGATTTTTGCAAAAACATTCGCGGATGCAGGTTACAGTTATAATAAATTTGTTGCAGATACCCGACTGGGCAACCGCTTCCTCTATTCGGGCGGTTTTGGCCTCGATATTCTTACGCTGTACGATATCAATTTCAGCTTTGAATACAGTTTTAATCAATTAGGCGAAAAGGGGTTATTTTTGCATGCGAAGGGTGGTTTTTAAAACTTTCCCGGACAATAATACATGAGAATAGCAATTTATAGCAGGGGAATTGAGAATAACCAGATACAGGACATTGAACTCCTGCTGGACGAAATCGTAAAATTGGGTGCGGAACCAGTTTTTTACCAGGATTTTTTTAACCAGTTCTACTGCGCAGTGAACCTGGATGGCAAATATTCCACTTTTAATTCCAGTGACGACATGGATAGCAGCATTGATTGCCTTATTAGCCTGGGCGGTGATGGAACCTTGCTTGATACTGTAACACTGGTAAAAGATACCGGCATCCCGGTGTTAGGCATTAATTATGGGCGCCTGGGGTTTTTGGCGAATATCGGGCGTGACGAAATTCATACAGCCATAGAAGCATTGGTAGAAAGAAAATTTGTACTTGATAAAAGAACACTCGTTCATGTGGATGCAGATATTCCTTTATTTGGTGATGTTCCTTATGGTTTAAATGAGTTTGCCCTGCATAAAAGTGACACATCTTCCATGATAAAAATTCACACTTACCTTAATGGTGAATTTTTAAACACCTATTGGGCAGATGGTTTGATCGTTGCTACTCCTACCGGCTCAACCGGTTATTCTTTAAGCTGTAACGGACCGGTGGTTTTCCCTGATAGTGCAAGCTTTGTTATAACGCCTGTATCTCCTCATAATTTAAATATCCGTCCCATTATTGTTCCGGATAACACCATTGTTTCTTTTGAAGTAGAGGGTCGTACAGATAATTTTATCTGCAGCATGGATAGCCGCAGGGAACTGGTTCCAAAAGAAATTCAGCTGGCGATACGCAAAGAAAGTTTCGGTATCAATCTTATCAGGTTGAATGAAAATAATTTTTTACAAACACTTCGTAATAAATTATCGTGGGGATTGGATAAACGAAATTAATTACACGAATCGCACGAATTTCTAAAACAGTTATATCTTATAGGGATGAACTGATTAACTAATCAACCAATTAACTTTTCACTGTGCTATTCCGGGCAAAAAAATTTCACCGCATCTTTGCCCTCTACTGGGTTTTACTTGCTTATATAGTTGCTGCACTTATATTTTGGTTTTTTACATTAAACAAGCAAAACAGGGATATGGCCGATCTGCGCCGGCAGGAGATTATAGCTTCTGCTCCCGGGTATTCCGAAGCAATTGCAAGAATAGAATCAGATCATGACCGAAAAGTGAAACAATACGCCGGCGAAGGAGCTACTTTCTTTTTGATAATATTGGTAGGCGCTATCCTAGTTTACAGGGCTGTAAAAAAACAATTGAAGATCAGCCAGGAGCAACAGCACTTTATGATGGCCATTACACACGAATTAAAAACACCTATTGCTGTTTCCAAACTTAACCTGGAAACCATGCAAAAGCGCAAACTGGACGAAGAGCAGCAGCAACGGCTTTTACGCAATACGCTACACGAAACCGAACGCCTTGATGCGTTGTGTAATAACCTGTTGGTTTCCTCCCAGATGGAATCGGAGGGTTACAAAATATTAAAAGACGAAATTAATTTTTCCTCATTGGTGGCCTCCTGCATCAACGATTTTAATATTCGTTTTTCGCAAAGAAATATTGTTGAAGAAATTGCGGAAGATGTTATTGTTTCAGGCGACCCTATGTTATTACAGATCGTGGTAAATAACCTGCTGGAGAATGCCTTGAAATATTCACCCAAAGAAGCGCTGGTAAAAATTTCACTGCAACAAAATCTATCTTTCGCTGAACTAAAAGTCATTGATAAAGGGCCTGGTATTGCAGCAACAGATAAGAAAAAAGTGTTTGAAAAATTCCATCGGCTGGGTAATGAAGCTACTAAAAGAGCAAAGGGCACCGGCCTCGGACTCTATTTGTGTAAAAAGATTGTAATAAGGCACGAAGGAAGTGTTTTGATAACCGACAATCCGCAAGGCGGCAGTATCTTTACCGTTCAGTTAAAAGCAACAGACTAAATAATCAACATGGCCGATAAAAAGTTTTCCATTTTACTGGTAGAGGACGAAGAGAACCTGCAGGAAGCATTAAAATTAAACCTGGAACTGGAAGGCTATGAAGTTACGAGCAGTTACGATGGTGCCCATGCGCTAAAAGCATTTCATGGAGAACATTTTGACCTGATCATCCTGGATGTAATGTTGCCGGAATTGGATGGCATAAGTGTTTGTGAAACCATTCGCCTTACCAATTCAGACATTCCGATATTAATTTTAAGTGCTAAAAATACCAGCGCCGACCGGGTGTTGGGTTTAAAGAAAGGTGCAGATGATTATTTGAGCAAACCTTTTAACCTGGAAGAACTCCTGCTTCGGGTAAACAAACTATTACGCAAAAGTGAGCAACTGGCCATCAAACAACCGCTGCCGGATATTTATGAATTTGGGAGAAATAAAATCGATTTCAAAGCCCTGGAAGGAAGCAATAAAAAAGAAGAAAAAATCATGCTTTCCAAAAAAGAAACCATGTTGCTTAAGTTGTTAATTGAAAATAAAAATGAAGTTGTGCCCCGGGAAAAGATCCTGCAAACAGTTTGGGGATACAATGTTTATCCTACCACCCGTACCATTGATAATTTTATCCTGAACTTTAGAAAATATTTTGAGGATGACAGCCGCAACCCGCAATACTTTCATTCTGTAAGGGGCATTGGTTATAAGTTTACTGAGTAGCTACAGGTAGCTGATTGTTGATCATTTGGATGAAAGATTGCGCCCTGCTGTACAGGTCACTCATGGTATCATTTCTTTCAAAAGGAGTGTACAACTGCCACTCTATTTCCTGCATTAACTGCTGAACCTTTAAAGTGGTAATATTATCAATACCTGCTTTATCAAATGCATGAATGATTTTTTTGGAGTTTACATCGGGCAGATCTATTGAAAATTTTTCTGCCATCCAGCTTTTCAATTCTCCATTCAACAGGGTATAAAAAGCAGTACAGTCAGTGCTGTTTAAACATTCTTCTGTTTTCTGTAAAGGATTCTGGGGCTTCTCAGCTACTACCTGCAGTTTTACTTCTTCCTCCTTTTCCGTTTGTATCTTCACTTTTTCTTCCCCTATTTTCTTTTTTATTCTCGCTTTTCGCTCTACCCTGCTCCAGGTATACAGGCCTGCCATCATTAGTAAAGCGATCACTCCAATTATCCATTCCCTGTTAGAGAACATTTTCTTTGAAAAGGATACCGGCTGCTTTTTAGACAATGTATCAATATCATAAGACGGTTGTGTGCTTCCTTTGATTACCGAGAATGAAATTGGTTTTGTACTATCTGTTTTATAGGTAGCAGTTGCCGGATCAAAATAACTAAATCTTACAGGGGGCAATTTATATTCGCCGGCAGCATTTACTGTAAATGGAAAGACAAATTTTTTTTTACCACTCACGGGTACGGTTGCAGACTCATACTCGTCCTGCACTTTTGCATCAAATGCTTCTATACCCTGGGGCCAGTTAATTTCAGGAGCAGTTACCAGTTGCAGGTTGCCGGCGCCATATATGGTCACCAATAATTTTCCTGATTCATCCGAACCGAAGCTGTTTTTTTCCAGCGTTGCGGTTATCTCAAATTTTCCAACAGCTCCGTTAAAGCCTCCAGGTTTGCCTGCTTCAGGCAAGGGTTTCACATGTATGGTTAAAGGCTTGTTGCTCAAACTAACAGTTTGATTAATTATTGCATCGGGATCTATCGGGTACCCGTTGAAAAAATTTTGAGTATTTCTTTCAGCTCCTGCGCCATCTTTTATAAACACAATGCGGTTATCAAGCGTGGCACTTTCCAATTCTATTTCGCCATCCTGTAAAGGATACAATTGCGATTTTCTTACTGTGTAAACATTGTATTCACGTCCATTTAATGTTTCCCGGGATTCTTCAGATTCATCAGGTTTCATGAGGTCAATTACCGAAAAACCGTTAAAAGCAGGTGCTTTGGTCATTTTGCTTTCGCTCTTTAACCTGGTATATAACTTATAGGTGGCTATTACCGGTTCGCCAACATAACAACTCGTTTTATTGGTTTGTAAACGTAGTTGCATATTCCTGTTTACTTTCTCAGGAACGTTTTCCCCTTTCTTTAAAATATAATCTGTGTAATTTTCTTTTGGTGCTGCTGCCGGTGGCGGTACATCCAAAAACAGGCTGCTTAATGGCGGGGAAGCCTGCCCGCTTTTTGTTCTGGCAGATTCATTTTTTACTATAAGATTTACCGGGTTACTCTTATATAGTTTTCCTGAAACAACTACTGCTGATTCGCCTACAATAAATTTGCCTGCCCGTTTTGGCTGCAATACATAACTAATGGCTATATAAACTTTGCTGACACCATTAACGGTGGTACTCCCCATTTCCTGGTTGGGCCCGCTTACCACGTTAAAATCTTTTAACGAAGGAGGTTTTAATTGTTGAACATTGGTGCTGTTATCTATTTCAAGCCGAAGGGTAGCATATTCATCTTTATTGATCTGCGAAGGAACAATACTTGCTTTGTACATAACCTGGGCATTGGTAACAAGTGCTACCAACAATGTACAAACCAGTAAAACACCCTTTTTTAAAAATAGATTCATAAATAAAACTTCACCGGGGCAAAAATAGAAAATCGGGCCCGCAACCGTAGTTATATAAAGGCTAAAAGGCTAAAAAAACTGTTAATTATAAATCACCTAATTGCGGGCGGAGCAGGATTTCTTCTACTGTAGCCTGTGGCGAGAGTTTGGAGGCGGCCAACACCATTGCAGCAATGTCTGCTGCCTCCATGATACGGTTATTACTATTGTCGAACCCGGCCCATGAACCTGTCATAACAGCTCCCGGAAGCAACGTAGTAACCTTAATGCCTGCAGTTTTTAATTCATGCCGCAAATTTTTGCTAAATCCTGTCAAAGCAAATTTACTAACGCTGTAGCTTCCACCACCTTCATAAGCCGATAAACCGGCAATAGAAGATACATTAAAAATATGTCCTTTACCCGCAGCTTTCATAGAAGGCAATAACTGGCGGGTGAGATGATAGGCACTAAAAAAGTTGATGTTCATGGTGCGCTCCATATTCCCTTCTGCTTCGTCGGTAAGATTGCCGGGAAGGTAAATGCCGGCGTTGTTCACCAATACCTGTGGTATGCCCTGTTGCAGGCACCATTCTCCAAAAACCTTTACTGCATTCATATCAGAAAAATCAGCCTCGGATATTCTCAGCTCAGCTTCGGGGTATTGCTTTCTAATATCAGCTACCGCTTCGTCTAAATTAGATGCCTCACGGGAACAAATAAGTACGAGGTATCCCTCAGCAGCAAAGCGGGCAGCAATTGCTTTTCCTATGCCTTTGCTGGCGCCGGTAACTACGGCAATTGGTTTTGTATTTTCCGAGTTTCCCATAAATTGAAGTAGTTGATGTAATTTGCAAGATTAAAGCATTTCTCCAAATGAGCAATAGGATTAAATACCGGCACTTATATTTTGACCTCGATCATACCCTATGGGATTTTGACAAAAATGCCAAAGTAACACTCACTGAAATATATGCCGTTTTTTCACTGGATAAAAAAGTAGATGCTGCTTTTGATGATTTTTACCAGAAATACCTTTTTCATAACCAGGTATTGTGGGACAGGTACCACAAGGGTTTTATAAATGCCGAAGACCTGAAATGGAAAAGAATGTGGCGCACTTTACTGGATTATAAAATTGCAGATGAAACACTGGCCAAAGACATCAGTGGAAAATTTTTAGAGATATTGCCAACACAAAAAGAAGTTTTTCCGCACACATTTGAAATACTGGATTACCTCGCACAAAAAAATTACCAGCTTCATTTAATTACGAACGGATTTGAAAAAACGCAGTGGAGCAAATTAAGGAACAGCGGGCTGGATAAATATTTTGAACACGTGATCACTTCTGAAAAAAGCAACAGTGTAAAACCCAAAAAAGAAATTTTTGATTATGCAATGAATCTTGCCGGGGCAGATTTATCCAACAGCATCATGATTGGCGACAACCTGGATGCAGATATACAGGGCGCTATGAATGCGGGTATGGACAGCATTTTTGTAAACCATATCAATGCAACTACTGAAATTAAGCCTACTTACATTGTTACCCATTTAAGCCAGCTGGAGGATATTTTTTAGGGTCGGAACCGAAGGTCAGACCCGTTTTTAATATTATATTAAATGAAAATTACACCAGGTATATTGATCTTAATGTGTATACTTCTAAGCGGTTGTTTTGAAAAAAATGTTGAGGATCCGGAGAGAGTTTATAATTTCTGGCCTCATGAAAAATTTCCTGAAGGAACGTCTATTAAGAAGGCGCGCTACTGGAAATCGGCTCATTTTACCTACGAATATGATATACATTTTGAGCTTAAACCAAAGAGGGGAAAAGCTGAATTTATGACAGAAAGGAGACTTTTCAAACTTGAGAATTTTTACCTTTCGATACCTTCTTCCCCGGGTTGGTTCCCCGCTCCTGATAATTCAAACTTATATAGGTCTTCACTGGATGATGCATATTACATTATTCCACCTGACAGTAACAGCATATACGTAACTGATGCCCATTATTAATTTTCATCTCTCAAAATTCGTACTGGTCTGACCTTCAGTCCCAACCCCACATAAAAAACCCCTGACATCTTCAGGGGTTAAATAATTTTCAAGCAATCATTACAGTTTAGCTGTTTTATCAGCCTTGTCTTTACAGCAGGATTTTTTTTCTGCTTTAGCTTCTTTAGTGCAGCATGATTTTCCTTTGGCACATTTTTTCTTTTTGCCTTTATCGGTTCCGGCCAATGCTACCCCACCCATCATTAATGCAGCTGTAGCGAATAAGAATAATTTTTTCATATCTAGCTAATTTATTTGATTAGTGTAAAAATATAATATTCTCAGAAAAACAACGGATTCGCTTGTTAAAACTGATGAACGGTACTAGCTGAGGGTAGCTATCACTGTAACGCCGCCTTTTACCACTTCATTCATCTGTACATTTATTTTTGTACCCACTGGCAGTAACAGATCAACCCTGCTGCCGAATTTAATAAATCCAAATTCGCTGCCTTGTTCTACTTTTTGGCCCACTTCCAGGTAATTGCAGATCCTTTTCGCCACTGCACCCGCTATTTGTTTTACCAGTACTTCTGTATACCCTTTTTTGATTACAGCACTGTGGCGCTCATTTTCTGTTGAAGATTTTGGGTTCCAGGCTACCAGGTATTTCCCTTTATGGTATTGATTGTATACTACTTCTCCACTTAATGGATTGCGATTTACGTGTACATTGGCCGGGCTCATAAAAATAGATACCTGTAATCTTTTATCTTTAAAATATTCAACGTCTACCGTTTCTTCAATTACTACTACTTTTCCGTCTGCAGGCGCTATGATTTGCCCTTCGTTGATCGTTAGTTTTCTTGCAGGAATTCTAAAGAAGGAAACGATGAATAATACCAGCCCCAGAGATAGTACCAAGAAAATAAAACAAATCCACAACAGCGAAGAACCCAGCTGCCAGAATAAGAGGAGATTCAATATTAAAAATATCATAGTGGCTATGGCAATGGATTTATAGCCTTCTCTGTGTATAGTCATTTATAAAAATTAAGGGGCAAAGGTAGGGATTGGGGGTTAAAAAATTGATTGGTTAATCAGTTGATTAGTTGATCTGTTGAACGGTTGATCAGTTGGCTGATTCCGGAATCAGTATTCAGGCATTTTAGTTCGTATAATTCGTGCCTGAAATTCGTGTTATAAATTTGAAAAATACACATATAACCAAACTGCCGGGGCGGCCAACAATAAAGAATCGAACCTGTCTAAAAATCCACCATGCCCCGGCATAAAACTGCCGCTGTCTTTTACATTGGCCATGCGTTTTAATTTACTTTCCAGCAAGTCGCCGATGGTTCCAAAGACGGCACAAAGAGCGCCAATAGCTACCCAATGTTTTACAGGAATACTTTGTGCTGCAGGGAGAAATGCACCCAATAAAGCAATTACAATAATGCATAAAATTGCTCCCCCGGCTGTTCCCTCCCAGGTTTTTTTGGGAGATATTTTGCTGAAGGGTGTTTTGCCTATCATTGATCCAACTATATAAGCCATCGTATCATTGATCCATATTGAGAAAATTATGGCGATAGGAATTAAGGGACTCCATACTTCAGTCACACGGCGGTCTCCTGCTTGCCCGGTTGTAAAAAGGCTTCCGGCTGTTCCCAGATCGATCATACATAATATAGGGAAGACAATATAGACAGGACCGGCCAAAAGCAACCAAAGTGAAGTTGGGTAACCGGTTTTTAAAACCAGTCTCACATATTCCACAAGGCAACCGATCATGATGATGAAAAACAAAGAAAGAAAGGTCCACACATTAGTAAACAAACCAATGAGCATCACCGCCGCAAATACAATAGCAGTAAGGGTTCTGGTTCTGAATGTTTTTTTATCTAAGGCCACGTAAAGTAAATTAGTAATTAGTTGTTGCTAACAGGTATGATTATGCCCGTAAATGGAGGATTGCCCGCATGGCGCCCGCAAAGATGCAATAAAATTAATACGATCCTCTTAATTTCTCACATTATCGGCAAACGACCGGAAAGGATCCTCCGTCTCTAATAACAACTGTTCTTTCGCCTCTACTTTTGGCTTATTAGTGACAGAAGCTTTTTCCAACCCTTTAAAAAGAGCTACCACCACTACCAGTGCAAGCAGTCCCATCCACCAGGTTAATTGAAATTCTGTTTCGTTGATATCAATCTTATCTTTTTGCCTGCTGAGTATAAATAATTGTGTAACTGCAAACGCATTGTTTAAAAAATGTGCCACCACATTTACCCAAATATTTTTTGTTTTATAAAACATCAACCCTAATACGAAACCGAGTATTAGTCTTGTTAAAAACAGGTAGATAGAGAAATGTATCAGGCTGAAAATTATAGAACTGATAAAGATGGCCATCAGTGGGCTCTTCCACCATTTTTCAAATAGGTTTTGCAAAGCTCCCCGAAAAAATATTTCCTCAAACAGAGCCGGGAAAAATGCCATGATAAAAATAGCTACAATATACTCTGGCCAGCTTTTTAAATTGCTTAAAGCAAGCACCTGCTGGTTATACATATCTTCCAGGCCTTTTGCATAAGCATCAAGCTTTGGAAAATTGGCGATTGCGGATTTACTCAGATCGGCTACGGGCCCTGCCATCATATTTGCAAAGAAAATGATACCGAAACCAATTAATATTTGCCGCGCCGTTATGTACTTATTAAAGCCCAGCCAAAAAGAATTTTTTCCATTTACCACCAGGGAATAAAGCACAGCGGGTATAAATAGCAGGCACAGCGAACCCAGCACCTGGCTTAACCTGGCCAGTCCAACATTTTTGGGATCCAGCATGGATTTGATCAAAACATCCGGCAGTTTATCAAAGGAAGTACCGTCTGGTACCATTTTCATCCCTATAACGAGTTGTACCAATGCAGCCAGGATGAACCCTAACCCAAGGAAAACCAATAACATACCTAATGCGCCGGCACCGCTAAAACCTTTAACTGATTTGTATTGCATAACCTAAGCTATTATTTGTAAATTTGCAGCCGCAATATACAAAATAGATATGCCCAAAATAGGCAACATTACATTACCGGAATTCCCTCTCCTGCTGGCGCCCATGGAAGACGTGAGCGATCCGCCTTTTCGGGCCGTTTGCAAAACCAATGGCGCCGACCTCATGTACAGCGAATTCATCAGCAGCGAAGGCCTGATAAGGGATGCTATAAAAAGCAGGGCAAAACTTGATTTCAGCGAAGAAGAACGGCCTTTTGGCATTCAGATATTTGGTGGAGATGAGGATGCTATGGCCATGAGTGCCCGTATTTGCGAAACGGTAAACCCCGACCTGGTGGACATTAATTTTGGATGCCCCGTAAAAAAAGTAGTGAGCAAAGGTGCAGGTGCAGGTGTTTTAAAAGATATTGACCTGATGGTTCGGCTAACCGAAGCAGTTATCAGGAGTACCAAACTGCCTGTTACGGTTAAAACAAGATTAGGCTGGGATGATAATACTAAAAACATTGAAGAAGTAGCCGAGCGCATGCAGGATATTGGCGTACAGGCCCTGGCTATACATGGCCGTACCCGCTGCCAGTTGTACAAGGGTGACGCCGACTGGACATTGATTGGCAAAGTAAAAAATAACCCCCGCATGCATATTCCTATTTTTGGAAATGGTGATATTGACAGCGGCCAAAAAGCACTGGAATATAAAAACCGCTATGGCATTGATGGCATTATGATTGGCCGGGCTGCCATTGGCTACCCCTGGATATTCAGGGAAATAAAACATTATTTAAATACCCAAACAGTTTTGCCCTCGCCCACCCTGGCAGAACGAATTGAGGTATGCAAAACACATTTGCAAAAATCGGTAGAATGGAAGGGCCTAAAAGTGGGCATTTTTGAAATGCGCAGGCATTATACCAACTACCTGAAAGGCTTGCCCGGCATTAAGGATTATCGTTTAAAACTGGTAACACTGCCTGATGCTGCTTCTATCAACGAAGTGCTGGATGAAATAACCGAACATTATAAAGGCTATGAATTTGAAAGGACGCCTATAGAGATCATTAATTATCATGAAAAATGCCCTTTGTAACTTCGCCATCCATCACCTCCATCTTATTTCGATGCATAAGAAATTACGCTTCTTCTTACTACTGTTAGTTGCCGCTGGTTCCGGTTATGGCCAGCGTAGTGAATTCAAAAGTAATTTCATTTATACTAAAGGGCAGGATCCCATTCTAAACAGGTGGCGCCTGAAATCGGGTTGCTTACAGTCTCTTAAAGCGGATGCATCCAACACCCTGGCCACGAACATCTGCGATTGCTATGTCAATACCCTGGACGGATATTTCACCAAAAAAGAGTATCAAAAATTTACCTCCCATGGCGTGATTGATCTCAAGGGATTGACCAACAGTGATCTTGTTTTTAAAGCAAGGATCGATAGCTGCTATAAAGGTTCCGGGCAAACCATTCTTTTGCAGGCGCAATCCTTCACTGAAGAATCCGTCAATTCCTGTATTGATAATATTCAAAAGAACAGCAACAAAACACTGGACTCCAATAAAGTAAAGAATTTTTGCAGTTGCCAGTTTGAATTGATAAAATCAAAAAAACTGTCTGATAAAGAATATGCGGCTATCAGTGATCCAAATTCATTGCTGTTTTTTGAAATCATGTTTAAATGCGGGGATCCTTTTGGGGATGAAATTGCCGGTTCCTCAAAAAACTGGACTGCCAATTCTGTTTCCGATATTACCGGGCCGCCTTCGGACAGTATCCAGGTTTTAAATATGAATGGGATGACATTTGTAAAACTTAAAATTGGAAGTTTTGTCCAGTTCTGGTTATTTGATACCGGTGCCTCTGATCTTTTGATAAGTAAAGAAATGGAAGAGACTTTAAAAGCCGACAATGTGATCAAAGATAAAAATTACAAGGGTATTAAAGAATACGAGATGGCTAACGGGATCATTGATACCTGCAGAACTTATACTATTGACGGCATAAGAATTGGCAGCTACTACCTCAATAATATTACTGTTGCTGCCAGCGATAAGGCCAAAAGAAATATCGTTGGAAAGAGCCTTATTAATAAATTTTCGAGCTGGATGCTCAACAATAAAAACAATACTTTGATATTGAATAAATAAGGCACTCCTTTACTGCTTTATGATCATAACATTGAAAGATAAACCAGGTGCCATTGCTGCAAGATCCGGGTTGAATACATTCCAGGACGATCCGTTCCCCATACACCTCGATAGGATGATGGTTATAGCCGAAAAAAGTTCACGAATTTTTACAAGGTAGCAGGAATACATGAGCAACTGACATCCCACCTTCCCGATACTCCCATACTAATATTATCTAACGTCAATTTTACTATCGTCTAATAGCATTCTATTTTTTTAGATGATATATTTGTAAAAAATAACTGGTTATGATGAAAATCTACATAATAGCCGTTTTTATGCTATGTTCTTTGCATTCACTTGCACAAAAAGACAGCATCAATAAAGATGTGTTGGAAGAAATTACTATTTCTGCTACCCGTTTTGCAGAAAAAACTTCCCGTATTGCGCAACAGGTTTATCATTTTACTGAAAAGAAAATTGCGGATGCTAACCAATCTACCACAGCAGACCTTTTAATAAACAGCGGAGCAGTATTTGTACAAAAAAGCCAGTTTGGCGGCGGAAGCCCTGTTATAAGAGGCTTTGAAGCCAATAAGGTATTAATGGTGGTTGATGGAATAAGAATGAATAATGCTATATACCGTGGAGGACACCTGCAAAATGTTTTAACAATAGACAATAGTGTTTTGCAAAGTGTGGAGATACTTTTTGGTCCATCATCAGTTATGTATGGCAGCGATGCATTGGGTGGCGTAATGAGTTTTTATACAAAGAACCCCAGGTTTTCAACCTCGGATAAATTACTCATCAACGGCAACGCATTTTTACGTTACAGTTCTGCAGCTAACGAAAAAACCGGTCATTTTGATATTAATATTGGCGGCAAAAAGTTAGCAAGTTTTACATCTGTTAGCTTCAGCGACTTTGATGATCTTAAGCAGGGGAGTAATTATTACGATGATTATCCGGGATGGGGTAAAAGAAATTTTTATGTAGAGCGGATAAACGGCCTGGATAGTATGGTGAAAAATACTGACCGGGAGAAGCAGAAATTTACAGGCTACCAACAATATGACATCTTGCAAAAATTTGCTTTTGTAACCGGGAAAATCAACCATACTATAAACCTTCAGTACTCCACATCCTCCGATATACCACGCTACGACAGGCTTACCGAAACAACGGGTGCAGGTATAGCAAAATTTGCCGAGTGGTATTACGGGCCGCAGGAACGATTAGTGGCAGCATGGCAATTTAATTTACCGGCATCTAAAATTTATGATCAATCCCGTTTATCGCTTGCTTACCAGAATATTGGAGAAAGCAGGCACAACAGGAACTACCGGTCTGACAGGATTAGTCGTAGAAAAGAGCGGGTAAATGTATATACCCTTAATGCCGATTTTAAGAAAAATTTTACAAGAGATGAATTGGGTTATGGTATAGAGGCAAATTTCAATAAGGTAGCAAGTAAAGCAAATTTTGAAAATATTGTTACCGGCGCAACAGGTGAAATTGATACAAGATACCCGGCAGATGGAAGCAATACAAACAGCTATTCCATTTATGGATCGTTGATTCATAAGTTCAATAACAATTTTACCGCAAATGCAGGAGCGAGGGTTAACCATTCCACCCTGGAGGCTGATTTTTCCAACAAATCATTTTATCCTTTCCCTTTTGATGATATTAAACAGCAGTCGGGCAGCTTTACAGGAAGTGCAGCATTGGTGTATGCAAAAAAGGCTAAGTATAAAATATCAGCGTCTGTAGCCAGTGGTTTCCGAACACCTAATGTTGATGACCTTGCAAAAATTTTCGAAAGCACTTCCAGTACACTCATCATTCCTAACCCTTCTTTGGAACCAGAAAAAACCATCAGCTATGAAATAGGCGCTGAAAAATATTTTGGCAAAAATATAAAGTTGGGAGTGGTGGCCTGGTATACTAATTATACCAATGCGCTTACCTTAGGTGATGCTACTTACAAAGGCCAGGCTACTGTTGCCTACAACGGTGGTATTGCCAACATTAAAACTACTGTAAATGCTGCAGCGGCTTTTAACAAAGGCATCCAGGTTAATTTTATGGCTAAGATTAACGCTATTTTCAGCTTTGCTTCTACCCTTACTTATACATATGGCAGAATAAAAGAAGACTCCGGCAAGTATCCATTGGACCATATACCACCCATGTATGGCAAAACCTCTGTTACTGCTAATTATAAAAAAATAAGGGCGGAAATTTTTGCTTTATATAATGGTAAAAAAGCTGCTTCCGATTTTAATTTACGGGGAGAAGATAACCAGCTTTATAGTGCAGATCCCATAAATGGTTATGTGCCTGGCTGGGTTACTTTTAATGCGAATTGTGCTTACCAGTTCAATAAAAATTTCAGGCTGCAGGTTTCTATAGAAAATGCTGCAAATAAATATTACCGGTATTTTGCCAGTGGCGTAAGTGCACCCGGCCAAAACCTGGGTATTACAGGCCGGTACAGTTTCTAAGCTTCTGCTAATGAAATAAAAATGCCGCTCAATACTGAGCGGCATTTTTTGTAAAATCTGTTGAATTATTTTTTCACAATTTTCATGCTGTTGCCATCTGCAAATTGCACTACATAATTGCCTTTGGCCATACCACTGACATTTACCTGGGTTTGCATGGCAGTTAATTTAATTGTTTTAAGAACAACAGCTTTGGCATCTATAATATTGGCTAATGTGTTTAATAAACTTGTTGCGCCAATATCGATGGTGAACGTTTCCTGGAAAGGATTAGGATAGATGTTCACTTTGTTTTCGGGAGTTTCCTTCAATACAATTACACTGCTGCGGGTAAAGCTTCCATCAATATCAGTCATCTTTAACCTGTAATACATATTGCCGCCAAACTTTATAGCATCATCAAAGTTGTAAGTACCACTTCCGGTACCTGCGGCATTCACCGTACCCATAGATTGATAAACAACTCCATCCTTACTTCTTTCTACTATAAAGTTTTTAGTATTTACTTCGTTATCAGTTTTCCAGAAAATCTTGCTAATACCATTGTTTCTTACACCGCTGAATTGCAGCAATTGCAAAGGCAAAACAACATTTTCACTACCAATAAAAAACAGGCTAAAGCCGGTAAAGCTTGCAGTAAAGCTGGTATAATTTATATCAGTTAATACTGTAGTGGCTACTGTTTGAGTATTGCCGCTGGTAATGCCTGCCACTGTTGTTGCAGTAGACTTGTATATCTTGTAATTAACAGGCGGCGTTCCGTTCAACTCAGCATTGGTCATATAAAGTCTGAGAGTGTATGTAGCAGTTGCACCATTTGTTGTGGGTGTTATAGCCCATACCTTATTACTTCTTTGGCCAGAGGCAAAAGGCACAAAGCCCACGCCGGCTGCTTCAATTTTTGCTGTAACACATCCAAGTTCCTGCGATGATGGCCCCACTAAACTTATTAGCTGGCCGGTTGCATTCTGAAATTTATTCAGGTCACTATTTGCTTTTACCTGTTTTTGATCGGTATCATTAACAGTTGTAGCAATAGGCGTGGTGTTTGTTATAGCCGCATCGTTATCAATTATTGTAATAGTTTCCGTAGGAGCAATAGTACCTATTGATGAACCGCCTCCACTGGTAGTAAAGCTAAGTGTAAATGTTTCACCCGGGCTTTCTACAACCGCATCATCATAAACTCTTAATTTAAAAGTTTTACCATCATTGATGCCTGCTAAAAAGCTAAGCGTTTTGGAACTTCCTGCACCAAAAACACCATTGGTAGTATAATCAAAATCTGCTCCTTCTGTAGCGGTGGCACCGGCATTTACGGCAAGGTCTACAGTAGCATTTGCAGAAGGAGGACCGTTAATTCCAATCATCACATCATAGTCTGTATACTTTCTGCAGTTAACTGCATCTGTAAAGCTCGGCAATTCTGCATGAGATTTTACGGGCACAAAAAAGTTGATCTCCGGGTTAAGATTGTCGGGCAATTTACTGGTAAATAACCCGCGGCCGTGTGTAGCTGCAACGATTGTTCTGTCGGAAGAACGATATTTAAGCATATCTACCCTTGCATTGGCAAGACCGTTGTTGCTGGTATTCCATTGCGGTGTGGCAGCAGTAATATCATCACAACTCCATACGCCTAATTCTGTTGCAATAATTACCATGTTACTGCTGCGTGGGTCAAACATGGCCCATCTTACCGGCATATCAGGCAAATTACCGGTGATGTTGGTAAAGGTGGCTGCACCCGACAATGCATTGGTGGTGAGGTATAATTTACCACCACCGTAATTGCTATAGCTAACGAGCATTTTGTTTTCATTTACAGGATCAAAACTGATGCTGGACACTGAGCCTGCCCTTGGTACACCAACCGTGATTTGATCCGCCAGTATATGAGCATCATTTACATAAGCTACTAAACCACTACTCATACCAAAATATACCCTGTTAGGCGTAATAGGCGATATGGTTACATTATATACGGCCCCTCCTAGTACAGGAAAAAACGCATTAGAAGTATAAGCTCCATTTGTTTGGGGAGATAACCAACGTGAAAATGCTCCGGATGATGCACCACCGTAAAGATTATTTCCATCATAATCTGTCGGGTTTATAAATTGCCCTGTGTTTGCCTTAGACCTGGGAGTAAAATTTGCACCAGCATTGGTAGATACATAATAGTTATTATAAATGAATGATGTGATCTGGTTATTAGGATCAAGGGGGCTAATATGACAAAAAGCCCCATCACCTCCTGATGCATTGGTAGTGGAGTTTAGTCCCGTTGATGAGAATTTTTGAGAACCATTATCCTGTGCCCCTGCTAAAAAATAATTGGTGCCGGCAGTTGGGTGAATAGCAGTAGCATAATACTGTGTAATATTTAAACCATTGTTTCGGTTTAAGGCTGTTGGGAAACCTATAGGGGTATTCATATTGCTGCTATAATATACTCCGCCATCGGTAGCATATATGCCCACAGACGAACTGCCCGGAGCATATAAAAATTCATGGTGATCGGCATGTACATTTTGATTACTTGTGTAGCCGGTTGCTAAAAAAAGTGACCAGGTTGTAATTTGAGTCCAGTTAGTTCCGGCATTGGTGCTTTTTAGTGCATCCACCCCGCCAATAACCAATGTGTTGGCATCATTGGGATCCACTGTGGCCACCAGGTCGTACCATGCCTGGCCGCGGGTAAAGTTTGAATTGCTGCCCTGGTCAATTATAGTAGGTACCGTTTTTACGGACCATGTATTGGTGGATTTATTATATTGTTGGATAGAGGTAGCATTATCACTTGCCCAACCCTGGAAAACAGCATATAAAATATTGTTATCAGATGGCGCTGTAGCCAGCTTTATTCTTTGCCAGAAATTGGCCGGCGCACTAATTATCCCTGTACCATTCGGCGTAATATTGGTCCAGGTACCTGCATCTCCTGCTGTAACTCCTGCCGGTGAAGTATATATTCCACCGTTGTTACCATAGATACCCATTGCTACGTAAATGTCGCCGCTGGCAGACACTGAAAAATCTGCCGGATTTGAATTTGAAGCTCCACCACCCGCTGTATTAAAAACATTTGTCCAGGTAGCGCCTTCATCCGCAGAACGAAACACCCCTGATACGGCTGCCGAAGCACCTCTTACACCGGCATACAATTTCCCGTTTTGATCATAGGTTATATCTGTAACATACCTGAATGCAGTGGTGGATGGCAGTTGAGCCCAGGTAGACCCTCCATCAATGGTTTTCCATATTCCCAATCCTCTTTGTGCATCTGCATTTAAAAACCCTTCGCCAGTGGCAGCATAAATAATTTGTGGATTGGCAGCACTTTGAACTAATGCGGAAATGGAAATATTATCTAAAAAGTCATTTACTTTGATCCACACTGGCTGCGGCTGGCTAATGTCATTGGTATACCAAAGACCACCACCTACACCCCCAATCCAAACCTTTTTATTGGTGGCGTCATTTTTGTCAAAAATCATCGCTCTTATACGGCCGCCAACGTTAATCGGACCTCTTTCTTCCCAGCCCAGTCCACCCACTGCCCGCTGCTCTGCCTGTTGAGCAAATATTTGTTTTTGCCTGGCTATAGCAGTAAACAACCTTTCTGCAGGTACCGTATTGGTGCTCATATCACGGGTTTTGTAAAACTCCTGCATGAAGGCTTCTTTAATTGTTTGTTCCTTGCTTTTCTTTTTTGATACCTGCGTATTTACTTTATTGCCTGCACATGATGCAAGGCCAATAACAAAGCCAGTAACAACAAAAAAGTGTGTAATTTTTTTCATAATGTAAAATTGAGCATGTTAAACGCTGTAAATGCCCTGAAAGATATAAAAAATAAGTCCTGTATTTTCATTTTTACTAAACAAACTTATGATTAATAAACATTGATTGATGATTATCTTTAGATATGAAATACGCTGTTTCTTTTAACGTTATTGCTTACTTATTTGTTGTAATAGGCTGTAATCAAAGCATGTTGCTACCTTCCAACGAAAAAATTGCTGATAATACCTGTCCCGATTCGATAACTGTATATAAGCAAATAACGATTCCCGCTGCACAACAAACGGATATGGAAGGCAATCCTCTTTATAAAAAAATAGTCAATTACCATATCTACTTAGTTTCCAAATCCAAAAACCTGAGTATAGATTCTTTGCAAACCGGTAAAAAAATAACAACAGATTTAAAGATTACCCCGGTTAATACCACTCCGGTATATTGGGAAACAGCCAATGAAAAAATGATACTGGTAACCAAAACCAATTGTGCCGTTTATAAAATAAATTTTAATTATACAACAAGTGAGCAGTGGAGCGATAAAGAAGAAGACACTATTATTGTATACTATTCGCAAAACGGGATCCGGCAACAAATATCTTCAAAAGCAATAAAATTGCTGCCGCAAATGATAACCGAATAATGGGCCGGGCGGTATAACAGGGTAAGCTTACAAAATTTAAGTTCCTTATAATTTTTGAGTAAAGTTTTTGAGTCCTTCTGTATAAGTGGTGGCCCTTTTTTTTGCAGTAAGGTCAGCCACAAATGTAATTGCTCCCTGCAATGCCAGCGCTAAGCCCAGGCCTACCCAGAATGTGTTGTTGCTGTCATTTTTAAAAAAGAAAAAAAGGCCTGACCCGATAAGGATAAAAGCAATTTCTGCCACGAGCAATATATTGAAGGTAGTGGCAACTTGTTCCATCCTTGGTAATTCCTTCTCTTTTAATAAAGATGGATTCATATCATAAGCATATACCAAAGTTTTCCTGTCGTTGTCGGTTTTTTGAAAGACTGTATAGCTAACTGCCAGTTGCAGGATACCAATTAATAAAAATGGAATGGCTGCGCCTTTATAAAAACTGGTTTTCATTACAAAAAAGAAAACAATGGCCACAACTATAGCTATAGCCCCCAATATCATGAAAATAGCTGTGAGTGTTTTTTCTGCCTGGAAATATTTTTCAATATCTGCTTTGGTAAACATGCTGCTGAGATCTGTTGGTTCAAGCATTGCTTAGTTTTTTACTGATCGTTAACCGGCGCTTCAATTGCTGCTGTTAATTCGCTGCTCATGGGTTCAATAGCTGCTTCAAAAAAATGAGTCAGCTCTCCCTTTTCGTCAATTAGGTATTTACAAAAATTCCAGCTGGGAGCTGTGTAGTTCCAGCCATTTTCTGCTTCATTCGTGAGCCATTGATATACCGGGTTTTGTGTTGCCTTTTTTATAACCGTTGATTTTTTTGCCAGGGGAAAGCTAACACCAAAATTTACTTTACAAAATTGTTCAATAGTATCATCGCTACCTTTTTCCTGTTCGCCAAAATCGTTGGCAGGAAAACCAATAATGGTCAACTGGTCTTTGTATTTTTCATGCAGTGCCTGCAGGCCTTCGTATTGATTGGTATAACCGCAATCGGAAGCGGTATTGACCAGCAACACTTTTTTATTTTTAAGCGAACTAAAATCCAATTCCTGTCCGTTATTCAATGTTGTTTTTAAGTTGTAAAAAGATGTTGCTGCCACGTTGGTTGATTTTAATATTTTATTGCTTTTTCCTGCAAGCAAACTTAGTTTATTAAACAGGGGATAAAGAAATTTTAAGAATTTTTGTTTGAATGTCATATTTAATGTTGAGGCCTTTTCCAGGTGGCCGCCCTTATGTAAGCACTATTTAATAAACCATTTAAATAACCTTAATTTACCGGTAAATGGCGGATACTTCATGGAAGGATCAAACCAGGTGGGTGATTTCATTATAGCTTTACTATGACTAAAGGTATTGAAACTATAGTGGCCGTGGTAGTTTCCTATTCCACTTGCGCCTCTTCCACCAAAAGGCAGCTGATCATTGGTAAGGTGCAGGCTTGCATTGTTGATACAACCGCCGCCAAAAGCCACATCATTCAACCATGCCTGTTCTTTTTTGATGCTCGAAGTGAATACATAAAAGGCTAGTGGATTTTTATTGGCCTCTATTATTTTTATGGCTTCCGCTTTATCCCTGAAAGAAATTATGGGAAGAACAGGACCAAAAATCTCTTCCTTCATAATCTTATCTTCCAAACCAATTCCATCCATCAGCGTAGGCGCAATGTATAGTTTACTTTTATCCGATTCTCCCCCTTGCAAAATGTTTCCATCTTTTAAATAACCCATTAGCCTGTCGAATTGCCTTTCATTAATGATTTTTCCAAAATTATCGCTTTGCAAAGCATCTTTTCCAAAAAAATCCAGCAAAGCAGTTTTTATCCCCGCTACCAGTTTATCTTTCTGCGAAGCGTGCACCAGTACATAATCCGGCGCCACGCACATTTGACCGGTGTTGGAAAATTTGGTCATGGCAATTCTGCGCGCCGCTACTTTTATATCTGCATCTTCTTCCACAATGCATGGGCTTTTACCACCCAGTTCCAATGTAACCGGCGTTAGGTTTTCTGCCGCCATTTTATAAATTTCCTTACCGATACCTGTACTGCCTGTAAAAAACACGTGATCAAAAGCAAAACCTTTCATCATTTCCGGAACCAGCTTACCTCCATCACCTTCGGTATATAAAATGTATTCCGGCGGAAAAGCCTCTTCTATAATTTTTTTCATTACGCCGGTAGTAGCTGCTGCATGTTCTGAAGGTTTTAATACCACGCAATTGCCGGCAGCAATAGCACCTACCAGTGGGGTAATTAATAAATTAAAAGGGTAATTCCAGGGAGCGATGATGAGTACTACTCCCAGCGGTTCTTTTAACACATAACTTGAAGAAGGAAAATTAAGCAGGTTGGTACTCTTCTTCTCCGTTGCCATCCAACCTTTTAAATTTTTAATGGCATTATTAAGTTCTGCAATTACTAACCCATTTTCTGTAACCCAACATTCTTCCGGGCTCTTTTTAAGGTCGTAGTATAAAGCGGTGTATATCTCTGCTTCATAGTTTTCGATAGCTGCCTTTAATTTTTTTAATTGTTCTTTACGCCAGGCATAAGGTTTTGTAGAGCCGGAAGAAAAAAACTTTCTGCAATTGTTTAACTGATCAACTATGGGCATGCCTTAAATTTGTTTTAAAGTTAAGAAACGCTGATGAAAGGGATTCATATGGATTTCGCTGAAAGCTTCCCACGGAGACAACACGCATTATTTTAAACAAACCACGTTAGCGAAATCAACTGAATCATATCATCAGCTATTAAAAGTATTATGACAGACGAATATTACATGCAGCAGGCCCTGAAAGAGGCCCAAAAAGCTTTTGAAAAAGACGAGGTTCCAATTGGGGCCATAGTGGTGATGCAGGACAGGATCATAGCCCGCGCCTTTAACCAGGTAGAAATGCTGAATGACAGCACTGCCCATGCTGAAATTTTAGCCCTCACTACTGCCTATAATTTTTTAGGCAGTAAATACCTGCCCGAAGCAACACTGTATGTTACCGTAGAACCCTGCCTTATGTGCAGCGGTGCATTGTACTGGAGTAAAATCGGCCGCATTGTTTTTGGGGCTTTGGATGATAAGAACAGCTACCGGAGGAGCACCGGTGATAACAATCCTTTTCATCCAAAAACTGTTATTACCGGCAGCGTTCTTGGGGAAGAATGTGCTGTATTGATGAAGGACTTCTTTAAATCAAAAAGATAATATTCCGATATTGGGAAGATTCTATATAAGAAATGGTTTTACTCCTTTTAGGCTTTAAATTTGCAGTCTTGACATACTGAGTTTGCCGGCAGGCAGGCTAATCAATATAAGTACAAGTTTTATAAAACAGATTTTTTAACCGACAAAATTTTAAGATTATGGCATTTACATTAGCGCCGCTCCCTTATGCATACGAGGCATTGGAACCGCATATTGATACGGAAACCATGAAAATACATCACGACAAGCATCACCAGGCTTATGTTGACAACCTGAATAAGGCGGTAGCAGGTACTGAAAATGAAAATAAATCACTGGAAGACCTGGTAAAGAGTGCTGGTACTATCAGTCCGGCAGTTCGCAACAATGGCGGAGGACATTGGAATCATACTTTTTTTTGGGATAGCCTTTCCGCCAATGCCGGTGGCACTCCTTCAGGCAAAATTGCTGATGCAATAAATGCAGCTTTTGGTTCTTTTGATGCATTCAAAGAAAAGTTTAATGCAGCCGGAACCACCCGTTTCGGTAGTGGCTGGGCCTGGCTCAACGTAAAAGATGGTAAGCTGGAAGTAAGTTCCACGCCTAACCAGGACAATCCATTAATGGATGTGGCTGAGATAAAAGGCACGCCGATCTTAGGTGCCGATGTTTGGGAACATGCATATTATTTAAAGTACCAGAACAAGCGCGCAGATTACCTTGCTGCTTTTTGGAACATAGTGAACTGGAAAAAAGTGGAAGAGAGATTTAATGCAGCTCAATAAGTGTTATCAATTAAAAAGCTCAACAAACACTGTTGAGCTTTTTAAACTTAGTGCACTGAGTTACCCCGGGCCACTGTAAGGAACGGTGTACGCTACCGCGGGAGAAAGGAATTATTAAGGAAAATCAAAACTTTCCAAATTCATATTTTACTGCAAAAATGCGGGAGATTTTCCCTTTTTTGCCAGGGTTATTTTAGCCTGAAGTGTTGCTTTACAGTCTGTTATCAACTTGCCATTTTATTTCCCGTAAAAACTTTCCTGCATTTATTTTCCGCTGACAAAATTTTCCCGGAAAAGCTGATTAGACATCTTATTTCTTGCTGAAAATCGGAATTCAACACAATATCCAAAGTTGCGGCAGGTGATCCTGTTCATTTAATCTTTGTTGCCTGTTGGCCATTCCAGGCATATAATTCCTTCTTATTCGTCTTTTTAAATTTCTCCTTCTGTGTGGCTGTTTCTTCCTGTATCAACTCTTTTTCTTCCATCAGTTTTATAATATGCCCGGGCTTACCTCCTTTTTCTGTAGGAAAAAGCAAGGTTTCGGTATGATAATAAACGCCGGCATCGCCTACTTCATATTTGCCCGGAAGATTATAAAATCTTTTTCCATCCCAGGCATGGTAATAATAATTAGTAGGCACTCCACAGGCTTGTCCCCCCAGGTTTATTCTAAATACCTCGTGTGTATTTTTTAATCCTACATTGCCCAACATTTTGCTGGCCACATAACTGGCAGATTCTCCTCCATCAATCGTCCACTCCCTGGCTGCAATTAACCCGTTGTTATAAATAGCTTTCAGGCTGATAGTAAATTTTGTTTGTTCAAAAGAAAGGGGTTCAATACTGGCTGCTCTTACTTTCTCCAATCCGTAAATGAAAGCGGTATCGTGTTTAATTAAAGATTGAAAGCCCAGTAAACCGATCCACACATACCCGGATTTTATATCGTCATTTTTTTGATACGCTACTTTTATCCATGGAGCATATATACCTTTTATGGTAGAAAAGGATTTCGTAATTTCTTTTTGAATCAATTTCTCTCCCAGCAATACAGAGTCAAGCAGCAATCCATCCGGTGAAGGTGTTTGTCTTATCATGGCCTTATTCGCAAACACAAAATAAGTTGCTGTAGTGTCTCCATTTTGCCATATAGTATAGTCTGCTCTATCCGGGGTTTGAGCAGAAATTTGTTGAATGCTTATTAAAAATGACAAAAGGATGAGCAGGCGCATAAAATTGTTTTAATGTCTAAATCTACTTTTATTTTTCATTCCAAAAATGATCGGGCTATAAACAGTTTTGCCAAAGCTGTAGAAACTTTGGCAAAAGTATAATTTAATAAAAAACATTTATAGTATTTTAAACAAGCGGCTGTTATGGCTTTTTATCCGGCACAAATAACATGGAAATGGAGTTTACGCAATGCCGCGTATTTTTCCTGGTAAACTCTTCTCCTAAAAATACATGCCCCAGGTGAGCATCACAATTGGCACATACAATTTCGGTACGGCTGCCATCCGGATCTGGGATTCTTTTTACTGCACCTTTAATTTCATCATCAAAACTGGGCCAGCCACAATGGCTGTCGAATTTGCTATCCGATTTATATAAGGGAGTATTACACCTTTTACAAATATAGGTGCCGCTTTCTTTATTATTGAGCAAGGTTCCGGTGCCCGGGTATTCCGTTCCTTTGTTTACAATTACTCTTTCTTCTTCAGGTGTTAATTTATTCCATTCCATAGCATTCTTTTTTGTAGTGGCGGTTGGTGGCAGGTTGTTTTCTTTTTTTTGTGCACAGGCGCTAAAAAAAACGGCCATGCATAACAACAAGCAGTTTAAAATTTTCATTGTATAAATTTACTAAAAGATACGGATAAGGGAAGAGGAAGGATTGTTAAAGTGTGCGGTAAAAGAGAAGAGATGACATCTTTTAAAACGATGTCATCTCTTTTCTTTTACGGAACGGGGTCATGCCCATGCCCGCCCCAGGGATTACAACTGGCGATTCTTTTTGCAGTAAGCCATAAACCTTTAATGGGACCATATTTCCTTAACGCTTCAATACCATATTGTGAGCAGGTAGGTGTATACCTGCATTTGGAGCCCAGCAAAGGAGAGAGTGTCCACTGGTAGATTTTTATTAAAAAAATAAAAGGCCAGCTAAGAATTTCTTTCAGCGTTTTCATTGCTTAGTTTTATCAGTCTTTTAATGACTGTACCGATTTTTTCAAAAATAGCTGTGTATTCCGGCAGGTCTTTCCCCTGGTATAAGATAAAAAGGGACATTGCTTTTTGCTTTACTTCTAAATGTTGCTGCAGTTCATGTTTTTGAAGCCGGTAAGCTTCCCGCATCAGTCTTTTTATACGGTTGCGGTCTACTGCTTTTTTAAAATTACGGTTGCTTACACCCACACCTGCCTGCAATATTGCCTGCGCATTTTGAGGAAGCCATACAATTCTAAAAGGAAAGTTGGAAAAACTTTTACCTGTTGCAAAAAGCTGCTCAATAGCTTTTCGGCTTTTGAGTTTGTCTTCTTTTTTAAAATGGTATCGTTGTCTGAGCTCCAATTATATTATTATTAAACGCAGAGAACATGAGAAAAAGAGATTCGCAGAGATGTTTCTGCGAATCTCAGCAACTTTTCTCTGCGGTGGAAATATTCGTTAAAAATAAAAAGCTCCCGTTGTTACGGAAGCTAATATAATATCAATAATCTGTTCGCCGGAAGGCGGACGATCAATATCTACTTATTTTTTTGAACCATGTTCATCAGAAACGGTCAGTTTATGACGCCCCTTAGCTCTGCGGCTTGCCAAAACTTTACGACCATTGGCAGTACTCATACGCTCACGGAATCCGTGTACAGATTTCCTACGACGTTTGTGGGGTTGGTATGTTCTTTTTTTACCGGGCATTTTATTTAATTTTTCCCTTTACAAAATATTGTTTCGTTATTTCATCCGCGGGGCACCATCCCTGCTTATTGTGAAAGGACGGCAAAGGTAAGGGCAATTGGTAAAAGTAAAAAGTAAAAAGGCAACTATTATTGCGTTAAAGCTCTAAATGACCTGATTTTATTGACTTTCCAAAGAAAATGGCTGCGTGTTCATCAAAATCGGCCGTTTCACCGGTGGTATAGAACTGAATATCAGCCCCGGTGCTGCATTTTTCCGCTATCTCCGGGTGGCGCCCCAGGTAATCTGCGAGGCTTAGGGCTACAATTTTTCCCTGCTCTACCACTTCAACTCCACTGGGAATAAACCAGCTTAATTTCTTCATTAGCAAGGGATAATGTGTACACCCAAGCAAAATAGTATCAATTTCCGAATCTTTGCCCAGGAGGGTATTGATGTGTTGTTTTACAAAATAATCGGCGCCGGGTTTATGATGTTCATTGCTTTCAATGAGGGGTACCCACATGGGACATGCTTCCTGCTGTACTTTTATTTCCGGGAAAAATTTTTCTATCTCTAAAATATAGGAATCTGAAGTAATGGTTCCTTTTGTGCCCAATACGCCTACATGCCCGGTTTTGGTATAATTACCAATTACTTCTGCAGTGGGTCTTATTACTCCCAGTACTCTTTTACCCGCTCCTATCCGTTCCAGGTCGTTTTGCTGGATGGTTCGGAGTGCTTTTGCAGATGCTGTATTGCAAGCCAGTACTACCAAAGAACAGCCTTGTTTAAAAAACCATTCTACCGCTTCTAATGTATACTCATATACCTGCTGAAAACTACGGGGGCCGTAAGGGGCGCGGGCATTATCACCCATATACAGATAATCGTATTGCGGAAGCTGGGCAGTGATCTCTTTCAAAACTGTGAGTCCGCCGTAACCACTGTCAAAAACACCTATGGGGCCCGTATTCTTCATAGTGTAAAAATAACAAAGCCTCCGAAATATGGAGGCTTTGAAATAATATTTTATATTTAATTAGTTCCTTGGCGCTGCACCTGGTGCTGCTGCCGGGGTATCTTTTATCCCCAATTTCTTTTTTACCAATGGTAAAAGGTCATCACCGGGAGGAGCTACTATAACTGAGTTTACATCCAATACATAAGAGTAACCGCTTTCTTTAGCTACAGTTTTAATAGCTTCCAGGGCTTTTTTCCTGATAGGATCTATTTTTTTCTGTGCTTCCTGGTTGTACATTTCCTGTGCTTCATTCTGCCAGTTTTGTACCCTTTGGTAAAGCGAGATCAGTTCTTTTCTTTTGATCTCTTTCATACTTGCCGATTGTTTTGCAGAATCCAGTACGAACATACTGTCTTTAACACGGAGATCTTTCATAAGATCCTGGCCATTTTGAGCCAGTTCCGCCTGGTAGCCTTTTAATTCGTTATCAGCTTTCTCAGCCTCCGGCATAACTCCAATCAGGTCATCAGTACTGATATAACCAATTTTGTTTTGTGCAGATGCATTAAAAATACCTAATGCCATCACAGCCGCTACAATCAATTTTTTCATTTGTGTGATTTGTGTTTTTTACTTGTTTAGTTTTTTGTTTTTGATTGATAAATTAATGGTTGTTATTTCACAAACTATACCGCCACCGGCAGTACCCATTATCAAATTATTTAACACCCAGGTTTTTGAGCACATCTTCGCTCTTGTCCAGTTTAGGGTCGGCAAATATAACGGTTATTCCTTCACTTTTATCCAATATAAAATCGTATTGTTTATCCACAGCCAGTTTTTGAACGGCATTGTAAACCCTGTCCTGTATAGGTTTTATAAGTTCCTGTCTTTTTTTAAAGAGGTCGCCTTCGAAACCAAAACGTTTGCGTTGAAGGTCTCTCAGTTCTTTTTCTTTATTGTATAATTCGTCTTCTCTTTTCTTTTTCAGGTTGTCGGGCAGCATTACCTGTTCTGCATCATAATCCTTGAACATTTTATCCACTGCAGCCTGTTTCTGATCCAGTTCCTGTTGCCATAAACGGCTAAATTCATCTAGTTTACTTTGCGCTTCTTTATAATCAGGTATTTTTTCCAGGATATATTTAGAATCAATAACTGCATAACGCTGCGCTTGTGTTGTTATGCTGATAAACAGCACCAGTAAGGGGAGTAAA
This sequence comes from Ferruginibacter sp., assembly GCA_014379905.1. Classification (GTDB taxonomy): domain Bacteria; phylum Bacteroidota; class Bacteroidia; order Chitinophagales; family Chitinophagaceae; genus Ferruginibacter. The sequence continues at coordinate 72,524 of JACMKX010000102.1, read as the reverse complement.
GCTATTTTTTTCATGTATATATTTTTATTGTTTTTAGCCAGGTGAAATTTTAACCTCAGCTGTACTTATTTACAAATAAACAATTAATGATTTAAATAAAACCTTAATTTTTATTCCGGTTCCTGGCCGAGCATAAAGGTAAACTTAGCTGCTCCTTTTATACCTGAAGATTGATTATACCTGTCGAAACCGATACCGTAATCAAATCCAAGTAAACCAAACATTGGCAGGAAGAAACGCATACCTACACCTGCTGAGCGGCGAAGCTTGAATGGATTGTAGTTCTTAAAGTCGTACCAGCCATTTGCTGCTTCAAAAAAAGCCAGGCCATAAATGGTACTGCTTGCTCCCGTGCTGAAAGGATACCTCATTTCAACCGTATACTTATTAAATATGGTAAAGTATTCTGTTGGTTGTATACCATCAGGATTTACCCTTGGATCGGAATTGGCGTAAACAGGATATCCCCTGTGCGCAATAATATCGTAACCCAGCAATGCCTGTGTATTGCTTAACCCGGCATCACCCACCTGGAATCTTTCAAATGGCGATATATTCAGTTTTGAATTATACCTGCCAATAAAACCAAATTTAGCTGCAGCTTTTAAAATGAATTGCCTGTTTTTATCTGCGCCTTTTGCTCTTCCGATTGGTGTATACCACTCAGCATTCATGCGCCATTTATGAAATTCAGGCAGTTTATACTGGTTGTCTGTTGTTGATGTCATCCCCAATAATGAATAAGGAAGTGTGAACTGGCCACTCAACATAAAGTTTGAACCGCTGGTAGGGAAAATTGGATTGGGTCCGGCGGAGTTACGCAATAAAGTAAGTTTTAAACTGATATTCGTTGAAGTTCCATCAGACAGACCCGCAAACAACCTGTCGTAATTACGCAGTTTATATTGCTGCACATTCAATGAATATATAAGATTGAAATAATCATCCGGCCATTTTAATTGTTTGCCCAATGAAACTCCCACACCCACCGTTTTTACATAAGAAGTATCGCCGCATGATTTACAATACCTGCCGAACTGGTCATAAGCATTTGAATACTTGGTATTATAATAGTTAACACTAAATGAATTTCTTTTCTTTCCTCCCAGCCAGGGTTCAGTGAAAGAAAAATTATACGACCGGTAAGCTTTACCGTTAGACTGAACCCTTGCACTCAACTTTTGGCCATCACCTGTTGGCAACGGGTCCCAACTTGATTTTTTTGTAATATTTTTTATGGAGAAATTATTAAAGGTTACACCCAATGTACCCGTTAAGCCAATACCACCACCAAAGCCGGCAGACAGTTCCAGCTGATCAGCAGATTTTTCTTCTATTTGCCAGTTGATATCAACTGTTCCGTTATCAGCATTGGGTACTACGTTTGGATTGATCGTTTCTGCATTGATGAATCCAAGCTGTCCCAGTTCCCTTTGTGTACGAATAATATCAGCACGGCTGAATTTTTCGCCCGGTATGGTGCGGAGCTCCCTCAGGATAACATAATCCTTTGTTTTATCATTACCCGATACTGTTATATTTCCATAAACGGCCTGGGGCCCTTCTGTCATTCTTATTTCAAAGTCTATCGTATCGTTGTATACCGATGTTTCAATAGGCTCCACCCTAAAAAACAGGTAACCATCATCCATGTATAAACTTCCTATATCACCACCTTCAGCCGAAAGCTGTTTACCCAGTCTCCTGTTAAGTGTTTGCAGGTTGTATACATCTCCTTTTTTTATTCCCAGCAATATATTAAGAACAGAATCGCCGTACTTGGTATTGCCTTTCCACACTATATCCCCAAAATAATATTTACGCCCTTCATTAACTTTAATATGAACATTGATATTTCCTGTTGCATCTGGTATTAAAGTATCATGCACTAATGTAGCATCTCTAAAACCTCTTGCATTATAATAGCTTAACAAATTGTCTTTATCATCGGCATACTTTGTTTCATTAAACTTTGAATTGCTGAACAACTTAAACCTGAAATAAGGCTCCAGTGCATCTTTTGTTTTTGAAGGAGACAGGTAATCCATATCCTTCAGGTATTTTCTGAAGCTTTTGTTATCAGAAATACTGTCCCCGTATGGGCTAACAACTTTTTGAGGGAACAGTGTAAATTTGGTCATCTCTTTTGTTCCCTTCATTTGCTTTTTCAACTTCTGATCTGCTATGGTGAAATTATCTGCAAAATTGATAGAGTTGATGCGAACTTTTTTTCCTTTGGTGATGAAAAAGGTAAGGTTAATGGCATTGTTTCCCGTTTTAACGAGCTCTTCCCTCATTTCTACCTTTACATTTCTATATCCTTTGCCAAAATAAAATTTATTGATAGCTTCTACCGCATTTAATTTCATATTCTCACTGATCACCCTGTCTTTTGCCAAACCAATCTTTGTATCAAGATCATCTCTTTCCCCTTTTTTTATTCCTACAAACCTGTAATCAAGCAATCTTGGTCTTTCTGTAACATTCAACTCCAGGAAAATCAGGCTTCCTTCCAGCCGGATAAGGTTAACTTCTACATTTGAAACCAGGCTTTGTTTCCAGAGCTTGCTGATGGCTTTACCAAAAACGTCGGTACCTGGTATTTGTATCTTATCGCCCACTGCTAAGCCCGAAATTGAAATAATAAGATTTTGATCAAAAGACCTGGAACCTGTAACAGTTATTCCACCAATAGTATATTCTTTAGGGTATTTAGAGTTGTATATTTCCTGGAGTGCAGGATTGACCGATACAGGAGTTGTATCGCTGCTGACCTGGGCTGTAACTTGAAAACCGGTAATAATAAAAGCAAAAACAAGAAGTGTGTTTTGGTAGAAGATCCTTTGCATCAATATTTTTTTACGTGCGGCAAATTAAGCCCATTAATGAATACTATTTGTTAACCTCATCCTAAATCATTCCTCATAAAGGCGGGCTATAGCTGAGTTTCAGGTGGTTGAAGGTTGATTTTATGTTATTTGATCTCCCGTTTTACCAAACCTTCGTTGCCTGCCCTGGAAATCGATAATGGCTTCATACAAATTTTCTTTACGAAATTCAGGCCACCGGGTATTGGTAAAATAGAGTTCTGCATAAGCCAGCTGGTATAATAAAAAGTTGCTGATGCGGTATTCGCCACTGGTTCTGATCATTAGCTCAGGGTCTGGAAACGCACTGGTGGCAAGGTATTGCTGCAGGGTATCCTGGTCAACTTTAAGAGGATCAATTTTCCCGGCCTTTACATCTATGGCAATATTTCTAACTGCATTCCCCAATTCCCACCGGCTGCTATAACTTAATGCCATGATTAATTGCAGCCCGGTATTTGAACCTGTTTCGGTAAGGGCTTCGGAAAGTTCCTGCCTTGCGTTTGCCGGCAGCATATTAAGATCGCCGATTACGTGTAGTTTAATGTTATTTTTATTGAGGGTCGGCACTTCCTTCCGGATCGTATCTACCAAAAGCTCCATCAGTCCACTTACTTCATATTGTGGCCGGTCCCAGTTTTCCGTGCTAAATGCATATAAAGTAAGAAACCCTATTCCCAGTTCTGCAGCTCCCTCCACAATATCTCTCACGCTTTCCACACCATGAAGATGGCCAAAAAGCCTGTCTTCACCCTGTTCCTGCGCCCAACGCCCATTACCATCCATGATGACAGCAATGTGTTTTGGCAATGCCTGCTGGTTAATACTTTCTTTTAAACTCATACGATTTGTAAAAATGAGCAGTCAGGCTCAGGGCCTGACTTTTCGGCTGCAAAAGTAATAAAATTTAGGAGAAATTAATATAAATTACCGTATTAAGGGCATACTTATTTTACCCTCAAAAAGGACCTTACAGGTATTATTATAAAAAATGATAAACTATTTGCTGAGAACCCGTTCTTTCCAGGTTTATTAGTTAGCGGTAGGGCATTTGTAGGTGCCAATATTAAACGACAATCCAAACTCAATGATCATATACTGATCTTTTTGCTTGGCAAACCCTCTCTGGCGTCCTTCCACACCAATAATATTATTGGCATCTATCTCATAACTCCTGTCCTGAAGCAAGGCAGCGGTGGGACCGTTACCGGTTGCGGGAAATTTGTCTACCCCCACATAGGTAGAACTCACATCATCCAGGTAATCTGTAAAGGTGAAACGATGTGCTATTTCAAAAGATAAATTGAGTTTTTCGGTGAGATTATATTTTATACCAACACCAAATGGAATGCAGAGTGCTACTGTACTGTATGGCTTTCTTCCCTTGTACCCTATTGTCTGACCTTCAGTTCCTAACGGTCTTAAAAATTCTTTCTTACCATCAATAAAGGCGTAGGGATCATAACTGAATGCACCCACACCCAATGTTACATAGGGGGTATAAAAATATCGCTCGTCGTTGGGTAAGAATTTAAAGAAATTAAAATCACCCTGGGCTGCAATTTCCCATACATTGCTGTTGAAACTCAGGTTCCGTGTAAGTTGAAAATCATTTTTGCTGTAACGGTCACTGTAACCTAACTGTGCATAGCGGCCGGATAAACGAACCCCTATATAATTACTGAATTGTTTGCGAAAGAATAATCCAAAAGATGGTTTAGGCTTGTTAAAACTTGCCCGTGTGTTAAGATCGCCGAAATAATGCGCGGCACCTACAGTTATACCAAATTCTCCCTGCTGAACATATGATTCCGGCTGTGCTATTGCAGTTATTGAGAAAAAAATTGCGGTTAGAATGGAAAAAAATTTCTTGTTCACTTATACAGATGTTTAGAGTCGTTATGCCCCGGGTAAGCGGGAATTGCGATGCAAAATAAAGAAATGTTTGCTATTAACGACAGGATTGGAATTTTCTGATAAGAAATCTGTTAATTTTTTTGAGCGTCAATGAGCTTTTTCCACCCTTAGCCCTGCACTCATTATTTCGTTTAACGGATCTTCTCTCATAATATGAAAAATTCTAAAGTGATATTCACCGTTCTTTTTAAACCGTTTATTCAATGCAAGCGGTTTTCTTACTTCCCATATATCATTCATACCTGTACCCTCCCAACCTGTTGCATCATTTCCAAGTGTAAGATCCACTTTTTGAAAAAACAAACTATCCCCGGGAGATTGTAAACCTACATTCAGCCATATATTGTTTTTATCGTAAGCGTCTGTATGTCGAAGCACCAGGTAAAGATTGTAGGAAGCGAGTGTGTCTTTTATTTCAAAAGTACCCTCTGCAGCAAAACTACCCGACCATTTGTAAGAAGGAATAGGCGTATTTTTTTCAAAAACTGCTACCTGCCCGCAGGAATTCACCAAGACAAGCATACCTGCTGAAAAAAAATTAAAAATGGAGCGTAAAAGTTTACTGCGGCTCATAAAAATTATTCGAAATATGATTTTTTACAAAACGTTTAATACCTGTTCTTTTGCTTTTTCCAGTTCATCTTTCATTTTTACTACGCATTGCTGAATACCGGCATCGTATGCTTTGCTGCCGGTGGTATTTATTTCCCGTCCTATTTCCTGCAAAAGAAACGACAATTTTTTTCCTTTACCTTCTTCGGGACCGTTCATGATCTCAGCAAAATATTCACAATGCTGCCTTAGCCTGATTTGTTCTTCGTGGATATCAATTTTCTCCATGTAATAAATGAGTTCCTGTTCCAGGCGGTTACCATCTATATTTTCTTTGCCAACATGTTCGGCCAACAACTGGTGAATTTCTTCTTTGATCTTAACCTTACGGGCTGGCTCCAGTTTAAGTATATCCTCTTCCTGCTCTTTTATTTTTTCGATTCTTAATAAGAGATCTTTTTCCAGGGAGAGGCCTTCTTCTATCCTGTGCTCATTTAATTCTTTTAATGCAGTTTTAAGCACAGTGTTGAAATCAGCAAAATCATTTTCGTTCATAATGTCATTGGCGGGTGTTACTACTTCAGGCAGTCGAAGTAAAGCGCTCAAAACAGAATTGGTATCGATATTTAATTCCGTAGCCAGTGTATCTATCTGCTGGTAATATGCTTTTATTAATTCTGTATTGATAACTACGGGTTTGCTTGCGCCATTTTGTTTTATGCTGATATAACAATCGATGGTACCCCGGTTTAACTGCTCCTGGATAGTATTGCGGATATCAAACTCGTATGCTTTTAATAATGGAGGCAATTTTAGCTGCAATTCAAATTGTTTGCCATTGAGTGCTTTTACTTCTACCAAAAAAGTTTTATCTCCTACTGTCTGTTCTGCCCTTCCAAAGCCCGTCATTGATTTTAGCATTGCTTAATATTTTTGATGCAAGTTAACTTATTTAAACTGCGGTGTGCTGTCATTATTTATATTGAAGATAGTACAATCAACATGTTTTATTTCGATTGTATAAATTAAAAAAGCCCCCGATGGAATCGGGGGCTTTAATATATGTATGGGTTAGTAAGTACGGGAACATATTTCCCTCACCACAATATTAAAAATAATTTTGACTAACCAAAAAAAAATCGGTGACTATTTTATGCACATTTTTTTTATAGCTGTGGATAAGGACGATTGTTTTTAAAGGTTTAAAAAAATGCAACCAATAAAATATTATCCGGATTATTGTTGATGAAAAAAATTAAACCGGCTGAAAGTATTGATTTTACAAGTACTCCAGGGAATGAAGTTTTATAGAAAAAACATTTAGCATGCGATGATCGCTTGTAAAAAATGCAAATACCTCCTTCATTTTTTATAAGTATTGCTAAATGCCGGCTGCAAAAGTTTTTTAAGAAAAATGTCTGCAAAAGGGCTTTAAAGGTCAATTCTTCCCGATAATTCAAAGGATAGTACCTTTGGCAAAAATCATATTATGCAATTTCCTTCACCGGTTTCTATACAATGGATAGCAGAATTAATTGGTGCCAGTGTTAAAGGCAATGTTAATGGCCAGGCAACGGGCATCAACGAAATACATAAAGTAGAACGGGGTGATCTGGTGTTTGTTGATCATCCTAAATATTACAGCAAGTGCATTAACAGCGATGCAAGTTTTATTATCATTAATAAAGAAACAGACTTGCCGGAAGGAAAAGCACTGCTGATAACAGACAATCCTTTTGAAGCGTATTGCAAAATCGTTGAGCATTTCCGTCCTTTTTTGCCTTCTCAAAAAATGGTGAGCGATAGTGCTTTAATCGGGGAAGGAAGTTTTATTTATCCTTCTGCTTTTGTTGGGCATCATGTTCGTATTGGTAAAAATTGTGTCATTCATCCTAACGTGAGCATAATGGATCATTGTGTAATTGGCGACAATGTGATTATACAATCCGGTACTGTAATTGGAGGAGATGCTTTTTATTACAACGGAAAAAAAGACCGGGAAGTATGGTATAAAAAAATGCTCAGCTGCGGGCGTGTGGTTATAGAAGATTTTGTAGAGATAGGTGCCAACTGTACCATTGACCGCGGTGTAAGTCATGATACGGTTATTGGGCAAGGTACCAAGTTCGATAACATGATACATATTGGTCATGATACAGTTGTTGGAAAAAATTGTCTTTTTGCGGCAAACGTAATCGTGGCCGGGGTAGTAAATATTGAAAACGGTGTCACTATCTGGGGTGGCTGCATTATTAATAAAACCCTTACTATCGGCGAAAATGCAATATTACTGGGAAGAACAGGCGTAGGCAGCAGCCTGGCTGGCAACAAAACTTACTGGGGGGCACCCGCACAGGATGCAAATGATGTAAAGAGAGAGATGGTCTGGATAAAACGCATTCCACAACTCTGGGAAAAGGTAATGGGAAAATAAGCTCACTGGCTTGAACAGACAATACAAGGGGGGTACAAATAATAATAATTATACTTTGTGGTTGAAAAGTAAATGGTATAAAAGTCCAGAAATCTTATTTCCAACTTTACCAGGTGATTTCTCTTTGTATCTTATCGCATGATTGTAGTTTCATGTCGCCTTCAATGAATAAAGTTTTTATCCCGGCTGAATCAATTTCTATTTTGTATTTATAGATCCCGGTTCGTAAGTCATACCAGCATTCCCGTTTTTGGGCTATTACCCGCATGGTAAAAGGAACTGCATCGTAACCGGATTCATTTCTTTTGTAGACACTAACTACAATATCTTTTAGAGATGAGTTTTTAAAACACAGGTCAGCTATTTGTTTGGAGTTACAGCTATCAGCTTTAATGTTATCATCGGAATTGGTGGAGGCAGCAGGTTTCTTTTTAAAGATACTGATCAATTCCACCAGGGTTTTTCCGCCTTCAATAATAGGAGTGATTTTATTTTGAACCTGCGCCATACCCTCCATAACAACACATAAAAAGATCATTATAAAATAAAGAAGTCTCATATATATGATTTTAGCAGCAATAAAATTGGTTAAGATTGATTGGAAAGGGCAACAGCTCAACATCTCATTTATAAGCAATATGATGTAAGTGCGAAACCCTTTATTTAAAGGGTAGCTATAAATGGATTTCGAATATTTTTGTAAATACGGAGCCTGTTTGAAAAAAATCGACCGGGAAATAATGGAGTACTTTTCTATTTAGTATTTTCTCGTATAACTCATTGTCCAAATTCAATGTACGTGGAAAATAATTTCGTTTTAGCAACGAAATGGTTGCCAGGATTTTATAGCAGAACTCAGAGCAATACAGTGCATTGTTATTCAAAGAGAAAAAGGAATCAAACTTTATTTTCTTTTTTGCAACTGCTTTCAGTGCCCGAATTAATTTAGGGTACACTGCTTTGCTGTTAGCATATTCCCATATCGAAAAATAAAAAACATCTTCGCTTTCAATAAAAGATGATATAGAATCAATTACCAATGCAGACCCTAAACTATTACCATTGTCAATAACGTTGTAAATCAGTACTTTTCCTTTTGCACTATATCCAATACCAATATGAGTGATGTTTGTATCGGAATAATTAAATTTATGAGAGATCAGGGTTGATTTTGAAGTAGTGCCCCGGGCAAATATGTACATCCGTTTTTCTTTAATTACCCCCGTGGGTAATACGTTTCCTTCCTGTTTATTTTTTTGGCTATAACTCGTTTGGCAACTGAAGCAAAGGAAAAACAGCAGTGGGAAATAATTCATAGCTATAGTTTCCTTGAGAATGAAGTATTAATTATGTTGGAACTGCTCTTAAATTTTTCACCTGCTTTTTTATAAAAACTGAAAACATCAAAATGTCCACCTATTGCAACTCCAAAATTCCACCTGGAAGAGATAGGTGTAAGTAAACCAACCCCTACAAGCCCCCCTACATTAAATATGGTACTGTTTAGCTTTTCCGTTATTTTACCAGACGGACTAAAAGTTTCCCTCTTTTCCCGGAAATACAATGAGTTGTTTATTCCAAATTCCATGTAGGCAATTGTTGTACGGGTGATGGTGTATTTCTTTATAATTGAAACAGGAAGTACCAGCATGCTTTTTTTAGTAAATACTGATACGCCGGTATCATTTTTACTGCTAAAGCTAAGCATGCCAGTACCTATTCCTATTTTAAGAGCCTTCATTCTGTTGAGTTCCCATTCTATTCCCGCGCTCCCACCGGTTAGTAGCATAAATTTTTTCCAATTTTTGGTTTCGCCGATTGCGTAGCCCACCTGGCCTGAAAGACTCAATTGCTGTCCCTGTACCAAATAAAAAGTAAAAAGTAAGCATACTGCCAATAGAATAGTTTTTTTCATACAGGGTTCATAATTATTGAAAGAAAAATGATGTTACGAATTAAGAAAAAGCTCCGGCAACCCCTCCAATCACAGCACCTCCTAATGCACACCATAATCCACAAATTCGCCAACCGATTGTTGCCCCCAATATGGCTCCAGCCAATATACAATCTACCGGACCTGAACCTCCATCTCCTGAAAGTATACAGTTACCACTTGGTTCTTTACCCTGGAAGTTATCCTGAACATCTTTACTTCGGTTGTACGCTATTGCAGATAAAGAAAGAAGCATTTCCTTTTCCGGCACAGCAAGATCCTGTTTTAAAAGTCCCGAACTTTTCTGTTCAAGCAGTAATTTGTACTGATCAGTTGTGGTACCTCTTTTTACATAATATATATCATGCAAATATTGCTTTGCAGTTGTAGAAAGATTACTTTCTGCCAACACCTGGGTAAGACTGGCATTAGTGGATTTCATTCTTTTCACAATCGTCGCCGCCATATCCGCATTCGCCTCAACTTTTAAGGGAATTATCCCTGTGTAGTATTTAACTGATTCTGCACTAAACTCTTTTACCCTTCCTGCTTTAATATCAGCCGAAATAATATTTAAAGAATTTACATAATCAATCCCTTTTTGATTGTACGGATTATTTGCCTGTGCAAAACCAGGCACAGTAAGGCAGCATAAAAGTAGTGGTAATAATGACTTTTTCATAATTTTCTCAACAAAACCTGTCCTTCCTTTAAAGGGTATTTTAGTAGGTTTCTGACTTGTAACCACGGCCATGAATTACCACATAAAAATCCTTTGAATTATCGGAATATTTTATTCATTTTGCTTATATGCTATTCTTTATTGAATAGAACAATCCCCCCTTTTTAAACACCTTAAAAATGACTGTATGAGTTTTGGAACCAGGTTAAAAATGCTGAGGGTAAAATATAGGCTCGACCAGGACAGGATGAGTAAGCGACTGAACGTATCCCAACCGGTATACAGCAGGTATGAAAATGATGAAAAACACATGGAAGATCACCATCCTTTTGTGCAGCGGGTGGCTGAAGAATTTAACATCTCAATGCAATGGCTAACCTCAACAGATGATGATGATTTACCTGTGGGAGACAATAATACTGGTCATCATACCACTTTCAGTAAAATAGAAAATAATTTTACAGTACCGGGCGAGTTTATTGATATTATGTTGAAACAACACGAATTGAGTGAGCAAATTTTAAAACTTCTCACAAAGAAATAATTGAAAAAAATGACTGCTACCAGTTAAAAACAGCTACATCTTATTGTCTTCTTTTAAATGAATTATTGTACTACCGGTGAGTCCGCCACTTTTGGAACCTCTGCCAAAACTGTAATTTCTCTTCCATAATTGTATGGCAAAAGGTCCCCCACTTTATCCCATGTCCACCAGGCATTCATAGTAAGATCGTTCTGATCAAAATAGTACCCGTTTTGTTCTATACCAATGGATTCACTGGGCAAAAATCCAATAACAGAGAATTGAAAATCGGCGGGCTCTTCAGGATATAATGTCCTGTATATTTCCGTTGGTTTTTCTTTAAGATATATGACGCCCACTCTTGGCTGATTGGGTTTTACTTCCACCACCTGGCTGCTATCGTCTTTTGTATAATTTAAGGCGCCATAAAAATCTTTTAATGGCAGGGAACTTTCTTTATCATTCATTGAAACGAGGAACTGTATTTCAAACCCTTCTTCTTTTAATTTTTTATCATAAAGACTGCGCATAAAATGAAGAATGGATCCCTTGAATGCCTGCTGCCGTGCCAGTTGCCATTTAATTTTTTGAACCGTATCTATTGCCTGTTTTTCTTCAAACAAAGGGTAACCGGTGTAAACACTTGTTTCGGTATTGTATTCATAGGTAAATGAATCCAGTGCATATTTAATAGTATACCCAAGCGCATTATTTTCAATTACCAGGGGTTCTGGTGCTATTACTTTTAAACGATTCCTCTTTTTAGAAAAAAAGAATCTTAGTATTTCCGGATTTTTTAAAACACATGCGGCGCTATTGGCTGTTTGTCCTATAAACTTATTAACGAAAAACTGGCCATATTTTGTCCACCCTTCTTTTACTTCGCCGGTAGCTACCACTGCCACTTCTTCCATTTGCTTTTGTTTCTCACTCATTTCAAAAACAAGGCTCCTGTCATTGGCATCGCTGGTACTTATGCGCCTGCTTTCTGTATCATATCCTGTAAACGTTACGGCGATATTGTAGCCACCATCGGGCAGGTATAATTTAAAATTACCTTCTGCATCTGTAGCCGTACCCAATGTAGTATTTTGTGCAAATACCGATGCACCCTGTAATGGTTGTTTGGTAGAAGCCAGCAAAACTTTGCCTGTTACAATAATATAGTTACCCTGGGAAAATGCCGGAATGCTACAGGCGAACAATAAAAAAAGCGGGAGTAATTTTTTCATCAGATATTGGTGGTTTAAAAGGAAGCCCGAAAATACATTATTGATTGTTAAGTTTTTGTTGCAATGCCCTGCAACTGTACTCAATCGTTTGTGACAAAGGATGGTATTGAAACCCGGGTAAAAATTGTAATAGTTTACTACTATCAAAACTGGCCTTTGCCATTGCTGTTGCGGCTGTTTCCCTGGTAACCAGGGGAGCCTTTCCGGTAAATTTACTTTTTAAAGATTCCAGTGTAGTTATTAATGAAGCAAGAAATGGGGTTACTTTTTTATGAGGCCGTTTTTTTTGAAAAGCATCTGCAATAGTATTAAAAATATCCTGGTAAGTTTCATTGTGTCCACTAACGATAAATTTTTCACCGCTGATCGGGGAGTCCATTAAAAATACCATTGCATTTACCACATCCCTTACATCTACAAAGCCGGTAGTACCCGTTGTGTACCAGGGAAATTCTTCCCAGGCTGATTTAAAAATTGCAGTGGAACCATCATTCCAGTTGCCCGGGCCTAAAATAATGGTTGGGTTTACAATGACCGCATTTAGTCCTTCTGCAATACCCCGCCACATTTCCATCTCTCCTAAATATTTGCTTTGGCCATAGCGGCTGTTGCTAGTCTCAGGCGTCCATTGCATTTTTTCGTTGATCTCTTCGTTTACCCTGATGCGGCCCAGCGCTGCAACGGAACTCACATGCAACATTTTTTTTACCCCCGCATTTACAGCTGCATCAACCATATTAGCAGTACCCTCCACATTTATCTTGTATAAACGTTCTACATCTTTCTTATGAAAACTCACCAGCCCTGCGCAATGATACACCTGTTCTACTTCTTCCATTACCTCCTCCAGCCTTATCACATCGAGTATATCGCACTGCACCTGCAACAGGTTGTCATTATATAACTGTTGCAATGCTGTTTTATTGTAGATAGCTTTTACTTTTTTCCCCTGCTTTAATAATGTTTCAATTAATGCAGCACCCAGCAAACCCGAACCACCTGTAACTAATATCATCTTATTTGTTTTGCATGCCAGCTAAATAGTATTCAACAACTCAAACGGGCAACAGTTTATTTATTATAATCGTAAAAGCCTTTACCTGTTTTACGGCCGAGTTCACCACTGGTTACTTTATCAATTTGTAAGGGAGAGGGTTTAAATCTTGGCTCCAGGTTAAATGCCTCATACAGCGATGTGCTTACCGCCAGGTTGACATCCATTCCTATCAGGTCCATTAATTTAAAAGGGCCCATTTTAAAGCCTGCAGCTTCCATAGCAGCGTCAATATCTTCAACAGGCGTGTTATTGGTTAAAGCCAGATGCATGGCTTCCAGGTAAAAGTGCCTTGCCACCCTGTTAACAATAAAACCGGGAGCATCTTTACAAAGCACAGGCACCTTTTCTATCTCCCTGCAAAGTGCCAATAATTGATTGGTGCTATCATCAGAAGTCAATTCTCCTTTTACAACTTCCACCAGTTTCATAATATTTGCCGGGTTAAAAAAATGCATCCCTGCTACCCGCTGCGGGCAGGGAATATCTTTTTGAATAGCTGTAATGGAAAGAGATGAGGTATTGCTGGCTAAAATACAATCCTCTTTATTGATAGCAGCCAGTTGTTTAAAGAGCGAAACTTTTACTTCCAGCTTTTCCACAATGGCTTCTAAAACCATATCGGCCTTACAATCATTGATGGTACCGGTAAAACGTATAGATTGAAAAATGGCAGCTTTCTCTCCGGCATTTAGTTTTTGTTTGTCAACCAAATACTGCAAATTTTTATCAATACTTTTTTGGGCGGCAGCAAGCACTGTGTCATTAATATCACACAATATAACCGGGAAATTTTTGAGGGCAGCGGCCACGGCAATTCCACTTCCCATAGTGCCGGCACCCACCACCGCAATATTTTTGATCATGTGCAAAAATAAAAACTGCTGTGTTAACAGAGCGGATTTCTTTTTCAGTACTATAGTCACTGTAAAAAGACGTTCTGACACAGCAGTTTTTTATAAGAAACCAGTTTATTATTGTTTGGCTTCTGCCTCCACTTTTGCTTCCTGCTTCATTTTTGCATTGGCTGTAATTACAAATTCTACCCGGCGGTTCAACGCTTTACTGTCAGCACTGGTATTGTCTGTAACCGGTTGAGCTTCGCCGTACCACTTGGTGATCAGTCTTTCTGATGCTATCCCGGTATTCCTCAGGTAATTGGCTACTGCTTCTGCCCTGCGTTGAGATAGGCCGAGGTTATAGTCATCTTTCCCAACATCATCTGTATGGCCTTCTACCAACAAATCGGTATCAGGGTATTCATTGAATATTTTTATCATTTTATCCAAAGCGAGTTTTGAATTGGCAGTGATATCATATTTATTTGTTGCAAAATAAACACCTGCTTTTGATCCGTCAGGATTGGCTTCATCAAACGTCACCCTTATACCCTCACCTACACGTTCTACTTTTGCACCCGGTATCTCTGACTTAATTTTTTCTGCCTGTTTGTCCATTTTGTTGCCGATAATTCCTCCTGCCAGGCCGCCCACTACAGCGCCTAACAATGCACCCAGGGCTGTGTTACCCTTTTTTCCAACATTGTTTCCAATAATGCCGCCAATAACAGCACCACCTGCTGCACCTACAGCAACTCCCTTGTCTTTTTTACTCATTTGACGGGTAGCATCACAACTACTTAATAATAATGCCAATGCTGCTACGCCAAATGATGCACCTGATATAATTTTTTTCATTTGTTTATTTTTTAAGTTGAGGTAAGAGTTAATTTCTAACAAAATTATAGATGAAAGACGCCGGTTTACCTTCAAAGGTGACGTCGCTTTTTAATTTAAGGGTTGAGTTATCCAGTTGAACAACCGTAAACCTGTAACCGGAATTGCCTTCATCCACATCTTTATAATATTTGTCGTCTACTTTTTTAAACTGGAACAAACTGGGTTGTCCTGCCGCCTCATAAAAAGACCAGCGAACATATCTTTTTACCGCTACACATTCGCCGCCATTTTGATTGATGGTATATGTGCCCAGGTTTGTTTTATTGTTGAATGTCCAGGAACTACCTACAAAGCAACTCAGGTCAGCTTCATTAAGTAACTGTGCTTTTGTTTGGCTGGCCAGGGCAATACCCTCTGTAACTACAGTTTGCAGTTGCCATTTCCCGTCGATTTGTTTAGCGTAATTGCGGGTTTCTTTTGAAGTAGCGCAGGAGCTGAGCATAAATGCGACCACTAATACACCCAAAAGGAGATTGATTTTTTTCATAATGTTGGTTAAGGTTTAAACTGATTTTCCAATTATAGTGCCAAATATACCTGCTTTAATACCTATAAGGTTTTTAAAAACCTTATAGGTATTAAGTTACAGATACAAACTGGTTAAGAAACCTTGTATCATTTTCGCTGAAGAGGCGAAGATCTTTGACCTGGTAGCTAAGCATGGTAATTCTTTCTATACCCATTCCAAATGCAAAACCGGTGTATTTATTGGAATCTATACCACAATTTTCCAGCACTTTCGGGTGAACCATTCCACAGCCCAGGATTTCTACCCAACCTGTTTTTTTACAAACATTACAACCTGTGCCCCCACATATCAGGCAACTTATATCCATTTCTGCACTGGGCTCTGTAAAGGGGAAATAGGAAGGCCGGAAACGCACTTTTACAGCTGTGCCAAACATTTCCTGCACAAAAAAATACAGGGTTTGTTTAAGATCGGCAAAAGAAACATTTTCGGCGATATACAATCCTTCTACCTGGTTAAAAAAGCAATGCGCCCTGGCGCTGATGGTTTCATTCCGGTACACACGACCGGGACAAATAATGCGTAAGGGTAACCTGCCTTTTTGCATTTCCCTTATTTGTACACTGCTCGTATGGGTACGTAGTAACCAGTCGGGGTTGGTAGAAATATAAAAAGTATCCTGCATATCTCTTGCCGGGTGATTTTCCGGAAGATTTAATGCAGAAAAATTATGCCAGTCGTCTTCAATTTCCGGGCCTTCTGCTACCGCAAACCCAAGGCGGCTAAAAATAGAAATGATTTTGTTTTGAACAATGCTGATGGGGTGCCTGGTACCCATAGCTTCCGAAGTTCCGGGAAGACTGAGGTCGATGGCTGCTGCTTTTGTAGTGGCGTTGGGTTGAGAACCACCCTTCAATTCATCAAAACGTTCTTCTACAAAAATTTTAAAGTCATTCAACAACTGCCCGGCTTCTTTTTTTTGCGCGACGGCCACATTTTTCATTTCGCCCATAATGGTTTTTACCAGGCCTTTGCTGCCCAGGTATTTGATGCGAAATTCTTCTACTTCCTCTTTTGTATTGGCAATAGATTCCTTAATCTCTTTTTTATATTGATCGATCTGTGCTAACAACTGTTCCATGGCGCAAAGGTAAGGGGAAAGTCCATAGACCATGGTCGATAGTCCATAGACCATCCAAAAATTTAAAGAGCTTTTGTTTCCAGAACAGCATGGCGTTTCGGCCCTCAAACTGGTCTATGTACCATGGACCATCGACCATGGACTTTTATAAATAATTAACAACCCCTCCATCGCAACATACCCCTTCCCTCCATTATCTTCATATTCTAAATCAAACAACTTTATGGACCCCGACTCCGGAGCTTACTTAAAACGCTCCCACATTACCAAAATCGCCTTCTTTACTACCCTCGCTTTTTCCGCCTTTTATTTTTACAAAGAACATCGCAATGCGCAAAATGCCCGGATGAAAATGGCGGTAAAAAAAGACAGCAGCACCGTTATTATGGCATCATTGCCCCGGGAAGACAAAGAAACAAGCCTCCGTAAAAAAAAGAAAAAGAAAACCATTTATATCACCTTTGATGATGGCCCTAACAAGGGCACCAAAAATGTGCTGGATATCATCAATGATGAAAAAATTCCTGCCACATTGTTTGTGATTGGGGAACATGTATATGGCAGTAAGTTACAGGCGGATGTTTATGACAGCGTTCGTAATTCAGCCTATGTAGAACTGGCCAACCATAGCTTTACACATGCACATAATAAATTCGCTAAATTTTATTCTGTACCAGGTGGAGTAGTAAATGATTTTAAACGATGTGCAGACAGCCTGACTCTCTCCTCCAATATTGTAAGAACACCGGGCCGGAATATCTGGAGGCTGAATGATATTAAGCAAACTGATAATCATTTGAGTAAAGACGCTGCGGATGCCCTGCAAAAAAACGGCTACATCGTTATGGGCTGGGACCTGGAATGGCATTTCAATGATAAATTACAGGCCATTCAAAGTCCGGAGCTACTGGCAACTCAAATAGACAGCATGTTTGTGCACAACCGCACCAAAACCACGGATCACCTGGTATTGCTGGCGCACGACCAGGTGTACAGCAACGCCAAAGATTCTTCTTCGCTCCGTAATCTGGTGAGCAAACTGAAGGGAAAAGATGAATATGATTTCGCTTTTATCAACAGCTATCCCGGAATAGAAAAGATGCCTCTTGGCGACAGCAGCCTGCTAAAGAAATAATTCCGTATTTTTATAAATAACAAAACCTCAGCCATGTCAATATTTAAATCCGGCAATCCCACTTTAGGGGAAAATAAATTTCGCAGCACCATACTGGACTAAGTTGTTATTCATGAAAATGCAATGACCCTCAGGGGAACCTTGCAAAAATTTGGTTTCTTATTTATTATGGTCCTGGGCACTTCCTTTTATTCGTGGAGAGAATTTGCACGGGGAGGAGATATTATGCCGTTGGTGTGGACAGGAGCTATCGGTGGTTTGGTAATAGCATTGGTGCTCACCTTTAAACCTGCGCTATCACAATACCTGGCACCTTTGTATGCCTTGTTGCAAGGTTTGTTCATTGGCGCTATATCGGCCATGTATAGCGCTGCATTTTCGGAAGTTGCGCCTAATATCATTATCAACGCAGTTGGGTTAACTTTTGGTGTAGCCGCTGCCATGTACCTGCTGTATAGTTTCCGAATTATTAAAGCAACTGAAAAATTTAAATCAGTAATAATTACAGCTACAGTTGGTATTGGAATTTTTTATTTGATCGTTTTCGTATTGCGTGCATTTGGTTTCGATAATATGCCTTTCCTTCACCAGGGCAGCCTGCTTGGAATTGGCTTTTCTTTATTTGTGGTGGTTATTGCCGCACTCAATCTTATTTTAGATTTTGATATGATTGAAAATGGTGTTGAAATGGGTGCTCCCAAGTACATGGAATGGTACGGAGCTTTCGGGTTGATGGTTACCATGGTATGGCTGTACCTGGAAATTTTAAGATTATTAGGAAAAATCAGTAGCAGGGATTAAATGAACTTGCTTATATATTAAAAATGCCCGGTGATTGTACCGGGCATTTCTCCATAATTATATGAAAACCATTTATTACATCGGCTGATTTATTCTCTACCATCCAGCAAATTACCTAAGCCGCCCAGCAAACTCCCTTCTTCTTTTCTGCCACCTACACTGCCGTACTGCATGATACGTCCGGCCAGCCTGCTGATTGGCAGGGATTGCAACCATACCTTGCCGGGGCCCTGCAATTTTGCAAAGAACAATCCTTCGCCGCCAAACATAAAATTTTTAATGCCTTTTACAAATTCAATATCAAAATCAACACCGGCGGTATAAGCTACCACGCAACCGGTATCTACTTTTAATATTTCGCCAGGCTGTAAGTCTCTTTCTACCACATAGCCCCCTGCATGTGCAAAAGCATAACCATCGCCTTCAATTTTTTGCATAATAAATCCTTCTCCACCAAAAATACCTGTACCTAACTTTCTTTGAAATTCAATACCAATACTCACTCCTTTTGCAGCACATAGAAAAGCATCTTTTTGTGCAATAACTTTTCCGCCCAGTTGTTGAAGATCCAGTACAATTATCTTTCCAGTATAGGGCGAAGCAAAACTTACCCTTTTTTTGCCCTGGCCCACATTGGTAAAAGCCGTCATGAATAAACTTTCCCCGGTGAGCAGCCTTTTACCGGCACTTAATAATTTTCCCATTAAACCCCCGCTGGCCTGGCGCTGGCTGCCATCTCCAAAAATAGTTTGCATTTCTATGCCATTGTCCATCATCATAAAGGCCCCACTCTCTGCCACAGCAGTTTCATTGGGATCCAGTTCAATTTCTACAAACTGCAATTCTTCGCCGTAAATTTTAAAATCGATGTCGTGATTTGTTCTCATTGTTTATACTTTAAATTGGTAGGACAAATGAACATCATTTTACAATACCTTATATAAAATAATTTAAGAATGGTAAAAAATCAGAGCCTGTAGCTAATCCCGATTCCATTTTCGGTGGCTGCGGGTTGTAATTTTTCCAGGAGTGCATGCAGCTTTTTTCCCTGTTTATTATGAAGGATAAACATCACGGCATCGAATACCAGGAGAACGCTGCCCTGTAGCATTACAGACTGTCCATATCCTTTTAACCGCTCCGGGTTTTTATTGCTGGTTTTGCTTTTTTCATACAGGTAGGCACCTCCTGCAACATAAGCCAGGTCCAAACCCGTATTGAATAGGAAAAGCTTTTCAACGCCGTGTTGTTTTTTAATGGTTTCTGCCAAAGAGAGCGTTCCTTCTTTTCCGGAAGTTAGATAACCAACGGATAATATACTTAAGGTGACGCCGTTCCAGATCATATTCATCTGGTGAAAATATTTATTACTGCCGGAAGTTTGTGAAGCAGCAATACTCCCGTAAATAATATTTGCCGCACTGTATCCGGCCAATATTTTAAGCCCGGTTTTATCTGTCCGCTGCCTTTGTTGATTAAAGGAATTGATTGTTGTTTGCTGTGCAAGACCTTGCTGAATAAAGCAAGCTATGGTGAGCAGCAGGAAAAAGTATTTCATTCCTGATAAACGAATTTTAGCCCGCAAAAGTTCAATATGTCGCCGATATTATCTTATCAGGATAACGGATCCTTTTAAAATGATTATGGTTCCTTCTACAGATTCTACTCCTAACGGCAAGGAAGGATGCAAAAATTCTTCCCATAAGTGTGGAATGTTTGATTCGTTACCTTGCTTTCAGAACCGGGAAAAGCCGCTTTAAATGAGTATTTCCAGAATAAAAAGCCGCTCATTTTGCAATGAGCGGCCTAACAATCAAAATAAAAAACAACTGTATCTAAAATTTAGATTTTTATTTTAAAACCAGCTACCTGTATGTTCTATAGGAGCTTCTTTCATTTTTCTTTTTCTCCTGGCTGCTTCTGCTCTATGTTTGAAAGCAGTGATGATCATTAAAGGAATAAACAGTAAGATCAATGGTGGTATACCCAGGAAACTTATCCATTTTCCACCATACATCCTGCGCATCGGGCGGCGCAATCTTTCTGCTATCAAATACATCGCCGGTACTATGATCAATGTCATAAAGAAAGCGAATGCCAACCCAAAAATGATGGTCCAGCTCAACGGTTTCCAAAAGGCAACACTGTCTCCGCCAAAAAATATTCTTGGATTTAATTCGGAGAACAAAGTAATAAAGTTGATATTAAAGCCAACTGCAATAGGAATAAAGGCAAGGATAGCAGCCAGGGCAGTAAGCAATACCGGGATGATCCTGGTTTTACCTGCCTGTATTACCGCTTCCCTGGTTTTCATACCCCGGTGTCGTAATTCTTCTGCAAACTCAATTACTAAAATGCCATTCTTTACTACTATACCCGCAAGACCTACAATACCTAAACCTGTCATTAGAACGGACGCTTCCATTCCAAATATGGAAAATCCGAGTAACACACCAATGACACTGAACACAATCTCTGTAAGAATGATAATAGATTTACTCACAGAGTTAAACTGGATCACCAGTGTTACAAGAATGAGGCCCAGGGCTATTATCAAAGCGCTTAAAAGGAATGCGCCTGTTTCTGCCTGTTGTTCACCTTCACCTGTTTGAGTAATACTTACACCTTCGCCTTTACCTTTGAATGTATTGATGTGACCGGTGATTACCTGGTTTACCGCCGTAGCATTATAGCCTTGCGTAGTTAATACATTCGAACGGATAGAGATCAGGCGTTTTTGATTTTTTCTTTTGATGCTACCAAACGTACTGGTAGGTTCTACACTCACCAATGCGCTGATAGGTACACTTTTATTTAAACCATCCGACATATCCCGGAAGGCAATACGCATATTGAGAATTTCTGACAAAGATTTTCTTTGGACTTCATTGTTCCGCAACTGGATCTTGTATTCTTCTTTCCCTTCTTTAATTTTGGAAACTTCTGTTCCAAACAAAGCTGTACGAATGGCCATACCTACCTGTGCAGAAGATACCCCTTGTATAAGTGCCCGCTCCCTGTCAACTGTAAGCGTTATTTCAGGATTATTGAGATCGACATCCATTTTCAATTCTTCCACACCGGGCACCTGGATGGAGTCTAAATAGTTCTTAAGATTTACGGCTGTTTTCACCAGGTTATCAAAATCTTCGCTGGCTACTTCAATATTAACCGGCGGATCAGTTGGCGGACCACCACTTTCCTGGTCAACACTAATTTCTGCCCCGGGTACACCTGCTATTGCAGCACGTATCTCATCGAGGTAAGGACGGGTACTTTTGCCATGTCTTTTTTCAAACTCCACAAAAGAAACCTGTATTCGTCCGAGTTCGCTTCTTGTACTTCTATCACCCGCCGCAGGATCACTTGCGCCAATGGCCACATTGCTGATCACACTTTCCACAACAGGATTAGTAGTTCCTTTTGTATGATCAATGCCCAATACCTTATTAACTTTTGTTTCTAATGTTTGGGTAATTGAATCCGTGTATTTAACATCGGTACCTACAGGAAGTTTGAGGTAAACATATATTTGATTGGGATCTCCTTTAGGAAAGAAGGCAACGCCTACCCTGCCTGTTTGAACCGAAACAATAAATATCACCACCGAAAGAATCAGTAACCCTACGGTGCCCAATAATAAATGCACGGGTCTCCAGCCTTTTAATGCCCAGCGCAACAGGTTTTCATAATGTCCCATGATCCAGGGCAATACCTTGTTTTGAAAACTGTGCACTGCACCTTCCAGTACAAACCTGTTTAATAAAACAAGCAGCATAAAAAAGATGAGTAAATTTCCTAAGAACGGAAAGCCTGCAATATCCAGTACGATGCCCAATGCAATAACTATCCAGAAATACGGTTTTTTAAATATGGCTGATTTTGGTTCCTTTTTCCCTTCGGGATGGTTCATAAAATCAACCGCGAAAATCGGGTTCATGATGAATGCTACCACCAGCGATGCTGCCAGGGTAAATATGAGCATGGTAGGGAGGTATATCATAAAACTGCCAATGATGCCCGGCCAGAAAAGCAGCGGGAAGAAAGGTGCCAGCGTGGTTACCGTACCGGCTAAAACGGGTACGAATACCTCTCCTGCTGCCATTTTTGTTGCCCGCTCAATGGATACGTTTCCTTTTCCTTCCACGAAAATCCGGTGTACATTTTCTATTACCACAATAGCATCATCCACAATAATTCCCAATCCAAATAATAACCCAAAGAGCACAATGAAGTTGAGGGTAACATGCGTACCAACAATAAGATCGGCTCCCGGTAAAAACACGAAGGCCACAAACATACTCAGCGGCACACTCAGCGCAACAAAGAAAGCGTTGGTTACCCCCATAAAAAACATGAGTACAAACAGTACGAGCACGAATCCAATTACTATTGAGTTCACCAATTCATTGAAAGAGGCTCTTGTTTGTACACTGGTATCACCGGTTATTACTGCTTTTAAATCATCGGGGTATAAAATACCTTTTGCATCTGCTACTGCTTTTTGAATAGCTTCACTGGTTTCAATAAGGTTTTCGCCGCTTCTTTTTATGATGTTGAGTGTTACTACATTTTTTCCATCAAGCCGAGCAAAGCTTTCTACATCTTTTGCGGTATCTTTTACAACCGCTATGTCTTTTAAATAAATAGGAGCGCCGGCAGTATTTCTTACAATTACTTTTTCGATATCATAGGCAGTTTTAAATTGCCCTTTCAGCTGCAGGTTCCTTTTCATGCTGCCCACGTCCAGCAAACCGCCGGAAATATCCATATTTTCCCTGGCCACGGCATTGTTGATATCATCAAATGTAACGCCGGCTGCCTGCATACGGTTATTGTCAACGTTGATCTGGAATTCTCTTTCCGGCGCACCCACAATATCTATCCTGTTGATCTGCGGTAATTCTTCCAGTTTATCCTGGAGATCATCTGCAAATTTTTTCAACCGCATCATGTCATATTCGCCGCTCAGGTTCACATACATAATCGGCTGGTCGCTCAGGTTTACCTCCAGTGCTGTAGGCTCCTCCGTAAGGTCGGTGGGCAGATCCTGCTTAGCTTTATCAATCGCATCTTTTACTTTCTGCAGGGCTACTTCGGTTTTTACATCTGTATCAAACTCAACAATAATAGCAGAAAAATCCTGCTGTGATGTACTGGTGAATTTTTTAATTTTTGCTCCTGTAATACCTTTGATCTGTTTTTCGATAGGTCGTGTTACCAGGTTCTCAATATCTTTTGGCGAGTTACCAAAGTAAATTGTTTGAACATAGATGTTGGGTATTACAATATCCGGGAACTGCTCCTTGGGTAAGGTAAAAAACTTTGACCCACCCCATAATGTTACGATCAACATAATGAGATAGATGGTTGTTTTATTTGCAATACTCCAGGAAGTAGGCTTAAATTCCTTAATTTTTTCTTTTATATTTTCTAGTGCGCTCATTCTTTATATTATTACCCCGGTGGTTACCGGGTGATTTATGAATTATGAATACTGTATGAACTTTCCATACAACTCATTACTTCGCGACGGTTAATTGCTGCCCTTCATAAATGCTGGCGAATCCTTCTGTTACCAGCACATCGCCTTCCTTTATTCCTGATTTAATTTCCAGCAGGTCATCATTCAGCATACCAATTACTACGGGTCTCTTACGTGCTATCAATTTCCCGTTTTCTGTAACTGCTATCATTACAAATTTTCCTTTTTCATCATTTTGCAAAGTGTTGAGGGGGATGGCGATGGTAGCAGGCGAACTATAATCTCTTATCCTTAGGTTGGCTATCTGGTTTGGTTTGATAGCCGGGTCGGCAGGCAATTTTGCTTCTACCACAAAACCCCTGTTCACCAGGTCAATGGATGCCCCTACAAAACTTACTGTTGAATTAAATGTTTTACTGCCGTCCGGGAGGTTTACTACCACAGGTGTTCCTTTTTGAACACTTCCCAGGTAGTTTTCAGGAATACTTCCTACTACTTTTAGCTGGCTGGTATTTACTATTTTTATTTGTGGTCCGGCAACGGTCATCCCGGAGAATGATTCTCCCACACGAATATTTACCACATCAGCCACACCGCTTACATCGCTGTAAACATTGGCTGTGTTTAATTGCTCCTGTGTTAATTTAACCTGCTCGTTAACCTGTTGTAATTGATTTTCCAGCGAGGTTACATTTGTTTTGGCAGTTAGCAATTGAACTTCTGTACCTATCCCCTGGTTCCATAAATTCTGCTGACGCTGAGCCAGGCTTTTAGCAAGCGCTAATTGCGTTTTAATTCCTTCCGCCTGTTGTCTTACAGAAGTTACCTGCTGGCGTTGGATAACATCATCCAGTTTCAATAACAACTGGCCTTTCTTAACCCGGTCGCCTTGTTTTACATAAACGGCTTTTACCTGGCCGCCCATTCCTCTCGGCGAGATATAAGAAATATTTTCAGCATCCACTGTACCCTGCAGGTCTATGTAGTGGTTAAAATCCTGCCTGGTTACCGGTGCCGTTGCTACCAGTTTTACCTTTGAAGGATTGCTGTTAGGATCGAGTTTTAATAGTTCTGCCTGCAGCTTTGCTACTTCGGCACTATTTTTCTCATTATCTTTTTTTAGCTTTTCTATCTGCAGCTTTTTGTCATTGATGGCTGCATTGCTATCTTTTTTACTATCGCTGCAAGAGTATAAAAAAAGTGAAGCGGTCAATAATGGTAATATATATTGTTTCATCTGTTGAAATTATTTAGTGGTTAGTTGTTTTTTACCGGTTGGTTATTGAAGTTTCCCTGTTGCTTTTAAATAATCAATTTTTGCTACTATGGCATCGTATAGTGCGCTGTAGTAATTATTCTGAGCCACTTTTAATTCTGCCTGTGCAGTATATATTTCCTGGTTATCTCCAAGCCCCTGCTCATATTTTAATTTGGTGGTATTGTACACTTTTTCTGCCAGTTCCACATTTTGTTTTTGAAAATCGATTGTTTGCAACGCACTTGTCATATTCAACCGGGAAGCAGTCACGTCATTGTCAATACTTTCCTGTTGCTGTGCCAGGTTGTTTTTTGATTTTTCTACTTCCAATTTGGCGGATTGAATTTTTGCTCTCCTGGCAAAACCATCAAAAATGGGAACATTTAATTTTACCCCTACAAGTGAAGCAGTAAACCATGGACCGTCATTAAAGAAATCAAACTTATTCCTTTGTGCGTTTTTCTGATAGGATGCAAATGCTGCCAGTGTTGGAATACGGCTAAGCTGGTAACGCTTAACATTGTATTCGTTCAACTTAACTCCCAATGAAAGTAATTGATACTCCTTTCGGTCATTGTAATTATACTGCTGGTCAAGGATATTTTCTTTGAGTTCATTTTCTGTTAAACTATCCGTTAATACCAGCGAATCTTTTTGGGGCATGTTCATTAAAAACTTCAGGCCTGCATTACCCACTCTCAACTGGTTAATGGTTTTTACTTTTTCTGTAAGCAGGTTGTTTAATTGCACCTGCACTTTATCAACGTCCAGTTTTTCAGCAAATCCCTGTTTGTAAATCTCTTTTGTATCATTCAGCAATTTTTCAAAGCGCTCAATGTTGGCGTCAAAGCTGGTTAATTGTTGCCTGCCTACCACCAATTGATAATATATCTTGTATACATTTGTTTTTATTTGCTCCTCCGTTACCTCGGCCTGTTTCCTTGAAAAATCCAGCACCGTTTTCCTGGCCTGCAAACCAACAAACACCTGGCCGTCAAAAAGTACCTGGGATAATTCAAGGCCGGCACCTGCGGTCCAGGGCACTCCAAACTGGGCGGCTATGTTACCAAATCCACCTGCCGGAAACGTAATGGCTTGCCCGTTGGCGTCTTTAACCCCCTGGTCAACCAGCACCTGGTAAGTAGCAGGCGAAATAAAATCGGGTATCGATTGCACTGCAATGTTCGGGTTATACGTAACATTCACACTACCGTTCAATTGCGGCAATGCCTGCGCTGTAACTTCCCGGTTGGTTTGCTGCTGAATCTTAATATCGATCAGTGCATTTTTTACTGCAACCGAATTTTTTGCTGCATAATCTGCTGCCTGTTTAGCTGACAGTGCATTAATTGTTTGTGCCTGGCTTTGCTGCAACAATGCTATCAGCATGAATGCAATTGCAAATCCGCCCTTCTTTAAAAATTGTTTCTTCATAACGTTCGTCTGTTCTTTATTAATTTTTTGATACGGTTTTATTTTTTTGTTCCATATATTTCATGGCCATCTTGTATCCTTTCTGGGAAACCATTCCGAATAAAAAATTCAGAATGATCTGTTCTTCTATTTCCAACAACGTATGCTTGTTAAGGCTTTTTTGAAAATCAGGATTGAAAGGAATAAACATGGATTCAATCCTGTACAGGCACAAAATTTCTATGTTTATATCTTCCCGGTACAGTTCTTCTTTTTTACCCCTTTCCAGGTTGGCTTTTATGTTTTGATGTATGAATTCTGATTTATGCTTATGAAATACCTGGTAAACATTGGGATGGTATTTTTGCAACTCAAATAAGATAGAAGGATTCATTTCGGAAAACATCTCTACCATCATTTCCATTGTAAGAAATATTTCATGAACCGCATCATTTGCCTTGTCAACAAAACCTGAGCAGGTAAATTGATTTTGATCAATAATGGTATCCACTACAGCTTTCACCAGTTCATCTTTATCCTGGTAGTATTGATAAAGCGTTTTTTTACTCATCCCTACCGAGGCCGAAATATCATCCATACTTACAGTGCGGATGCCGTATTTCATCACCAGGTCGTGAGCGGCTGTTTTAATTCTGTCTTTTACTTCTATATCTGCCATAATCGGGTGCAAAACTATGGAAACTTTTGGCGTTACCAAAGTTTCCATCACTTTTTTTTGCCATTGGTAACAATTTTTTAATGAGCAAATGTGTTCATTGACGACATATATTGAAGGAAAAGGCCTCGCTACCAATCCCTATCTTTGGCGCACAAAACAATTGATCATGGAAAAACCTTTTGAATATAAAAAACTGTTGCAATATTTTTTACAGGGCCTGCTGATCCTGGCTCCCATCAGTATTACCATTTATGCCATTTACTTCGTTGTGTCAGGCATTGACGGGCTTATTCCCATTTTTTCCTATACGGATAGTACAGGCCAGGTAAGGGTGCAGAATTATGGACTGGGCTTTATTCTTATTATTGGTTTCCTTATAGCTCTGGGTTATTTCAGCTCCTTTTTTATCACCGGGCGTATCATTAGTTTTATGGATAAGTTTTTTCAAAAAACCCCCGGCCTTAAACATATTTATTCCACTACCCGTGATTTTTTTGAGGCATTTGCAGGCGATAAAAAGAAATTTACCCAAAATGTATTGGCCAATGTAGATGACAATGATGTGTGGCGGGTAGGCTTTATTACGAATGACGATATGAGCGATTTTGGTTTCCAGGATCATGTGGCTGTATATATTCCCATGGCATATTCTGTAGCAGGTAATGTATATATTTTGCCAAAAAACAGGGTTAAAGTCATTACGCATATAAGCAGTGCACAAACGATGAAGTTTGCAGTGAGTGGTGGGGTGACTTCGGTAGAGGAAGTTATTGAAGGGAATAGACCATAGCCCACGGTCTATAGTCCATAGACCTGCACCAGGATGGTAATTTATTTAGTTAACAGGTAGTTTTTATAGTATGATATAGCATCCAATTATTTTGATCGTCTATGGACTATGGACCAAAATTCCATACATTTATAACATGAAATTTCTCGCCCGCTCTACATCAATTATATTCCTGCTCGCCCTCATCAATGCCCCCGCATTCTGTTGGGGTTTCTTTGGCCACCAACGCATCAATTATTATGCAGTGTTTTTATTGCCGCCGGAGATGATGGTATTGTATAAAAAGAATATCAGTTTCTTAAGCGAACATGCAGTAGATCCCGATAAACGTCGTTATGCGGTAAAAGATGAAGGGCCCCGGCATTTTATAGATATTGATGTATATGGCAAATATCCTTTCCCCGATCTGCCGCACCGGTACGATAGTGCTGTTGCAAAATTTGGTGAAGATCATGTAAAAGAAAATGGCATTGTTCCCTGGCATGTGCAAACCATGCTATACAGGCTCACAGAAGCTTTTAAAGCAAAAGACTTTAGCCGCATTATGAAAAACAGTGCGGAAATAGGACATTATCTTGCAGATGCGCATGTACCTTTACACGCCAGCAGTAATCACAACGGGCAGCTTACCAATCAAAAAGGCATTCATGGTTTTTGGGAAAGCCGGGTGCCGGAATTACTGGCAGAAAAGAATTTCGATTTTTTTATCGGCAAAGCCGAATACATAAAGGATCCCGGAAAATTTATATGGGACAGGGTACTGGAAAGTTCCCTGCAGGCCGACAGTGTGCTTACCATTGAAAAAGAACTCACCCAACAATTTAGTGAAGACAAGAAGTTTTCTTTTGAAGAAAGAAATGGTGTAGTGATCCGCCAATACAGTTCTGCTTTTACCATTGCATTTGACAAGGCTTTAAATAATATGGTAGAACGACGCATGCGTCAGTCTATTTTCGCCATTGCTTCCTTTTGGTATACCGCCTGGGTAAATGCAGGCCAGCCAGATCTGAAAGGATTGACCAAACAAAAATTCTCAGAAAAAGATGCCAAAGAATTTGAAGAGTTAAATGGTAAATGGAATAGCGGTGGGAAGATAATTGGAAGGGAGGAGTGAGGCCATTTCATAGTTAATATTCCATAGCCGATAACGATAATTTGATGGGCTATTTATTATATTAGACTACCAAACGGTTAAAATAATTTACAATTATAATGCTGGTTTATGGACTATCGACTGCCTTCCCTACCTTTGCGGCTTAATTTTTTTCATGAGCGCAACTACTGCTACCGTACATAATTTCAACGCCGGACCATCTATTTTACCCAAAACCGTTTTTGAGCAGGCAAGTGCTGCTGTATTGAATTTCAACAACAGCGGGTTATCTATTCTTGAGTTTGGTCATCGTACACCGGAGTTTACTGCTGTAATGGAAGAAGCCAGGTCATTGGTAAAGGAATTGATGGCCCTTGATGATGCCCATGAAGTTTTATTCCTCCATGGCGGCGCCAGCACACAGTTTATGCAGGTTCCTATGAATTTACTGGACGCAAAAGACAGTGCTGCCTATACCGACACTGATATATGGGGCTATAAAGCAATTAAAGAAGCAAAGTTTTTTGGAAAAGTAGATGTGGTTTGTTCTTCAAGAGAAAAAAACTATTCTTTTATACCCAAAGATTTTGCTGTGCCTAATGATGCAAAATACCTGCACATAACCACCAACAATACTATTTACGGAACCCAGTGGCAAAAAATTCCGCACTGCAGCAATAACCTGGTGGCAGATATGAGTTCAGACATTTTCAGCAGGCAAATGGATTTTAATAAGTTCGACCTGATTTACGCAGGTGCTCAAAAAAACATGGGTCCGGCGGGTGTAAACCTGGTGATCGTAAACAAAAATATTTTAGGAAAGATCAAGCGTCCCATTCCTACCATGATGGATTACCGCAATCATATTAATGAAGGCAGTATGTTGAACACACCACCGGTTTTTGCGGTATATGTTTGCCTGCTTACGCTCCGCTGGCTGAAAAGTATGGGTGGGGTGGCTGCTGTGGAAAAAGGGAACAACGAAAAAGCAGCGTTGTTGTACAAGGCCATTGATGAAAGCGAATATTTTATTGGAACAGCCGCCAAAGAAGACAGGAGCAAAATGAATGTTTGTTTTATAATGAAAGATGCCAGCCGGGAAGCCGGGTTTTTACAACTGGCCAAATCAGCAGGTATCGTTGGAATAAAAGGGCACAGAACCACCGGCGGATTCAGGGCAAGTATATATAATGCCATGCCAATCAGCAGCGTACAGGTGCTGGTGGATGCG
The DNA here is from genome assembly GCA_014379905.1 of Ferruginibacter sp. Taxonomy (GTDB): domain Bacteria; phylum Bacteroidota; class Bacteroidia; order Chitinophagales; family Chitinophagaceae; genus Ferruginibacter. The sequence goes on along the minus strand of JACMKX010000102.1, from coordinate 42,096 downwards.
ATGAGGGAATTCGAAAAGGACAACAGACCATAGTCTATGGTCCATAGACCAGTGTTATGATTGAAGTTTAGTTTCATAATTTGGTAGTTTGCTATAGTGAGTACAGTAACAAATTATTTTAATTTGCTATAGTCTATCGGCCATGGACTATGGACTAAAAACACCTACATTTGCCGACTAATTACTTACAACTACACATGGTTACTATTTCACCGTTTCAAGCCCTTAGGCCGGAAGCACAATTGGCCAAATCTGTGGCCAGCCGCCCCTACGATGTACTCAATAGCAAGGAAGCTAAAGTAGAAGCACAGGGCAATCCTAATTCTTTTTTACACATTACTAAAAGTGAGATAGGCTTATCCGAAACAACAGATATACATTCGCAGGAAGTATATGATAAAGCCAAAGAAAACCTCACTGCATTTATAAGCCGCAATATTTTGTTCAGGGAAAGTAAACCCTGTTATTATATTTACCGGTTAACTATGGATGGCAGAAGCCAGGCGGGTTTGGTATGCGGAAGTTCTGTAAACGATTATGAAAATGGATTGATCAAAAAACATGAATTTACCAGGCCGGAAAAAGAACAGGACCGCATCAACCATATTAAAACTACCGGCGCCCAAACAGGCAATGTTTTTTTAGCCTATAGAAATGTTGAAGCTATTGATGCCGTTATCAATGGCTGGATGAAAGAAAAAAATCCGCAGTATGATTTTATTGCGGAAGATGGTATTCAACACAGTATCTGGATTGTAAGTGATGATGAAACAATTGAGCACATCACTCATTTATTTAAAACAGAAGTGCCGGCTACCTATATCGCCGACGGCCACCACCGTGCAGCATCTGCAGCCAAAGTAAAAACAGCATTGGGTGATAACCAGACAGCAAATGCAGGTTTCTTTTTAACTACCCTTTTTCCCAGCAACCAGTTGGCCATTATGGATTACAACAGGCTGGTGGTAGATTTGAATGGGTTAACCGAAGAAGTATTGCTGAAAAAAATAAGTGAACATTTTACCGTAGAAAAAGTGAATGAACCATACCGCCCCGGCTCCATTCACCAGTTCGGCTTATACCTGTCAAAACAATGGTATAAACTAACGGCGAAGGCAGGTAGCTTTAATGAAAAAGATCCGATAGGAGTTTTAGATATCAGCATATTGCAACAAAATATGTTGGAACCAGTATTGGGCATCAAAGATCAACGTACGGATAAACGTATTGATTTTGTTGGCGGCATTCGCGGCCTGGGCGAACTGGAAAAAAGAGTAGACAGTGGTGAAATGGCCCTGGCTATCAGCCTATATCCTGTCAGTATTGAACAACTTTTTGCCGTGGCAGACAGCGGTGAAGTAATGCCTCCAAAAAGTACCTGGTTTGAACCAAAATTGAGAGATGGCTTGCTGACGCATTTGATTGATTAGGTTTTAATTTTATGAAAATGCGAAAGCCGTTGCTTTTATAAAGTACTTGTTGAACTTCCACTCTGGTACCCCAGCATTTAAGTAACACTCATCAGAATTTTTTTAATCAAATGCCATTTCCCCTTTATTTTTTTCAAAAGATTCAGGTATACAATTCCATGCTTTGAATTATCCCGGATATAAGTTTGAACCATTGCTTTATCACTATCGTATAGTACTCTTAAAAATTGTATGTTGCCTATGGAATCTACATTTTTTATAATATAATCCTCTTCCGTGTAGGTTATTTTAAATTTACCGTTATTTTTTAACCAATCTCTCTCAGGTTCAAATGGCAGGGTGTCCTTTCCATTTTTAGACAATAAGTTAGCATATTCGTAGGTTCTTATGTCTGTTTCTTGATTTAAGAAAGATGAAATTTGGCCAATGAAGAATAGATGTTTACAAGCTTGGAAGAAACTGTGATTTGAAAAACAGTTCTATTTATTATTGTGTCAATATTTGGTGCAGGCCTTAAGCTGTTATACTTATATGCTACTGTATCTATGAGAGAAAGAAAGCTATCATTAATGACTACTAATTCTCCCTTTCTATTTCATGACAAGCCATCATAAAAGTCATTATGACTACCCCCATTAAATATTTCATACCGATTATTAAAAGTATTGAGCAAAAATAATCGCAGTCTGTATTGCATTTACATCTTCACCGATAATGTTAAATACGTCTTTTTCAAATCCCCAACCAAACTCATAGCTTCCTTCGCTAATATTATTATGCACTGTTCCGTAGTGGATATATTCGTGCAATAAAGTAACTGCTAATAGAAATGCGACTCCGTCTTCATAACTTTCTGTAAAGGCTAAAAAATGGCAGAAGTGCTTGATAAAAAGAAAGGTGCCGATACGGTTTTAATTACAGACTACTTTGCGCCTGTCACTGCCGGTACCAGCATCAATACTGTGAGCAAAACGGATATTACTGCGAATGGATCTATACAAACCGGTACTACCTTCATTTCCCCCATCGGTAGTAAATAATTTCAACATCTTATTTATTAAATACAATCAATAATTTACCCGCAGCGTTTATATTTACAATATGAAAAAACTATTCATAGGGTATTTTTGCTGTTTGCTTTATTTTACTACTGTTGCGCAAACGCAAACTACTCCACAATTGCAGGAAACAGCCCGCAGTTTTATTAAACAGGGAGATTATGCCAACGCTGTACTGGTATTGAACCGGGCAAAACAGCAGGACCCCAACAATATCCAGGTAACCAAAGACCTGGCCATGAGCTATTATTACCAGAATGATAACAGCAAAGCTTTGGAAACCGTCAATACAGTTATAGACAATGATGGAATAGATGACCAAACCTTCCAGATAGCGGGTATGATATACCGCAGGGCAGACATGCAAAAAGATGCGGAGAAGATGTACAGGAAAGCATTGAAAAAATTCCCTGAAAGCGGCCCTTTGTACAATGAATTGGGTGAATTGTTGTGGGAGCAAAAGAATTACGATGCCATCAAACAATGGGAAAAGGGTATTGAATCAGACCCATCTTACAGCAAAAATTATTACAACGCTGCAAAATATTATTATCTCACGCCCGATAAGGTATGGAGCCTTTTGTATGGTGAAATATTTATCAATATGGAACCACTCAGCAATAAAACGCCGGAAATGAAACAGGTACTGCTGAACGGATATAAAAAATTATTTGCAGATGCAGACGTTGAAAAAAGCATTACCGATAAAACGCCTTTTGTAAAAGCTTATGCCAAAGAGATCAATGAGCAGTCTGGCATAGCTACAGCCGGTATCAATACAGAAACCCTCACTATGATCCGCACCCGGTTTATATTGAACTGGTTTGGAAATGCAGATCAAAAATTTAAATACAGGCTTTTTGCCTACCAGCAACAATTGCTGAGAGAAGGTTTGTTTGATGCCTACAATCAATGGATATTCGGCAGTGCCCAAAACCTGACGGCTTACCAGAATTGGGTTAACACCAATAGCAAAACTTACGAAGAGTTCCTTCATTTCCAAAAAGGTCGCATCTTTAAGATTCCTGCAGGAGAATATTACAAATAAAATATTCAATGTTTAAACATTGAATACAAAAATAGCATATCTTTGCCATCTCACAAAAATGGTGAGCAACATTTTTGCCAAAAGCCGGCCGGGATCGTTGCTATCCTTTTTAATAAAACTATAAAACAACAACAAATGAAAAAAGTAGCACTTATTCTTTCCATAGCCGCAATTTTGGCTGCCTGTAATAATTCTGGTGATGCTGATAAAGCAACTACCACAGATACCCAAACTGTAACCGCCAAAGAAGGCACTCCCTACACAATAGATTCTACCACACTGGTTACCTGGACAGGCTCCAAACCAACCGGTAAACACGATGGTACTTTTAAAGTAAGTGAAGGGGCTTTGCTGGTGAACAACAATGCATTGAGCGGTGGTAGCTTCACAATCGACATTAATTCTTTAAACAACCTTGACCTTGCAACCAGTCCAAAAGATAAAGCAGGATTGGAAGGCCATTTAAAAAGTCCTGATTTTTTTGATGCTCAAAAATATCCTACTGCAAAATTTGAAATCACTTCTGTAGAACCTTATGCTGCCGTAACCGACAGCAACAGCAAAACAAAAGATGCTACGCACATCATCAAAGGAAATCTTACTTTAAAAGACAGCACTAAAAACATTGCCTTTCCGGCAAAAGTTACGGTGGATGCCAATTCAGTAGCTGCCTTCGCAGATTTCAATATCGACAGAACATTGTGGGGTATGAGTTATAAAGGGCCAAATAACCCGCAGGATTGGATGATCAGCAAAGAAGTGAATATTAAACTTGCCTTATCTGCAACAAAAAAATAATAATATTTGTTTGAATTTAAATTGAGCCATTCCGCAGCCTGCGGGATGGCTTTTTTCATTAACTTAGGAGCTGCCATTGTAAAGATCCGCTACTGTTTCTTTTATTGGCCCCTTAATAAATATTCACGAAAGAACAGTTATGAACGATCAATCCCGCCTATTCGATTTTTTATATTACCAGATCGGAAAATTTCCCAAAGCAGATATGTTGAGTGGTAAGGTAAATGGTATTTACGAAGCTATCAGCACAACGGAAGTAGAAGAAAGGGCAAAACGTCTCGGCGCAGGCCTTATGAAAATGGGGTTGCAGGGGTATGACATGAGCGTAGAAAGACAGGATAAAATTGCCATTATCAGTAAGAACAGGCCGGAGTGGCTGATACTGGACCTGGCTGTACAACAAACCGGGGCATTGCTTTGCCCCGTTTATCCCACTACCAATATAAGTGAGATGGAATATATATTTAACGACGCTGCTATTAAATACGTATTTGTAACGGGTAATGATATTCTTGATAAAGTAAACATCATTCGCCATAATGTACCCTCCTTATTGGGTGTATATAGCTTTGATAAAATGGATGGTGTGGATCATTGGGAAAAAATAATGGATATGCCCGCCGCAGAAGATATCCAAAAACTGGAAAGAAACAGGGATACTATCAAGGCAGCACATTGCGCTACCATTATATATACTTCGGGTACCACCGGAAGGCCAAAAGGGGTAATGCTAAGCCACCGCAACATTGTAAGCAATGTATTAAATTCTGTAAAAACATTTCCTTTTGAAGAAAGACCTAATGGAAAAGCATTGAGTTTTTTACCCCTCAACCATATTTTTGAACGAATGATTTCTTACCTCTATATGTACACAGGGGTTTCTATTTATTATGCCGAAAGCCTGGAAACCATTGGCGATAATCTAAAAGAAGTAAAGCCCAATTTATTTTGTACCGTACCCAGGCTGCTGGAAAAAGTATATGAAAAGATCATGACCAAGGGTACAGCATTAACCGGTGTAAAGAGAAAATTATTTTACTGGGCAGTGGATCTGGCAAAGGACTACGACAGTATTAAAAAAGGAAGCCTGGGATACAGGATGGAACTGTCACTAGCCAATAAACTTATTTTTAGTAAATGGAGAGAGGCCCTGGGCGGCAATGTGGAACTTATTGTTACTGGCGGTGCAGCCTGCCAGGTACGTTTGATAAGAATTTTTACAGCAGCGCAAATTCCTATTTTTGAAGGTTATGGGCCAACGGAGAACAGTCCTGTAATAAGTGTGAATTGCTTTTATGAAGGCGGCACCAAATTTGGAACCGTAGGACCGCCCATACAGGGGCAGGAAGTAAAACTGGAACCGGATGGAGAAATTTGTGTGAAGGGGCCCAGTGTAATGATGGGATATTACAAGCTGCCGGAACTCACGGCAGAAACAGTGATTGATGGCTGGTTGCACACAGGCGATATTGGCGTTTTTGAAGATGGTAAATATTTAAAGATCACCGACCGCAAGAAAGAAATGTTTAAAACCAGTGGTGGAAAATATGTAGCGCCCCAGCCTATAGAAAATAAAATGAAAGAATCTCCTTACGTGGAGCAACTGATCATTGTGGGCGCTGATAAAAAATTTGTGGGTGCACTCATTGTACCTTCTTTCATTAATGTAAGAGACTGGATGCAGCAGCAGGGCATTGCTTTCACAACTAATGAAGCCGCTATTCAACATCCAAAAGTGAATGGCCTGTTCCGGGATTTGATAGAATCTTTCAATAAATATTTCAATCATGTGGAGCAGATCAAAAAATTTGAATTGCTTGCTAATGAGTGGAGTGTTGATACCGGTGAAATGACACCCAAACTTTCGCTGAAAAGAAAGATCATTATGGAAAAATACAAGGATGCAATAGATCGCATTTACGCATAAAAAAACCAGTAGATTATTCTACCGGTTCTCAAGCTTGAACGAGCTTTCTTATATGCTGGTTTAGGGCTTTGCTAATGGGTAAGCCGAATGTTAGTTTCACAACTATTTATGCAACAAAGCGTTTCAATAATGCCAGGGATCTTTTCAAATTCTTTTGACTTATCAACAAAACTGTTAGCTCCCATTTGATCGCAAAGATCTTTGTAATAAGCACTGGCCCTGTTGGTTACTATGATGATCTTTATATTAGGATAATTGGATTTAACAAAAGCAAGTAATTCTATTCCGTTCTTTCCCGGTAACTGTATGTCGAGTAATATAACATCCGGTAATTCAACATTTATCAGGTCTACTGCCTCATTAAAAGATTTGGATATTAAAACGGGATTAACTGAAAGCATTTCGGTAATAATTACCGAAAGTCTATCCAGGACGATATGCGAATCATCAACAATTAATACTTTGATTTTCTTGGTATTCATACCTCCCGTTGTGATTTGTGATACAAAAATACCGGGCTGCACAGCAAGATCCTGTAAGCACCCATGTGTACTATATGTACAAGTTATACTATTAACCTGTAGTACACATTCTACAAATTAATAAAGTGTTGAAGATCAGAGCAGTTTATGCTCTACTGCATACAGGGTGAGATCGGCATTGCTTTTCATGTTCATCTTCATCATTATCCTGCTGCGGTAAGTGCTTACAGTAGTAACGCTTAAAAAAAGCGATTCTGCAATTTCAGACACCGATTTGCCACTTGCCAGCATTTTAAGCACGCTGAATTCCCTGTCTGATAAATATTCATGGGGAGATTTGTTAGAATCCTGGTCAAGTACGGAAGCCAGTTTTTCAGCAATAGTTTCGGTTATATATTTTTTTCCCAGCAATACTCTTTGTACTGCATTTACCAGTTCATCCGGTGCACTGTCTTTACTTAAATAACCGGAGGCCCCGGCTTTTAATACCCTGATGGCATACTGTTCTTCGGGATGAATGCTCAATATCAACACAGGAAGTTTAGGCTGTACCTGTTTTATTTGTTGCAAGGCTTCCAGGCCGCTACGCCCGGGCATACTCAAATCACTTATCACCACATCCCATTCTGCCTGCATGACCCTTTTTATGAGTTCCTCGGCATCCGGCACTTCTTCTATCTGGGCAGTAGGAAACCCTTCCAGCAATATCTGCCTTAGTCCCCTTCTTACCACTGTATGGTCATCTGCAATGAGTACCCTGATCATGTAAAATTGTTCTTATGACTCAATATAATTATATTTTCTTGAACGGCACCACAATTATTACTGCTGTTCCCTTTTCCGGCATGCTGGAAATTTCATAAGTGCCACCCAACAAGGTAGCTCTTTCCCTCATTCCCATGAGGCCGAGTGTTTTTTTATTAGCGATCTCCTCCACTATAAATCCTTTGCCATCATCTGCTATACTAAGCCTGATCTCGTTATCCGTAAAAAACAGGGAGGCTTCTACCATCCTGGCATCTGCGTGGCGCATTACATTGGTAAGACTTTCCTGGTAAATACGAAACACACCGGTTGCCAGGTCGGTATTAATAGCAATAGCAGTTACATTACTTTCAAATTTGGTTTTGATGGTGCTGCGTCTTTCAAATTCTTCACTCTGCCATTCCATGGCTGCAATTAAACCAAGATCGTCGAGAATACTTGGCCTGAGTTCGGTGGCAATACGCCTTACTGTTTTTACGGTACCATCTATCAGCTCAATCGTTTCCATAAATTTCTCCTGCACGTCTTTGTCTTCTGATTTCAATTTTTTGCTGAGCCAGGATATATCCATTTTCAACCCGGTTAATTGCTGCCCCAGTTCATCATGGATTTCCCTTGCTATGTGTGTACGCTCTGCTTCCCGGATGGTTTCAAGGTGCGAAGCCAGGTTGCGATAGGCTTCATGCGATTGCTGCAGGCTTTCTTCGGCCAGCATTTGTTCTGTTACATCATCTGCGAGTACCAGCCTGGCGGGCTGACCTTCATAAGAAATATCATGCGATATAATATTTACATTTACAACCCCTCCGTCTTTTTTTACATGCCGCCATATACCGGCATAATTTATTCCGGGACCCCTTTCGGCCAACATCGTTTTTAATTTCTCCCTGTCAGCTTCAGGTCTTATGTTCATTACATTCATGGTTAAAAATTCTTCTTTTGAATAACCATAAAAATCAATGGCGGCATCATTTATGTCCAAAAAATTTCTTTCGGGCATTGATATCATCATCATGGGCATAGGGTTCTTGTAAAAAAGCAGCCGGTACTTTTCTTCAGATAATATCAAAGCTTCTTCTGCAATTTTACGTGCGGTAATATCTCTTACCATACCAAGAAAACGGCCATCCACCAAAAGTTTAGCACTAATCTCTACGTTGATAAGGTCACCGCCTTTTCTTTTTAGCTTTCGCTCATTGATCACAACATTGCCCAGTTGCAATTCTTCCAGGCGAATAGGATTATGTTCTGCCTCGCCGGGTGCCATCAGGTCGTAAATGGTTAGCGTGAGTAATTCATCTTTGGTATACCCCGACAATTTAATACCATTGGAATTTACATCAATGTATTGTCCATCTGCATTACTTATAAAAATTCCATCAGAAGCCTGTTCTATTAGTGTGCGATAGCGTTCTTCACTGTGTGCCAGCCTTTGTTGCGAATCAAGTTTTTCTGAAATATCAATACCAACCCCCATCAGGCATAGTTCACCTTCATATTGTATAAGCTGGCCGGTAAAATAAAAAGGAGTTACTTTTCCTGTTCTGCTTATGAGGGAAGATTCTACAAAATCCTGCCCGTTTGCAAAAACATTGGCAATTTTGGAACCAACCAGTTGCCTGTCAACAGGGTTGATAAGATCAAGTGGTGTAAGGTATTCGAGTTCTGCAGCACTGTAACCCGTAACGATTTCCAGGTTTTTATTCCAGCGGTAAAATTTACCTTCTTTATTATAGAGATAAAAAACGCCAGGCAAACTATTGATGATGGTATCAGATAATTCTTTTTCAAAAATGATCCTTTCTTCATTCATTTTTTGCCTGGTAATATCACGCAAGGCTCCCAAAAGGCGAACGGCTTTGCCCTGTTCATTATAAAGAATATGTGCTTTATCATCAACAATAATATACTGTGTGCTGTTGGAAAGCATGAATTTAAATTCTGCTTTTATAAATGTTTGTCCCTGTTTAAAGGAATCATCCAGCAATTTCAATATCCTTTTCCTGTCATCCGGATGAATGCGGTTGGCAAAATCTTCCATCCCCAATTCGGTATTATCATTTTCTGTTTCAAACAGGCTGCGGAATGCTTCATTACCCCAGATAGATTTCTCCTGCAGATCCCAGTCCCATATGGAATCATTGGTAGCTTTGGATACCAGTTCAAAGCGTTCGTTGGATTTTTGAAGCGCCATTTTCGACTCTTCAATTGCCCTGGTAGCGAAGTACCTGTCTGTGACATCAATTAAAGTTCCGATAATTGCCGGGCGCCCCTGGTACTGTGTTACAGATCCAAATACTTCCACATAGATCAATTCACCATCTTTTTTCCTGCCCCTGAACTGGTAATTCAAACTTTTTACACTTCCGCTGTATCTTTCTAAAAAACTTTGCATTACCTTATCCCTGTCATCTTCATGAATAATCTCAAGAATAGAATCCATATTCGTCAGTTCGGATATAGTGTAACCTGTAATTTCTTCCAGCCTTGGGTTGGCATACGTACATTTTGTATCCTGCATAATATACACCCCTACCATTGATTGTTCTACCAGGTTGCGAAACTTTTCTTCTGCTTCTTTCAGATCACTTTCAATTTGTTTTTTGGTGGTAACGTCCTGCACCAATGACATAATACCGGTAACATGACCCTGGTTGTCTTTTAATACAGAATTATACCAGTCGCAGTAAATTATTTCCTTGTTTTTTGTATAATTCCTCAGGTGCATAATACCTTTATTGGTTTCCCTGGAAGAAAGGCCATCTATTGATTGCTGAACCTGGTGTATATCATCTTTAGAAACGAGTGCTTTTAAAGCGTCGGGTTTCTCCAGCATCTCGGCCTCCGTCCATCCAAATATTTCTTCGGCACGGTTACTCCATGTTTTTACCCGCCTGTTAACATCAAATTCCACCACACCCATCGGGGTATTATTAATATGATAGTTCAGTTTTTCGTGCGCCAGTACCAGTGCCAGTTCTGCCTGTTTTCGTGTGGTAATGTCGTGGTAATACACCGATATCCCGTCTGCGGAAGGATAAATAAGGTCTTCATACCATTTATTGATCTCGGAATAATACAACTGCACCCGCTGTGGTTCGCCCGTTTTTTTTGCTTTTTGCAGAGCTTCATAAAAAGGCTCACTCATTACCTGCGGATATTCTTCCCAAACATTTTTTCCAAGCAGTTCTTCTATAGTACGGCCGTGCAGTTCTGCTGCCTGTTTATTGAGGTAGGTATAATTCCAGTTATTATCAAAGGCAATAAAAGCATCAGTGATGCGGGAAAAAACATTTTTAAGCTCGGCAGACTTTATTTTTACTTCCTCCTCCAGGTTGTTTCTTAAAACATTTAGTTGCTCTTCAGCCAGTTTTCTTGTGGTAATATCTCTTATTACCGATACAAAACCGACGGCGCTGCCCGAATCATCTTTTATGGATGATACTGTTACCTCTACATACAACATTTCCCCGTTCCGGTGATAATGGATGGACTCGCCTTTCCAATAATCATTGGCACCTTGCAGCAGGGCCGCACTTTCCAGCTCCTTGTGTTCCGGGCTGATCTTTAATATTTCAAACACGTTTTTCCCGATGGCTTCATTTTCTTTGTAGCCATACAATGCTTCTGCATATATATTCCAGTTGGTTATGATATCATCGGTGCTGGTAGTAATAATAGGGTCGGAAATATTGCGGATAAGTGAAGCATTAAATTTTAATTTTTTTTCGGAGTGGAGGATCTTTTTAAAATCCCTGTTGGTTATATACCAGGTGATGCCCATTATCAATAAAAATAAAACAGCCAGCAACGATAATTGTAAAGTGGTTTGCCTCGCTAATCTTTGAGCGCTGGTATTAGCGGTATGAAGTACAGCCCGGTCGTTGGTTTCAAGCTTAAACACAAAACGATTAATACTATCCATTAATACGAGGCCTTCTTTTGCATCTATAATATGCCTGACAGAGTCTACACCATACCTGCGAAAAAGGGCGATTACATTTTCTGAATGCCTGATCTTTGCATCTATATCTCTCAGTAACTTATCTTGTATGGCTATTTCATTAACACTGTTTGGCCTGAAAGCTTTCAATACAGCTGTATCTCTTTTTATACCCGTTATACCCTTGTAATAGGAACCCAGGTAAGTGTCATCTCCCGATAGCACAAAGCCTCTTTGTCCCGACTCGACCGACTTTACATTGACCAGGATATTTTCCAGCCTTAATAACCTGCTAAGCGAAGTTTTTACTTTGTTGCTTTCATGATTGGTTTGATGCAGGTTATTAAAAGTTGCCCATATTAAGTATCCAACGCATACTAATGCTGCGATGAAAGCCCATTTCATGTTATTATTTAATACATAATTTCTTATACCGGCTTTTATCATTATAAATGCCCTTTTATGTTTTAAATGCCGGCGATTAGTACAAATTGCCCTAATTTGCGCCCACCTATTCCTGTCACTCCTTAAAATTAGCCCATAAATTTCAGATTATTTTAAGGCAAAAAAAATTAACTATGATTCGCCTCCAGGAAGGATTGAGGGTTTTATTGATCGAAAATGTAGGGAAAGATAAAGATGATTTTTTTCAATTATTGAAAGAATGTAAAATTGTATTGACTGATTTTGCCAGTGTAGAAAATTATACAACTGCGCTGGCAGCAATCAAAGTCACAAATCCCGAGATTATTTTTTGCGGTATTACTGCCGGAGAGAATCCAACACCGGATATTACTTTTAAGGAATTGCGTTCAGCAACAGATGCTCCCTTTATAATTATATCTCCTGAAGACGATACTAGTGTTGATGCTATCATGTTGGGCGCCGATGATCATTTATTTAAAGCAGAACTTACTCCTCCGATTCTAAAAAAATCTATCCAGTATTGTCTTGAAAGGAAGAAAAAAGATGTAGAACTGAAAGAGATGATTGAGCGTTTTGAACTTTTAGCAAAGGCTACCAATGATATTGTATGGGATTGGGAACTTGATAAAAGAAGATCCATATGGATGGGCAACGGCCTGCAAATAAGCCTGGGATATAACCAGAGAACAAAAAAAGTTGATGCCGATTTTTGGGAGAAAGGCCTGCACCCTGAAGATATAAATCGGGTAATGAATAAATTAAATGGCATTTTTAAAGATGGGCATATTAATAAATGGGAAGATGAGTACAGGTTTAAAACACATTCAGGTGAATACCGTTTTTTTTATGATCGCGGATATATTATTTACGAGGAAGGAAAACCGGTAAGAATGATCGGCACCATGGAAGACATCACTACACGTGTTTTGCTGGAAAGAGAACTGGAGCAGGAAACATTGCTTAAACAAAAACAAATTGCAGAAGCGGTAGTTACTGCACAGGAAAAGGAAAGAACGGAAATTGGGAAAGAACTTCACGATAATGTGAACCAGTTGCTCAGTGCAAGCAAGCTGTATATTGATGCCGCAGCAAACGATATATCCAATAATGAGCTGCTACTTAGCCAGGCATCAGGTTATATTAAGAACGCAATAGAAGAGATCAGGTCGCTCTCCAAAGTGTTGCATGCACCGCTTATTTACGAATTGGGTCTATGCGAATCAATTAATAATCTTACAGATGATATAATGATGGTCAACGAATTACAAATTTATATCAACTACCATAATTTTAAGGAAGATAACCTGAATGAGAATTTTAAACTAACCCTTTACAGGATAATACAGGAACAATTAACCAATATTTTAAAGCATTCCAAAGCAAGCCAGGCAAATATTTTACTTTCAACTAACGAAAATGATATCTATCTTGAGGTAAGTGACAATGGAATTGGTTTTGACACTGCTAAAAAAAGGCAGGGAATTGGTTTAAGTAATATACAAAGCCGGGTAAGTATGTATGCAGGTAAACTGGATGTGTACTCAGGCCCGGAGAAAGGCAGTAAATTATCCGTGAAATTCCCCTTAAATGAAACAGCTTTGTTTATTTAAGGATTGTTGAATTACCCCTAAAGATTTTGAAAACGATGAGATTTTTATTAATTGACGACCATGTAGTAGTTAGATCTGGTTTAAAACTGATCCTGTCCGATCTATATAAACCCTGCATCATTGATGAAGCTGAAGATGGCGAATCTGCCCTGATAAAATTAAAGCTTCACTTCTACGATCTTATCATTCTTGATATTAAAATGCCCAATACGAATACCTTTACCCTGATGGAATATATTCGTAATAATTATCCCAATTTAAAAGTACTGGTGTTTTCCATGAACTCAGAAAGCATTTATGCCAAACGTTTTTTAAATGCGGGTGCCCGTGGTTTTATTAACAAAGTGGCGCCGCTCGATGAGATCATAAAAGCCATTAACATTATATTAAATGGCAAAAGATACATCAGCGAAACATTGCTGGAAGTACTTGCCGAATTGGGTGGTGATCTTAAAAAAGAAAATTCCTTTGATGCCTTATCACCCAGGGAATTTGAGATAGTATCTATGTTGCTGGCAGGAGATGGAATCAGCCAGATAGCGCAACGTTTAAACCTGCAGGTATCTACAGTTGGAACGCATAAGGCCCGCATTTTTGAAAAATTAAAAGTGTCCAACCTGCTCGAATTGAAAGAACTGGCCAACAGTTTTAATATTTGAAAATCCGGCTGCCATCTGAGTGGGCCACCCTCCCGGGGGGTGACTCACTCAGATGGCAGCCGGATCTATTTTACACACCTGAACCCCGTATGCTCCAGCCCGGTATCATGACTGCTTTTCATTCTTCTTGCCACCCGGTAACCACTACAGTAGGCATCGTTGCATAAAAAACTACCACCCCGCATAATTCTTTTCTCAGCATAGGGATCCTGCGGGTCGTTGGATTTACCGGGACCGGTAGGATTGATCGAGGTTTTACCTGCCAATGTTTTGTAATAATCATGATCATACAGGTCACTGCACCATTCCCAAACATTACCAGCCATATCATACAAACCATAATCATTAGGCGCAAACGACTTAACAGGTGCAGTTCTTATAAAACCGTCTTTTTTTTCATTCAGGTAAGGAAATTTCCCATCCCAGCTATTTGTTTTTGATTTGCCTCTATTCACCGGTTCATTGCCCCAGGGATAAGTATTATTAATCAATGCTCCCCTTGCGGTAAACTCCCACTCCGCTTCCGTGGGCAATCTTTTGCCCGCCCATTTGCAATAGGCCATCGCATCATCCCAGCTTATATGCACCACGGGATAATTTTCTTTCCCATTAATATCACTCTTTGGCCCCTGCGGATGTTTCCAATCAGCACCTACCTCCCATACCCACCATTGATTAAAATCGTTGAGATCAACCGGGCCACTTGTTTGTTTAAATACAAGCGAAGCTGCTACCAATAAACTGTCTGCTGGTTTTTCCGTTTCCGGCGGTAATGAATTTTTGAAAGCTTCCCAATCTGGTTTTTTTTCTGCCGTGGTAACATAATGGGTGGCGGCTATAAATTTGTGGAACTGTGCATTGGTCACTTCGGTTGCATCCATAAAAAATGAATTTACCTGTACTTTGTGTTTGGGTAATTCATCTGCATCAGCACTTTCTTTATCTCCTCCCATATCAAATGTTCCGCCTGGTATCAATACCATACCAGTGGTTGAACTATCGCCGTTAAATTGAATGGAATTAAAAGCCGTATCTGATTTAAATCTTTCCGGTAGCTGCATACAGGAGTAAACAGCATCTTTTTGCGGCATATTTTTTTCTGCATGTTCCCCATTACCGCAGGAAAATAATATCAATAAAAAAGGAAGCAGGTACTTCATACGCAAATATCCATCTTTATCTTAATCGAGCGATAACGATACGATAAATTTACCAGGTCATTTAAACGCCGGTATGTGGCCATAATACAACCTGGTTGGGCGCATGAATAACTCTTACATTTTAACCAAGGGAATATCAATTATAATAGAGCACCCGCTTCCCGGCGAGGTATGTATTTCAAATTTGCCGGAAAATAATTCTGTGCGTCGCCTCATATTTGCCAGGCCTATCCCGTTCTTAGCCGTACTTTTATCAAACCCAATTCCGTTATCTGTGATTTGCATTTTAAGTTTGTAATTATAAATAAGCACATTTACTTCTATGGTAGTAGCCTTTGCATATTTAAGAATATTCCTTAATTGCTCCTGTAATATCCTGTACAGGTTTAATTGAAGCTCCCTGCTTAACGGATACATTTTCACAGACTCGTCAAAATCAAGTGAGATTTGAGCATGCTCATTAAAATTAAAAGTATTAAACAATGTTTTGAATGCCTGCTCCAGGTTTGACTCATCAAAAAAGGCAGGTGCCAGCCGGTGCGACAGGTTTCTGATCTCATCCAGCGCCATTGTTATATGTTCTTTACACTGATCTAATAGCTGAAGTTTTTCTTTTGGTACTGAACTGTTTAGCCTGCCAAGGCTAAACTGGCTGGCGGCGAGTATCTGGCAAACATTATCATGAAGTTCTCCACCTATTTCATAACGCTCATCTTCCTGCGTTTTTATAATTGCCCTGGTAATTTTATTTTCAAATTGATTCTTTTCCGTAACGTCAATAGCGATAACTGAGCTGCAATTTGTATTATTAATTATTATCGGCGTACTGTAAATTTCCACTTCAATTAGTTCGCCGGATTTTTTGTGATGCCAGTTGGTAATTTTATAAATTTCTTTCCCGGTAACTCCGTTGCGGATCTCAATTGCAGATGTAGGAATATCTTCCACCCGTTTAATATCCATCAGGTTCATTTCCATAAATTCTGCTTCGCTGTAACCATACAACTTAAGGGTGGCTTTATTAATTTTAATGAACCTCAACGTTTCCGAATCAAATACCCACATGGGCTGCGGACTCAGGTTAAAGAGTTCACTAAATTGCTTTTGCGATCTTTCCAGTTCAAACGAAGTTTTCTTCCTTTCTATAGAATAGATAATGCTTTTGTAAAGCATTGGAGCATTTAAATCGTCTTTTAGGAGGTAATCGGAAATGCCCGAGCCTACTGACCTGATGCTAAAATCGATATCGGTAAAACCTGTTAAAATGATAACAGGACAACAGGAGGACGAGATTTCCAGGATCTCTGTGATCAGTTGCTCACCGCTTTTATCTGGTAAACTAAGATCCAGCAAAATAATATCGAAAGCTCCGCTAGCTGTTAAAATATTAACTGCCTCTCCGAAATTAATGGCATGAGTAATAACAGGAAATAACATTTGCTCTGCTAAAAGATCTTCCACAATAACAAAATCACCGGGGTTATCTTCAATCACCAGGATGCGATATGGTTTCTTATCTCTTCTCATTTGTTTTCTTTGTTTGCAGGTAATCTCACGATAGATATCCAGAAATTTTCGATGCTGGCAATAACGCCGATAAAATCATTTACATCCAGCGGCTTTGTTATAAAACAGTTAACATAATGGCTATAGGCCATATTTACATCTTTTGGCGAAGAAGAAGTACTTAGTATAATCACCGGGATATGTTTTAAACCTTCATCCCCTTTTATAAATTGCAAAACCTCGTGCCCGTTTTTTTTAGGAAGGTTAATATCCAGTAAAAGGAGATCAGGTACCTCTGCCAGGAGATATTCACCCTGTTTTGTAAGAAAGTTAACAGCTTCTTCCCCGTCCCTTACTACACTTAATTTTATAAGGATCTTAGCCTCTTTAAAGGCTTCCCTGGTAAGTAGGATATCGCCTTCGTTGTCTTCAACGAGTAAAATATGTATGGGTGTCATGTATTTTATTTTTGAATAGTGAAATAGAATGTACTGCCTTTGCCTTCCTCCGATGCTACCCAAATATTTCCACCGTGTTGTTCGGCTATTTTCTTGCAAATGGCCAGGCCGATACCTGAGCCCTGGTAAATATCCTGGGCATGCAGGCGGGTGAAAATTTCAAATATTTTTTCAGATTTGTCATTTTCAATGCCAATGCCATTGTCTTCAACACTGATCAACCACCTGTTTTCCTGCCCTGTGCAGCAGATCCGGATTACGGGGTCAGCATCTTTTCTCCTGAACTTGATAGCATTGCTCAACAGGTTTTGAAAAAGACGGCTTATATCTCCCCGGTATACAGTCAATACTGTATGAGCGGGTTCTATAAGTATTGTTACATTATTCTCTTCAATGAGCTTAAAAATATTTTGTTGTATTTCATTTAATATATCCCCTAACTGTACCCTTTCCTTAATGGCATTACCCCGGCCGGTTCGTGACACATCCAGCAGGTCGCTGATCATTTTTTGCATTCGCTTGCCGCCATCTACCGCAAAATTCATATAAGTATGCGCTCTTTCATCAAGCTGATCGCCATATTTGTTTTTCAGAAGTCCCATAAAACTGGTTACCATGCGAAGGGGTTCCTGCAAATCATGCGAAGCCACGTATGCAAAATGCTCCAGCTCGTTGTTTTTTTGTTGCACCTGGTGCAATGCCTGTTGCAACTCCTCCTGTTGTTTTCGCAGCGCTGCTTTAAGTTTTTTTTCTTTATCGAGGGTCTCCTGCAAACCCTTAAAAAGCCGGGGTATAAGAGCCGCCAAAAGGAAAACAATAAAAACCAGGTTGGAAGAAACAGCCACCCACTCAGAAGCCGATGCTAAGTTTTGCCTGGGAAATGCAATAGCATTAAAAAAGATAGCAATACCAAATAAAATGCAGATGCCGGTAACTATCCATGCCGGCCAAAACGAATAGGTTGTGGGAAAAATAAGTATACTAAAAGTGCATCCAGCCAGCAGGTACAATAACCCGGGGCCAGGCAACCCCCCGTATAGCAAGAGGGCGCAACTCAGGATTACCACAAAGCTGAAAAAGAGGACCTTTCGGACCAGCAGGTTTATACCGGGCATAAAAGCAATGAAAAGGATAGCTGTTACCGTTAAAATATCAACTATTGCCAGGATATATTTTTGTGTAACAATACAAAAATAAATACCTGGTGCAAGCGCTATCAAACAAAAGGGTAGCAGGAAAATAATGGAAGTTGCAAACAGGTTGTTTCGCCAGTAATCCATGTCTTTCACATTGCCTGAACCCGCACAGTTGTAGTTGATCTTATTGGTATATGCTTTCCAGATACTCAATTCCTTAGTGTTTTATCAGTGTAAAATAAAATGTACTTCCTTTACCTTCTTCTGACTCCACCCATATTTTGCCGCCCTGGTTTTCTATGATCTTTTTTGTTATGGCAAGGCCCATCCCGGTTCCCGAAAATTCGTTCCTGTTATGAAGCCGTTGAAAAATAATAAATATTTTATCGAAATATTCCTGGTTGATCCCAATGCCATTATCACTTACAGCAAATTGCCAATGATCGTTGAACGCTATACATTTAATATTAATTTGCACTGCCCGCCCTTTTACCGAAAATTTCAAGGCATTGCCAACAAGGTTTTGAAGCACCTGGCGAATGGGTGATCGAAAGCCGGGAACATGAGGAAGCGGGTCGGAAATGATCACTCCCTCTTTTTCCGCGATCTGCTTTCTAAACAATATGGTTATTTCATTCAACAGTTCATTTAAATCAATGTTGCCGGCCTCATCGTCCATTCTACCCACTCTTGAAAACCCAAGCAGGTCCAGAATTATCTGGCGCATCCGTTTGGCACCATCTACTGCAAATTCAATATATTGCTTACCCTTGTCATCAATAACAGCCCCATACTTTTTCTCTAACAATGTGAGGAAACTCGTTACCATGCGCAAAGGTTCCTGCAGATCGTGAGAGGCTACATAGGCAAACTGTTCCAGCTCCGCATTAGATAAAACAAGTTCTTTAGCCTGCTTTTGCAAGTTTTCATTTAGTTCTTTTAACCGGATTTCCGACTGCTTGCGCCCGGTTATATCCCGGGAATAACAGGCAATACCTGTTACTTTATTACTATTACAAATAGGATTAAGCGTGGTTTCAAACCATTGTTCCCTATGGTTTTCTGTAGGGGGGTTGTACATTTCTTTTACTAAAGACTCACCTTTTAGCGCATCGTTATACAACGCCTCCCACGTGGCCAGGTACCCGGCCGGAAAGATTTCCTTTATAAGCAATTCGTCGCCTGGCATTAAGGCCGGGCCGTCAAAGCTTTTTATGTAATTAGTGAATGCTGCGTTAGCCGCCATCAGCTTAAAATCACAAGATACACTCCACATAAAATCGTCCGTAGTGTTGATCAATGCCTCTTTAACGCTCCTTTCAAATTCCCTCTGTTCCTCTATAATCTTTGTTTCGGAAATATCCCTGAAATTAGAGACAAGGGCATTCACACCGGGCTCATCAAGCAGGTTGGTCAGTGTACCATCACACCAGATCCAGTCACCATTTTTATGCAGCAGGCGTTGTTGTACATACTGCGATTTGCCCGGAGTTTCTAAAAGGTCCTGCATAATCTCCGGCGATAAAATATCAGCAGGATGTATAAAGTCAAAAGCATTTTCTCCAACAAATTCATCCGGGCTGTACCCTAAGAATTTTGTGATAGAACTGCTCCCATATGAAATTTTCCCATCAGGTCCTAAAAGCGCTTTCATATCAACGCTTTTGTCTATCAGGGCCCTAAAACGCCTTTCGTTCTTTATTACCAGGGCCTCGGTTTCCTTTTGTTTCTTTGCTTTCTCAAAAAGATCAAGGGCAAATGATATATCTTCTGTTGCATCTGCAAGCAGATCAATTTCTTCTTTGTCGAAAAAATTATGCTCGGCCGCATACAGGTTAAAAGTGCCAATGATCTTGCCCGATCTTCTCACCGGCAATGCGAGCACAGAACATATTCCATATTTTTGCGCAAACGGCTGCCAGTTGGGTAGTTCCAGGTCCTGTTGAATGTTGTTGCTTAAATAATAAGTGCCCGTTCTAAGAACATGATCCACCGGCCCGCCTTTCAAATAGGGTGTGTTGATAAAAAGCGGGAGGTCTTCACCTGCTATTCCATTTTGATCAACGAGTTTGATCGTTTCCGTGGTCTCATCAACTAAACCTATCCAGGAAATTTTGAATTTACCAAATTCATATGCTACCTGGCAGGCATTGCGGAACAGTGATTCTTCATCTTTGATATGAACTATATTCTGATTTACCTGGCTTATAAAAGTATATAGCCGGTTTGCTTTACGTACTTTTTCCTCTGTTTTCTTTCGTTCAGTAATATCGTGGCCAAACATGATCAGCCTTCCATCTTCCAGTATCCGGGTGCTTACTTCCATATGAATCGTTGTGCCATCCTTCTTTCTAAGCCTGCGTTCGTTCCTGATAGTAGTGCCCACCTGTAGCCCTTCCAATCCCAAAGGATTGTCTGCAAGATCTTCTTCAAATAATATATCCGGGAGGGAAAGATGTAAAGCCTCTTCCCTGGTATAGCCAAAAGTTTCGCAGCCGTACGGGTTAATATCTATAAAATTCAGGTTGGCATTGGTAATGCAAATTGCGTCCGTTGCCTGTTCATTAAGCAACCGGTACCGCAGTTCGCTTTCTTTTATCTTATCCTGTGCTTTTTTTCGGCCGGCTATATCATGCCCAAACACAATAAACCTGCCATCGGCAAGAATTCTGCCGCTCATTTCAACGTCTATAAGTTTTCCATCTTTGTTTTTGAATCTCCGTTCATTCCTGATAACTTTTCCTGATCTTAATTCCTCCATTTTAAAAGGATTTGTTTCCAGGTCTTCCGCAAGGAACAAGTCATTGACGGTAAGCTGCAGAAATTCAGCTTTGGAGTAGCCCAGCATCCGGCAGCCATAGTCATTGATATCCATAATCTTCAAAGACGCGTCAGCAATACAGATAGCATCAGTTGCCTGCTCAATGATAGACCGGTAGCGCAGTTCACTCTCCTTTAATTTTTCTTCACCATTTTTTCTTTCTGTTACATCTTTAAAATAAACTGACAACCCGTTGTCCGAGGCAAAAGCGCTTACCGCAAACCATTTACCGGTGCGGTGCGAAAAGCCTTCAAAATGTACCGTACTATTTTCCCTTGCAGCTTTTTGATAATTTTCGTAAAATACAGCCGACCGGCTGTCGGAAAAGACCTCATGAAAATTTTTACCAACCATATCTTCTTTCCTTACCCCCAGCAGGATCTCTGCTTTCCTGTTCCAGTATGTTACCAGCGAGTTTTTATCCGATGCAAAAAAGCCATCATCAATGCTTTCCAGCACCATGTTTTTTTCTACGTAGGCTTTATTGATGGCTGCTTCATTCTTTTTGCGTTCTGTTATGTCCTGGCAGGTACCCACAGCAGTTAACGGTGTACCGTGATCATCAAAAAATATCTGCCAACACTCTTCTATGTGCTTGAGGAGGCCAGACGGTGTTAGAACCCGGTGTTCTATACTGTTAACCGATCTGCTGCTGAAAGAGGTTTGAAACGCAGCATTCACTTTTTCGATATCATCGTGGTGGATCAACTGTAAAAATGCGGCATGTGTAACCTGGAATTTACGACGGTCAACACCAAAAATATTATATGTTTCGTCAGACCACTTCACCTCCAGATCACTCAAATTGGTCTCCCAGCTCCCTATCCCTGCAATTGCCTGGGCTTTATTTAATCGTGCTTCGCTCTGCTTAAGTTCCTGTTCAGTTTTACATCTTTCTTTCCGTTCTTTTGACTCTTTTAATGCCCGTATAAGCTTAGTATTTAAAGTGAACATTTTGTCCTTCAGTACAAAATCGGTTACACCGTTCTTAATCAATTCAATTGAATTCTCTTCGCCAATGGTTCCCGAAACCAGGATGAACGGGGTAGCCGGGGCAATTTCTTCCCTGATCTTAAAAGCTGCCGGTCCGTCAAAGGAAGGAAAACTGTAATCGCATAATATAATATCAGGAATAAAATTTTTAAGTGCCGCCCGATAGGCGGATTCATTCTCAACATTTTCGCTTACAAATTCAACATCGCCCCTTCTTAGTTCGGTTTCGATCATCTCAAGGTCATGTAGATCATGTTCCGCTATCAATATTTTTAGGGTACCAGGCATTGTTATTCGTATTGAGTTTGTTGGTTTACTATCATCCAGTATAATCCCAGTTCTGTAATGGCCTTTTGAAATTCATCAAACTCAACTGGCTTTACTACATAACTATTGACTCCAAGGGCATAACAGGTTTTTATATCCGGATCTTCTTTTGAAGACGTAAGCATTACCACCGGGATAGTCTTTGTATGCTCATCGGTCCGGATCCGTTGCAGTACTTCAATTCCATTCAGCTTTGGCATTTTCACATCGAGTAGGATAACTTTTGGTTTGTAGGCCGTATTTCGCCCGGTATACGCTCCTTCTGCAAAAATGAAATCCAATGCGGCTGCGCCATCTTTAACATG
Organism: Ferruginibacter sp.; assembly: GCA_014379905.1. Lineage (GTDB taxonomy): Bacteria > Bacteroidota > Bacteroidia > Chitinophagales > Chitinophagaceae > Ferruginibacter. Next base: position 19,244 of record JACMKX010000102.1, on the reverse strand, counting down.
TAGCAGCTTGTTGGCTAAGCCACTCTTTTTTAAAGCGTCAATGGTCATTTCGGCATCACTGGCGTTATCTTCTACCAATAATATATCAACTTCAGTCATCATAGGGTTATGGCTTATGCAGGGTAAAATAAAATGTTGCTCCTTCGTTTACTTTTGCTTCTGCCCAGGTTCGCCCCCCGTGTTTGGATATGATGCGTTGCACCAGGGCCAGGCCCACTCCTGTGCCTTCAAATTCTTCTTCGGAATGCAGGCGTTGAAATACACCAAACAGTTTATTGGCATATCGCATATCAAAGCCGGCACCGTTGTCTTTTATACAGTAGGTCACTTCTTCTCCCGCAGTTTCAGAGCTAATTTCAATGATCGCTGCATTTTTTAACCGGGTATACTTGATCGAATTAGAAACCAGGTTCAACCATACCTGCTTAAGAGCCATGTTATCAGCCAGCGCAGGCAACAGGTTACTGATCCGGAACTCAATGTTGCGATCGGGCACTTCTTCTTTTAATTCATCACAGATATTCTGTACAAGGCTGTGCATCGGGATAGTTATCTGAACCAGTTCCCTGCGTCCGATCCTCGAAAAAGTAAGGAGGTCATCAATGAGGAGACCCATTTTTGTTGCATTTTGAACAATGTTGTTCATCAGGCGGGCAGGTTCAGGATCCAATTCTGTCTCCAGGGTAGCTTTAAGCATTTTTGTATAACCGATAATGGCCCGCAGCGGTGCACGCAAATCATGAGAGACGGAATAGGAAAATGATTCCAGTTCCTTGTTCACTTCTATGATCTTTTCCTCCGATGCTTTTAGATCGTTGTACGCAATGATCAGTTCAGCCGCCCGTTTTTCCTTCTCAACATTTTGGAAGGCCAGTTCATTGTTGGCAATAATCAGTTCTGCGGCACGCTTGTCTTTCCTATCATTTTGAAGAAGAAGTTCCTTGTTGGCCATGATCAATTCCGCAGCTCTTTTTTCTTTTTCCTTGTTTTGATAGGCCAGTTCTTTATTGGCAATGATCAACTCTGCTGCTCTTTTTTCCCTTTCCTGATTTTGGAATCCAAGCTGTTTGGCTACAAGAAGTGCTGCAGCTTCGGCCCTTCTTCGCAAAGTTATATCCTTTGCAATTTTGGAAATCCCTATAATTTTCCCTTCTCCGTCCTTTAGGGGCGATATCGTAAGAGAAACATGTACCTGGTCGCCTTTTTTATTAAGCCTCACTGTTTCAAAATAATCAATTACCTCGTTATTGTGTATTCTTTCAAGAATGTTTTTCTCTTCATTGAAACACTCAGGAGGTATCAACATAGCGATAGGTTTACCCAAAGCCTGCTTTACTGTATATCCAAACATTCTTTCGCTTCCACTGTTCCAGCTTAAAATAATACCATCCAGTGATTTGCTGATAATGGCATCATGTGATGATTCCACGATGGCAGCCAGGTGAGACATATAAGTTCCTTCTTTTTCCAACCCGTTATTGGTGGCAGGGGCAAGTATGCCTGATACGGTAGCGGATACCTTGCTCTGAAAAGCAGGTTCTTTTTTACCGCCTTTGAAATGATTCATAGTTTTGAATATTAATAAACATGCCTCACAAACCTGTCGTTATAAACTGAATGTTTACCACGGCAGGAACTAATTTATAGAATGACCGTTAAATTTCAGCTAAACCTGAAATTTGTTCAGCCAATAATTTTATATGCACAAGAAGTGTTTGCCAGGTAGTAATGGAAATGCTTATCGTAAATATTGATTCGCCAGGTAGTTGCAAGGGCTTGGGTTTGAAAGATATTAAGGTACTGATTCTTAAAAGCAGTTGAAGGTAGTGTTATTAAACAACTCTGCAGGTTTTATATTAACGTTGGGGTAAGCTGTAGTCGATCAGCTACAACTCAATTGTGTTACTATCAAAAGTTCTTTTCAATCATAGACAGAACGCCACAAAAGTAAATGCCTTACACTTGCAGAAAGATGGATATAGATGAAATACTTTGCCCGATAATTACTCACCCCAGGGCAAATACCTGCTTTCCATCTTTTCCTGGTAAAGAACATTTAATCCATCATCCTTAAAACCCTTCCATGAAAATCAAATTTTACCTGCCACTCTATTATTTGTCTTCCTGTTCATTTTTACAAAATTTAATTTTGGACAATGCTTCAATTGTGGGCACTCGAAAGATTTACCTGCTACACAGGCGACGGCGCCATTGCCAATTCCGGAACCCCGGCGCTATAGGCTCCAACCTGGGCATTATAAGTGGCCTACCCAAATTGTGAAAAATTTTAACCGGCAATTCACCTCACCCGTTCCAATAAAAAGAGATACGTGCATTCGATAATTACAATTTTTTATAATCTTAGATTAATAGTTTCCGTTCAACAGCGTGATTAATGATTCACGCCGTTTCCCGCTTGTAAAATAAAGAATTCAACAGTGAAGATCCGGTAGCCGGAAGGCAGTCCGTCTATATATTACCTTGCAGAAATATACCAGGGCTGAGGAACGTGTGGCCGGGGTTGGTGCTTTATGCAGGCTGCAGATTAGGTTTTGTTTGCAGCAAAGGTATTTCTATACTAATGGTACATCCATCACCTGGTGCGGATACAATATAAAATTTTCCTGAAAATAATGCGGTCCGTCTTCTCATATTTGCCAGGCCGATACCAGCTTTGGCGGTATTGACATCAAATCCTTTTCCATCATCAGAAACCCTCATTTTTAAGGTATTATTATGAATAAGGATGTCCACTTCTATTGATGCGGCGTTGGCATATTTTTGAATATTGGTCAACTGCTCCTGTAATATCCTGTAGAGATTTATCTGAATTTCAGGGCTGATATCATAACTATTTATAGCTTTATCGTAATCAAAGCGAATTTCTGCCCGATCATCACTACTGAATGAATTAAATAGCCTGTTTAATGTTTGTTCCAGGTTTGAGTCATCAAAAAATGCCGGTGCCAGCCTATGGGAAAGATTTCTTATTTCATGTAATGCCAAAGTGAGATAGGCCCTGCACTGGTCAAATAACGCTATTTCTGAAGATAAAACAGCAGGTTTTAAAATACCAAGGCTCATTTGGCTGGCGGCGATTATCTGGCAAACATTATCATGCAGTTCCCCACCAATTTCGTAGCGCTCATCCTCCTGTGTTTTTATAATGGCCTGGATAATTTTTTGTTCATAAAGATTTCTTTCGGTTACATCAATAACAATTACAGACCGGAAATCTTTACCATTCATTACCACCACTCCTGAAAATAATTCCACTTCAATTACATCGCCGTTTTTTTTACGATGTGTAACTTTTTCCTTATGTATTCCGCCGGGTTCGTTTTCAAAGAGGTTGTATAATTCCTGAGTTTGTACATTATCTTTTTCCTGCCATAAGTCAGGAAAAAGCATATCAATAAACTCTTCATTGTTGTAGCCATAATGGTCAATTGCGGCTTTGTTGACCTGGATAAATTTAAAAGTTTCCGGGTCGTAAACCAGCATTGGTTGCGGGCTTAAATTAAAGAGATCGCTGGCACGCTTTTCTGACCTTCGCAGTTCCCTGATAATTTTATTGCGCTCAATAGCATACAAAATACTTTTATACAAAACAACTGCACTGAGTTCGTCTTTCAGCAGGTAATCAAAAATGCCTTTTGATATGGATTGAATGCTGAAATCAATGTCAGTATACCCAGTTAAAATAATAACCGGACATAACGGGACTTTTCTTAACATTTCAGAGACCAGGTCCGGCCCGCTTTTATCAGGCAAACTAAGGTCGAGCAAAATGACATCAAACGCTACTTCGTTACCCGATAAAATTTTTAATGCCTGCTGATAATTATGAGCCCGTATAATTACAGGCGCCCACATATGTTCCTGCAAAAACTCTTCAATTATAGTAAAATCGCCCTGGTTATCCTCTATGATAAGAATATTATACAGTTTTTTATCTCTTATTATATACAACTTCTTTTTTTTCAGGTAATTCAACTATTGAAATCCAAAAGTTTTCAATAGCAGTAATTACAGTTATAAAATCATTTATTTCTACCGGCTTTGTGATATAACAGTTCACCTGGTTGTCGTAGGCCTCGTCCATATCACGTTTTGATGAAGAGGTGGTCAGCATAATTACCGGGATAAGTTTTAATGTTTCGTGTGCTTTAATAAATCGCAGCACTTCATAGCCGTTTTTTAAGGGCAGATTTACATCCAGCAATATAAGGGCCGGTAAATTTACATGCTGATATTTTCCCTGTTGAGTGAGAAAATCAATCGCTTCTTTTCCATCCCTGGTAACACTAAACTGTGTTACAATTTTTGCATCTTCAAGCGCTTCCTGTGTTAGCAGAATATCACCTTCATTGTCTTCTACAAGCAAAATATGGATAGGTTTCATAAGTAATATATTTATCAAAGTTCCGGCTGTCAAACAACAGATTTAATCAAAAAGGGTAAAAGACCAGTTTTTGTATTTTTTATATTACAGTAGATTTCGATAATGTAAAATAAAAAGTGCTGCCTTTTCCTTCTTCAGATGACAACCAGATTTTCCCTCCCTGGCTTTCAATAATTTTTTTAGTAATAGCCAATCCCAGCCCCGTTCCGGAAAAGGCGTCTTTGCTGTGAAGGCGTTGAAAAATGATGAATATTTTATCGAAATACTCCGCAGCAATACCCATCCCGTTGTCTGTTACCGCAAACTCCCAATGGTTATCCTGTTCTGTTACGGTAATTTTAATTTTTGGCAGCACACCATTTCTGCTGTACTTTAAGGCATTACTGATAAGATTTTGAAAAACCTGCCGTAGTGGCGAAATGTATCCATGGAGCATTGGTAAGTCATCACAAACGATAGTAGCCATTTTTTCTTCTATCCGTTTTCTGAACAATATTTGTATCTCCTGCACCAATTCGTTTACATCAATACTTACTGCACTCTCAATCGTTCTGCCTGCTCTTGAGTATTCAAGCAGGTCCAGGATGATCTGGCGCATTCGTTTTGCGCCGTCAACTGCAAAGTCAATATATCTTTTACCTTTATCATCAAGGAGTGATCCGTATTTTTTTTCCAGCAGGGTTAAAAAACTCGTCACCATTCGCAAAGGTTCCTGCAAATCATGGGAGGCTACGTAAGCAAACTGCTCTAATTCCTCATTTGATAAAGCAAGTTCTTTTGCATGTTTTTGTAATTGAAGTTCATTCTCCTTAAGCTTCGTTATATCCTGGCAGGCACCAATCATCCTGATCGCTTTACCGGTGGCATCTCTTACAACAAATCCTTTATCGTAAATGTATGCATATTCTCCATTTTCTTTTTTTATCCGATACTCTTTATCCATATACATTTCCAGCGGATTATTGAAAATGATTTTAAAGCTTTCTGTTACTCTTGCAACATCTTCGGGATGTATCAGGCTTGTCCAAAACGCAGCATTTCCGGTAGTTCCATCAACATCGTACCCAAGTATTTTTTTCATGCTTTCCTTATTCCGAATAACCTCATTAGTAGTCAGATCCCAGTCCCAAATTACATCGTTGGTGGCTTTAGCAACTAGGTTATATCTTTCGTTACTAACAAGAATGGCGTTTTCACTTTTTTTCCTGTTGGTAATATCCCGGATAAAAGCGCAAAAAAATTCTTCACCTCCCTGCCGTATCGGCAGCACTGTTAACTCAATAGGGAACAGTTCGCCATTTCGCCTGATGGCAGAAAGTTCGAGCAAAGTATTCAGGGCGGGGCCCTCACCTGTTTTTAAGTAGTTGTTAATTCCTTCGTCGTGCCGTTCGCGATATATGTCAGGTATAATTATCCCCGATAAACACTTCCCCATTACTTCATCCTCTTTCCATCCAAATATTGCTTCAGCCTGTGGATTCCAGAAACTAATATCGCCTCTTGTATCTATACATATTATAGCATCCAGTGCAGCGTTCATGATGAGGTTTCTTTTTTCCTCGCTGATTGTAATAAGTTGCTCTGCAAGTTTCCTATCCGATATATCGATCATTACGCCATCAAAAAACGCTTTGCCTGTTACAGCATTTACCTTCTCAGAGGTATTTTCCAGGTAAAATAAAGGGCTTCCATCCTTACATTTTAAAACGCCTTCATGGTTGATCAGTTTTTTTTGACCTTGCAGGTTGTTCACAAAAGCAGAACGCTCCTCCAGCGTAAAATAAAACTCTTTTGTATTTACTTTAAGGATCTCGTGACGGGAGCCATATTTTAGCATTTTGGCAAAAGCTTCGTTACAATCTATTATCTCTCCCTCTGCCGTGGATTGATAAAAACCTGCGAGCGTTTGTTCAAATAGCGTACGGTACCGCTTTTCACTATCGCTTATTTGTGCTTCATTTTTTTTGCTATCCGAAATATCCTGCATGGCACCAATTACTCTAATCACCCTGCCTTCATCATCTCTTATAATGAGGGCTTTATTGGAAACATGGGCGTAATTTCCGTCAGACTTCAGGTAGCGGTGCTCATAGTGCCAGTTCATTTCCTTTCCTTTCAATGCCAGGCGCGCATTTGCCAGGACATCCTCAATATCTTCCGGATGAATGCGATTATGTACTTTTTTAATATCGCTCAACCAGTCCCCGCCAATTATATCCCCAAAAAGATAGGTGAAACCTTCACCAAAAAAAACATTATCAGTAACGATATCCCAATCCCAGATGGCCTCAGAGGTGGCCCGGGTAACGTACTGATACCGAAGATTGCTTTTTATAATTTCTTCTTCCGCTTTTTTACGTTCTGATATATCACTGGTTATTCCGTCTATACGGATCAGGCGACCGGTATGATCAAGTGTAGGAGTAACTTTATTTTCTAACCAGCGTATGGTTTTGTCTTTATTTAAAATGCGGTATTGATTCTGCACTTCTTTACCCTGCGTCAATAATTCAACCTGTTTTTCTGCAATGATTTTATCGTCCGGGTGAATTAATTTTTTCCACAGATGACTGTCGGAAATAAACGCGGATGCGGGGTAACCATACACTTTTTCGCAGGCAGCCGACATTTGTGTAACCTCGCAGGAAATCATATCTACAGAAAAGAAAACCTCTCTAACATTTTCAAACAGCGCTTTTAGCTCCTCATGTGTGTTTTTAAGTGCTTCTTTTTCTTTTTGGAGTTCGGCATTGAGTGCTGTCAATTCTTTCGAACTGCGTTCGATGGAGCGTTCGATCAGCTGCCGGTCTGTTTCATAGCAGTCATATGATTCACTGATGACATTGAGCAATGCCATGTACTTTTCATCGGTCGTTGCTGAATCACCAACATATTTCCGGAGTTGCTGTTCTAATAGTTTATTCATCTCTCTGAAAAGCTGGTAATGGTCGTGGTTTAATGATGCAATTCACACTTTATGAAATCCCGGGTATACTCCGTCCTGCTTTTATCTTTCCAAAGGCAGTGTTTTTCAGAAGGTATGATAGCGTGCGGGAATAGTCAAATGAACGTATCATAAAGTTTCCCGCTTCAAAATCGTGTAAACATAAAGCTTTCCGGCATTGTTGCCTGTAGTATAACACGCAGAATTGGTTCAAAGGGGTACTACAATAAGAATGAATTAAAAGATATATGATTTTTTTTAACAGCATTAAAAGCCGTGGATGAGAGATGGTGGCGGGCGGTTTGACGTAGTTAGGTCAGATTATCGGGTTTTGTAGCAATGCTTAAAATATATTTTAGCTTCCCCGTAATCTGATATTGACGGGTATGGTAATGTGTAGTGAAAATGTATATCAAGGATAAAAATCGAAAAGGAGGAATAGTGGCCTCGCCATTTACTTCTCTGTTTATTTCCTCCACACGAACATTTATTAATTCCAAATTAAACACAATTTTCTTTGACTCTATCTTCTTTTGATTGATGGTGATAGAGATGATAAAGCGTTTGCCAAACGTTTTTGAAAATTGTGGATAAGTTTTACCCTAAAAACGGGTTGTCGAATTAAAAGTCCAGTTACTGTAGGAAATAAACATAAAATATATGAAGATCAAAATCAGGGAAGTAAAAATTGGAAACAACCTTATTAGTGTAATGATTGACAAGCATCATGATGGTGTTAGAACTCAGTCAAGACTTGGAATTAAATATGTAGATGTTCCCAGAACTACAATTGACAGAGAAGACAAAAAGGCGAAAAAGGAATTAGTAAAAAAGATTGTTGCTAAAATTGAGTTGGATAGTCATTACAGCTCATTTTCCATTGATAAAGACTACAAGCTTAAAGCCGATTTCTTTGAATACTGTGAGGAGTTTATTAAACGAAAAGCCCCTATCTCAGATGTAAGAACTTACAAGGCGGTTGTAAACAAGCTAAAAAACTGGATTGGCAAGGACAAGCTTATATGTGGAGCGATCACTGAAAGTATGATGATAGAATTTAAAGATTTTCTTGCGGCAGAAATGCATGGTATATCTGCTAACAATTACTTCAAAAAACTGAAGCGATTGTTCAAGGAGGCTACAATTGCCAAATACTTCAAAAAAAATCCGATTGAGGAGATAATCAATGTCAAAGGAAGATCGGCTGAGAAAGATATTCTTACATTTCAAGAGGTAAAGACTTTAGCAGATACCTATTGTTCAAATGCGGGTGTAAAAAGAGCCTTTCTATTTTGCTGTTTCGCTGGAATAAGGCATTGCGATACCATCAGACTAAAATGGGAGAATGTAAAAGATGGCTATATTGATATTATCCAGCTAAAAACCAAAGAAAGGCTTATAGTAAAGTTACATGATGATGCCATTTCCTTGATTGGCGAAAAAAGAAATCCTTCTGATTTAGTATTCAAATTACCAACCCATACTGGTTGTTTAAAGATTTTGAAAAAATGGGTAGGTGATGCCGGTGACTCTGCGTTCGAATTTTGTCAATGCGTTTATTGTTTGCAGCCCTTTTTTAGAATATCTGTATAAAGAAACTTAATAAAGAAATATTGTCTTATTCATAAATATAAACTTAACTTGATTTTGTGATTTGAAAATTTCATTATTATTAAAACTGTAACATGAAAACTCTATTATCTATCATTCTTGCAATTTGTGTATTTTCTTGTAAAAAAACGGGAGAAAAACAAGATTTAACGAGCCACTCAACTTCCCAAAACCAAAGTTCTGCAATTGCAGGGAAAGGAGCATCAAGATTTCCCCTTTCAATTTGGTTCTATGCTAAGTTTGTATGGTTTAATGTGGATTGTAAACCCAGTACTTGGTACTGCTTTACAGATGGCGGTGTTTCTGATAATAAATCATGGATAGAAATTGATGAAGACAATCAAATTATTACTTTTGGAATAGATAACAGAGATAGTTCAGTATATAATAGTCAATTCATGGTTGGGACTGATTTTCAATTTCCTCAAGATACTCTTAGTTACGCCGTTACCCATGCAGCAAGTGGATCGAAAGACAGTATGTATGTTAACGCCGGTTTGTATCACTTTGAAATCGTTGATACTACCATAGTTATAAAAGTTCCCTATCATATTATACCATAATATGATTTATTACATAATTTCCTTTGCCCTTATAATAGCTCTACTAATTTATTTTAAAGTCATTGACATTCGTATATCATTTTCCAAATCTAAAGATAGGTTTCTTGTTAACGTGGTAGATGACTCCTTCCTAAGCACGCTAAAAGCTTTTATCAGTGCTGAGGATTATGAATACATCATTGGCAAAGTAATATTCTTCACTACCTGGAATTCACATTGTAAAGGATCTATTGAAGGGATACCCGCTTTGCACCAAATCCAGATGAAATATCACGATAACGATAAAGTAGTATTTATCGCTTATTGCAGTGATTTGACACCTATTGCAATTCCCTTATTTCTTGAGGCTAGGAAATTGAATATGAATTACAGATTTCTTACGACTGCGGGAGAAGGTTTAAGAAGTTCTCTGAGAACACTTTTATCCCGTAATCCTGACTTAGGCCCCATTGACCCAACGATCGATTCATTTAATATGAGTTTCATAATTGATGTAGATGAAAAGGTTTTGTACTATAAAATTGGAGGACTGCTAAAGAAGGATTTACCATTTATTTTTTCAATTTTGGATGAAATTTGAACTATCATGCCGCAGTTGATTAAATCCCCTTTTTTTAGTTTTTATTTCAGAATTTTTTGGAACTTAGCCCTGAAGAAATAATCAAGGAATTTTTAGTAAAAGCGTTACGAAACCGTTAGTTCTGAAAAAATAAAACCTTTGAAGTATTGATTACTCCAAAGGTTTATTGAGATAGTTTAGTGGCCTCGCCAGGAATCGAACCTGGGTCTGGAGCTTCGGAAACTCTTATACTATCCATTGTACGACGAGGCCCTTTGGGATTGATGATTGTTGATTGGTGATTTCTGATTTTAGGAGCACTTTAAATCATAAATCAGCTTTTATTTCGCAAAATCCTGCACATTTGTTCCAAAGATCTTTACTGCAATAGCGAGCAATATTACGCCGAAAAATTTTCTTACCACAATTAAACCCGAAGGGCCCAATGCTTTTTCAATAAATTTTAAGGAGTGCAAAACTAAGAAGATCACCACACAGTTTATTAAAATGCCCATAAGTATATTAATATTCTCATAGTTTGCCTTTAGTGACATAATAGTGGTGAGTGTGCCGGAGCCTGCTATCAGCGGGAAAGCGATGGGCACCACGCTCCCGCTTCGGGGGTTGTTATCTGCTTTAAAAAATTCCAGTCCCAATACCATTTCCAGGCCTAAAATAAAGATCACGATACTTCCTGCTACTGCAAATGATTTTACATCCAACCCTAAAACATTGAGTAACTCCTGGCCTAAAAACAGGAAGAGGATCATTAAACCACCGGATACCAGCGTGGCCTGGTTGCTCCTGATATGGCCGCCCATCTTAGCCTTCAGCGTTACCAGCACAGGAATGTTGCCCAATATATCTATTACGGCAAACAAGGTAAATGTAATGGTGAGTATTTGTTTGAGGGAAATTACGCTGAAGTCTAACATGGGATATGTTTTTGCAAAGATAGCAGCGCTTTCGCTAAAACCTAATCAATGCGGACTTGCACCAAATTTTTCTTTAAATAAAATTTGCTGGTTATTAAGTTCCAGCAGGCATTGCCGGCAAAGGCAGTCTTCGTATTTTTTTGCAATATATTCTTTTGTTGCAGCGGCAAATTGTAACCCGTGGCACTGGCAATTTCCGATATCGCCGGGTTTGCATTCAAAAGAACGGCTGCAGCGGGGGCAGTTTTTGGGCTCGTGTTTTCCATTGTTGTTTTCCATTGCAACTTTTTTAAAGAAGAAATACCACTGCACACTAAAAAAGCGGGCAATGGCATTTCCGGGTTCATAGGAAATTTCTTAATGTTTTACCTATTGAACAATACTTTATTCGGACTCACGCCTGGCGCAACAGAAAAAGTAAATTTCTTTTTACCATTTTTATCAAAGCACGTAACAGCACCTGCAGTTACGTAATCTTTTGCATCCATTATGTAAACATCTCCATTCTGTTCGTCGATGTTAATACCGTAAGGAGTAGTGATAGTTGTTCCATCAGTTATAAACTCTGCCCGTATATCTGCGTTCGTATCTGTATTATAAACCCTGGCAGTTCCTGCACCGCCATAGTTATTGAAAAAATAGGCAATGTTGCCGAAGATTCTTACATGCGAATATTGATAAGCACCACCCAATGTTGTTTTCAAAGTATTGCTGGTAGAATTAATCACTGAAACACTGGCTGGTATAATCGGTGCAGGCGGTGTAGGAAAACCTACGCCATAAGCACTCACATACACATCCCCGTTTGATGCTACTTCAACTTTATTAGGGTTATATCCAACTTTAATTTTTTTAATCTCTGCGTTGGTATTCAAATCTATAACCGATACCGTGCTGTCAACATTCGGATAATCTAGTCCCCCTGAATTCGCCACATATAAATAATTCCCTTGTACTGCCAGACCTTCCGGATCCTTTCCCACGGGTATGGCTGCACCTAAAGTTAAGGCGCTGGTATCAATTATGTTTACGGTGTTGTCGTAAGCGGATACATATACTTTTCCCCTTGTACCTACGGCATATCTTGGGAATTTAAAGTTAGGAGTAGTGCCAAAATTAATTCTTTTTATTAAGGCTCCCGTATAGGCATTTAATACCAATACCTCGCTGGAAATATTCATTACAATATATAGCTTGCCTCCGTATATAATAGCATCATTTGAAGTACTTCCCAATGCAGTTTCGGACGGGTTTTGCTGAACAAAATAATCTCCTGTAAAAGTGGAGGAACCAAGATTATAAAATCCGAGTTTAGCACTATTTGGAGTGGAACCTCCTTCACTTATTGCATACAATCCTTTGGCAGGTGGCGTTACGGGATTTACCGGCACATCATCTTTTGAACAGGCCTGCATTAATAATACAGCAGGTAAAAGCCATTTGTACAGATTCTTTTTCATTGATCGTTATTTTAATTGTTGTTTATGATTGGTTAAAAGTTGCAATGATGCCAATGCGGTAATTGAACCGGGGCATTGGATAAAATTTTATGACCTCGTATTGTTTATTGAAAATATTGTTCAACTCAGCAGTGATGCGGTAGTTATTGTTATATTTTGTTTTCAAGGAATACATAAAGGTTAGATCCTGTGTTGCCCATTCCTTTGCCAGGTTTTCAGGCACTTGGTCCCCGAGGCTATGGCGGTAGGAAGAAAGCAATACATTATAACTGAGATCAAGGTTCCTGTATGAAATACCGATTCCCACTGCAGCTGAATGTTTAGGAGTATAGGGAATTTGTTTTTTGTAAACAGCAGAAGATGGATCAGACATATCCCGTGCATCCTGGTAGGTATAGGATAGTCTTGAGGTGAGGAAAATGCTTCCCAACTGTTTCCATTTTGCAAGAACAGTTGCATCTACTCCTTTAATTTCCACCTGGCCAATATTGAGCATCGTCCATTGAAAAAGATTTTGCCTTGGCACAGCTAATATTTTATCTTTTACCTGATTATAATAAATATCCAGCGTTATTATAAGTCCTTCAATGTTTTTAAGAGATTTTTTATTAAAGCTGAGGCCGATATTATATTGGTCAACAAATTCAGGTTTCAAATCAGTGTTGCCGACATTGGTATAATAGAGGTCGTCGAACGTGGGTGCACGGAAGATCCTTTTATAAAAAACCCTGGCGTGCAATGGAGAGGAGTCAGAGAAATGGTAAGAAAGAGCTGCAGCAGGGCTTAATTCATTTAATTTTCTACCTGTGGATCCGTTTTGTACCCTTTCATTTAATATGGTATGAAGTATATTGGCAGTTAAGTTTAACCTTTTTGCGGAGTAGTCTACCGCAATATTATACAGAAAATTATCTCTTTCAGGATCAGCAAAACCGGCAGCAAAATCATCGGTACGTTTCAATTTACTGTTGAAATAATCTGCAGCATAGCTGGCAGATAACGCAGGAGAAAACTGGTAGCTATAAGCGCCTGAAACGTACAATTCCTGCTGGTTAAATTTATTTTCAAATTTGCCGACCGAATTCTGGTAAGACGGATCTAAATAGTATTTATAATCTTTGGTAAACTTTGCGTTGAATAAAATTTTACTACGCCCTGAAATATTTTTTTTCCAGCTGGCCTGCGAAAAAAATATTTCATTATTTAACCTTTGGTTAGAAAAGTTATTGTACAAAATAACTGCACCAGGCAAACCCCGTTTAGCATTATAGTAATATAATTTCAGTTTGATTTGGTTGCTGTCATTGAATAAATAACTGGCATCATATTCTGCCCGGTAAGTTTTTATATCAGCATTCAATCTTTTACTATCCGCATCGCCCGCCACATAATTTTTATAGGAATAATCTCCGTCTGCAGCCTGGTATTCAGCACTCACTCCGTGGCCAAACCTTTCTCCAATTTTATCTTTGAAAGAAAAAGCAGGATTAAAAAAGCCAAACGAGCCTCCTTTTAATTTTAGGGTCATTGATCTTTTTTGAATATTGGCCGTGGATGATGACAAGGAGAGGACAGCTGCACTTGCATAAGAACGTGCAGCCATCAAAATAGTTTCCGGCCTGCTTGTAGAAAGTTGAATGGTCTCAATATTATCCAGCGAAAATCTGCCGAGATCAATTTGTCCGCCCTGCGCATCTCCCACCATAATACCATCATACATTATACCCGTATGATTGGCCCCGAGGCTGCGAACTGAAATGGTTTTCAGGCCACCTATACCACCATAATCCTTTATCAATACACCGGAAAAATATTTTACTGCATCGGCAACGGAAAGACTGTTCAATGAAGCCAGTTCTTTTTTGGTCAATTGCTGAAAAGGCACTGCTGTTCTGCTGATATCGGTTGATTCCTGCGAGATAATTTTTACTACAGGCAATGTATCCTTTTGCGCATGCAGGAGCAGTGGCAATAAAAGGCCGCTTGTAAAAATAAAATATCTCCAGGTTTGTTTCAAATTCATCTTTTAAAAACAAACAGGCAGAAGCATAGATAAGAAAAATGCAGGTACTCTGTGCAGATCACTCATCCAAGCCTTTCACCCGAAAGCTTTGAATAATAATTATGTGAACCTGGCAGGTCTTCTGGCTCGGGGTATACTTTTAAAAAACCTTCCCGCTTGCGTTAACAAACAGTGGCTAGATATTTAAAAGCTTCTCTTAAGCCCCTCTTTGGAGGGGTTGGGGAGGCCCTTACAGCTACGGGGATAGCGCCGGATTTACACCGGACTTCCCTTTTAATCCCACCTCAATAATTATTGAGCAGGGAACCAAATTCGCTGCAAATGTAGGGATGTATAGATGTTATCGCCAAATAAAAATTAAAACGCTGCTCTCTATAATTACTCAAGCACCCCATTATCAATTATTCATTATCAATTATTAATTATTTCCCTATCTTTTGACCATGACAAAAACTCCGCAAAAGCTCAACCTCTTTTCTCTTACCATGATCTGTATCGGTTTTGTAATTGGTATGGGAATATTCAGGGCGGCTGCCACCAGTGCTAAAGATGCCATTTCTCCTTCGGTGTATTTCAGTGCATGGTTTATCGGCGGCATTGTAGCGCTTTGCGGGGCATTAACCTATGCAGAGATCGGGAGCCGGTATCCCGTAACGGGCGGGTATTACAAAGTATTTGCAAAAGCATACCATCCAAGCGTTGCCTTTGCCATCAATTGCCTGATACTGGTTAGCAATGCTGCAAGCCTGAGTGGTGTGGCATTGATAGGCAGTGGTTATTTATTAAAATTATTTCCTGGAGACTGGACCGATGTAGACAAGGCTTTGTTAGGCTGTGTGGCCATCATTGCTTTTTACCTGATTAACCTCAGGGGCTTGATATTAAGTTCCCGTGCGCAGAATATTTTGATGACCATAAAAATTCTGATGGTAGTGGTACTCATCGCTGCACTTTTCTTTCCGGGCAAATATGCAACCGGCGAAGCTACAGCGGTAAGCTCGGAACCTTTTACCTGGATTGACTGGGTGAAAAGCCTTGGCATCAGCCTTATTGCGGTTTCCTTTACTTATGGTGGTTACCAGCAATCCATCAATTTCGGAACGGAGGTTCACAATCCTTCCAAAACAATTCCGAAAGGTATTTTTATTGCCATATTGGTCATCATTGCTTTATACCTGCTGGTTAACCTGAGTTATTATAATATCATCGGCTTTAACCAGATGAAAGGCGAAAGAGAAATTGCATACGTAGTTATTGACAGGATATTCGGAAGCACAGGAGCGCAGGTATTTTCCGTTTTTCTTTTCATAGGAATATTGGCATATGTAAATGGTTCGCTATTGAGTAACCCGAGGGTAATGTTTGCCATGGGAGACGACAAAAGCCTGCCTGCAGCCTTTGCAAAAAGAAACAGTAAAACAAATGTGCTCACGTTTTCACTGACGGTGTTTTCGGCCATTGCCATTATCATTCTTTTCTTTTCGCAGGAGTTTGAAAAGATATTGGCATTCACTATTTTCCTGGATTGCTTTGGAATGATATTAAGTGCAGCCACTATTTTCTGGTTTCGGAAAAAAACCAAACACCTCGATGATACAGGGATCTACAAGATGAAATTATTCCCACTGATGCCGGTCATATTTATCCTGGCGTATTTATTTGTGGGCACCAGCATTGCCATCGACGATCCTAAAGCGGCACTCATTGGCCTGGGTGTTTTAACCACATTCATCATCTTATATTTTGTATTGCACGGAAGCAAACGGGTAATTGAAAAAGAAGAACTGTAGGGAATGTTTTTAATGTTGAGCCTGTACCCCTCCGGCAGCAACTGCCGGTTACCAGCTTCAGGGCTGCTTTCCCGGGGCAGGGCCTGTTTGTTTTCTGCAATAAGGCTGGAGTCAGCGGGCAGGACTTCTTTATCTTCAACCGGCTGTGTTAAATAAGAGGCTTCCACAATTTGCAGCATGGCAATTTTCCCTTCTATTTTAGCGCGGGCCTGCGCATCACAACGTTTAAGCTTTTTTAAAAGGGGTGGCCTTGCCTGCTCCAGGCTCAGCAGGTGGAAAGCCGGTGTTTGCAACTTAGCAAAGTTGATCACCAGGTCCAGGTGCCGGATCTCCTCCAGGGTTTCCTTATACCGGAGGGTCATCCTGGCCAGCCTGATTCGCATCAGCTCCAGGGTAATACCGTTAACACGCTCCCTGCCCTTGCGGATGGCTTTCTCCAGCTCAGATTCGGAGCAGGCCGGTAATTTATACAAGGGGTCATTGGGTTGAATGGAGCGTTTATGGAAATCCAGTTCCAGTTCTACCAGCTTATAAGATGCTGCCCCGGGAAGCCGGCGGTGGCCGTTTTCAACCATAGATATCGTGCTCTTGGAAACCCCGAGGTATTGGGCCAAAGCCAGCTGGCTCACTCCCATCTTTACCCGGATGTGGGTAACGCCCCGCAGGACCCTTAGCTTTTTTGACAATTTCATATAGTACGTTTTAAATGCGAATATTTAACCTGTGTACTTTTATCGTTAAAATATAAAAAGTACACAACATTTATCTTTACCCACTGCCACTTTACCAGGCTCCGGCAACGCTGCATAAAATTATTAATCAATTTAAGCCAGCTTTTTGTTAGCAGCCACGCTGTATGCCCGCTACGAGTACCACTCCCATTCCTACAAGGTTTAACCCACCGGTGCAATCCGCCGCTCCTACCTGGTACCCGGCGATACCGGGAGTTAAACCCGGTATGGAGTTATACGGCCCCTATATTACAATTTACTAATTTGTGGAGGCGTTTCCAAAGAAAAGGCGGGGGAAAAATACCGCAGGTTTACCGCTGGTAGCCGGCAGGTATCCTAACTTATTTATTATCAAAATGTAAGAGCCGGAGCGAGCTGCAAAAATATTTAACTCACTTCAAACAACTCATCCCACCTCGTTGTATATCTTTTGCTGCGGAGTTCCTGCCGCATTTTCCAGTCGCGGCTGGTGCCGCTGGTTGCAAATTTTAATACATCATCCCGCTGGCTAAAATTAATATTATCCATCATCTCCATTAGTTTTCGTCCGCTGTTTTTAGTATCGCTTTTAAAAAGATTTCCCTGGATGGATTCATCCGGCACAATGTTACTCAGCATTACACCTGCCTTTTTGTAAATATTACCGGCTTCAAAAAGTTTATCTACCATTTCAACTGCAGGCTTTATCAGCTCGTGGGTAAAAGATGTTGCAACTGGTAAAGTGGTGTAAGCACTAACAGCAGCTCCATGAAAATTCACATTATGATCTTCTGCCTTTTTTACTACAAAAATGCTGATGGTTTTTGCAGCACCATTTTGTCTTCTTAATTTTTCAGCAGCTCTTGATGTATAGGTGGCTATAGCTTCTTTTATATCATTGATGTTTGTAACCGGGCTACCAAACATGCGGGTAGTAGCGATCATTTTTTTATTAACCAGGTCATCTTCCATATCTTTTGCCGGCTCTCCTCTTAATTCTTTTACCAGGCGCACCCCTACTACACCACCCAGTTTCACTTTTGCAAAACTTTCGCTCATCCGGCTTAGCTGGTAAGCATCAAATATGGCCCACTCATTTAATTTTTTTGCGTACTGGCGCCCCACTCCCCAAATATCTCCCACTTTTGTATGACGCAATGCTGCATCAATTTTTTGTTGGGTATCCAGCACCAGCACGCATTTCGTTTTTTCTTTATTTTTTTTAGAAAGATTATTGGCCAGTTTGGCCAGCACTTTTGTTGGCGCCACTCCAACAGAAACTTTGATACCCGTCCACAATTCTACTTTCTGCCTGATCTCCATAGCCAGCTGCGGTAAATATTCCGGCTTGTATCCATCCAGTTCTACAAAAGCTTCATCAACAGAATAAACTTCTACCTTTTTTTTACCAAACATGATGCGCAATGTTTCCATCACTCTCCAGCTCAGGTCGCCGTACAAGCCATAATTGGAAGAAAATACCGCGACATTGTGTTGTTGTATCAAAGGCTTTGCTTTAAAATACGGGCCGGCCATTTCCACTCCAAATAGTTTTGCTTCGTCGCTGCGGGATATAATGCATCCGTCATTATTGCTCAGCACCACAACAGGGTGTTTATCCAGGTGCGGAAGAAATAATCTCTCGCAGGAGCAATAAAAGTTGTTGCAATCTATTATAGCGATCAAGGCCGGGGAATTATAATGAATGAATAGAGTGTACCACTACGCCCCAAACAGCAAACTCACCAAATTCTGCCAGGTTAATGGTTTTAAACCGGTCATTTTCGGGGATCAAAAAGGCCGAACTGAAATTTTTATGAAAACGCCTTACCAGCAATTCCCCATTGAGTATGGCCACAATTACACGCCCGCCGGCATTTTTTATCGAACGGTCAACAATTAATATATCATTGTCATAAATGCCGGCATCTTTCATCGCATCACCTTTCATTCTAAAAAAATAAGTAGCGGGTTTATTGCGAATGAGTTGTTCATTCAGATCAATCCCACGCTCCATGTAATCATCGGCGGCGGCACCAAAGCCTGTGGCATTGGCTGTTTGAATTTCCTGCTGGCTGTAGTGCTTACTGCCTTTATAAGCGGCGCTGTAAAATTCATCTTCATTCATATAATAATATTTGACATAAAGCTAAATATTTTAGCATTACATTGCTAATAATTTTGTCTATTTTATTTTAAGTTATGTTGCCCGCTAAGAAAAGAATATATGGAAAAGGGAATAAT
>JACMKX010000101.1 GCA_014379905.1 Ferruginibacter sp. | reverse complement strand
TTATATATTCTTCAATACCCTAATACGGGTATATTTTTAGCGACAATTCCACACAAAAATATTCAGTGCATAAAAAAAGGGCCATGATAGAAATCAAGCCCCGCTTTAAAATCCAATATCCTATGAAAAACCGATACAAAAATAACGGGCATTATGGTTGCAGACAATACCCTGTTTCGAGTATATTAAAAAAATCCCCCGACTAATCGGGGGAACAGCTTGTTTTGGTAAACAAATCCGGCGTTGTGGCGCCAAAAAATCCATAAACATTCAAAAAAAATCATTTTGCATCTGGTAGATGCACTTAAAACATTCAATTACAGTAAAAAGACAAACATTTAATTCATTCTGCTGCTTTTTATTAAAAAATCTTACAATCAAACCTGGCAATAAGCGCTATTAGGCTGTTAAATAGTAAATTGCAGCTAATATTATCATTCATGTGGAGTATTTGTAAAAAGGAATTAAACCAGTTTTTCAGCAATCTCACGGGTTACATAGCCATTATTTTGTTCCTGTTAATCAATGGGATATTCCTGTTTATGCTGCCTGACAGCAGCATTTTCGACTATGGCTATGCCTCTCTTGATAAGTTTTTCGAACTGGCTCCCTGGGTATTAATGTTCCTGGTACCGGCCATCAGCATGCGTTCTCTTTCTGATGAATTTAAAGCGGGCACTTTCGAGATACTCAAGACAAAGCCATTAACTGCAGGGCAGATCGTATGGGGCAAATACCTTTCGATATTAGTGGTTATATTAATTGTCATCATTCCTACGTTTATATACATCATTACTATAAAATCGCTCAGTGCGGGCGGAACCATTGATTCTGGTGGAATAGCCGGGAGTTACGGGGGACTTTTTTTGCTGGCAGCCGTTTTTGCCGCTATTAGTTTGTGTTGTAGCAGTTTTACTTCCAATGCGGTTGTGGCATTCCTGATCAGTGCTTTTACCTGCCTTATTCTTTATTTTGGTTTTAGTGCCATCAGCAAATTAACCATATTACAAGGCAGTTATGATTATTATGTAGAAATGCTGGGTATCGATTTTCATTACCGCAGTATTAGCAGGGGCGTACTGGATAGCAGGGATATGATCTATTTTGCCAGCCTCATCTTTTTATCCTTATTAATCACAGTAAAAAACCTGCATAAAAAATAAGATGGCCGATGCAAAAAAAATAACCGGAGCAAAATTATGGTTGCCATTGGTGCTCATTATATTGATAGCCATCAATTGGGCAGCATCTGTATGGCATAGCCGTATAGATCTTACCAATGAAAAAAGATTCACGCTTAGTACTGCTACAAAAAATTTATTAAAAAATATAAAGGAACCGGTGCAGGTAGATGTTTTTTTGAAAGGAAATTATCCCAGCGGTTTTAAAAAACTCTCCGCTTCCACAGCCGATCTTTTACAGGAATTTAAAGAGGTGTCGGGAAACAATTTTCAATACAATTTTATTTCTCCTGATGACCTGGTAGAAGGTTCAGCAATTGCCTACGGTGATACGCTTGCTGCTATGGGACTGGCTCCCATCAATCTTACCTCGCAGGTAAAGGAAGGGCAGCAGCAACAATTTGTATATCCTTATGCATTGGTTCATTACAAAGATCAGGTTTTGCCGGTAATTTTATACCAGGGGAAAACGCCGCTCATTAATTTCCAGGAACTCAACAGTGCAGAAGCCATGCTGGAATACAATGTAGCCAACGCCATATCAAAAATAACAAAGAGTGAAAAAACGATGATCGGTTATGCCAATGGAAACGGCGAGCCTATGGATTTTCGCATCTACGACCTGGTAGAAAATAACCTCAACATCGATTACAAACTTTCCCTGTTCAATATCAATACACAGCCATTTGTTCCAAAAGAATTTAAAGTACTGCTCCTGGTAAAACCTACCCAACCTTTTACAGAACAGGCTAAATTTAAGCTGGACCAATACGTGATGAACGGGGGTAAAATATTGATGTTTGCCGACAGGCTGAATGCAGAAATGGATAGCCTGCAAATAAAAAATGAAGTAATTGCTTATGATCGCGGATTAGAATTAAATGACCTCATGTTTAAATACGGTGTTCGTTTAAACCCCGATCTTATAATGGATCTTCAATGCGATTACCTTCCTTTTGATGTAAATGGCAACGGCCAGTTTGAATTACTTCCCTGGAATTATTTCCCGGTGATGGAATCAAAATCAAACCATTCAATCAATAAAAACCTGGGTTTTGTTTCCGGCAGGTTTGTGAATTCTATAGACACTGTTGAAGCGGATGGAATTAAAAAAACAATTTTACTCAGTTCTTCTGTTAATGCAAGAAAAATTGCTTCGCCTGCATTAATAAGCGGAAAAGAGAATGTGACCGCACCCGAAGATGAAAAATACAAAACTGGCCACATTCCTGTGGCTGTTTTGCTGGAAGGAAAATTTACTTCGCTCTATGCTAACAGGGCCACGCAGGCAATGAAGGATTCGCTGGAAGCCTATGGTGGGTTGTTTCTGCCGCAGAATATAAATGACAATAAAATGATCATTGTAGGAGATGGCGATATTGTGTTAAATGCTGTAGTAAAGGGAAACCAACCTATACCCATGGGAATGAATCCTTACACGTATGGCACGCAAAGAGAATTTCCATTTGCCAACAAGGATTTTATGCAGAATTGCATCGATTATCTCATTAACGAAGGAGGCTTAAGCGAAGCAAAAGCAAAAGATTATGTGGCAAGATTGCTTGATACAAAAAGAGTAGGCGAAGAAAAAACTTCCTGGCAGGTAATCAATATTGCAGTACCCGTATTGTTGGTGATTTTGTTTGCTGTTATATTTCAATGGAACCGTAAAAGAAAATATTCTAAATAAAACCTGATGGATAAAACGCAGTTGTTATACCTGGTATTTGGCATTGTGATAGTGGTATCGCTCATTTTTGACCTCGGCCTTTTAAGCAAGAAGGATCAGAAAGTAACCATCAAACAGGCGCTTTATCAAACCTTTTTTTGGGTTGGACTGGCACTGGCATTTTGCGTTTTTTTATGGATAGAAAACGGTCAAAAGCCGGCACTGGAATATTTAAGTGCTTACCTCATGGAATGGAGCCTGAGTATTGACAATATTTTTGTTTTCATTTTAATTTTCAGCGCCTTCAATGTAAAAGAAAAAAATTACGGGAGGGTATTGCTTATTGGTATACTGATGGCGATTGTTTTCCGCATAATTTTCATAACCGTTGGAGTGGCACTGGTAGAAAAATTCCATTGGCTGTTGTATGTATTCGGCGTATTCCTGGTGTACACGGGTTATAAAATGTTTGTGTCTGATGAAGAAGAGGAAGAGTTTAATCCGCAAAAAAGTAAAGTTTATATTTTTTTAAAAAAATTGTTGCCGCTGGTGCCGCACGACGGCAATGGCAGGTTTACGGTTACGGAAAATGGCAAAAAAAAATACACAACATTGTTTGTAGTGGTAATGATGCTGGCAGCCATTGACCTGGTATTTGCACTGGATTCTATTCCTGCTGTAATGGGTATCGTGGATACTAAAACACCCGGCTACGAAGCAACGGCAAGGCTAGTGATCTATACCTCCAATATTTTTGCTGTTTTAGGTTTAAGATCCTTGTTCTTTTTACTAAGAGGTGCGGTAAGCAAGTTTGATTACCTGCCACAGGGCATAGCCATAGTGCTGATGTTTATTGGAGTTAAAATGCTGGCTGAACACTGGATCAATCAATGGGTAGACAAAACAACACAGGTATTTATTTCCCTTGGTTTTATATTGGTATGCCTTGCAGGTTCTGTTACCTATTCTATTTTCATTGATAAAAAAGAAGAAAAAAGAATTGCTGCCGAAGAAAACGAAAGCGACCAGGCGCATTAAATCTTTATACCGGGTATTTGACCTATACGATCAACGATATCAGTAATATAATTGGCCGGCCCACGGGCTGCAGTAATGATCATGCGATACGCTACCTGGTTATCGACAGCCGTAAAATATATTTTCCCGTAGCCTCTTTATTTTTTGCACTGCAAAGTACACAGCAGGATGGACACAACTACATTCCCTCCCTGTACAAAATGGGCGTTAGGAGCTTTGTTGTGAGTGAAGTTATTGATGAATCAGTGTACCCCGATGCGTGTTTTATAAAAGTGAATAACACTTTATCAGCCTTGCAAAAAGTAGCAGCTTTTCACCGTCACCGCTTTAATTATCCTGTTATTGGCATTACTGGCAGCAATGGAAAAACAATTGTCAAGGAGTGGCTGTTTCATTTGCTCAGCAACGAATATAATATTGTAAGAAGTCCAAAAAGTTACAATTCGCAGGTGGGTGTTCCTTTATC
>JACMKX010000100.1 GCA_014379905.1 Ferruginibacter sp. | reverse complement strand
GCGGCCTTTTGGACCCAGGGTTACTTTTACAGCGTTGGCCAAAGTGTCAACGCCTTTTTTCATTTTATTTCTTGCTTCGATATCGAAGTAGATCATTTTAGACATATACGTAAGTGTGTTTATTATTGTTAGATTAAATGTAGATACTTGTCGCTGGATGCTGGAACCAGTATCTGGTATCCAGTATCTTTTTAATACCGCAGGATTATACGATAGCTAAAATATCACTCTCCCGCATGATCAGGTAATCCTGGCCTTCAACGCTGATCTCTGTTCCGGCATACTTGCCATAAAGAACACTATCGCCTGCTTTTACAGTTACGGGTTCATCTTTTTTGCCGGGGCCGGCAGCCAATACAGTTCCACGTTGTGGTTTTTCTTTTGCGGTATCGGGAATGATGATACCACCGGCAGTTTTTTCTTCAGCCGCAGCAGGTTTCACAATTACTCTGTCGTGTAAGGGAGTAATGCTTAACTTTTTTGCCATAATACTATGTTTTGTTTGGTTTAAAATATATAAAATATAAATATGACCCTTTTTCGGGTATGCGAAAGTAGGCTAATTTTATACCAAACCCTTTAAATAAACTTTTGTGGCAGATACCTGCCAGATTTGCAAAGCTTTGTTAAGAACAAAGGACAATTTTACATAAACCGATAATAATTAGCGGGATAATGGTGCGAAAAAATATAAAACCTTAATTTTGCCCCCTCAATAAAGTTCTTTAAGAATGATAAGCAGAAGAAATATACGGGTAAAAGTGATGCAGACGCTTTATATACTGGATAGTGTGGAGGGTGAAACCAACACTGCGGAAGCACAAAAGATATTGACCAAAAAGATAGACCAAACCCGTTATTTATTTACCTACCTTATTTATTTTATTACAGAAGTAGCCCGTTATGCAGAAAAAGATGCGTTGCAAAAAGCAAGCAAACACTTACCTACCGCTGCAGACCTGGTTATCAATACAAAAATTGCCGGCAACGAATTACTCTGGAAAATTGTAGAAGACAGCAGTTTTAAAGCCTCGGTAGAAGAAGCCAAATTGTACTCCTTCCTGGACCATGACCTGCTGAAAAAAACCTACAAGGAACTGGTAACAACCGACGAATACAAAGAATACATAGAAGACCAGAGCAGGGATAAAAAGAGTGAGAAAAAAATGCTCGACTTTATTTTTAATAACCTCATGTTGCCCAACGAAGATTTTATTACGCATGTGGAAGAAAAATTTATTGGCTGGGATGATGATGCAGAAATGATGCAAACGCTGGTCCTTAATTATTTTAACCGCCCCGTTCAGCAAAGTTTCCACGATATTTTGAGTAAGGATAAATGGGAGTTTGCCAAGAATTTGTTACTGACTGTACAAGATAAAAAAGAGCAGACCATGGAACTGATTAAACCAAAGTTAAAAAACTGGGATGCAGACAGGGTGGCCTCACTTGATCTTATTTTGTTACAAATGGGTATTTGCGAGTTCCTGTATTTTGAAACCATACCCACCAAAGTGACCATCAACGAATACATTGATCTTGCAAAAGATTACAGCACAATACAGAGCGGGCAGTTTGTAAATGGCTTGCTGGATAATATTCACAAAGAATTGTCTTCGCAGAATAAAATCGAAAAAAAGAATTTCAAAAACAGTACAATTTAAATAATCAAAAAAATAAACGCCATGTTGAAGGCCCTGGTACTTTCTGGTTTTGTAGCCGCTTCATTAGTGAGTTGTGATGTACGAACCAAAGATAAAATTGCAGACGGCAGTAAAATTTCTGCCACAGATTCTTCCAAAAGCGGGGCAGCTGTAAATGCCAATCCCACTACTGTACAGGTTATTGACAGTGTGTTTGATTTTGGTAAAGTAACGGAAGGAGAAGTAGTGGAATTCAGTTACCGTTTTAAAAATACGGGTACGCTGCCATTAATCATCAGCAATGCGGCAGCCAGCTGCGGATGTACGGTTCCCGAAAAACCGGAAGCTCCTATAAAACCAGGTGAAACAGGTTTTATTAAAGTTAAATTCAACAGTGAAGGCAGGGTTGGTATGGCACATAAAACGGTGACAGTTACTTCCAATGCTGCTCCTGCGTTTCCGGAACTTTTGTTGAAAGGCGAAGTGCTGGCGAAAGAGAAAAAATAACTCAATTTGAAAATTAGTCAGTTTGAAAATTTGAAAATGTAGCGACCCACTCCTCAAGCTTCAAATTGTCGAATTGTCAAATTTTCGAATCTTCAGATTTTCAAATTAACCAATTTTCAAATTTTCAAATTAAACCAACAAAATGCAACTATTTAATGTTTTCTTAATGATGGATCCCCAGGGCAAAAGCGGCAGCACCGGAACCCTCATGATCATGGGTATGATGATCCTGGTATTTTATTTCTTCATGATCCGCCCACAGGCTAAAAAAGCAAAGACACAAAAAAAATATATCAGCGATCTTCAAAAAGGCGATAAAGTAGTTACCATTGCCGGTATTCACGGTGTGATCAATAAAGTAAATGATGACAATACAGTAAACCTGGAAACGAGCCCTGGCAGTTATATGAAAATTGAAAAATCGGCTATCAGTATGGAGTGGAGCGCTGCGTTGAATAAACCGGTGGTTGAAGAGAAGAAATAAATTTTACTGCAAAAATATCTTTATGGGATGAGGTGGAAACTCATCTTTTTTTTGCAATTAATGCACTTCGTGCTGGTTTGAGTCTTTGTGACTTAGTGGCATATAGTTAATATCTTCCAGGCTATTTCGATATCTTGGTTTGTTATCTGAAACGTAAATCGCCACTAAGACACAAAGTCTCAAAGGAACACTAAGGCAGTAGTGCAAATTGTTGATGGGTTTATAAAATTGCAATGATTTCGCTAACTCCGAAAGCATGCTTAATTTTTGAATATTCTGTATAACTTACGTATCAATGCTGAAAATAGGCTTAACCGGCGGCATAGGTAGCGGCAAAAGTACCGTTGCCAAAGTGTTTGAAACACTGGGCATACCCGTTTATTATGCAGATGATGTAGCTAAAAGGATCATGACTGAAAACGAGTCAGTTAAGCAGCAGGTCATCAGTAATTTTGGAGAAGACAGCTACAGCCATGACGAACTTAACAGGGCTCACATTGCAGCCGCTGTTTTTAATAATACAGACAAACTCAATTTGCTAAATTCTATCGTACATCCGGTTACCATTGCAGACGCAGAAATATGGATGCAGTTGCAGCAAACACCCTATGCGGTTAAGGAAGCTGCACTAATCTTTGAAGCGAATGCACACAGGCAACTTGATTACGTGATTGGTGTCAGTTCGCCTGTTGAACTTCGTATAAGAAGGGTAATGGAAAGGGATGGTATTTCTTCCCAAAAAGTGCAGGCAAGAATGGATAAACAAATGAACGAAGAAGAAAAAATGAAACGCTGTGATTTTATAATTTTTAATGATGAAAAACAGTTGCTGATACCACAGGTGCTGGCGCTGCATGAAAAGCTGATAGGCCTGTAAATTCAATAAGACAAGTTTCCTGCAGCTATTCGCAGATGGAATACCGCAGATTTTCCTTTTCTGCGGGAATCCGGGTAGTTCTACATCTGCAAATATCTGCGGGAAATATTTTAGTATATATTAATATACGGGTCTGACCTTCGGTCCCGACCCTAGGTTAATCCTTCGAGTGCTTTTTTAATTTTGCCAAATCCTTTTTCAATTTTTTCAACGCTATTGGCAAATGATATGCGGATGCAATTGGGCTCACCAAAGGCTTTGCCGCTTACTGTGCTTACATGCGCATCGTTTAATAAATACATACATAAAGCATCAGCGTCGGCAATCACTTCTCCGGCCGGCGTTTTTTTACCAAAGAATGCATGTACATCTGGAAAGACATAAAAAGCGCCGGGGGGCTCGCTGCATACCATGCCTGGAACTCCGCTTATCAGGCCTAATATTTTTAAGCGGCGACGTTTGAACTCCTCCACCATATCTTTTGTTGGTTTTAAATCTCCGGTAAGGGCTACTATAGCTGCTCTTTGTGTAATAGAGCAGGTGGCGCTTGTAAACTGGCCCTGGAGTTTATCGGCAGCTTTGGCTACCTCTGCCGGGGCAGCAATATAACCCAGCCTCCAACCCGTCATAGCAAAACCTTTGCTCAGTCCGTTAATGATGATTACCCTGTCTTTTACAGATTCAAACTGGGCGATGCTTTCATGCCTGCCATCAAATATAATGTGCTCGTAAATTTCATCGCTCATAATATATACCTGCGGATGTTTTTCGAATACTTTCACCAAAGCAGCTAACTCATCTTTTGTATACACTGCCCCTGTAGGATTGGAGGGCGATGAGAACATAAATAATTTTGTATTATCGTTGATCGCATTTTCCAGCTGCGCCGGCGTAATCTTAAAACCTGACTCCATGCTTGTTCTCACCATATTGGGAACACCTCCCGCCAGCCTCACAATTTCACTGTATGTAACCCAGTACGGTGTTGGTATCACTACCTCCTCCCCTGCATCAACCAGGGCTAACACGGTGTTGGCAATACTTTGCTTTGCACCGGTGCTTACTACTATTTGATCCGGCGTATAGGTTAATCCATTGTCTCTTAATAATTTTTCGCACACCGCCTGGCGAACATCCAGGTAGCCGGATACGGGTGTATAATGACTGTAGTTATCGTCTATCGCTTTCCTGGCAGCTGCTTTAATATGTTCAGGCGTGTCAAAGTCCGGCTCGCCTAAACTTAAATCTGTAATATCATGCCCCTGTGCTCTTAGTTCACGGCCAAGTTTAGCCATTTTAAGTGTTTCGGGTTCATTAAACCTGGTCATTAAAGAAGATAGTGCCATACTGCTAGAGCTATTTTTTTATGAGTTGCAAATGTAATTATTAATCGTAGGTAAACTTCATACCGGACAGGTCTGGTTTAATTTTTCCCGGCCTGTTTAATTCATATTGATATAGAAGCCTGCCCAGGTTCTTCAGAAACGGGTAGCCTATGCTTTCGTAAGCATACTGATCATCATTGTATATTTTATCCGTATTACAATCAATAGTGGCTGCTACAATAAATTCAATGTTCTTATCAAAATCAATTATATAGGCGGTTTCGGTAAGCTGCCCGTAAGCAGTGCCGGTTTTATTAAATATCCGTATAGCTGGCGGTGGCGTGCCTTTTTCATTTCCAAACAAAATCATCTTTACATAAGCATCGTGGTACTCATTTTTATCATAAAAAGGATAGGTAGATTCACCGGGGTACTCACTCATATATTGAAGCACGAATCTCCTGTCTTCTTCTGTAATATTAAAACGTTGTGAAGCTTCTACTTTATCAGGAAATATAATACTGAGTAATATGTCATGAAAATCCTGCAGGTTCATCCTGTTCTTTTTGGAGAAATCCATCGGCTGGTTAATAAGCTTGCCGCCGCTGTAATAGCCCGCCCCCAATAAATCATTCCTTTTAGCATATTGCTGACGGTTAACCTGCAAAGGCACTTCATGCAATAGTTTATTGTTGCTGTCGAAAAAACGAACCGGGTTGGTAGTACGGTTTTCGGTTTCAGTGAGAAAAATATTAAGGCGATGCAATACCTGTATATCCCCGTATCCTTTTTTATGCAACTCCCTATTTATATACTCCTGTCCTAAAAATTCATACAACCGGTTGAAGGCATCATTATCACTTACCAATAAAACCTGTTTTATGTATTGTGCAATGGTGGGTCTGCCGTCTGAAGTGTTAGGATCGTTGAAGGTTGCCTGCTGCCCGCTGAAACCGGCATCGGTTATCATGGTGCTGTTTTTATCGAGGCCGGCTATTTTTAATTCATTCAATTTTTGGAGGGCCAGCAGCACTACAGGAAATTTAACCGTAGAGGCCGGGTAAAAATAACTGTCCCTATTCTTATTAAAGGTATGATGCGTAAACCGGGCGGGTCCACTTGCCTGCCGGTCTATTTGTGTATAGATCACCTGCACATTCAGGTCGCTCCTGTTACTTAATATATTATCAAATAGTAAAGGTTGCGTTTTAAATAATTGCAGCATAAACTCATCTTCCTTCTTTTCAACCGCAGGTGCTGGTGATAGGGGAAGCGAATCTCCGGCAGGCACAGGAGCGGCCAGTACTATCTTTTTAGCCGGCGAACAGGACAAAAATATAAATAATATGTAGATGGCCGGAAGTACTGTAAAATGATTGATAGTCATAGCATTTATTTGTCTGCAAGTTGGGTAAAATTCTAAAAAATACAAGCTTCCCTCCTCAAATGCTTTTTCCCCTATCTTTGCACACTTATCAAAATTTAACAACGAAGCAAACAAAAGATTTTACAATGAAACTGAAAGGTTTAGTTTGGTTTTTAACAGTAGCACTTATCATTATTTCCCTTTGGGAACTTTCTTATACCTGGGTTGTGCGCAGCTATGAAAGTGATGTAAGAGAACAGGCCACCCGCCTGTTAAAAGGGCAAACGGCAGCTTTACCTAAAGATCAAAAAGAAGCCCTGATCGAAGCAAAAACACAACGCATTTTAGACAGTACAAAGGACAAAGAGATCTACCCGATCTTTGGTACTACTTACCAAAAGTGTAAAGAAGCAGAGTTAAATCTTGGTTTGGATCTGCAGGGTGGTATCAGTGTAACAATGGATGTAGCGCTGGACGGTTTGCTGAAATCTTTGAGTAATAATCCAAAAGATCAGCCTTTGTTGAAGGCTATTCAATCTGCAAAAGGATTGAGATCAACCAGTGAAGAGAATTTTATAACGCTCTTTTCCAATGAGTATATCAAACAAAATGGTAAAGGTAAACTAGCTACCCTGTTTGCAGGTGCGGGTAAAGATGTTAAGGTAACAGATACCGATGAAGAAGTTACTAAAAAACTAAGGACTACTGCAGACGGAGCAATTACCCAAACCTACAAAATACTCCAAAAGCGTATTGATAAGTTTGGTGTGGCCCAGCCTAATATTAACCTTGATGAAAATAAAGGTATTATACAGGTTGAACTGGCAGGTATTAAAGATCCGGAAAGGGTTCGGGTATTTTTGCAATCTTCTGCCAATCTTCAATTCTGGGAAACCCATCGTATTGATGAAATTTACGAGAAAGTGGTGGCTGCAGATAAATCATTACAAAACTACCTTAATGGTGTAGCTGACGGGGATTCTACAAAAGCCAACGACAGCCAGCTTTTAGCAAAGAACCAGGCACCTTTGCTTTCCCTGATGAAGCCAATAGGCCCGCAGCAGGATCAAAAAACAGGTAAAGTGTCTTACGCTCCTTATTTCGGCGCTGTTCCATTACAGGATACCGGCGCTCTAAATGCCTACTTAGCCAATCCTATTGTTATTGCAAAACTTCCGGCAAACCTGAAGTTCATGTATGGCCTTGAAGAGAAGGGTTCAAAAGTTGCAGGCACTGTTCGAACCATTCCTTTATATGCAATAAAAACTATCCCGGGTTCCGATAAAGCTTCATTGGAAGGAGACGCTGTAACCGATGCCTCCCAACAATACGACCAGATGGGTAAACCGTCTGTAAATATTAAGATGAACCCGGCTGCCTCAAGGATATGGGCCAGGATGACAACCAAAAATATTGGTCGTTCAGTTGCTATTTCCCTGGATGATATGGTGTACAGTGCGCCAAATGTAAATGGTGCCATTGAAGGGGGTGATACAGAAATTGCAGGAAGCTTTACCGTAGAAGAAGCTACTGACCTTGCCGGCGTTTTAACCAGTGGTAAACTGGATGCCCCGGCTAAGATAGTTGCTGATCAATATGTAGGACCTACACTTGGTGCTGAGGCTGTAAGAGGTGGCGGTATTGCATTTGCGCTGTCCTTTTTGGTGATATTTATCCTGATGCTGGTTTATTACAACACCGGTGGCTGGGTAGCAAATATTGCTTTGATATTGAACTTATTATTTACTGTAGGTATTCTTGCCTCATTAGGTTTTACTTTAACTGCTGCAGGTATTGCCGGTTTGGTATTAACTATTGGTATGGCGGTAGATACCAACGTAATTATATTTGAACGTATTAAGGATGAACTCGCTAAAGGCAAATCGTACCAGCAGGCAGTTACAGATGGTTACAGCCGTTCATTGGCGCCTGTACTCGATGGTCACATCAGTTCTTTACTCACAGCTGTTATATTATTATATTTCGGATTAGGTCCGGTATTGGGTTTTGCCACTACGCAGATCATCGGTTTGATCCTATCATTATTCTGTGGTATCCTGGTATCAAGACTGGTTACCGATATTTATACCAACAGGAATCGTCACTTTAAATATTCAACTTCATTATCGAGGAATATATTTAAAAATGCCAATTACAATTTTGTTAAGCTTAGAAAATACGCTTACGTTGTTTCGGCAATAGTATTGGGATTGGGTATTGCTGCTTTCTTCAATGGTTTTGATTTGGGAGTGGAATTTAAAGGTGGCAGAAGTTATACAGTTGAATTTCCAAATGCTGTTAAGAATGATGATGTGAGAGATGATCTTAAAAATGCATTCGGAGATTACCCTATTATTAAAACTGTAGGAGATAACAAACATTTGAATATTACCACTTCTTATAAAATTGAAGCGGATAGCGCTGACCAGGAAGTTCAAACCAAATTATATGATGGCCTGAAAAAAGTATTGCCGGCAAATCTTACCTATGATGAATTTGTAAAAAAACACATCCAGGACAGGCAGACAGTGAAGCCAAGTATTTCGGATGATCTTAAACGTGGTGCATTCAAAGCCACCATCTTTGCCCTGATTGCTATCTTTATTTACATCTTTATCCGGTTTAAAGACTGGAGATATTCATTGGGTACCATCTTTACGTTATTGCATGACGTGTTTGTAACCCTGATCGTATTCTCCTTCTTTAAAAATATAGTGAACTTCCCGCTCGAAATTGATCAGCACTTTATTGCTGCGATCCTTACTGTGATTGGTTTCTCTATGAATGATACGGTAATTGTGTTTGACAGGGTTAGAGAATATTCCAGGGATATGCGTGGGGCAAGTAAAGAAACTATTGTAAACAAAGCCATCAACCATACATTGAGCCGTACTATTATGACCTCGTTCACTGTGTTTTTAACACTGTTGATCCTGTTCTTCTTTGGTGGTGAAGTAACCCGTGGTTTTGCCTTTGCAATGCTGATAGGAGTTATAACCGGTTCTTACTCTTCCATCTTTGTAGGAGCACCTGTATTGCTGGATTTTGCCAAAGACAAACCTTTGGGCGCAGCAAAAGCAGTAGAAGTAAAGAAAAAAGAAAAAGCTCCGGAATTGTAAATCGAAGCTTACAGATAATTGAAAAACCCATCGTTGAGCGATGGGTTTTTCAATTTTAGCATAAGATAGTCGATTGTCAGAAGTCACTGGTCAATATGGGAATGACTATCGACTTTTAAATGGCTGATAATTATTGGCATTTGACTTTGACTATTTAATAACTTCACCTCCCAAACGTATCATAATTATCCTTCGCATATTTTTCAAACCTGTCCAGCAATGCAATGTTTTCTTTTTCAACAGCAGAAAGAGCTGCTTCTACATTATCCGACACCGGAACATACCAATCTACCTGGTCGAAGAACTGGCGCACTGCCCTGCTTTTAAATGTGTAGCCATGGCGGGCAAAAATGGTATTGCGTAATATCTGGAGGTCGAGCCTGCGCAAATTCTTTACATCCCTTTCTTTTAATGCCTGCTTCGAAGAATTTACCTGGTACACTTTTTCAGAAGCTGCCCGGTAAACGGTATTGATAAAGGTATCCACTACGCCGGATTGCTCATCTTTGTAAGACTCTTTTCGCTCCTTTGAGTTTACATAGTCCACGTATTCCCATTCTTTTGGTAACATCACATTAGCGTTGTAAACAAAAGGTTTTTTCGTTAAATGGAATTCCGATGTTTTGGTTGCCAGCATTGTATCATACGGCTGCCATTTGCCGGCCAAGGTATCTCCATTGATGGTAAAATTGAATCTCCCGTCGTATTTGTTATCGCCGGGTTCATCCATTACAAAAACATATTTGCCATCGCTTTGCGTCATAGTACCCCGCATAAGCCTGCTGTTACCGTTCACTACGCTCTGCGCAATAACGCCGCTATCTGTAATTTGCTTGATAACAATATTGAGTCTGCTGATGGTTTGTCCTTTCAGTTTTTCAAAGTCGGCTTCTATAACCTCGAAGTCCCCTACCCAATTGCCGTAGAGATCGGTATTTAATTCTTTAGCTATTGAGGGTGCAGCAGACACTGAGGTATCAGCCGGGGCAATAAGTTGGGATGAATGGCTGGCATTTTTTCCTTTACAGGAAAACAATACAATGACCGGAATTAAAACGAAGTGTATTTTTTTCATTTTACAGTTTGTTTGTGAATAATATATTCTGCTATTAATAAATTGGGGATCCATCCCAATCCTGAAATTACAATATAAAGATCCATTGGTGCAGGTTCAAAAAAATGAACCAATACTACTTTCCATATCCTGAGGGTGATGGCTGAGAGTGCCAGCGCAAAACTCCGGATCATAAAATTGCGGTGCGCAATAAAATTTTTCTGCCTGGCGCAAGTATAGGCTCTCCATGTAAAGTACCACCATAAAGTAGCCAGGGTTACAAAAAAACTAATGGCTGCTATCCCGCCATTTGCATAAAGTCCCATAAAAAAGCCTGTAGGCGCAGAAAATATAAGCACCGATATGATATATAAATAGCCCGCTGTTCTGTGAACTGTTTTTTGTTTTTTTAAGATGTTCCTGTTGAATTGCGTAAACCCGGCCAGCAGGCAGAACATGGAGGTGTACACATGCGTGTAAAAAACAGGAAGGTACCAGGGTAAGGTTGCTACTTCTGTTTGTTTGATCTGCAAAAAGGAAGCGGTAGTACTAAAAGGAAAATACCGGGTTGTTATCTCTCCCATCAGGAAGAAAAAAAAGGCAAGCGCAATAAGTAAGATGATGTTGGTAACCCGCTTTAAGTACAAATACATCTGGTAAAAAAATGTTTCTAACCA
This sequence comes from Ferruginibacter sp., assembly GCA_014379905.1. Classification (GTDB taxonomy): domain Bacteria; phylum Bacteroidota; class Bacteroidia; order Chitinophagales; family Chitinophagaceae; genus Ferruginibacter. The sequence goes on along the minus strand of JACMKX010000100.1, from coordinate 32,509 downwards.
AATGTATTATTTATTTCAAGTACGGGGCAATATATTAATTAACCGGGCAGGAATTGCCAGTAAGAGGATTTCATCGCAGCGAAAAAGAGGGAATAAGTTTCGCTGATTGCTGTCTGCACGCTCTGCGGGATCAACTTTTCTCATAACCTCTGCGTTGAAGAAAAGCTTAAACCGCAAAAGAAGTTCCGCAACCACAGGTACTGCTTGCATTGGGATTGTTAAAAGTAAATCCGCGGGAATTTAATCCCCCCTGCCAATCTATCTGCATTCCTGCAAGGTAAAGGTTATGAGACCGATCGATTATACATAAAATGGAATCAATTTCAAAAGTTTCATCCTTATCCGTGTTATCGTCAAAGTTGAGTACGTACGTCATGCCGCTACAGCCTCCACCCTTAACACCTACCCTGAGTTGTTGGGCTTTGTTAAACCCAGGTTCATTCATTAGTCTTTTTACCTCGGCAATAGCTGCTGTCGTAAAACTTACAGGAGCTTTTAATGTTGTTTCCATAATCAAATCGGTTTATGCAAAAATACAGCCATTTAAAAAGAAGCAATCATTCTGTGTTTGCGAAAGCAGGAATTTTATGGTGCTTTGTAGCTATTTTTGCAGCCTAAACAATTATTATGTATTTATTGGAAGTGACAGCTTTTGGTTTGGCAATTGGCGGTGTATTTCTTGCTTTTATATGCCTGGCCTGGCTATTAGCAGAATTTAAGGGGATGAAAGATGAAATACGGGAACGCACCGGCATTACCAACGAAGCGCTCAAATTAAGGCTGCAGGCCTACGAACGCCTCACATTGTATACTGAAAGAGCTGGTTTAAAAAACCTGGTGAGCCGCCTCTCCCTTGATAGCTTTGGCGATAGTGCTGCTGCCATGCACAGGGTAATGGTAGAAACGCTAAAATCTGAATACGAGTATAACGTTAGTCAGCAGATATATGTAAGTAAAGAAGTATGGAATGCGATTACTAAATTAAGGGATCAGAACATTTATATAATAAACCAGCTGGCCGCAGCCTTACCACACACAGCAGGCGCTTTGGACCTGAGTAAAAATATACTGGAATATAGCATGACTAAGAATGCTGAACTCAATACCGTTATACTGGAAGCCATCAGTTACGAGGCAAAAAAAGTACTGGATCGGGCGAAATAGATACCGGATGCTGGCACACCCTGAAGAATTAAACAACTTTTCAATTTTGCAGGCCTCTGCCGGTATCTTGTATCAAGAATCGGTTTCCTATCCTGCTGCATCCACCTAAAAACAAGCCATATGTCATCTGAAAAAAAATTGCTGAATGATTCCGGCATCGAAATAAAACCTGTTTATACTATTGCCGACGTACCGCAGGGTAATATTCCGCAACCGGGCGATTTCCCGTATACCCGGGGTGTTCAGTCCACTATGTATCGTGGCAGGCTATGGACCATGAGGCAGTATGCAGGTTTTTCTACCGCAGAAGAAAGCAATAAAAGATATCACTATTTATTAAGCCAGGGTGTAAGTGGCTTAAGCGTGGCTTTTGATCTGCCAACGCAGATAGGTTACGACAGTGACCACGTACTGGCCGAAGGTGAAGTAGGAAAAGTGGGTGTTGCAATAGACAGCCTGGAAGATATGGAGCGTTTATTTGACGGAATAAAATTAGAAGATGTTTCCACGTCTATGACCATTAATGCAACCGGGTTTATATTGCTGGCATTTTATGTAGCATTAGCGAAAAAGCAGGGTGCCGATCTTACCAAATTGAATGGCACTATACAAAATGACATTTTAAAAGAATATGCAGCACGGGGTACTTATATATATCCTCCCCAACCCAGTATGCGCATTATTACAGATATTTTTGAATGGTGCAGTAAAGAAGTTCCCAAGTGGAATACGATTTCAATATCAGGCTATCATATCCGGGAAGCCGGCAGTACGGCTGTACAGGAAATTGCATTCACACTCAGCAACGGAAAAGCATATGTTGAAGCTGCTTTAAAAAAAGGACTTGACATTGATGTATTTGGTAAACGATTATCCTTCTTCTTTAATGCGCATAATAATTTATTTGAAGAAGTTGCCAAGTTCCGTGCAGCCCGCAAAATGTGGGCAACCATCATGAAAGGCCTGGGTGCAACGGATGAAAAAGCAATGATGTTGCGCTTTCATACACAAACCGGCGGCAGCACATTAACAGCACAGCAACCCCTCAATAATATCAGCCGTGTTACCATTCAAACACTGGCGGCAGTCATGGGTGGCACTCAATCCCTCCATACCAACGGTTACGATGAAGCGCTTAGCCTGCCAACAGAAGAGGCTGCTAAGATTGCGTTGAGAACACAGCAATTAGTGGCTTATGAAAGTGGTGTGCCGGATACAGCAGACCCTTTGGCAGGAAGTTATTATGTGGAAGCCCTGACAGCCGAAGTGGAGAATGCCGCCTGGGCCTTAATTGAAAAAATTGATGCCATGGGCGGAAGTGTTGCTGCCATTGAGCAGGGATTTATACAGGATGAAATTGCTGCAAGTGCGTATGAGTATCAAAAAAATATTGAAAAGGGCGACAAGATCATTGTGGGTGTTAATAAATTTCAGACTGCAGAAACAAGCAACCCGCCTTCCTTTAAGATAGATGACAGCATTGGTAAGATACAATCGGCAAAACTTGCCGACCTTAAAAACAGGAGAGATAACAACAAAGTAAGGGATAGCCTCGATAAACTTACCAACGCTGCAAAGGGAAATGAAAATCTGCTGCCCACCGTAGTGGAAGCAGTGGAAAATTATTGCTCCCTGGGGGAGATTTCGGATGCTTTGCGAAGTGTTTTCGGAGAATATAAATAATTGTTATTGTTACAAACGGTTTTTTAAAACAGCTGCTATTTAGTAATTTGTGGATTGTCTTTTTAAAATACATCATTCTCAGTATGAAAATAGGTTTGCAGCGTTTCTTATTAATAATCTCTTTTATATCAATTGCCTTTAGCGTCCGTGCCCAAACATCCCTTGGTGGAAATATTTTTGACCGCAGGAATAATAAGCCCTTACAAAACGTTAGTGTTAGTATTAAGAAAAAGAACATCGGTTCTTTATCCGACAAAAAAGGGCACTTTGAAATTTCTGCAGCCAAGTTAAAAAAAACGGATACCCTGGTAATTTCTTCGGTAGGTTATTCCACTATAAAAATACCTGTCTCCGATGCTTTTTTGCTTAAGGATTATTTTCTTGCAGAAGATTCAAAAAACCTGGAAGACGTAGTCGTAAAAGCTTATAAAAACCATAGTTCTGAAGGCTCGGTTTCGGAGGTAACCGGGTATTTCAGGGGCTGGAACACGAGGAAGGGAGGAGGAGAAATCGGGAGAATCATCAATGTAAGAAGTGATGATTTTAAAGTGGAAAAAGTTCGTTTTAAAGCAAACAATCAATGCGATACCTGCATCGTAAGGTTACATATCAGGGATCTCAAAAATGGTCTTCCCGATATGGACCTGTTAAGGGATAGTCTTACCATTGAAATTCATAAAAGCTCATTCGATGACAGGTTTGCAGAATTTGACCTCACTGATAAAAATATAATTATCAAAAAGAGCAGGTATGTATTTGTAAGTCTTGAAACGATTAGTTGCAACAGTAAAAACAATGGCAGTTGTTCGTTGGCTTATATTGGTACAGAGGAAGGTAATTATCTCTACCGCACAAGGGATTACCGGGCCTGGGAAGAGTCAACCTCGCATAGTTTATACCTCAAAATGTTTTACACTTATTAGTGCGCAAAATCTTCTTCAAAGTTTCCTTTAATTCTTTCCATTGACGGATTAAAATAACCGAATTTAAGACCTGGGAATTCTTCTCTTATTAGTTCCTGCATTTGCTTAACGCCCATACATTCGCCGGTATCGGTAACCCCAATTTTAGCAAGATACCAGTCGGGGTCAATATTAAAATTGCGCCATTGGATCATGCAAAGATCTGTTTCACGAATAAGTTTTCTTAACGCTTCATATTCTTCGATGCTGTCTGTCATACCGGGAAAAACAAAATAGTTAATGCTTGTCCAGCCTCCGTAACTTCTTACTATTTTCAAACTTTCAATAATATCGCCAAATGTATAATTATTGGGACGGTAGTAAGGAAGGTAAATATGCTCACGTGCAGCGTTGGTGCTGACGCGGATACTATTCAAACCCACTTCACACAAGGCTTTTACAGCGTCCGGCTTACTACCGTTTGTATTAATATTTATGCTGCCCTTGTTGGTATGTTTTCTTATTTCAATAATTGATTCCCTTATCGTTTCCCACATGAGCAGCGGTTCGCCTTCGCATCCTTGTCCAAAACTCACTAAAGGAAAAGGAGCGGTTTGCAGGTGCGGCACTGTAAATTCCACGATCTCTTCGGCTGTTGGTTTAAAAGTCAACCTATCCTGCGTACTTACAATTGTTTCTTCTACCGGTTGAAAACTTATACAACCAATGCAATTGGCATTGCATGCAGGTGAAATGGGCACGGGACATTCCCATCTTCCCAAAGAAAGATTTCGTGCTGCAGGGCAGGTGTAAGTCATGCAACAATTTTCCATCAAATGTTTTACCAGCCTGTTGTGCGGGTATGCTTCCAATAAATGGGCAGCACCGTTTTCAATTTCTTCCTCATCATAACCGGCATTTTCCTGGCGTATGTCTTTCTCTATTCTTACTGCAGGTACGTAGATCTGCTCGTTCAACCATCCTGCAGCTGTATAACAAAATAAGGGTAAGGTGGGTGCATCCTGTTTGGTTTCATAAGCAGCCATATATAAGCCGGTATGAGCGGGCGGAATAAATGCAGCCACTGCCCAGCCCAATTCACATATCCGCATATCGCCGGTTTCCACATCAATTCCTATTCCTCTCCTTCCCGGCAATTCGTACAACTGGCCGCCTTCCGGTAATGCAATCCATTCATCTTCCGGGATAGGTACCGCATCCCAGCCACTCCTGCCGGTTACATAAAGGCTGGTATCTTCAAAAATATTACCTGCACCGTCTGAATATAAAATAAAAGGTGATTGAGTGAGTACTTGCATAGCGGCAAAAATAAACTTTTAATATGAATTGATTAAGTATGAATGAGTCCGACCTTCGATACCAACCCTGCATTATTTCATGATTGGCCAAATACCTGTAAAATCATGTCACCCCTTCAGGTTTCCGTCCACCATAATTATTTTTATTATAATAATTTTATCCCTTGGGATTTAACCCCGCAGGGATAAAATTATTAAAGAAAATGAGGTGTATCCTGTAAAACCCTAAGGAGTGATACAGAAAGCGGTATCTGTTACAATTTCCCCTGGTAAAATTTTAAAAGCAATGCTAATTCCGGCAATATTGTTTGCAAAAATTATTGAATCCAATTTCATCCAGTTTATCATATTCGGCTTTGGTAAGCGTGAATTGAAAAAGATGATTGTCTTTCATTTCAATCGTCAGGATCCCATCTTTTAGCATAGCAAAATCTACAGCTGACCATTGAAATAATTTGGGTGGAAAAGAAGGATAGTTAATCCCGTCTTTTCTGAAAATGATAACCGGTTTTTTATTGGTATAAAAACCGAGAACTGCAAAAAGAAATACCAGCAATCCCAGCCAGAAATTTCCATACAAAAACCATACAAGGGACAATAAAACAAAAACATATTCTATTTTAAAGTCAGATAGATGTTTGGCCCGGAGTTTTATACAATAAAAAACAATTGAGATAATGGCCAGCACAGCACCTACCAAAGCAAATATGCGTTTCCCCTGGATAGTTTCATTGAAATATAAATAAACAAACACCAGCACATTGATCAGGGCAATAATAAAAGTGACCACTCTGTAAGTGGCCTCTTTTTCATTGGGTATAGCTATTTCGTAGTTATTTTTTATTGCTGGTTGCATGCAGTAAGCAGGTTACATAGTTTATACAATACCCTTGCGCCCACATTTTCATCCCACTCATTTTTGCTAACCCCTACTTCGTTTAAATCAAACCCAATAATTTTTTTACCTGCATCCTTTACTTTTTTAAGAAGGTAAAAAATTTGTTCGGCCTCAAAACCGCCTTGTACCGGCGTACCTGTATGTGGGCACAGTTTTGGGTCCAGGCCATCAATGTCAAAACTGATGAAGACATGTTCCGGCAGTTGCGATACAATATCATCTACTATATTCTTCCAGGTTTCTCCTTCGTATTGCCTTTCTTTAATTACTTTATCAAAATAAGTCACGATGCGGCCATTACTGTTATGGATCAACTCTAATTCTTCATCACAAAAATCACGGATACCCACCTGCACCAGTTTTTTTACAGCAGGCACCTGGTTCAATACATTGTACATGATAGATGCATGCGAATAGGTAAACCCTTCGTAAGCACTGCGCAGATCGCAGTGCGCATCAATCTGGAGGATACCAAATTCAGGATATTTTTCGCCAATAGCTTTTATATAACCAAAAGGTGTGCTATGGTCGCCGCCCAGCAAGCCAACCAGTTTGCCCTGCTCCAGCAATTCTTTGGTTTGGGAATATACCCAGTCATTTAAAAATAAACTTCCCGCATTTATTTCTTTCAGCGATTTGCACATGAATTTATTGTCATCTACTATTTCGCCATGGGCAATATAATTGATGTACAATTCCGCTTCCTTGCGCAGGTAATCACTTTTTGTCAGCACTTTTTTATCTGTCGCACGCATGTAGTATCCGTGCTTCCATAAGTTTGGAAAATCGGGATCAAACAAGTCTACCTGTAAACTCGCCGTAAAAATATGTTCCGGCGCCCTGGCCGTGCCGGCATTATAACTCACTGTTACCTCCCAGGGAATAGGTATTATTACCAGTCTTGCATCTTCTTCTGTAACAGGGAGGCCAAAAATATTATTATCGGGATTGCCCACGTTATTGGGGTCAAAGTTGGAAAGATCTGCCATGATGGGTCCTTTAAAATTTTTGCAAATATAGCAGCAAAATTAGTTAGTAAAGACTGTTAAAAAACATCTTTTGCGCGAGGATTCCCAAATGAATTGGGTTAACTTTGCGCAGCATTCCAAAACGATTTTTCCAGGCATGCGGAAACCTTACCCGGGATTTTCACGTTGTACTATTAAACTTTCCTGCTTAATGAAAAGAACTCATATTATTATTTTAGTTGGTATTGCGGCGATGATAGGTGGCCTACTCGCCTATTCACTTGATTTTTCGACTTACGACACCATTGCTTCCGCCCGTAATAAGCCCGGCAAATATGTTCACCTTATTGCCCGGCTGGATAAGAGCCAGCCTATAGATTATGATCCGATAAAAAATCCAAATTTTCTTTCTTTTTTTGCTGTAGACAGCCTTGGTGGACAAACACAGGTGATTTATAAAAACAGCAAACCACAGGACCTGGAGAAAAGTGAACGTATTGTAATGAAAGGTAAAATGGTGGATGGCAAATTTGAATGCAATGATATTTTACTTAAATGCCCCAGCAAATACAAAGACGATAAAGAACAGCTTCAGAAAAGCGTAAAAGAAACGACCACTTACTAACTAACCAGTTTAATTTTTCCAGGTAATGAATTCAATAGGTGAACATTTACTTCCAGGCCAGCTCGGACATTTTTTTGTAATATTTGCTTTCATAGCTTCTTTACTTTCCACGATTGCATTTTTTATTTCATCGGGTAAAATCCAAAAGCCTGAACATCAATACTGGCTCCGTTTTGCCAGGATCGCATTTTTTGCTCAGGTAGCTGCATTGATCATTGTTTTTTCAATAGTGTTTTATATCTGCTCCAATCATTTGTATGAATACATGTATGCTTATAAGCATGCCTCACTTGAACTGGAGAAAAAATATTTACTGGCATGCATCTGGGAAGGCCAGGAAGGTAGCTTTTTGTTATGGGCTATTTGTCATGCTGTTTTCGGAAGTATCATCATTACCCGGAGAAACAGTGAAATGCTCAAAGGTTGGGAAGCCCCGGTTATGACTGTTGTAGGTCTTGCACAGTTCTTTTTATTATTCATGATACTGGGTATTTATATCGGCGATCTGCGCATCGGCAATAGTCTTTTCTCTTTAACAAAAAATGAGATAGATGCTCCTGTCTTTTTAAGGGATGACTACCTTAAATATGTAAAGGATGGTATTGGACTGAATGTTTTACTGCGCAATTACTGGATGGTCATTCATCCGCCTGTACTATTTATGGGCTTTGCATCTACCATCATTCCTTTTGCATTTGCCTATGCCGGCATCCGGACAAAACGATATGGTGATTGGGTAAAACCTGCACTGCCATGGACTTTGGCCAGTTCAGCTATTTTGGGCGTGGGTATTATGATGGGCGCCAAATGGGCTTATGAATCATTGAGTTTTGGAGGTTACTGGGCCTGGGACCCGGTTGAGAACGCCTCCCTGGTTCCCTGGCTTATTTTAATTGCAGGCCTGCATACTATGGTTGTTTATAAATCAACCGGTCATTCTTTAAGGGCCAGTTATCTTTTTGCCATACTGAGTTTTTGCTTTGTATTGTATTCCACCTTTTTAACCCGTACCGGTGTATTGGGCGATACTTCCGTTCATTCATTTACAGAAAAAGGTAATGTGATCAAAGTAATGATCACCTCCTTCGTACTCTCCTTTTCGTTACCTTCTCTTATTCTCTTTTTTATACACTATAAAAAAATACCTACGATACATAAAGAAGAAAGTACCAACTCCCGTGAATTCTGGATGTTCATTGGTTCGCTGGTATTTTTTCTTACAGCCATATTTATCATAGCCAAAACTTCCGTTCCGCTCATCAATTCAATTTTTGGAACAACAATAGCTCCGCCGGAAGACGTAGAATTTTCTTACAATAAAGTGGGCGTACTCATCGCTTTCATTATTGGATTGTTAACTGCTTTTGGTCAATACCTTAAGTACAAGGATAGCGGCAAAAATTATTTATTGAAGAAAATTGCCCTTCCTACCCTGGTAGCTGTTATTCTTACGACAATGCTTGCGATATTCTACCCGATAGAATATGATAAACGTGGCATAGGTTTCCAGGTTATTATTTACCTGGCATTAGCCGCTACTATTTATGCGTTCGTTGCCAATGCCGCCTATATCTGGATAGTATTAAAGGGAAAGCTGCTGCATGGCGGTGCCTCTATTGCCCATGCAGGTTTTGCCCTCATGATATTTGGAATGTTGATCTCTTCTTCTAATAAAAAAGTGATCAGCAGTAGTTCTGTAAATGGAATTGTAATGCCGGCCGGGGAAGATCCCATGACAAAAGAAAAAGACAATCCCAGAGAAAACCTCACTTTGATCAGGCAGGTACCTACCGCCATGGGTGAGTATGAAGTAACTTATACCAAAGATTCGTCCGGTAAGGAAAAAGGCAGGAAGTTCTATAACCTGCAGTTTGAAAGAAAAGATGCCAATAAAAATATCAGGGAAAGTTTTCAGCTTCAGCCTGATGTATACCTGATGAAAGACAATAATTTCAGCAGTAACCCGGATACGAGATCTTACCTTACCAAAGATGTTTTTACCTATCTGTCCTATGCATTAAATAACGATGCCATACAGGATACCGCCCAGTTCAGGATAGTGGAAATGCATGAAGGTGATACTTCTTTCTATAATGGTGGCTACATCATTCTTAATAAAGTATTAAAGAACCCTGTCAATAATAAATATCATTATAAACCAACTGATGTTGCATTGATGGCCGACATCACCGTGGTAGGCAAAGATTCTGTTAAACGCTCTGCCATGCCATTGATTGAAGTGGATTCATTGGGTGTAATCAATTATGATGATACGCTATACGCACAAAATCTTTACCTCCGTTTTGCAGGTGTAGGCAACAACCATCATATTAAAGTTGGTATCAAGCAATCTGATCTGCCAATAGATTTTGTAACGGTCAAAGCCTTCATTTTTCCATTTGTTAATCTTGTCTGGCTCGGCCTCATAGTTATGGCAATTGGCCTGGTTATAAGCATGTTGCAGAGGGGAAGGTTCAGTCCGGCCGCTGCTGGCATTACTTTGCTCGCTGTTAGTTGCGCATTGGTATACATGTTTTTATTTGCTAATAATTGATACCGCTTTACTAAAATCCTGGTAATTTAATTGGCCAAACAGCGTTATTGTTTAAAAAACAGTCATTATAATTAAGGTTACTTTAAGCATTCATCTGTATTAAAGAATACGCTTTCCCTTAATTTTACGTAGATAACAATGGTGCGGCTACAAAATTTTTTAATTACTACAACCTTTTTGGTGGCACTGCTGCTGCCAGGAAAATTGGCATCTGCACAACCCGGTTACATTGCTGCCGATACCATTACAGCCCAGGCCGTAGTTTATAACGGCGACACGCTGGAAGCCAAAACATTGGAAAATGTTTATTTTTATTCCCGCCTCAATGAAGCCCAGTTAAGTGCCCGGGCTAAATACAACCGGCTTCGCAATGCGGTTTATGTTACTTATCCTTATGCAAGAAGGGCCGGTGCGGTAATGAATGACATCAATGATAACCTGGTGGGCGTTGCTAAGAAAGGCGATCGTAAAAAATACATTCATTCCCGTGAAGCTGAATTAAGAAAAGAATTTACCAACCCGCTCACTAATTTATCCATTTACCAGGGCAAGGTTTTAATGAAACTCATCAACCGCGAAACAGGCAATAATTGTTACGAAATTATTAAGGAATACAAAGGCGGATTCAATGCAAGACTATATCAAACAGTTGCTTTCTTTTTCAACAGTAATTTAAAACAGCCTTACGATGCAGCCGCCGATGATGCCGTGATAGAAAAACTGGTAAAAGAAGTGCAACGGATGCATGGTTACCAGGATAATGTCAAAACCCAGGGAAGGCTTAGCAGCATGTGATGGTGTGTCACACAATTATCATTTTTCCGCGCCAAAACATGCTAACTTATTCACAACCCTAAAAATTCGTGTATATCTGTATCATAATTACCCGAATTCCGGATCTATAACATTTTATAGTGATTATATTACAGTTTTATTGGCTTCAAAAATGTAAATTGCAGGCAAATTCCGGGATTATTTTATGAAGTTAGATGTAATGGCAATTGGAGCACACCCTGATGATGCGGAGTTAAGTTGTGCCGGGGTGTTATTGGTAGAAAAAAAGAACGGAAAAAAAACCGGGATCATAGATCTTACACAGGGAGAGCTGGGTACACGGGGTACAGCGGAAACCAGGAAACAGGAAGCGGGAGATGCTGCTAAAATTCTACAGGTTGATGTGAGGGAAAATCTTGGTTTGAGAGATGGGTTTTTTCAAAACACGGAAGCTGATCAGTTAAAAGTAATTGAAGCTATTAGAAAGTATAAGCCTGAAGTTATTTTATGCAATGCACCGGAAGACAGGCACCCTGATCATGGAAGAGGAGCACAATTAGTGAGTGATGCCTGTTTTTTATCAGGACTAAGAAAGGTGGTAACCGTGGTTGATGGCGAAGATCAGGAAGCGTGGAGACCAAAATACGTATTGCATTATATACAGGACAGGTTTTTGCAACCCGATTTTGTTATAGACATTTCTTCCGTGATGGAAATAAAACTGGCGTCAATTAAAGCGTATAGCACACAGTTTCATAACCCGGGATTAAATGAGCCGCAGACCTACATTTCAACACCCGATTTTTTAGAAAGTATTATCTACCGTTCTAAAATGATGGGCAAAATGATTGGCGTAAAATATGGGGAAGGATTTATCTCTCAAAAAATGATCGGCCTGCCGTCATTAGATGTTTTGATAAAAGAGAATACTTAAAAATATTAAAGATACTATGAGCACATTCGTAACACCAAAGTTCAGGAACATCAATCGTTCCAACTTTCACCAGGAATTAAAAAAGCGGGTGAATAATTATTTTACTGAGAATAAGAAGGATGCAACAGGAAACTGGAGCCTTTATTTTAAAGCGATCCTTTTCTGGACGCTCTATGTAGCCCTATATGTTCATGTTGTATTTTTTACGCCCGACGCCTGGTGGATAGCTTTACTGGAGTGCCTGGCAATGGGTGGTTTAACAGCTGCTATCGGTTTTAATGTAATGCATGATGGTGGTCACGGCAGTTTTAGCAAAAGCAAATTCTGGAATAAAATCGCCGCCTATTCTGTCAATGCTTTGGGGGCAAGCGGTATCATGTGGAACAACAAACACAATATCATTCATCATACTTATACCAATATTGATGGTGTGGATGATGATATTGAGATCAAACCCATGCTTCGCATGTGCGAAACACAAAAAAAATATAAGATCCATCGATACCAGCATATTTATGTTTGGTTTCTTTATACCTTGTTATTGATCATATGGGTTTTTATGACGGATTACACCAAGTACTTTAAGAAAAAAGTAGGTGCGGTTCCAATTAAAAAAATGAGTGCATTTGATCATTTTGCTTTTTGGATTGCCAAAATAGGGTATTATGCTATGATGATAGTTGTACCAATATACATGGTTGGTTTCCTGCCATGGCTGGTTGGTTTTCTTACTTTATCCATGTTTGCGGGTCTTATATTAAGCGTGGTATTTCAATTAGCACATACCGTTGAACATACCAGTTTTCCGGCTTTTATTGAAAACAGCAATGACATTGAAAACGAATGGGCTATTCACCAGTTGGAAACAACGGCCAACTTTGCCCCTAAAAACAAACTGGTATCCTGGTTTGTAGGTGGATTGAATTTCCAGATAGAACATCACCTTTTCCCAAGGATCTCGCATGTTCACTACCCTGCTATCAGCAAGATCATTAAAAATACCTGCGAAGAATTCAATGTAAAATACATCGAATACAAACATATGCGACAGGCAATTGTTTCACATGCGATGCATTTGAAGCATATGGGTACTGCATAAAATTTAAATAACTATTTTATAAATGAAACCTGTGTTATGCCACAGGTTTTTTATTATAGCCTATATGATTACTTTTACGATAGAGAATGATATAATCAACAAATTTATTCATTAGAATACTGCCAGGCTGAGCATATTGAAGCCGGCTTCGACAAGCTCAGCCTGACAAATTTTTATTACACAAAATCATGAGTGAAGAGAAAAGCCTGAACTTTTTAGAGGATATTATAGAAGCAGACCTGGCCGCAGGAAAATATACATCCATTGTTACACGGTTTCCGCCGGAACCCAATGGCTACCTGCATATGGGCCATGCCACTGCTATTTGTCTAAACTTTGGACTAACGAAAAAGTATCCCGGTTATACTAACCTTCGTTTTGATGATACCAACCCGGTAACAGAAGATACAGAATATGTGGAGAGCATAAAAGCAGATATAAAATGGCTGGGCTTTGAATGGAAGAATGAATTGTATGCTTCTGATTATTTTGATGAACTCTACAACTACGCTGTTCAGTTGATAAAAAAAGGGCTGGCTTATGTAGATGATTCTACCAGCGAAGAAATTGCTACGTTAAAAGGAACACCAACAGAACCCGGGAAAGACAGTTCATACCGCAATCGTTCTGTAGAAGAAAACATTGATCTGTTTGAAAGAATGAAGAACGGTGAATTTAAGGATGGCGCAAGAACGCTACGTGCAAAAATTGATATGGCGCATACCAATATGCTGATGCGTGATCCTTTATTGTACAGGATCAAACATGCCCACCATCATCGTACAGGCGATAACTGGTGCATTTATCCTATGTATGATTTTGCACATGGCCAAAGTGATTCTATCGAAAACATCACCCACTCTATTTGTACCCTGGAATTTGTTCCGCACAGGGAACTATACGACTGGCTGATTGAACAATTGGAGATATTTCCTTCTCATCAATATGAATTCGCCCGTCGTAACCTGAGCTATACGGTTATGAGTAAACGCAAATTGTTGCAGCTGGTAAACGACCATCATGTGAACGGATGGGACGATCCCCGTATGCCTACCATTAGTGGTATGCGCCGCCGTGGCTTTACACCTGCAAGTATTATTAAATTTTGCGACACGATTGGCATTGCCAAAAGAGAAAATATAGTAGATTTTAGCTTGCTTGAATTTTGTTTGCGCGAAGACCTTAATAACACTGCCCTGCGTGCTATGGCTGTACTGGATCCTGTAAAGCTCATCATAACGAACTATGCAGATGAGGCCAGTGAAGAATTGACAAGTGAAAACGGACCTGATGAAGCTTATGGTCAACGCATCATTCCTTTCAGCAAAGAACTGTGGATAGAGCGGGAAGATTTTATGGAAGAACCTGCTAAGAAATGGTTTCGCCTGGCGCCCGGTGCTATGGTTCGTTTAAAGAGTGCTTATATTGTTCGCTGCGATCAGTTTATTAAGGATGAGAATGGGCTTATCACTGAAATACATTGCACCTATTTCCCTGAAAGTAAAAGTGGAAGCGATAACAGCGGGCTGCACACCAAAGGAGTTATTCATTGGGTTTCGGCCAAACATGCGGCTACTGCTGAAGTAAGATTGTATGATCGTTTATTTAAAGTGGAGAACCCTTCCAGTGAAGAAGGTGATTTTAAAGATTATATCAACCCCGATTCTTTGCAGGTGATCAATGCATTTATTGAACCTTCCCTAAAGGAAGCAACCATTGATAAACGGTACCAGTTTTTACGCAAAGGTTATTTCTGTTTGGATAAAGAGTCATCAGAAGATAAGCTGGTGTTTAACAGGACGGTTACACTCAAAGATGCGTGGGCAAAGGAAGTGAAGAAATGATCAGGATTTTGAAGTTGCTTCTGGTTGCTCAATTTTCATATCAGGAAACAAACCCATTACAAATTGTAAAACTGCCAATGCTACAACCAGGTAAATCCCCGCCAGCTTTTCCGGGCAGTAAGCATTATAACAGGAAGTATACAATATATATGTTTTGATGGCATAAGCCAGCATAATTCCCGTTACAAATAAATTGGTTCGTTTGGCCCATATCCTGGGAGTTAACACCAGTATGGCTGAGACCACAGAAAAAAAGATCAAAAATTTACCCGGCTTGCCGTAGGCCTCTTTCTCAGAAAAAAAACCGGTAAAATCCTTCTGCACATCTGCATGATGAGTCCAGGGCAAAAAACAAACGACTATTAAAATGATGGCTGCTGCCAGGCTGATCCATTTACTGTACTTCATATTATTACTGCTGTAATTTTAACAGCAGCGAAGGTAGGATTTTATAACAGAGAACAGGAGAAAAAGAGCTAACGCTGAGGCTTGGTTTTCTCTGCGTAATCTCTGTTTCATTGCGTTAAAAAAACTATTCGAACAGGTTTTTCCCCTGGGCCAGTTTTTTATACCGCATCAAAGCTTCTACGTAATAATAATCACCATAAGTGAGCGGTACATCCACTTCCGATTTTGAAGGCAAATGCCCTACCCCATGTTTGATCAAAAAGCCTTTGTTTTCTCCTATTGCAGAGCGATATTGGCTGCTGCTTAAAGAAGAAAGTATAATGGTCGCAGCCTGTGTATATTCTTTAGCCTCGTATGCTTTATTATAGGTAGCCAGTTCCAGCAAAGCAGCTGCCATCAACGAACCGGTGGATGCATCTCTTGGTGCCTCCGGAATACCCGGCGCATTAAAATCCCAATAAGCAATTTTGTCTGCAGGCAGGTTGGGATGATGCAATAAAAAATCAGCGATACTATTAGCCAGGTCCAGGTATTTTTTATCCTTCGTTTCCCTGTACATCACAGTATAGCCATATAAACCCCAGGCCTGTCCCCTGGCCCAGGCAGACGTATCGTGAGCGCCCTGTGCTGTTTTTTTTGTGATGATCTCCCCGGTTTTTGAATCGTATACTACCAGGTGATAGGAACTATGGTCTGGCCTGAAATAATGTCGCATAGTGGTGTTGGCATGTGTTACCGCAGTTTTATAATAGGAAGAGTCACCCGTAGCTTTTGTTGCATAGAAAAGCAATTCAAGGTTCATCATATTGTCAATGATAACAATGAACTCTTTTTTATTTTCTGAATCCCAGGAGCGGATACAATTGGTAACCGGGCTAAATCTTGTTGACAATGACCTTGCACTCTGCACCAAAGTATTTTTAAACATGGTATCCGGGGTAATACGATTGAGATTACCGAAACTGCAATACATCATAAAACCGAGGTCATGCGTCGACGTATTGAATTTTTCTTTTTCCAGGATCTTTAGTTTCTCTTTGGTTTCCTGCTTCAGTGTATCATTTTTAAAATTTTCCTGTAGCAATAACAATGTACCGGGATAAAAACCACTGCACCACCAGCCGGAATTGCCTGGCACAAGATTCCCTTCTTTACTGAGTGACCTGGGAAAAACGCTATCAGGAATATTTTGACTGAAAAATAAATACTGGCGATAAGCATGATTTAAATTGCTATCTACGAAAGACACGGCGTCATTTCGGAGATACTTCTTAATATTTTTTTGTGCAGCACAATTACTTAAAATACCGATACTAATAAAAGATAGCAACGCAAAGCGTAATTTCCACATCATTGTATACAATTTATTTGACGGCCCGGAATGCATAGACCAGGGATAAAGATAGCCCATAAAATACGCCCAATCAAGATACTGCCAGGTATCTAACGATAACGTTTTCGCCCGGAGAAAATAAAATTACCAGCAATTAAAATCTAATTGATTTTACTCTTACGGTTCGTCCCTCTTTTTTACTGCTTTATCTTTCTTTTGCCCTTAGCCGCAAACAAAAATTTCCCTTGCCATTTTATATAACTCAATATTGTTATCATTTATAGTTGTAATGAAAGGCAATTTTAATAAGGCATTAATAAAAATACACTCCATGGAAAAGATCATTATTTTTTTAAGTTTACTGTGTTCCAACGGAACGTTTGCACAAAATATTGGTATAGGTACAGGCGCTCCTACAGAAAAACTGGAAGTAAATGGTAATGTAAAAGCGGGTGGTTTATTTATAACACAGGGCAACCAGCATGATATAGCAAAAAAAGGAAGTTCAGGCCTCCTTGAATTTTCCAAAGGAAATAAAGGTATTGGTATGAGTTATATAATTGCAACCGGTGGAATTTTTCCTCCACAGTCCGGCGGCACCCCTGCTTATTCCAATACCATCATAGGAGAAATAAGATTATTTGCGGGAAGTTTTGCGCCACTGGGTTTTATGTTTTGTCATGGTCAATTGTTGTCACTCAATAACAACCTGTCCCTATTTTCAGTGTTAGGCACAACCTATGGGGGAAACGGTACTACTCATTTCGCGTTACCGGATCTGCGTGGTGCTGTACCGGTTGGATTTGGCGCCCCGGCCACCGGCGCCTCATGGCTGAGGGGCGAAGTCAATTAATTTAAATGCCTGTTTCTTTTATTTGGAAGGGTATCAGTTTGAAAAGAATTCACCAATAGTTGTCAGGTTGTCCCGATAGCTATCGGAACGAAACCGGAACATACCCGGTTTTCAACTTCGCCTTCGATAAGCCTGCCGGCAGGCAGGCCCCGGCTGACAGTTTTTCAAATTGAGGCACCGCTCTTTAGTTTACAGTTTTGATACTAACCTTCTAACAAGTATATTTATTAAACTGAAAAATTTCTTTTCATATAATTTAATTCGGATGCTTTGCAAATACAGGATTGTATTAATGCTGGTATTTTTTAGTGTACTGCAAATAAAAATTTTTGCACAGGCACCGCAATTAAAATTTCTTCACTTAAATACAGAACAAGGTTTGCCGGATGGAACCGTAAAATCAGTTACGCAGGATAAATATGGTTACATGTGGGTAGGTACACAGTACGGACTAAGCCGTTATAATGGTTATGACGTGACTTCTTTTTATCATCATAAAAACGACCCGGGTTCTTTAGGTGGAAACTTCATCTGGGCCACCTTTACGGACAAGGCAGGCTTTGTTTGGATAGTGAATGATAGTTACCTGAGTCAATACATTTATGACAGTAATAGCTTCATCAACTACAGCAGCCCTTTTAATGCCACTATTACAAAGATTGCTGAAGATGAGAAAGGAATTTTTTGGTTGGCAAGCTCTGCCGGGTTGATAGAATTTAACCCGAAAACCGGGAATTTCACTCATTATAAAACCCATAAAAATGCCGCTGTGATGAATGTTTGCAGCAACCGCATCAATGATTTTTATTTAGACAAAGAAAATGGCCTGCTGTACCTGGCTACCAACTCAGGCCCAAAAGTTTATGATTATCATCAGCAAATTATTTTACCGGATATTGTTTCTGATGAGGCAGATATTTACCATATAAAAAATAATCTTATTACAGCCGTTACAAAAGATAAAAATGGTTTTGTATGGTTTGGTTGCGGCTTTACAAATACTGTGGTAGTAAAATGGCATCCTGCTACAAAACGAATAAAATATTATACCGGCTTTTCAAACAGCAATATGGGCTGGAAAGAGAACAGGATATTTTATTTATTTTCTGACCAGGATGGCAAGGTTTGGGTAGGTGGTTTTACTTCAGCGCTGAGTTTATATTTACCGGAGAAAGATTCTTTTTTTCATTACCGGAATGATGCTTTGCTAAAATCAAGTATAGCAGGAACCTGTGTTACCAACATTTACCAAAGCCGGTCGGGTATGATATGGATTGGGCTGGAGGGATATGGATTAGACAGGTTCAATCCCGCCAATAAAATGTTTACCTCTTATCAACCCAGCGCAGTAATACAACCGTCGTTGCTGCACGACTGGGGCAGGGCCGCCCTACAGGACCGGCGTGGCAATTTGTGGTTTGGCACCTCCAAAGGTATTTCCCTGTATGACTCTGCTAAGGGCACTTACACTAATTATTATAATGACGAAAAAAATCCTTCCCTCCTGTCCTTTAACAGCATCCGCTCCCTGGCTGAGGATAAAACCGGTAATATCTGGATTGGTACAGGCAGCTGGCTCAACCGATTTGATCCTCTGACAAAAAAAATTAAGATATTTAATAATGCCGATTCTTTAAAAAGTTATTTTGTATGGGCACTACTGTCGACATCCAGGGATGAATTATATGTTGGCGGAACCGGAGGCCTGCAAATTTTTGATAAGAAAACCCAGCTATTCAAAGATGCAGCTGATGATACATTGATCAATAAAAATTTTAAAAAGAATATCAGGAACATTTTTGAAGACTCAAAACAGGGACTTTGGATGGGCGTTTATAAAAGAGGATTGCTGTATTATCATCCTCAAAGAAAGGTCATAAAACATTACCTGCACGATGAAGCTGATGCCAATTCTCTTTGTAACGATTTTGTAACCTCTGTAATTGAAGATCAAAAAGGAGTTATATGGATAGCTACACATGATGGTTTGAGCAGCCTTGATACCAGCACACAAAAATTCAGGAATTTTAGTACAGATGACGGATTGCCTTCTAATAAAACAGCCGCATTGAGGGTAGATGATGCCAACCGCATATGGATCGGAACAGGTAATGGCCTCTGTATGCTTGATCCCGGACGTAAATTCTTTTCAATTTTTAACCGTAGTGATGGTTTATCCACCAATGATTTTAATGATCAGCAGGCTGCCAGTACCCGTGATGGCCGGTTTATTTATCCTACCTACAGGGGATTTATCGCGTTTTATCCCGAAAATGTGCAACACACAAAACCAGTAGTGCCATTGGTATACATTTCAGGGTTCAAAGTATTAAATAAAGATTTTCTCCTGGATAAAAATATGGAAGAAATAAAAAGAATAGATCTTGCCTATCATCAGAATTTCTTAAGTATCGAATTAACCGGGTTAAATTATGAAAATCCTGAAAAGATTTATTATGCCTATAAACTGGCCCCCTTCAATGAAGAATGGATAATTACCCAGCAAAGAAATATTAACTATACTAATTTACCCGGTGGAACTTATAGGTTTGTTTATAAAGCTACCACCGATCCTTCCGACTGGAATGTACCGGAGCATGAAATAACAATTTATGTGAGTACCGTATTTTACAGAACCGCCTGGTTTGTAATACCCGTTATTATTTTACTTGCTTTTCTTTTGTACCTGCTTTATAAATATCGCTTGCGGCAAACAAGAAATGTTCACAGGCTGCAGCTGCAGGCTACCCGCCTGGAAAAAGACAAAACCGAGATACAATATCAAAATCTTATTAACCAGTTCAATCCACATTTTCTGTTTAACAGCCTTACATCGCTCAATAGCCTCATTTATGAAAACAGGGAGCTGGCATCTGACTTCCTGGAACAATTGAGTGCCGTGTACCGTTACCTGCTTACACACAAAGAAACACAACTGGTGAGCGTACAGGCTGAGACGGACTTTGTAAAGCATTATATTTCTTTATTAAAAACAAGGTTTGAAAATGGCTTGAAAATAAATATCAGTATTCCCCCGGAATTGATGCAACGAAAAATAGTGCCGGTAACTTTGCAGCTATTAATAGAAAATGCCCTGAAACATAATATGATCGATGAGTCGGCACCGCTCAGCATTACTGTTTTTGCTGATGCACAATACCTTTATGTAACTAACAACATACAAAAGAAAGCGTTTGTAGAAAACAGTAACCGAAAGGGATTGCACAGCTTACAAACATTATATAAGTACCTCTCCTCTCTTGCATTAACCACTGAACAGGTGGGTGGAAAATTTATTGTCAGGGTACCTTTGTTATAAAGCATTGGTTATTTATACTTTGTATAACCTGCTGCTTCCATCATGGTTTTTGACAAGAGAGTGTAACAGGCGGCCCATGCCTCTTCTACATTTTTATTCCAGTCTAAACCAAGTCCCTTTTGCATTGTCCAAAGCAATGCACTGCCTACAGCATCGTAGTGTGCAGGTTTTACGCCATAGTCCACATGCCTTATTGCTAATTGCCTGATGTCTTCCGTAAGTTCATCCAACCGGTCGAGTCGCCCCACTATAATATTGAGCATTTCAATCAGTTTTTTAGATTGCTCCTCCGTTGATGTAGTAAACATATTTTTCAATTTTGGCATAGCACTAAAAAGCTTGCTGTAAAATACATCTCCTATCAAAACAGGATCTATGGACTGGAATATTTTCCAGCTGCTTTTTACAAGTAATACCTGCTGAGCTGTCATAATTATTTGTTATTCACGTATGGTTAGCAATATATAAAAACTACCACTAAAATTTTAATTCCCATGTAAAAGTTGTTGCAGTTTCGCCTGTCCTGGTAAAACCGTTTTTCTGCAACACAGAAAATGAAGCGATGTTGGTTTTTTCGGTTGCAGCAAATACAGATTTTATCCCGGGTTGCGTTTTTGCCCACTCTATCATGCCACCTACCGCTTCTGTCATAAATCCTTTTTTTCTGAAGGCCTCATAAGTTCCATAACCTATTTCCACTTGTCCTTCCTCATTGGGTTCTCCAACAATGCAGAGATCTCCCACCATCTTATTTTCCTCTTTTGATATGGCAGTCCAGAGTGTTGAGTACAAATAATTTTTATTCTCATCTCCTACAGCAGGTAAAATACTCTGCTCCAGCGCCTCTTTTAACTCGGGCGAAATTTCCCGGGATGTATTTTCCAATTGTAATTCTACCTCCAGGGAACTGTCATTCCGGATGTATTTCACTAATTGATTGTAAGTAAGGGGCTTTATTACGAGTCTGTCTGTTTCTAACATGATTTGCATTTTTTTTAGAGGCATAAGATATAAACCTTTTTTTAATTAATTATTTTTTATGATCTTATCGTTCTTCTCTGTGCCAACAGCATGTATCATGGTGGAAGATAATGCTGCATAGCAGGTAGCCCAGGTCCTTTTCACTTCCAGGGTCCAGTGATTACCTAATCCTTTTTCCAGGGTCCAAAGCAACGCTGAGCCTACATATTTATAGTGTTTTTCTTCTACACCATATTTCACGTGGCGCTGTGCCAGTTTGGTAAGCTCATTTCTTATATCTTCTTCCGTATCTAACATCCTGACAACCCAGGAAAGCATTGCTACTAACTTTTTTGATTGCACGAGAATAGAAGTTCCGCCAAACATTGGTTTTACCTCAGGCGCTATTTCAAAAAGCCTGCTGTAGAAAAGTTGTCCTACCAAATCAGGATTGACTGCTACTATCTCCCATGACGACTTAATAAGATCTATCTGCTGTGATGTCATACATAAATTTTTATAAAAATGCACCCGGTTATCTTATTAAAAAAGAATTTTTGAGTGAACCGTATAAAACCAGCGGTAAACCGTTCGTGCGGGTTCATGAGCTGATGGCCTAAAATGATAACTTCTATAATACCGCATACTTATTATAAACATTCGCCTTGTGTTCATTTTTTACTGCTTCATTAATTATCCTCCCTTGCTGGCTTACTAAAAATTGAAACGCTGCTGATTGATCTTCATTTTTGTCCTATTAAATCATTTATCAAATCAATTAGTCATGCAAATCAAACAATTATTTTTTGGGGCAATCCTATCATTTTTTTTCTTCACCTCATGCAGTAAAGAAGAAGCAGCCCCCATCGAAGCAGCTGTTGCTATCGTTGGAAAATGGGTGGGTAAATCTTCGGTGCTGAGCGAACCTTATAACAATCATTTCAGTTTCCGGATACATGCCGGGGGAATATTGGAGCGGATAGATGCAAACGGACAAAAGACCGGGGAAGGCACCTGGGCATTTTACAGTAACGATGAAGCCATCACAGGCTCCTACACACTTACCGGTGGTGAAGCTTTTTCCATCATAGCAAATTTTGATAAATACACGGGGGAGTTAGACGGTACATGGGGTACAGGAACGCAGCAATATGGCGGAGGATACTGGTATATGAAGAAAGTAGAATAGCCTGTTACAATCATTGTACAAAAAGTTTCTTAGAGAGTCAAAGCATTGTTTTGGTCTCTTTAAGAAACTTTAAAATTGTTAATTAAATTAATCTCTTAAAAAGATGAAAACAACATATCTACTCATTGCATGCCTGGCAGCCTTCTCATTGTCGTTTGTAACATTGGTACAGGACAATCCATTTATGCAGAAAATAGCCCCGCTAAACGAAGCGAAATTAAACCGCACAGAAACTACGCTTTCTGCCGGATTAAAAAGAGAAGCATCCTCCTGGAACAATGAAAGTTTTAATGCCATAGTATTTACCGGGCCAAATTTTATAAAAAAAAGAAACATAGCGGGCTTTCTGGCACAAAAGAAAAATGCCGGCTTATTTATCGTTGATCTTTCAAGGGTAGTATCGGGAAATATATTAACAACCAGGAGAAACCTGGACATTGTTTTTGAAAATGCTGCCGGTAAAAACGTAGTCCTGCTATTTGACGAAGGAGAGTCATTATTTGGAAGACGTACCAATGTAAACAATAGTCACAACCGGTATGACAGTGCAGGTACCGCTTATTTTATCAGGCAGCTGGTAAATTATCGAACCAGCATCATTATGTCCGTCAAAAATGAAACGGCCGTAAACCCGGTGCTCTTTGAAAATTTTGTTCGGTTTGATATTCATTGAATAATGGTATAAACAAGGTTTGTAAAATTTCCTTAGTCAATCTTTCAATTTACCGTCTACGCTTTATGGCTTTTTTATACTGCTTTATTTATTATCCTGTAGTGGTTAGTGACTTAAAATTCCCTTTCATTTTCTAAAGATCAATCTTTGTTGTATCAAAAATTATTAAACTTCCTGTTATGAAAAAGTTCTTTTTATTTTTAATTGTTCAAACCTGTTTATTTAAAATTACTGCTCAAAATGTTGGGATAGGTGTTGCTAATCCGCAACAAAAATTGCATGTAGGTGGTAATGTAAGAGTAGATGGTTTTGCAAACTGCCTACCCTCTCTACTACACAACAAGTAATGGTAACAAAATTGTTTATCTATATAAAAAAAACTAATGAAGCATACACTAATCATATTCCTTTGTTTACAATTTATAATGCAGGCTGGTAAAGCACAGCAAGGCGTGAGTATTAACAATGACGGAACTCAGCCCGACAATAGCGCTATACTCGATGTAAAATCTACCAGCAAGGGTTTATTAATTCCGCGAATGACGACAGTGCAAAGTAATGCGATCGTAAATCCTGCTACCGGCTTATTGATTTATCGGACAGATGTTGCCGCCGGGTTTTATTTTAATGCAGGAACAGCGGCAATACCCAACTGGCAGCCGCTTGTAGCCGCTCCAGGAAGCGGCTGGAGTTTACAGGGAAATGCAGGCACCAATCCGGCAACTAATTTTTTGGGCACCATCGATAATAAACCGTTGGTAATTAAATTAAATAATAAATATGCAGGGAAATGGGATGCTGAATCCTCCAATTATTTTCTTGGCACTGCTGCCGGATTGAGTAATGTAAATGGCGCTCAGAATCTTGCTTTAGGGGATTCTACTTTGGCATCCATGACACAATCTTCTAACCATATTGCCATTGGGAACAAAGCCCTTAAAAAGACCATCAATGAAAGCGGGCTGATAGCTATCGGCTATGGCGCACAGTCGAATAATATTGATGGGGAAAATAATGTTGCTGTGGGATCAAGCGCACTATCTCAGAATGTTTATGGAGATGGAAACACCGCCATCGGCAACCAGTCATTGGCTTCTAATAAAGCGGTAAGAAATACTGCCACAGGATTTGGATCATTAACCTCCAACACTACAGGTAATTATAATACTGCCATGGGCGCACTCAGTTTGATATCAAACACAACGGGCACTGAAAATACAGCTACAGGAGAATCTGCTCTTTTCGCCAATACAACAGGAAGTACCAACACAGCTTTGGGTAGAAACAGTTTATTTATGAATACAACAGGTTATTCCAATACCGCCATGGGCATTGCAGCTTTATATAATAACAAAGTACATAACAATAGTGTGGCAATAGGTGATTCTTCTCTTTTTAATAATGGCCTGAATGTGCTTACCCTGCACGAGGCCATTTCAAATACCGCCGTAGGAAGTAAATCTCTTTTATTAAATACCCGCGGAAGTTACAATACGGCCAATGGCTACCAATCATTAAAAAATAATATTACCGGTGATAGAAATACGGCTGCAGGAAGTTATTCTTTAAGAGATAACACGGGCAATGATAATACAGCCATAGGTTACCAATCTTTACTCAATAATGAAATGGCGCACTATAATTCTGCCCTTGGAGGGTTTTCATTGAGAACAAATACCATCGGCGACAATAATACAGCTGCAGGATTTAATGCTTTGTTTAATAATACATCCGGAAATAATAATACTGCCCTGGGAGTTTCATCACTGCAGTCTAATACCACCGGTTATTCTAATGTAGCTATTGGTATAGCAGCCTTACAAAACAGTACCATTCAAAAAAACATAGTGGCTGTGGGTGATTCGGCATTATTCAGGAACGGTTTAAATGTAACAAATGCTGTTAATGCTGTTAACAACACAGCAGTTGGAAGTAAATCATTGTATAACAATATAGGTGGCTCTCATAATACTGCTGTTGGGTTCAGGGCCTTATATGATAATACATCAGGAAGTTACAGCACAGCGACAGGTATGTATGCACTGGTTAATAATTCAACCGGATACAATAATACTGCTGTTGGATTTTCGGCCTTGTTAAACAATACCAGCGGCTCGCAAAATACCGCAATGGGCAAAGATGCTTTGAATGCTAATTACGGATCATTCAATACTGCTGTTGGATACAACGCCGGCAACATAACGTTCAACGACAATTATGTTACACTGTTAGGTGCCAATACCAATAATGACAACGCTGCCAATGTTTACCATAACAGTACAGCTATTGGCTATAATACAAAAATAACGGCCAGCAACCAGGTACGTATCGGCAATGCCAATATTACTTCTATCGGTGGCCTGGTTGACTGGACAGCCCTGAGTGACGGACGTTATAAAATTAATGTGCGGGAAAATGTAAAGGGTCTGGCATTTATTATGAAACTGCACCCGGTTAGTTATAACCTGGATCTGAAATCACTGAATAAACAATTGAATATTCCTGATAGTATGGGACCAGGTATTGGATCTACAACCAAACAGGTTAATTACACAGGCTTTATAGCACAGGAAGTTGAAGCTGCTGCAAAAGAAACCGGATTCGAGTTCAATGGGATAGATGCGCCTGAAAAATCCGGCGGAATTTATGGATTGCGGTATGCAGCATTTGTGGTACCTCTTGTAAAAGCGGTGCAGGAGCAACAGCATTTAATTGAACAACTTCAGAAAGAAATAGAAATTTTAAAAAATAAAGAAAACCGATAAAGCTCAGCGTAGGTTTTTATCTTTCAATAAATAATATTTTATGCTCCAGTTGGAAACTACTTATTTTAAAAGGAATGAGGAGGGATGCAGCCAGGACCCTCACATTTTTGATGATAAAATACGGGTGGCAACAATCACTTATATTTATTACATAGATATAAAAGATATTGTTCGCATCCAGTCCATTTCGAATTACAGCAAATTGTTTTTTATGAATGGACAAACCCTGATCGTGTCAAAAGTGCTGGCGCATTTTGACGAATTGCTTGCTGGAAGACATTTTTCCAGAATACACCGTACACACCTTGTTAACCTCCATTATATGGAAAAATACGTTCGTGGTAAATTGCCAAAAATAGGAATGTGTAACAATGATATGCTTCCGGTGTCGCGCCGAAATAAAAAAATGGTACAGGAAAAAATGCTGCTTTTAAGCATGTAAAAACAGGCTTAAAGCTGGCAAATATTGTATCTTTCATTTATATTCTTAGTAAGAAAAATAGCAGTTAATGAACGCCATAATTATAGAAGATGAAAGCCTGGTAGCCAAGGAGCTCTTAAAAAAAATAGGAGAAGTTGCCCCCGATATAAGGATACAGGCTACGCTGCCAAGCCTGAAAACTGCTAAAAACTGGCTTAGGGAAAATGCAGAACCCGATCTTATTTTTATGGATGTTCAATTAAGTGATGGCGTAAGTTTTGAAATATTTCAGTCGTTCAACCTGCAATGCCCTGTTATTTTTACTACGGCATTTAATGAATATGCCCTACAGGCTTTTAAAACCAATGGCATCGACTATTTATTGAAACCGATTAATAAGGAGGATCTGAACAACGCCATTGCCAAATGCAGAAAATTATTACAAAATAAACAAGTGCTTCCACTGGATGTAGCCGCGTTATTAACAGCACTGGCTCCCGGCAGCTTCCAGCAAATAAATCATAAAGAAAAATTTATTGTAAATTTTCGCAATACCCTTTTACCCGTAAAAACAAATGACATTGCTTACTTTGTACGGGATCAACTCATTTATCTCTGCACTTTTGATAACCAGCGTCACATCCTGGACTATGGCACACTTGAAGAAATAGAAGAATTATTAAACCCCGCAAAATTCTATAGGGCCAACAGGCAGTATATTGTAAATGAAAATGCGGTTAAATCTGTACATGCACATCCTACAGGAAAGCTTTCTTTAAAACTCATCATCCAGGCAAACCTGGACATTGATATCAGCAGGGAAAAAGCACCGGCATTTAAAAAATGGCTGGATAGTTAGTCCTATCCCTGCACTTCTTTCATTCCCGATCCGCTTACATGTTTTTTACCCAGATGTTTTCAATTGTATAATCTGTTTTGCATCCGTTTCAATAGCACCAAGTATTATTAACTGATTACTTCATGAGTGAACCCTGCGAGCATATCAACTAAAGATTTCTGGTAAAATTACCCAATGACCATAGTTACATATTTAGTTTGAGAGAAAATGTAGTCCCCTTTCCGATTTCGGAGACGGTCTCTGAATTTGCATGAATAATTCTGGCACGCTCGTTTATATTTTTCAGGCCAATACCCTCCTGTGTTTCAAAAACGTCAAACCCTTTACCATCGTCAGTAATAGTTAATTGTGCAAGATGCTCATTACGCCGAAATGAAACAGAGATGGTTGATGCGTTGGCATGTTTAATAATATTATTAAACTGTTCCTGTACTATTCGGTAGAGGTTCAATTTTACATGATCATTAATTAGTTTTTCAATGGATGTGTCTAAGTTAAGTGTTATTGTAAGGGGTTGCACTTCCATTATATCCGCTGCCAAATTCCTGATTGAACCCAAAAGGCCTAACACATTTAAAGCATCGCTGGCAAGGCCTTTTGATAGTTTACGTATTTCCTCAATAGCAGTAAGCGTATACTCAGTCGATCTGTCAAGGTACATTTTGCTGTTTTTTCCGCCCTTTTTTGCCATTTCAACGTAGAGCTTGGAAGCACCAAGTAATTGATTTACATTATCATGAAGCTCCTTACCGATTTCAGAACGCTCTGCTATCCTGGCTTCATTCAATGCATATATCATCTCGTTTTCCCTTGACTCGATTTCCGGAATCAATTCTTTTTCAATATGTTTTTGTTTGTCTGCATCCTGCATAGACCCGATCACCCGGTAGGCTTCTCCATTAGGACGACGCAATACAACAGCATTTCCTGACATAGCAACTACAGCATTATCAAATCGCAAATAACGAAAATTAAATTTCCAGTCAGCATCGCTTGTATTGAGCACTCGTTGAAAATCTCTCTTTAATATCACCTTGTCTTCCGGGTGTACATGGCTTATCCATTCCTTTAAGGATGATTTATTGTTAATTACTTTATATCCCAGTTTTTTTTCAAAAGCATCACTTACTATAATCGCGTCATTAACCAGGTCTATATCATATAAAATATCGGAAGAAGAATTGAAAATGAGATTGAAATTTTCTTCATAAGTCTGAAGAAGATTATTATTATTTTTTATCTCAAGATCCAGTTGTTCCTCCAGTTTTTTTTGACGGGTAAGATCCTGTACAGCGCCAATCATCCGGTAAGCCCTTCCGTCGGCACTTCGTATTATATCAGCTCTAACATACACTTTGGCAATTGTTCCGTCCGACCGGATGATCCTGTAGGCGTGTTTCCAGTGTTTTGCTTTAGACTTGATCGTATTGGCTAGTTCTGCAGAGATTGAACCTTTATCATCAGGATGAATATGATTTACCCAATCCTTTGTCATGTCGCCTTTATTTTTTTTTATTGTATAACCAAACAGCTCTTTAAACCCTTCACCTATGAATACCTGGTTAGTTGTAAGATCCCAATCCCATATCACATCAAACGAAAGCTTGGTAATCAGCCTGATTTTTTCTTTATCCTCCTGCTGAAAGATTTCCTGATCTTGTAAAGCTTTTTCCAGGGTAAGTATCTTGCTAACGTCTTGTGTGGCACCTACTAACCTTATGGCTTGTCCGTTTTCATCCCTTATAATGGAGGCACGGGAAGTGGAGGACGCCATTACCCCATCCTTGCGAAGGATCGAAAACGAATCTTCCCACGATTTTTTCCGGGACGACAAACTTCTCTTAATCTTATTTTGGACAATAAGTTTTTCTGTTGGTTCAAGATATTGACCCAGGATGTCGTAATCAATCAGGTCATTTTCTATTTTATAGCCAAACACATCTTCTATACTATTGCCAACATAAATTTTTCCTGTTGAGATGTCCCAGTCCCACATCACATCATAAGAAGTTTCAGCAAAATATTTCAGCCATTGGTTGGTTTGCTCCAACAAAACTTCCGATTTATGTTGTTCCTTTTGAATATTGCTCTTGGATAATTTATCCTTTTTAATATCTTTCCTTTTTTGTATAGCTATAGCCGGGCGCATATCCCTGATAGTAGTAACAGAGGTTTCTATTCCCTCCTGGTCTTTAAAAAGAGATGAACTGATTTCGCAGGGAAGAAGATCGCCGTTTTTTAAGATTGCATGTACATTTGCAATTGCCTGCCCTTCGGCTTTTCTTTTTAAAAGCATTTTCCGGAAATTTGTTTCCTTAACATTGAAAAGCCCCGACCTTCTTTTGCCTAATATTTCTTCTTCAGTATATCCTAACAATTCGCAGGCCGCATTATTTGCGGTGACCATTTTACCTGTTTTAACTGAGAAAATAATGCAGGCCTGGGCCGTGTTATTAAAGGCTAATTCATGTAAGGAACCCTGGGATGTGCCGCTAGGATGAAAAGCTTTGTTTGAATTTACATTCTTTGTCTGATCTGTTTGCATAAAAGGAATAATAAAGGGATACTATGTAATATACATTTTTTCGGACTTAACTGATCCGGTTCATTTCGCCGGCACAGAGCGAATAAAATCTTTGCTGTTCTATTGACGTACGATAATATAAAAAAGCAAAAAATGCCCAAAAGAGGTAAAGAACAACTGTTTTCAGAGTCAGCTAAATGGCAGAATTTATCCTATCTCCGGGTGTTTCCGTGCTATTTGATTTACGGAGCGTTTGCAAATTCAAAGTAAGTAATAAACGATTAATCTTACATGTATTGCGGAGGCAAAAATGCAGGAAGCCTAAAAATGTTACAACCTTCTGAAATCAAAGGGCTAACAGTAAGGATAGGTAAGAATAGAAAAAGGGACTATCTCATTGATAGCCCCTTTCGGAGGTCCCTGGCGGATTCGTCATTGAAAAACAACCAACAGAGGATCAATGCTTTAATTTTTTTGGTCTATTTTTTAGTCTATCAAATCAGTTTTTTCAAACAATATCACACTCAACTTTACTTTATTTAATTTCACTGTACAAATATACAAAAATCACAAATTTCTTATCTTAAAATTCTAACAGTTCGTGTTAAATCGATAAGCAATTTTATCGATCAAATTAACCGATTAAAAGGTGGTGAGTTATCCGGTGAGCAGACAAATAAAATTTACAGGAAGCGTGAAGCTTGAAAGGTTTGTGCATTGGGTTCGATTCACTGTGAATCCACTCTTCGCCTACCAAAATATGCAAAAGCCTGCAAACTTTGTATTTGCAGGCTTTTTTGTTTTTTAGGAATCATCTTGCGCCCGTTCGAAGGTTCTTCAATTCATCTTTAAGATCTACAACCTTTGTCAGTCTGCACCAACATGGTTACGGCCTTAATGCCTACCGATTTTACAATAGGGTTGGCGTCCAGCAGGCAAACGGCTGGCAATGTAAAATCTACCAAAGGCATATCTCCTACCCTTACTTGCTGATCTATAGTATCTGATGCACATAGCGCATTACCCGCTACAATTAACCAGATGGCATAAGTTCCGGGCAGAGAATATTGGTGAGCAGGATGTTGCACATTCGAAATATTGGCATCCCTAAATTCCCATCGCCCGGAACCGATTAATCCTGTAGGAATAGTAGAGAAGTCACTCAATGAAACAGGGGAAGTGTAAAAACCACTGGTGTAACTAAAATTAGCATTTGGAATCCTTGCAATGCTGATGGCTTCAGTCGCAGTGTCTTTAGTATGGCATAGGTCGGCTGATATAGTAATCAGCTTGACGGTATAACGTCCATAACCCGCATAGGTGTGCGTAGAATTTGTTGCGCTGAGGTATTACCATCACCAAAGTCCCAACTGTAGGCCGCGATGTTTCCTCCAGCTTCAATACTGGAACCATTGATGAAGCCGATGTTAGGGCTACCGCAGATGGCATTTACCTAGAAAGCTTGTGCTGTATACCTGTCAAAAATAACTCTTCTTATCCCGGTAAAGGTTCCGCCACATACTGCCGGTTTGTTGATTGTTAGGGTGACATTGAATGTATCAGGTGAATCCATGTTCTTTTTGTGCATAGGTAAAAGGAGATACAGTAATCGTAAACAGCAGTAATACCGGATGAAGTAAAAATCGTTTCATCATTTAATGTATAACATAAATAGATAACTATTCCTTGCGATTAGTTTCTAATTACTTATTCCAAAAAAAATTTGGTGTGCAGTGAATCTGTGGAGAATCGATAGTGGCACCATACAAACACTCGTCAAAAGCCAGATAAAACAAACTAATCTTAACCATTAATGTTTGTTATTCGAAAGTGAGGATGGTTGAAAGTTTATTGTATTCAATAAAGCCCATCATTTTTGAAAATATAATTCACTGCTTTATCGAAATTAAACATTGAATCTAAAAATCAAAAAGTATTGATGGCAAAGCCAAACGCGCTATTGTTCAAATTCTCATTTTTACAAGGCAATTATTAAATAATTTGATTTTATTAAAAGGACCGTAAAATGAAAAGAATATCAATTAATGGATTTGGCAGAATTGGCAGGGCAGCTTTAAAAGTAATTATGGATACGCCTGGCCTTGAGATTATAGCCATCAATGACTTGATGAGTGTAGAGAATGCAGCCTACCTTCTAATGTATGACAGCATTTATGGAAAATATTCCGGCAACGTTTCGGTACATGAAAACCATTTACATATAAATGGCAACAGGGTACTATTCTTTTCTGAAAAAGACCCTGCAAAACTTCCCTGGAAAGATTTGAATATTGATGTGGTGATAGAAAGTACCGGATTGTTCACTAAAAGGGAAGATGCAGAGAAACACATTAATGCTGGTGGACGTACTGTGATTATTTCAGGGCCAACCAAAAGCAAAGACACGCCAACTGTAGTTCATGGCGTTAATACGGCGGATG
>JACMKX010000099.1 GCA_014379905.1 Ferruginibacter sp. | reverse complement strand
GCTGGAAGAAACCTTGTCAACCGTTAAAGACGCAGAAACAGGTCAGCGTGGATTTTTACTTACCGGTATAAGCGATTACCTGGAGCCTTATGTAGGTTCTTCCGAAAAAGCTAACTCGCTGGTGAATGAGATCAAAATACTCACGTCCGATAATGCAGCACAACAGAAAAATATCATTGAGCTGGAGAGTATGGTAAGAAAACGGTTTGCGCGTTTGCAGGTACTGATCGATACCCGGAAACTAGGCCAGGCTTTGGATATTAACGATTTAAAAGTAGGAAGGGATCACATGGACAGTATAAGGTTTAAGGTAAAGCATATGGTAATGCTGGAAAATGTTTTGTTGAAGACCCGGACAGATACATTAAATAAGGTGGCCGCCTATACACCCATCGTAATAGTAGTGGCCGCTTTATTGGCCATTTTAATAACCGTCATCTTTTTTTACAAGATGAATAAAGACATTGAACTGCGCAGCAAATTGCAGGAAGAACTGGAAGAAAAAGACCGTTCTATCAGCAGGCGGATAGGGCTGATACAGGACGTATCTGTAAAAATTTCTGGTGGTGATTATAGCGTTAGGGTAGAAGATAGTGAAGCAGATAAATTGGGCAACATTTCTGTGGCATTAAATAAAATGGCGGTATCATTAGAAAGTTCATTCGATGAATTGGCCACCAAAGAATGGTTACAATCAGGCATAGCGGGCTTAAATGAAGCTGTTATTGGCAATGATAACCTTAAACAGGTAACAGGAAAAATTATCAGCTTTATTGCCGGGTACACCGGGAGCCAGGTAGGTGCTTTATATATTAATTTACACAACGAATACCTGTTGCTGGAAAACGGCTACGCATTAGCAGTAGAAAATGGTGGCAGTAAAATAAAATTTGGCGAAGGAATAGTAGGGCAGTCGGCTAAAGACAGAACAACCATTTTGCTGGAAGATATTGAAGAAAAAGATATCCTGATCAGTTTTGCTTCCACGCACATAAAACCTTCCAGCATAGTGGTATTCCCTTTGTTTTTCGAAAATGAAGTAAAAGGAGTTATTGAGCTGGGAAGCGTAAAGCCTTATACTAAAAACGACCTGCAACTCTTTAAAAATATCGGGGAGAATATTGGCATTGCTATCAATACGGTGCAGGCAAGAGAAAAAGTGCAGGAGCTGCTGGAAGAAACACAATCGCAGTCGGAAGAATTAATGAGCCAGCAGGCCGAACTTGAACAAATTAATGAAGAGCTGGAAGCGCAGGCACAGCAATTGCAAACATCCGAAGAAGAATTAAAAGTACAGTCAGAAGAACTCATTGAAACCAATGTGATGCTGGAAGAAAAATCATCATCCCTGGAGCAGCGTAATTTTTTGATACAGCAAAAAAATACAGAAATAGAAAGAAAGGCTGCGGAACTTGCCCTGTCAACAAAATACAAATCAGAATTTTTAGCCAACATGTCGCATGAATTGCGTACGCCGCTTAATTCAATTTTATTATTGTCAAGATTGCTGAGCGAGAACAATGAAAAAAATCTCAGTACCGACCAGGTGCAGTATGCATCGGTAATACAAAGTTCCGGCACGGGCCTGCTGCAGCTCATTGATGAGATACTGGATCTTTCTAAAATTGAATCCGGCAACATGACGGTAGAATATTTGCCGGTATCTGTTAATAAAATAACTAAAGGAATGGAGGCATTGTTTGCGCCCGTTGCCAAAGAAAATAAAATAGACTGGCAGATCAATGTGAGTGAAGAAATACCAGCTGTTATTGAAACGGATGAACAAAGGCTGGAGCAGATACTGAAAAATTTATTGTCTAACGCCTTTAAATTTACTTCCAAAGGTGCTGTGCAACTTAATATTAACCCGGATAGGAAGCGGCCCGGCTATATCTGCTTTAGTGTAAAAGATACCGGTATTGGTATCAGCGGCGAAAAACAGGACCTGATATTTGAAGCCTTTCAGCAGGAGGATGGTTCTACCCGCAGAAAATTTGGCGGTACAGGCTTAGGGCTTTCCATAAGCCGTGAACTGGCAAAGCTACTGGGGGGCGAAATAGTATTGCACAGTGTAGCCGGCGAGGGAAGTGAATTTACGCTTTGTGTTCCATCTAAACAAAGCGGAAAAATATTGCCTTTTCAGAAGGATACAGTTGCCCCGGTGCTGCGTCCGGTAATAATTCCGGAAAAAGAAATAACCGGAAAAAAATTATTTATTTCAGAAACTATACCCGATGAAATTGCGGATGACCGCAATGAAATTAAAGTGGACGATAAAATAATTCTCATAATAGAAGATGATGTGAACTTTGCAAAAGCACTCATGGATTTTGCCAGGCAAAAAGGATACAAAGTCATTTCTGCGGTTAGGGGAGATATGGGTATTGAGCTGGCAGCCAGCTATTTACCAACAGGCATTTTATTGGATATCCAATTGCCCATTAAAAGTGGGTGGGAAGTAATAGAAGCCATTAAAGACAATCCTAAAACAAGGCATATTCCTGTGCATATGATGAGCAGTCATCAAATGAAAAAAGAAAGTTTACTGAAGGGGGCTGTAGATTTTATTAATAAGCCGGTAGCTTTTGAACAGCTCGATACTATTTTTGATAAGATAAAATATGTATTGGAGAAAAAAGAAAATAAGGTGCTTATTATAGAGGATAATTATAAGCATGCAAAAGCCCTGGCTTATTATCTTGGCACTTATAATGTAAACACGGAGATATTTCAAACAGTGGAGGAGAGTATTCAATCTCTTCATAAAAAAGAGGTGAACTGCGTGATACTGGATAAAAGTATTACCGAAGAAAATGCAGATAAGATTTTGGAAACTATCCGGGGTAATGATGGCCTTGAAGAGCTGCCCATTATTTTATTTACCGGCAAAAGTCTGTCACAGCCGGAAGAATTTAAGCTGAAAAAATATGCAGATGCCATTGTAATGAAAACAGCTAACTCTTACCAGCGTATCCTGGATGAAGTATCGCTGTTCCTTCACGTTGTACAAAACCCTGGTAGTAATAATGGCGAAGGATTTGAAAAGTCTGTTATTGAAGAAAACAGCCTGCGGGGAAAAACAGTTTTGCTGGCAGACGATGATGTGCGCAATATTTATAGCATGACAAAAGCGCTTGAAAAATACCAGATGAATGTAGTTCCAGCCATGGATGGTAAGGAAGCATTGGAATTGATGAAATCAAATCCGGTGGATGTGGTGCTCATGGATATGATGATGCCTGGAATGGATGGTTATGAAAGTATTAAAAAGATAAGAAGCAAATCGCAGTACAAGAGCCTTCCGGTTATTGCTGTTACAGCCAAAGCAATGAGCGGCGACCGGGAAAAATGTATTGCCGCAGGTGCCAGCGATTATATTTCCAAACCGGTTGACCTTGACCAGCTGGTATCGCTTTTAAGAATATGGCTATACGAAAAAGGATATTAATATATGAATTCACAATTGCAAAAAATTCTCATCATTGATGACGATGAACGCAACATTTTTGCCCTTAAAGCTGTTTTAACTTCTAAAGGTTTTATATGCATCACTGCACCTGGCGGGGAGCTGGCATTGAAAGTATTAAAAAACGATAAAACCATCAATATTGCACTGGTAGACATGATGATGCCGGACATTGATGGCTATGAACTAATGATGCTTATAAGAAAAATGCCTTCCCTTCAGCAAATAAAACTTGTTGCCGTTACTGCCCAGGCAATGCCTGGCGATAGGGAAAAATGTATATCTGCAGGCGCAGATGAATACATTTCCAAACCGGTGAATGTAGACGAGCTTTTAAAAATAATTAATGGTAATTAAAGCAACCTATGGTAGAAGCCGAAGCGATAGAATTGTTACTACACAAAGTTGTGAGCCGCTATGGCTACGATTTTAGTGATTACGCCCGGGCCTCGCTTCATCGCAGGATTGATCTTTTTTATACAAAAACAAAACAACCCTCTTTTACGTTAATGCAGGAACGCCTGATGCAGGACCCGGTTTTCTTCATGAATTTTGTAGAACAGATCACCGTTAATGTAACAGAAATGTTTCGGGATGCAGGTTTTTATAAAATGCTGCGGGAACATGTGTTGCCAGTGCTGGCTACTTATCCTTTTATAAGAATATGGCATGCCGGCTGTTCCACGGGTGAAGAAGTTTTTTCGCTGGCAATTTTATTAAAGGAAGCCAACCTGCTGCATAAATCTATTTTGTATGCAACGGATATAAACCAGGCCGTATTGGCAAAAGCAAAAACGGGCATCTTTCACGTAGCAACCATGCGACAGAATTCAGAAAATTATATACGCAGCGGCGGAAAAGAAGATTTTTCTGTTTACTACCACGCCAATCATAACAATGCAAAGTTTGATAGTGCCCTTTCTGAAAAAATGATCTTTTCAACCCACAACCTGGTGGCCGATGCATCGTTCAACGAATTCCAGTTAATTCTTTGCAGGAATGTATTGATCTATTTTAACAGGGAATTGCAGGGAAAAGTGTTGCAGTTATTTGACCGCAGTCTCGACTCACTGGGCTTCCTGGCGCTTGGCAGCAAAGAGTCTCTTAAATTTTCACCCATTGCCGGTTATTATAAACAGGTAGTGTACAATGAAAAAGTATGGCGCAAGAACAAATAAATAAAGCCGGGCTAATAATCATTGGAGGTTCTTCCGGCAGCCTGGAAGTACTAATGAAAGTATTGCCTGCATTAAAAAAAGATTTCGCTATCCCCTTGATTATAATAATGCACCGCAATACCGTTGCGGACAGTGCGCTTACAGAATTGTTTGCTTCAAGAACTTCGCTTAACGTAAAAGAGGCAGATGAAAAAGATGCGCTGCAAGCTGGTTACATTTATATTGCCCCGCCCGATTATCATTTGCTTACAGAAGCAGATAGAACATTGTCTTTGGATGTATCGGAAAGGGTACATTACTGCAGGCCAAGTATTGATGTAAGTTTTATGAGTGCTGCCGTGGCGTATAAGAATGAACTCGTTGCTATTTTATTATCGGGTGCCAATGCAGACGGCGCTGCCGGCATTAAAACCATAAAAGAGGCCGGGGGTTATACCATAGTGCAGGAACCCGGGGAGGCAGGTGTTTCGTACATGCCGGAGCAGGCATTACTCACCAACGCTGTGGACAGGGTGATGAAAGGAGATGAGCTGGCGGAATGGCTGAATAACTTAAAGTAGACCGCATAATATGACCCGCTTCAGCAGACCAGGCAAACACCACCAGGTAATCGGCTATACAAAAATTAACAAAATACCCCGGTTGATTTTTTATAAACTTGTACCAATAAAATCATCAAAAATGAACAAATTAAATTGCTGGAAATGCGTGGTATTGCTGTCTTCCGTGATGGCTTTGGCCGCAATGATTTAAAAATTAGTAAGAGAAGCTAAGGTGCAGGCTGTTGTAGCCTGTAATTTTTTATTTTAAAGAGAGTTTTTTTAACAAAAATTCTTTCCTGCTCCTGGAAACATTGATACTTGAGCCGTCGCTCATAACCAGATAACCGCCTTCACCTTTTATATATTTTTCTACCTCGTTAATGTTTACAATGTGGGAATGATGAATCCTTATAAATGGATAGTCGTCCAATATCTCTTCCATTTCTTTTAAATTACGGGAAGCAACTATATTCCTCTTATCTTTTAAAAACAGGGATGTATAATTTCCCTGTGATTCGCAGCTGATAATGGATGCTGCTGCCAGCAAAATAAAACCCTCCATGGTAGGAATGGCAATTTTGTTTACAGGCATAGCAGGATGTCGCAATTTTTGTAACAACATATCGAGTTGTTGTGGCAGCGGATGATGAGGACGCTGTGCAGCTTTTTGTACTGCCTTCTGTAACTCTTCCCTGTCAACAGGCTTTAATAAATAGTCTAATGCGCTAAAGCGGATAGCTTTAATAGCATACTGATCATAACTGGTTGTGAAGATTAGTTCAAAATTAAGGTTGCCTAACTTTTCAACCAGTTGAAAGCCATTCATAAATGGCATTTCAATATCCAGGAAAAGTATTTGTGGCTGATGTTCTTTAATAGACTGGATAGCTGCTTCAGCAGAGTAGCAGATATCCAGCACTTTTACTTCGGGGCAATACCGCTCCAATAGCATCACCAGCGATTCGCAGCAATCTGGTTCATCATCAACGATAGTAGCAGTGATCATTTAATTTATTTTTAGGCAACAAATTCTGTAAGTTCTTTGTATGGCATTGTAAGTGTTACTTTAGTGCCGCAACCTGCTCCTTCATCATCAATTATGTCTTCAATACTAAATACTGTAGCTTCATTTTTTGATTTATTCAAAAGTGCCAGCCTGCCAGCAGTAATTTCAACACCCATTGATTTATTTTTTTCTGCAGAACGGCTATTAAAATTAGCAGCCATGTTTCTACCTATACCATTATCAATAATACTACAGGTCAATGTTTTATCCTGTGCACACAACTGAATTTCAAGCTGGCCAATTCCTTTTTTATGCATTAACCCATGCCAGATGGCATTTTCAGCAAAAGGCTGTATCAGCATGGGTGGAATATACACCGTATTGGTATCAATGTTATTTATAAAAGTAATACTGTAATTAAAGGTATTTTTAAATCTCAGTCTTTCTAAATCTAAATAGAGGCGAAGTGCCTCCAGTTCAATTTCGAGTGTAATCAGTGATTTTTCAGAATTGATTAAAGCCATCCGTATTAACCGGGAAAATTTGGTAAGATAGTCTGAGGCTTCCTCTGTTTTATTAATCAAAATAAACCTGTTGATAGAACTAAGGCAATTAAAAATAAAATGGGGGTTCATCTGGGCACGAAGAGCCTGCATTTCAAGTTCAGTAGCTTGTTGCTGAAATTCAATTATATTTTTTTTACTTTCCAGTTGTTGAAATTCTAACTGGTGTTCCAGTTGTTGTTTTTCATTTTTCCGTTTAAGATTGGTGTTGCGAAAAACGGCAATGGCAATTAATACAAAGGCACCTGCGGCTGTAATAAATATATATTTGATTAACGATTCACTCTTAAGTTTTTGTTGCTGCAATGTTAGCTTTTGCAGGCTAAGCTGCTGGTCCTTTTGCAGTAGACTAATTTTTGTTTTTTGCTGTTCATCCTGCGATTTCATTTGCGATAAAGCTATATTTCTTCGGTATTCATCACTCAGGATGGAATCTTTTAATGCTATATATTTTAGATTGTATTTGTAGGCACTGTCTGTTCTTCCCATCCTGTCGTATATTTCCCAATACAATTTATAGGCATCCCGTAAAAATGGCCTGGCGCCTGTTTGCTGCGCTATTTTAAATAAACGTTTTGCATATAAAAATGCCTCAGTTAAATTTCCCTGTAGTTGGTAGCAGCCCGCAAGAGAAACTAAAACCCGCATCATGGCGTTTTTATCATTCCCTCTTTCAAAAAAATGCAGCGGCTGAATGAACTGTTCAATTGCCGTTTTGTATTTGTGCTGTTTCAGGTATACAGCCCCTACTGACAAACTTTGAAAAGACAAAGCCCTTTTTATAATAATACTGTCGGTTGTTGCGAGGGTTACATATTGGCCGGCTTTTTTATAATAATATATGGCTGAATCAAATTGATTCATCAGCATCGAAATCTGCCCCAACAGGTGGTTGTAACGAACAGGATTGGATGGCTTTGCATTATTTGCAGCTAACTGATAATATGCTAAAGCTGTTTCGATTTCTCCGGCATCCTTATACAAGTTTCCCATAACCTGTGGCGAAGAAATAATGCCTCTTGCATCATTTATTTTAAAGGTGATCCTGATCGCCTGTAATAAATTTTCAAAAGCTTTCTCATTGTAGCCCTGTTCGCTATAAGTGTAAGAAATCATTCTTATTAATTCTGACTGACGTTTTTTATTATCTACCTCTATATAGTAAATAAGCGCTTTTTCCCAGATCAATTTTGCTTCAGAAAACCTGCATTGCCTGTGGAGGCACCAACCCATGGTATAGTGTGCCCAGCTATATTTTTCCCTGTCATTTATTTTTGCATATAACTCAATTGACTGACGGAAATAGTTTTCTCCGGCTACGTAGTTGCCCCTGTCACGGGCAATTTCGCCCAGGTTCTGTAAAGCATCGGCAATTCCTTTGATATATTGAATTTTGACAGCTTCATTATAAGCCTGGGACGCATACATAGCAGCAGTATCTGTATGCACATTAATATAGGTTTCCGCCAGCGCATTTATGAAATATTCAATACTTAGCTTGTTCAAACAATCAATCCTATTGCTGTCTTTCAAGGAAGGCATAATTTTTTTCAGGCTATCAATATTGAACCTGGCTGCTATCTGCTGCGCCTGCCCGGTTAGACAGAATGAAAGAGAAAAATTTAATATAAAAAAAACTCTCCGCATATAAGATTTTCATTTGTCAAAGTATACATAGCAGGCGTAGCTAATTTTATCATCTTTAATTATTTCAGTAAATGTAAGACCGTCATGTTGTAAATTTTGTTGAAGCAGTATGCCCGGTTGTGGCATTGTAGTCAGTTAGAACTGTAATTTTTTTTGTCTATCTGGTCTTTAGCACTTAGCGCTTCCATTTTTTTAAAGTTAATTTAATTATTCTGTATAGCATTTGTATGCTTAAAGCAAAATGCATTAACAACCTTTTATAATTTAAATCAGCCGGAAAAATTTCCGGCTGATTTACGTACACAGGTTGTTTAAAATAATTTAAATAGAATAACCTTATTTCCTACCTGCCTTCCCTGTATTAATCCTGCGGTAATGGAAGGTTGGTAATGTATGCCTGCCAGCAATCTTGAATGGCCGGCTTCTTTTGCGTAAGCATCAAAGGAACTATAAGTGCGGGCTCCATAAGTAGCATCATAAGTATGGTCAGTAAATGAATAAGATGCTCCAAATAGCTTTTCAAGCACTATCGCACTTGCTGCAGAAATGCCTGCAT
>JACMKX010000098.1 GCA_014379905.1 Ferruginibacter sp. | reverse complement strand
TATGTAAGTGCAAACCTGGCCAGGCTGCAGGAGGTAAACATTTCTTATAATCTTCCCCGTAAATTATTGTCGAAAGTGAATATCCGCAATGCACAGATATTAGTGCAGGGTAATAATTTATATACCTGGCTGGCCAACGATGCAAAAGAGGATCCTGAATATTTGAAGCGTACATTAAGGCCCAGGGCTTTATACACTTTTGGGGTAAAAATTGAATTGTAAATCCGAAAAATTTTTAAAAATGAAATCAAGAAATATAATAAATAGTTTGCTGGTTGTTATTACCTGCCTTTCCTTATTATCCTGTAAAAAGTTTTTAGATGAAAGGCCAAGCAAAGGCTCATCAGTTGTGATAAAAACCACCGGCGATTTAAATGCCTTGTTGAATGGGTACAGTGGGACCGCCAATTTTTATCAGGAAAAAGATAACATTGTAATTTATGGTTCGGATGATTATGGTATCTCTAAAGCCATTTACGATGCACGGCCTTCTTTTTTTACTTCTGCTATTATCCAATTTTCTTTGTGGGATATTCCTAACATGCCTATAACTGACCAGAGTAATTTTTCCGGGCCAAATTTCTGGACTGCCGAATACACTAAAATTTTTCATGCAAATCTTGTTTTAGATAATGTGGACGTAGTTACTGGCAGCGAAGCAGAGAAGGCGGCGCTAAAAGCAGATGCACATTTAATAAGGGCTTACAGTTATTGGCAGTTAGCTAATACTTATTGTATTCCTTATGCTGACGCTACTAAAAATGAACCCGGGCTTCCTTTAAAATTAAAACCGGATTTTGAACCTGTGCCCAGAAGTTCACTGGATATAACTTACCAGCAAATTGAATCAGATGTAGCTGCTGCATTGGCAACAAACGTGCCTTTGATTCAAAACGGTGTTGCCAGGCATTGGCGTGCTAATATTGCAGCGGCAAATGGTTTTGCTGCCCGTATTTATTTAAGCAAAAATGATTACACCAAAGCATTGCAATATGCCAACGCGGCGTTAGTACATTATAACATTATAGTTGATTACAATACGGGTATGCGCAATGGCAATCCTGTAACAGTAACAGTAGGCGGGGTGCCAACTACTATCCAGGTTCCATACACTTACGATAAACCTGTTAACTTAGACCCATCAGATGCATTGGGATGGAAAGAGTTTTTGTATTACCGCATTCTCAGTAATGCAAGTTTATGGTATATTCCCAGCCAGGAGTTGCTTAACCTTTACGATCAGGCCAACGACCTGCGTTATAAGTACCACATGGTACAGAACTTTTCATATATCCGTGGGTTTACCAATCCGGCATTTTCCTACCCCGGCTATGTTTTCTTCAATACTGATGGAATACCGGAGGGCCCAACCACGGCAGAAATGGTATTGATAAAGGCTGAGTGCCTTGCACGGACAGGAGATATAAGCGGCGCTATGTTAGCCATAAACCAACTTTATGTAAAAAGAACAAAAACCGGTACTGCGCCATTGGCAGCATTAACACAAGATCAGGCTATTACAGTAGTCCTGAATGAAAGAAGAAGGGAATTGCCATTTAGCCAGCG
>JACMKX010000012.1 GCA_014379905.1 Ferruginibacter sp. | reverse complement strand
GTCGTATGTTGAAGAACTATTGTCGGCCAATGAAGAAATGCAGAGTACCAATGAAGAAATGCAGTCTGTTAACGAAGAGTTGCATACCATCAATACAGTCTACCAGTTAAAAAACAAAGAACTGCTGGATCTTAATGACGATCTTAATAATTATTTCAGGAGTACCTTACATGGCCAGTTATTTGTGAACGCAGATCTGT
The DNA here is from genome assembly GCA_014379905.1 of Ferruginibacter sp. GTDB lineage: Bacteria > Bacteroidota > Bacteroidia > Chitinophagales > Chitinophagaceae > Ferruginibacter. Next base: position 43,333 of record JACMKX010000012.1, on the reverse strand, counting down.
TGTTAATGAAATTTTCCCCTGCAGCAGTTTCATTGATTAACCTGGTACCTGCTGATATAGGCCGTCCGCTCAATCATATTTCCACTAATATTAAGTTTGAAACCATTATTGAAGACATCAAGGATGTATTATCAAAAGGCCTTACCGTAAACAGGGAAATTGAAACCAACGATGGCTTTTGGTTCCAGGTAATGACCATGCCTTATATTCAACAGGCGGATGGTAAACAAACCGGCGCTATCATTACTTTTAATGATATTACTGTTTTAAAGGATATTCAGAATGAACTCGACAAAAAAAACAGCAGCCTTAGCCGCATCAATGAAGACCTCAACAATTTTGTGAATACAACCTCACACGACCTGCTGGCTCCTTTAGGCAATATTGAAATGAGTATTGGGATAATGAATGAAGTTACCAACGTGAATCCAGAATTGCACCAGTTTTTGGCCGTTATAAATTCATCTATAAAAAAATTCAGGGATGTTATTACAGACTTGTCAGCCATTGCTAAAATGGAAAATGAGCTGCATGAAAAAGACCTTATTGACCTTGATGAAGTGATCACCAATGTTGAGTGGAGCCTCGACGACAAAATAAAACAGCGTTATGCAATAATAAACCGGCAACTGGAGGTATCAAGAATTCCTTTTTCCAAAAAGAACATGCGTAGCATTTTATATAATCTTATTTCCAACGCCATAAAGTTCACTATTGATAAAAACCCGGTAATTAACATCCATACTTTTGAAACCCCTGATAATATTATTTTGAGCGTAGCAGACAACGGGATAGGACTGGAACCCGCAAATATTGAAAAGATATGGGGCGTTTATAACCGGCTACGCCACGATATTGAAGGGCAGGGAATTGGAATGTATCTCACTAAAAAAATAATCACTGCTGCCGGCGGGCAAATCATGGTTGAGTCCATTGCTGGTAAAGGGAGCAAGTTTATTGTTACGTTTCCAAAGTAATAGAAAACCTATGGGCGTCTGCAGGACCCCGGCGTTTTCGGTTTATTTGCATGGAGATGTCAACCGCTCTGGGGTCCTGCGGACGCCCATAGGCTTAACATCTCCCTGCAAAATAAATTTGGCAAAATATACCATACGGTATATTTTTATACTCTATTGCAAAAATACCATGAGTAAGGCTGAACAAACCAGGGCATTTATCATTGAAAAAACTGCTCCCCTTTTTAATACAAAGGGGTATGAGGGTACTTCTATGAATGATATGGTGCAAGCTACCGGCCTCACCAAGGGCAGTATCTATGGAAATTTTGCCAATAAGGATGAAGTGGCGCTGGCTGTATTTGATCATAACCTGCAGCAGATTGACAGCATTATCCGCAGCGAAATGAGCGGGCGAAAAAGCAACAGGAATAAGTTAATGGTGTATGTAGAAGTGTATGATAATTTTGCCGGTTGCCTGCCCGAAGGCGGCTGCCCTATTTTAAATACAGCCACCGAAGCCGATGACACACACCCGGCCCTGCGCAAAAAAGCTCACAACGCCGTTAATAACTGGAAAAATAAAATTATCGCCATTATACATGAAGGCATCAGGGTAAAAGAATTTAATTCAAAAATTAATGCAGAAGAAACTGCCCTGGCAATGATCGCTACTATTGAAGGTGCCATTATGCTTACCAAACTTACCGGCAAAACAGCTTACCGCAAAACCATTTTACAAACTGTAAAAGCAACCATACAACAACTCTAATTTTTTTTCAATAATATACCGATAGGTATATTTTATAAACCAACATACAATGAATATTACTAACAACACGATACTGATCACCGGCGGTACTGTCGGCATCGGGTATGAAACAGCTAAATTATTAGTATCAGAAGGTAATAATGTTATCATCACCGGGCGGGATAAAGCACTGCAGGCATTACCGGGTGCAACCGCAGGAGGCATTGAATTTAATACAGCCGGCTTAAAATAATTATATGAAACAACGATTAGCGTTTGCCCTCATCATGGGCTTTATCACCACAGCCATAATATCTTTTGTACTCATCGCCGTGAATATAGGATTAACCCAAAATTTCATTGCCTTTTGGCTGCGGTCATGGTCTATAGCTTACGTATTGGCAGTAGGCTCTATGCTGTTTATAGGGCCACGGGTTCAGAGCTTTGTGGCTACGATTTTTAGTAAGCCCATCAAAATGAAAGAACAGGTGTAGGTATAATTTAAAACAGGCTACTTTTTAAGCAGCCTGTTTTAATTACGATCAATATATTTTTACAGGGCTTTAATAAAGTCCTGCGCTCTTTTTATGTAGTCTTCATTTTTTGCAGCGGTTGCAATTTCGATTAGTTTTTCTGCACTTGCTTTTGCACCCGCTTTATCTCCCAGCTTTTGATGAATGCGTGCCTTTAGCCAAAATACATTTAAAGATTTTGCATTGGCCGGGTCTGCACTTGCTTTATCTATCCATTCTTTTGCTTTAGCCAGGTCTTTTCCATTGTCATAATAATACAGTGCTGCCGCATAATAGGGTTTGGTATCTTTCACCAGTATATTATCTATTTGCTTCATTATCCTTTCATCTGTGTTTGTTGTAACAGGAAGTATAACAGCAGTATTTTCAAACGCCAGCTCCAGATCGCAACTGTTGCTACTAATATTAGTAAAATTGATGGTGAAGGTTTCAATCTTATCACCCATTTTCTTTACGGCTGCTTTAACCCTTACTACATCATTCTCTTGTTTATACAATTCGGGTGCATTAATATTGATGTCTTTGCTAATGATAAGGATCCATTCATTTGCGTCCGGGATACTCAATAATCCGTACTTACCAGCTTTAACCAGTGTTGCACCAATGGTTACATCATCAGAAAATTGCAACGTAGTAGCAGCATTGGCACCGGTGCGCCATACTTTTCCATAAGGAACAAAATCTGCGCTGCCAATCTTCCTGCCCTTTAAACCCGGGCGGCTGTAATTTAATTCTATACTACCAAGGCCAAAATTTTGTTTAATGGTTTGAGTAGGCGATGGTTGCGCCATAGTTAATTGTTGGGCCTGCGAGAACAATACAGTTGTTGCCAGCAATGCAGCCAGGAAAAAACATTTCATATATTTCATTTTTAGCAAATGTAGGCATTGTGAAGATGCCGGTAAATCAAATAATTATTTCTTTTATATAATGAACTGGCCGCTCGGGAGTTACCTGTTTAAAGTTCTGTGTAAGATATCTGTCTAAACATTAAACTTCTACTTGAGTAAAAATACCTGTACCTTGTTAACAGACCAGTACTCCTTCCCGATTAGCAACGATAGGTTTTTTGATCCGTCCACCCAACAATTTTTAGTCTATTTTAACCCTCCAAGATGAAAAGAAGACTATTCATAACTTCCTTCGTGTTCATTATTACCGCTACAATATTATGCCTCATCGCATTTATCGGATGGTATTTACACATTGAATTAGTAAGGCATGGTCCTGATCATGCTTTTTTTGTTTTCTTAACCAGCTTCTGTCTTTTAGTCGTGGTATTTATCCTGGCGGTTTATAACAATGTGATGATCCGCAAAAAAGCAAAAAGAACTACCCGGCAAAGTGAAGACCAGGTGGAAACAATATTTAACGCAGCGCCTGATGCAGGAATAGTAATGGATAGCCAGGGAAGGATAGTAAAATGGAATCCACGCTCAGCCAAGCTTTTTGGCTGGACTTCAGGTGAGGTCATTGGAAAATACATGGCAGATTTGATCATACCGGCACGATATAAAGAGGCACACAAAAAAGGACTGGAACGTTTCCTGGCTACCGGCGAAGGACCGGTATTAGGAACTACAATTGAAATATTTGCCCTCAATAAAAATAACATAGAATTTAATGTTGCCTTAAGCATTTCGCCCACCAAAGTAAATGGCAAATTCTTATTCATTGGTTTTGTGCGTGACATTACCGAAAAGAAAATAGCCGAAGAGAAATTATTAAAATTTAATGAGTCGCTTGAATTACTGGTAACAGAACGCACGCAAAAATTACTTTCCAGCGAAACTTTATACAGTAGCCTGTTTCATAATATGCTGCATGGTTTTGCTTACTGTAAAGCGATATTTGAGGATGGCAAATTAACAGACTATACATATATATCTGTTAACAGCGAATATGAATTACTTACCGGCATGAAAAATATCGGCGGAAAAAACATGTCTGATATTATGCCGGGACTGCTTACCTCCGATCCCGGTTATGCAGCTATTGTAACAGGAGTTTTACTTACCGGCAAACCAACCATGTTTGAAACCTTTGTTGCCGCTATCGACAAATGGCTTTCCATAACTTTATACACACCCGCCAATGGTTATTTTGTTGGACTGGTAGATGATATTACCCAGAGAAAAAAAAGCGAGGAAGCCCTGAGACTAAACGAAATAAGATTGAAGGAAGCTCAGTCTATTGCTCACCTGTGCAACTGGGATATCGACCTGGTGAAAAATACCCACACCTGGTCTGATGAATTCTATAAAATATATGGGATTGATAAAAGTACCACCAAGCCATCCGACAAGCTATTCATCCAGTATATGCATCCGGAAGATGTGGTTTTTGCAGAAAAGAAAATGCGGGAAGCTTTTGAATTATTCCAGGACTCAACCTTTGAATATCGCTTTATACGAAAGGATGGAGCAATAAGAACCGGCTGCACCGAATGGAAATTTGAATTTGATGAGACAGGCATGCCGCTTCGTATTTTTGGTATACTACAGGATATTTCCGAAAGAAAAGAAGCAGAAAAAAATACCGCCCTGCTGGAGCAAAAGGTCCTGGAGCAAAAGATACAGGAGCAAAAGAAAATAGCCAGGGCTATTATCAAAGCCGAAGAAAAAGAACGGAATCACATCGGGCAGGAATTACATGATAACATCAACCAGATACTGGCCGCCACAAAAATGTACCTGGGTATAGCTGGCAATGCGAATGCAACCACGAAAGAAGCTATAAAATATCCAATGGAACTCGTAGACAGTTCTATGCAGGAAATACGGATCCTTTGCCATAAAGTGGTTACGCCTCTCCGGGATATACAACTAGACGAACTGGTAAGGGACCTGCTAACAAAATTTAACCAGGGATCACTTATTAAATCGACCTTTACTTATTCTATAGCGCCTGAACTTTTAACGGATGATATGAAACTGAATATTTACAGGATCATACAGGAACAAACCAATAATATTTTGAAATATGCAGCAGCTAAAAATGTAAAGGTTTCCATAAGGGAAGAAAACAATATCATACATATCATTGTGGAAGACGACGGTAAAGGTTTTGATACCCACATCAAAAGAAAAGGGATCGGGATTTCTAACCTGATAAACAGGGTGCAAAGTTTTAATGGCAATGTAGATATAAAAAGCGCACCGGGCGAAGGTTGTATTACAACCATTCATATGCCCTGTTAATGGGCGGATTTATTTTAATTTCATTAACCCGTCCAATATAATACAGGGACAACATATTTTACAAAATTATAAACAGCTGATCATTACTGCTGCATCAGCCGCTGATGTTTACGATTGCGTTTCCACTCTTTTTTAAGATGCCTATCCTTGTATTGGTTTCTGCCGGCGTAAGCCACTAAAAAGATAAGGGCTACTAATGCCAGGCTTCCTATTGGTAAGATCATGTTTAACATACGATACTTTTCATTTTATTTTGCAAGTGCTGTGCCAATAAAATGAAGTAAGGCTGATACCAGCAATTTTTTTATACCGTATCCTGTCAAAACTTAACCTGGGCGGTAATGCCGGTGAATAAAATATCTTTCCCCGCACTTACGTCTTTTAAATACCCCCCGATTTAAATCAAAGCAGGCGCTTCATTTTTCGGGCATTATTGGAAACAGTTCTGCTTTATTAACGGTAATGGATTTAATTAACCAGGTAGCAGTATCAGACACATCCGTATTGATACTGGGCGAAAGTGGCACCGGCAAAGAAAAAGTGGCAGATCGTATACATGATCTTTCTTCACGGAAAGGAAACCCGTTTATAAAAGTCAATTGCGCGGCATTGCCCCCCAGCCTGATTGAATCCGAATTATTTGGCCATGAGAAAGGAGCTTTCACCGGTGCAACGGATAAGCGTATCGGCAAATTTGAACAGGCAGATAAAGGCACTATTTTTTTAGACGAAATAGGAGAGTTGCCCCTGGAACTACAGGTAAAATTGCTAAGAGTGCTGCAGGAAAAAGAAATAGAAAGGTTGGGGTCAAGGTCAACAATAAAAATTAGTGTACGCATTATTGCTGCCACCAACCGCAACCTGGAGAAAGAAGTGGCGGAAGGAAGATTCCGCCTTGACCTTTATTACCGGCTAAATGTTTTTCCTATTTTGCTTCCGGCACTGCGGGATCGCAGGGAAGACATTCCTTTGCTTTCAGCGCATTTCATAAATTACTATAATCGCAAAGCAGGAAAAAAAGTAACGGGCATCTCCCAAAAAGTTGCTCAGAAATTTGCTGCCTACAACTGGCCGGGCAATATCCGTGAACTGGAACATTTAATTGAAAGGAATATTTTGCTTGCGAAAGGTACAACCATTGAGGATATCAGCCTTCCTGTTTTTCATCAAAAAGAAATGGCTGACAACACTGATAAAAAGACCAAAACTATAGAAGAAAATGAAAGAGATCATATCATGGAAGTATTAAAAAAATGTAATGGCAAAGTATGGGGACCGGGAGCGGCGGCCGAATTATTAAATATTCCGCCCTCCACCCTCAAGTCTAAAATGAAAAAATTAGGCATCAAAAAGGAATATACATTGTGATAGAAGTACCTGTTTTTTAGATAAAAAACAGCTTTCAATATTTTCCCGCCCCGATCTCTTTTAAAAAAGAGGTAACTTGTATCCCTCCCGGTAAAAAAGAAAAAAAATGACATAATATAAATTCGGGGACATCATTTATGGAACAAAAGATCATAAACATGCTGGCAAAAAGTGTGGAAATCATTCGCCCTCACAGCGCAGTCTCTTTTACACCTTTTATAAATTCTGTGCGCTCCCAGCTCAACAATCCCAATCCTTTTAAGCAACAAATTTTTCGCAATGCACTCACTCAACTCGAAGCTTCACCATTGGCAGATACCATACTGCAGCTGGAAGATCTGCCAAAAGTAAACGAACTGCTACACCTGGTATATGGACTGCTCACCAATGCTTCGGACAACGAGAGTGATTTATACTGGGGTCTCTGTGTGCCTATGGAGCCCATCATGTTTTTTGGTACAGCTCCATTTTATTCCATATTAGAAAAGGCCAATGAATATGATATGGATTGTATTTTGTGTGATGAGGACTTCGAGAATATTCTCGAAAATAAACTATATTTTTTTTACAGTTATATAATGGCACACTTTTATGATCATCGCTTACCAGAAAAAAAATCTTTTGTACGTACCATAAAAGACGGGAAAACCGGGCTCACGAAGCATTTCAGTATTTCGCTGGATACCAGTTTTGTAGAAGTTTCGGCTAAAGCACCTCTTCCGCCGCTGAGTATGGAAACGCTTGAAAAAATTTCAAAGGAGGAAAACGGGTTAGTGCAACTAAGCCAACTGTTACCAATGGACCTCTTTTCTTTTACGGGTTTTACTGTTACTACCGTAAAGGATATTTCCCAGCAATATGCACTTGACAGCATCCGGAATATAATAGTGAATACCAAGGCCTATGATTTGAATTATGATTTTACGGAGGTTAAAGAGGCATTAAAAGAATTGGTGCAGGAAACCAGCATTCAAATCTGCGTGCTCCCGTTGATCAGGGTCAATGGAAAGTTGATAAACGAAGCTGCCTATTATAAAAACAGCCCGCTGTTCTCTGAATCTTTAGACCGGGGGACATTGCCGGAAAATATTTTGGACATGCTGCAAAAATCTCCGGGTGGGGCCCAGGTATTTCATTTTAAAGACACTGCTGCCGGTACCGTTTTATCCCCGGAAAAAAGAGATGCCCTGATCAGTAAAAATATTTATTCGTATGCACTGCTCCCTTTGCACTATAGCGGGCACATAATTGGAACGGTTGAGATCTTTAGCGATATAAAGGACAAAGTAAGTAATGAAATGATGGCCCTGCTGGCTTCGGCCAAAGAATTACTGGCGCAGCTTGTTTACAATTACCTGGATGCAATGGATGCAGCCATAGAAGCTATCATTAAAAAAAACTATACCCGCTTACAACCGGCTGTTAACTGGAAGTTTGTAGAAGTAGCCTGGTCGTGGCTCCACCAAACAGGAGTCGGTAAAAATGCGTTGTGGCAGCATGACCATGACATTGTATTTGAAAAAATTTACCCGCTTTACGGCGCTGTGGATATCCGCAATTCTACCATCGAAAGAAATGCCGCCATGCTAAAAGATAGCCTGGTACAATTAGATATACTGATAAGCGTATTGAATAAGCTGAAAGAAAAAACTGACTTTGGCCTGCTGAGCGAAAAACTCTTTACCTGCAATCACTGGCTCAAAGAACTCAACTATGCAGGAAGTTATTTTAAAGACCAGCTGCAACTAACCTTATTCCTGGAAAATGATGTGTTGCCCTTTTTAAAACAATTTACCGGCACAGATACTACACTTGGTGAAATTGCGATACCATATTTCGATGCACTCAATGAAGAAACAGGTATTGCCTTCGGGCACAGGCGTTTGTTGGAAACTTCTATGACAAAGATCATTACATCTATTAACAGGTATTTCGATTTTTTAAAAGACGAGATCCAGGAAGCCTATCCTTGTTATTTTGAAAAGTTTAGAACAGACGGCGTAGAGTACGACATTTACATTGGCCAATCTATAGCACCTGCAAAACCGTACAGTGATATTTACCTCAAAAATTTACGATTGCTACAGCTCACTTCTATGGCAGCGGTTGCCAGGTTTAGTCATGCGCTGGGCAGCGAACTGCCGGTGCCGGTTGAAACTACCCAGCTTATCTTTATACATGCGCAGTCTATCGACATTCATTTCAGACCAGATGAAAAAAGATTTGATGTGGAAGGGGCCTACAATATCCGTTATCACATCATAAAAAAAAGGATTGATAAAGTACGGATAGAAGGAACAGGCGAACGATTGACGCAGCCGGGCAAAATTGCGCTCGTATATTTTGGTGATGAAGAAGCCACTGAATATCTTTCTCATATAAAATATTTGCAGTCTGGCAACGTACTGCTCAATGACCTGGAGCACCTGCAACTGGAAGAATTATCTGGGGTTACCGGTTTAAAAGCAATGCGGGTGGGTGTAAATCTCGACACAGATGATGCGAAAAATTTATTACCGGACAGATCAAAGCAAAAAAGCCTTCAATAAATATTGCGGAGTGAAAAATTGTGTTGACTGTCTTGATATCTCTTTATTTTTTTTCAAAACTAAACCCGGCCCCTACATACTATATATGAATCCGGTAGCCGGTTTTTACCTTATCCATCGTTACATGGGTGTAAAAATGTTTTACATTAGTATCATCCATCAGGTAGGTCTTAGAAAATTGTTCGTAATGCTGCATATCTGTGGTATTTACAATTAGCACAAAATCGTATGTACCCGTTACATAGTAACACAACATTACTTCCCTACATTGCTGCATGGCTGTTTTGAATTTATCAATGGCTTCAGAATTTCCAAGTTTCAGCATTACATCTACCACGCAGGTAATGGTGAGCCCTGCTGCCTCTGCGGATATAATAGAAACATCTGCTTCAATTATTTTATCCTCCCGGAGTTTTTTAACTCTTCTTTGAACAGCGCTCGTACTAAGGTTTACCAATACACCCAGCTCTTCTGCAGTGGTCCTGTTGTTTTCCTGTAACAGCCGAAGCAATTTTATATCAAACTCATCAAGCGCCTGCATATTTTACCCGTTTAAGCAAACAAAATTAATTAAAATAGGCTTCTATAAATTCTATTCGCCTAAAGTGGTCGTGAGCTTACACCTAATTTTGCTACATCATTAAAACAATAAACATGCAAACCATTCATTCACGCAATGCACCGGGTGCAATTGGTTCCTACACACAGGCGATCTGCACGGGCAACTTATTATTCTGTTCCGGACAAACGCCTGTAAATCCTCAAAGTATGAAGATAGAAGAAAGAAGTATAGCCGGTCAAACTACCCGTGCAATAAAAAACCTGGAGCTGGTGCTCCTTACAGCCGGCCTCACGCTTCACGATGTAGTAAAGACTAACATTTACCTGTGCGACATGGAAAATTTTCAAGAAATGAATGCTGCGTATGCAAAATGTTTTGGGGTCCATAAGCCTGCCAGAACTACTGTCGCAGTAAAAGGCCTTCCCCTGGCAGCCTTAATAGAAATTGAATGTATTGCTGAATTTAAAAATCCACCGCTTTAATCATGATGAAATTTAACAACGATCTTTCCGAACCGCTAATAAATATTTTTAGTCCAGCCGAAATAAATACTTTCAGAAATGAAACGCAGGGCTGCCAAAATGTGATCCACCTAAACAATGCAGGAGCAGGTCTTATGCCGGATATAGTAACCCGGGTGCAGCTTGACCACATACAACTGGAAGCTGGTATAGGAGGTTACGAGGCTGCAGCTTTAAAGGCAACAGCGGTGGAGGACTTTTATTTACAATGTGCCCGCCTGCTTAATTGTAAACCTGCAAATATTGCATTTACCGCAAGTGCCACCGATTCCTACACCAGGGCATTATCTTCTATCCCTTTTAAAAGAGGAGATGTTATTTTAACTGATACCGATGATTTCGTGTCTAACCAGATACAATTTCTTTCCCTAAAGAAACGGATGGGGATAAAAATAGTTCATATCAACAATGCTGCCTGTGGTGGAATTGACCTCAATGACCTGGATGAAAAATTACAAAAATTTCAGCCCAGGCTTTTAGCCATTACGCATATTCCTACTAACTCCGGCCTGGTGCAACCTGTATCCGCAATTGCAGCTATTTATCATCATTACAATCAGCAACATGCTGGTAAAACCTGGTATATATTAGATGCCTGCCAGTCTGCAGGACAAATGAAACTGGATGTTCAAGCACTGAAATGTGACTTTCTAAGTATAACATGCCGTAAATTTTTAAGAGGTCCCCGCGGTACGGGTGCTTTGTTTATTGCTGACAAGGCATTGGCCGCCGGATTGGAGCCTATGTTCATAGATATGCGTGGGGCAGAATGGAAAGAAAAAGATAAGTACCGGCAGCAGCCAACTGCCATGCGGTTTGAAGATTGGGAGTTCGCTTATGCTACACTGCTGGGCACGGCTACAGCCATACAATATTGCCTGGATATTGGGGAAGAAAAAATAGGGCAACGGGTAAAGTCATTATCCGGTTTTATGAGAGATCAACTTATGCAGTTACCTAACCTGCGTGTGCTGGACAGGGGTCCGGAACTTTGCGGCCTGGTTACCTTCCATGTAAAAGGATCCAATGCAAAATATATTGTAGATGAATTAGCCAAAAGAAAAATAAATACAGTACCAAGTTATCGTGCATTTGGCCTGATTGATTTCGATGAAAAAGGCGTAGACTGGGCAGTGAGGGCCTCGCCGCATTATTATAATACCATCGAAGAAATTGATGCCTTTATAAACAGTATAAGAGAAATTTGTAAATAAAATACGCAGCTTCCGGCATGTTGTAATACATACGGAAAAATCGCTGGCAATCTAAAATTAGTTAATGCTGCATCAGCCGCCGGCTTTTGCGGTGTGTTTTCATTCTTTTCAAGTTGTCTTTCTTTGTATTGATTTTGCACCCTCGCGGCTTAAAAAAATTGAACCTGAATTAGAAAATAGATTAATCTAAGCTTTACTATTGTGCGAGATTAAGTTTCAACAATTGTCCTACAGGTTAAAAAGGAAGTTGAAAAAAAGGGCAACTTGTATATTAAGCGCTGTAGAGATTGAGACAAACTTATCATGACCCACATTTAAATTATCGAAGAATACACTGTATTGGCGTTTAATCCAGCAGTGTAAGATACCGGGCTTGACCTTGGGTTAATTCCCCGGAGGGAAAGAAATTAATTTTATTGTGAGATGATGGGATGGATTGATGAACTTGAAAAATAATGTAAATGAATTAATAAACGTGTCTGCACACCTCACTCTTTTGATAAATCAATGTCGAATTCCAAAGCATCATCGCTGGTAAGCAGCAGCCTTACAAAGTCATATTTTGCTGAATAAATTGCAGGAAAAGTTTTACCTACATACGACCGTTGACGGTATCTTATCCTGGACTCACTTATGAGGCTTTTTATTTTTCCCTTGTATTTAAATTCACATCGATAATTAGCTTCAGACATCGATTTGCCGGGTGGCAGATATTCTGTAATCAATGCCTGTACTATTTTTCCATTTTTTTTAAGATCCCGTTCGGCAGCTCCATGCCAGGTAACATAAGCTAACAATCCGAGAATAACAATAGCTATGGCCAGGTGAATTTTTTTTATATGTTTGAACACTGAAATTATTTTTATTTTTTGTGTATTTCTTCGTTTATATATTGTCCAACGCCACTAACCATATTTCCAAGGTTGTCGCCTGAATAATTGCCTGCCAGTTTTCCGGCACCCTGGTTTATAAACGTGTTACTTAGTCCATTTCCAAATAGGTTACCCGCATATCCAATTCCAATATTGGTAACGATCAAACTTCCCTGCGCACTTCCGCTTACACCACCCCAATTGCCGTTTAGGTTCAATGCAAGTCCGGATCCCATAACACTTGATCCCAAAGCATTTTGGGGCATTAAAAAATTACCCGCAACCGACATTATATTGATATTACCGATGACATCCCGGGTAAATCCATACCTGCCAATATTTACGGCAAGTTGAATAGTTAAATCGGAGGCAGCTGCCGCAGATCTCACGCCGATTGATCCGCTTGTAATAGCAGCGAGCGTTGCCATGGGAGTTGAAACCAGGATTATAGGAGCGCCAATAATAGCGACAGCACCCAAAGACATATTTCTATAATCAACTTCTGACTGGTAATATCTTTCAAATCTTATCAAGTCCGCCTCACTGATTCCTCTCTTCTTCCATGCTTCCTGTATCTTTTCTTTCGACCAACCATCAAATCTTGCACCCTTGTATACATCCTTCCGGTTTACCCATAACCTTGCTTCCGGTTTTGCTGCTTCATTGGCCCAGGCAAATGCCCGATTAGCCAAAGAATTATTTTCCTTCTTTTTATTGCTAACTGTTACTCCTTTAAGATCCGCATAATCAAACCAGCCTCCAAGCGTATCTTTAAATTCCATGCCATTCGGATCAATAAATCTTAATGGATTATTGTCACAATAGTTATATGGACTAAGCCCATAATAATTATCTGTCATGGGGTCTACCACATTCCATCTGCCGATTTGGGGATCTTGAAACCTTGCCCCAAAATCATACCATTCCAGTCCACTCCCATCACTAAATTGGTTGCTTTGTTTTTCTTTGGAAGTTATGCCAAATTTATTTTTCATAGCACCAGCAGCGGTTGAAATTCAATGAGTTGGCAGAATCAATGCATATGCCTTCTCAAAAATTCAGTATACAGGAAGCCGTGTTTGTGAACGTGGAATAGGACAGAATATTTTCAGCAGTTTAATGTCTCCTACCATTCTGCGGGAAACCCATCACTATCCCGCAGGCATTTTAAAAGTAAAACTTGTTTCATTGTTATCTGATACGCAGGTAAGTTCAGCGTGATGCGCCCGGGCAATCTCGGCAGAAATATAAAGTCCCAGCCCCAATCCATTCTGACTTGGCCGGTTGGCTTCCCGGGCAAATGGTGTAAAAATTTCCAGTTGTAATTCTTTTGATATGGGCTCGCCTTTATTGCTAACAGATATCTGTAAGATACCTTCCCTGTGGTAAACATATACCATTACAGGTTCATCAGCCGACCCATGTGTAAGCGCATTAGCCAGCAGGTTAGACAACAGCTGCGCTACCCGGTGAGGATCACAATGCACGGGTTCTGTAATATCAAAATCAATCATAATTTTCCTGCCAGGAAAAAAAAGTTGCAGCTCACGCACCACCTGTCGTAGCACGGGTTCCAATACCACGTGTTCCAAGACTATTTTCATCCCGCCGCCTAAACGGGTTCTTGCAAAGTCCATGATGTTTCCTATCAGCTCTGCCATGCGCCGGCTGCTGCGGTTAACTGAACCTACCAACATTTTATCGTTATCGCTGAGCGGCGATTCTGCCAGCATCTCTCCTGCAATGCTAATGGCATTTAATGGATTTCTAAGGTCGTGCCCTAAAACTGCAATAAGCTCTTCCCGCAGTTTAACCGTTTCCTGTTGCGTAAGCAGTTCTGTTTCTACCTTCTTTTTGGCCTCCTGTAAATTTTGCTCATACTGTAACCGGTCACTTGCTTTTACAAGGGTATAATTTACGGATGCCAGGGCTCCGTCATTGTCACGGCATTCCAATGCATTTACCAATACCTTTTGTTTTATATCGCCTTTTCCCCGCAGCTCAATCATTACTTCTTCAAAATAACCCTGCATTTGCAGGAGGGGAGCCAAATGAGTTTCGTAATAAATTTTTCCGCCAATAGCGAGGAGGTCGGCAAAACGTTTTCCTTTTATATCAACAGGAAGGCATCCCATCCACTGCGCTAATCTTTCATTGCTATGTATAATAGATCCATCATTGCCCGTTACTAAAAAGCCAGACAAAGATTGTTCAAAAAAAGTATCCATATTTACTTTCTCACTCATGACAAAAATTCCTTTATGGCGGCGATTGTTTCTGCCGGTGCACTTAAGTTAGGACAATGTCCTGTAGCATTCATTACTACCAATTGGCTACCGGGTATATGCTGCTGCATATATTCCCCTACTGCTACCGGTGCTATTACATCGGAAGAGCATTGGAGAATAAGCGTGGGTGTAGTAATGGAAGAAAGGATATTTCTTTTGTCGGTTAAAAATGTGGTGCGTGCAAACTCCCTTGCAATGGCAGGGTCGGTCTGGCAAAAACTATTGGCCAGTTCCTCTCCCAGTTCAGGGCGATCAGCGTTGCCCATAATTACAGGGGCCATGCTCACCGACCAGCCAAGATGATTACTGTCCAGCGCTTCCAGCAGTTCCTCAATTTGTGTATGACTAAAGCCTCCAATATAATCCCCATCGTTAATGTAGCAGGGCGAAGGGGCGACCATGATAAGGGAAGCAAATAACCTTGGTGCCTTAATTGAAGCCAGGGCACCAATCATAGCACTCACTGAATGTCCTACAAAAATTACCTGCTCCATATGTAACGCTTCCAGCATTGCTATTATGTCATCTGCATATCCTTCAAGCTTTGTATACTTATCGGATGCATAAGCAGAAAGATCAGACTTTCCGGCGCCTACATGGTCAAACAATACTATTTTATAATCTGCTTCAAAAGCGGGGGTGATGTATTTCCACATATGCTGATCGCAGCCAAAACCATGAGCCAATAAAATTACACGGGTACCCTTACCCCTTACTGTTACGTTATTGCGTTTTAATACACTCATTTTTTCGATAGAAGTTTATAAGGGAATAACGGAAGGTACAACTTAATCCAGCTTTAGGACATTAACCTTTAATGAAGTGGAGTGCCGGTTAAAATAATCCTGCAACAACCGGTAAATGAAATTTTTCATCTTATGCCGCCCGCGGCTTAGTTTTTGATCCCACAGTAAGTATATTATTTTAATAAAACTACATCATGATACCAAGAGATGGCTATTGCACCAGCCTGTGGCAAAATTTACCTGTCTATATATCCACAAATGATATTTTTAGTACCCGGCAGTTTGATGTAATTATTATTGGTGGAGGAATAACCGGTATGAGTACAGCCCTGCTGCTACAGGAAGCGGGTAAAAAATGTCTGCTGCTGGAAGCCGGTGGGCTGTGTTTTGGCACCACGGGTGGAACAACTGCTCATATCAATACTTTGCTTGATACCAGTTATGCCACCATCAGTAAAAACTTTGGTAAAGAAAATGCGGTAACTGTATGCAGGGCTGCAAAAGAAGCTGTAGCATTAATAAAACGCAATATCTCCACCTACCATGTTGATTGCGGTTTTGAAGAAACTGCTGCTTATATTTTTTCGCAGGATGAAAAACAAAGTGAAGAACTGGACACCATACAGGTAAGTGCTACCGATGCCGGGCTGCTGGTAAACCCGGTACTACTCCTTCGATTTTTTGAAATGGAAAAAAGCTTTCCAATAAAAAAACACTGCCTGGCTCATACTAAAAAAGAATGTAAAAGATTCAACCTGCTCCTTACAAAAAAATATTGCGGCATTACCAAAAGGAGCACTTTTTTTTGTAAAAACTGCCAGGTAAAGTTTGCATAAAACGGGAAAAATCTGCTACATATTTAAAAGAACAATTGCACCCCCAGCAGAAACCCTGCACCCTTCCATTTTTAACATCACCGTAGCAATACACGAATCCCTTAAGTTTTATATTTGTTTGTAGCCAAAAAATTTGCTGCATTATATTTGATAGTATTCATTCATTACTAACCAAATATAGGACCTGCCGGTGGCAGGCAACCGGCTTCTTAAAGGAAAAGTCATGGTAAAAAAAATACTATTTGCAGACGATGATGAAGATATCAGGTTTGTAACAGAAATAATGCTGAAGGTAGATGGCTATGATGTAATACTGGAAGCGGATACACATTTTGCCGACAACCCTGACCCCTACAATTTACCCGATGTTTATTTGCTTGACAGGCATATGCATGGCTCTGACCTGCTGCATACCTGCCGGTTGCTAAAAAGCAATGCCGTTACCAGTCATATTCCTGTGATCATGGTTTCTGCTGATGTACATATTCAAAAATTATTTGAAGAAGCCGGGGCTGATGAATTTATACATAAGCCTTTTGAGCGATACCAGCTACTGGATGCCATTGCAAGGGTATTGCGAAAGAGTGAGAGAGAAAAAAATGATGCTGATCTTTAGCGTGTTTGAATAAGTATTGCAGACTACAATGATCATTCTTTCACCTCCGGCATTATTGCTGCAGGCACGGTTTGCAAATACCGGTAAATGGCTTTCAGCTCCAGGTCGGTCATATATTTAAAACTCTTCCAGGGCATAGGGCGCTCCGCCAATCTTTTTTTAGCCCGGAAGCGACGCACAAAATTATTTTCTGTCCAGCCAAAAATACGGCTGCTGCTGTCTGGCGTAAGGTTGGATGTGGCAAATCCTTCTATCTTATTTATTCCTGCCATTAGTGCACCCGTCATATTACCGGTAAGATCAGTTTTGGGATGGCAACCGGCGCAGTTAGTGGTGCTCATCACCAGGTATTCGACCTATTGTGAAGTACTATCCTGCTTCACTGTTTTTTGTAAAGGCAAGGCCGGGCCCAACGGTTTTACCATAAAAGCTTTTACTGCTTTTCCAATCATACCATATTCATTCACTGCTGTTGCATTAGCCACCGGCTTTTGTGCACGGAGATAATAGATCATGGCTGCCAGGTCCTCATCACTCATGTTATGAAAGTTCATAAAATTCAACCAGGCATTTCCATTGGCATGCAACTCGTAGCGAATTACCTGGGCAATCTCGCTGTCTGTACGGTCGATGCCGTATACCGAATCGGAAGTAAGATTGGGCACATAAATTTTAGCGATGTCTGTATCAAATAATCTTCCGCCGCTTAAAGAGGGTTCAATGCCGGCAGCAGTAAGGAATCTGCATTTTGCGAGCTATGGCAATCGGCACAATTTGCCTGGCTGTAAACAATATGGCTCCCGCGGTTTATCACATTGCTATCGGCTGAAGCTTGCATATCGGGGTAAGGTGCTTCAAATCTAAGATCCTGGCGCAATCCTGCAGTCACAACCAGTATTACTATCAATGCCAATCAATTATCACCAACCTTTTGGCTATTCGTTTTACTTTTTTAATCCCGGTTAATTATAGGGGAAAGATGCAGGCGCTACCTCCTGGGGTGAAGCGGTTAAAGTAGGAATTGGTAAAAAAGATCATTGAATTGTGGTTGGCCCGCTAAACCAACCCGCTATTTTGTGACCATGGACGTCTGCATGACCCCGGGGTGTTTCTAAACTTCGATGTAAATTTTTTCTCACGAAAACAGCCGGGGTGCTGCAAGATGTAAACCTATGGGCGTCTGCAAGACCCCAGAGCGTTTAGTAAGGTGGATTTTTTTCTTCCAGGCCGAAAACACTCTGGGGTGCTGCGCCCATAGGTTTTCTTGCGGAAGACCCCGGCTTGTTCTTAAACTTAGATGTAGATTTTTCCTCTTGACGAAAACACTCCGGGGTTCTGCGAACACCCATAGGTTTTCTACCAATACCCATGTTACCAGCAATGTTGGCGCAGCTGCTCCTTTAGATTTTTTTCTGTACTTGCCAATAATGTCCAAAAGGGTCTTTAAACATTCCCTGCCTGTAACCATATTCGTGGTCTGTTGTTGGATTAATTTCCGTTGCGCCAGCCTGAATAGATTGATGCATTACTTCTTCAACATTAGGAACAAACAAACCAATAACCGCTGTTACTCCTTTAGCACTAAGTGGTTCAAGAGCATCGCGCATTGTTTCGTGTACATGAAAAATTGCCCCGTTAATTTCTAATTCTGCAACGTGAATACTTCCATCATCGTTGCGAAAGCAAAAATTTTCAGTTGCTCCGAATTTTTTGTAAAAATCAATTTCCATTGTTCCATTGGGAATATGTAATTCCGGAGCAAAATGCGTTGTGTCTTCTATCTTTGTCATAATAGATTTTTGTATCGGTTTCTGTTGTTTAATATAATGCGAAATATTGAAGTTTAAACAGCCAGCCCCCCCGGCTCTAATGCACCGGCAGCGACAGTTTTTTTGCCCTCTTCATATATACTCTTGTCGATTGTCATATTTAGGGCAGTCCAAATCTGATCTTTTATTTTTCGCTCCTGCTTTTTGCCAGGATTTATTGAAAATCCAACCCTTTCATAACATTTTATTGCTCCAACATTCCAATCAAATACATTTAGTTCGGCGACAGTTTTATTCAACTTATAAAAAGTAAAGTCTAAGAGCAAATTAACGATTTGTCTGCCCATTCCTTTTCCCCTTTGTTCTTTATCGCCAATTAAAATTCTTCCAAGTTTCACTGAATTCTCAGAAATATATATTTCACAATGCCCTATTGAAAGATCTGTTTGGTGGTTAACTACCCGGAATGCAATTCTATTTTTATCATTTAACGAATCATCTAATTGCTCCGGGGTTAAGGGGAATTTAAATAATGGTCCGGCGAATTGCATAAGTGCTTCTTCATTATCGATCCAGGAGATTAAATCTTTATAGTTCGTATTGTCGAATTTGTCAAGTCTGATTGCTGTCATTCTTTTGAGTTGAGTGCGCTTAAAAAATTGCCGCCACGTTCAAAGCTTGCTGCGGTGCCGGTATTCAATACTCGTTGTCCGTAAACCGCAGCCCGGTTAGGAATATCATGTTCAAGTTAACAACAAAAAGTCAGATAAAAATCTGCAAGCCGAACTGCTGATGATAGCGGAAAAAAAGATGAGGATTTATTCGTCAGCTAGCATAGCAGCAAATTAAATGTTGCCTGAAGGTATATTGTCAGGCACTTCAAAAAACTTCCTTTATACAGGTAACAGCATACCCATGTGTAGCAAATAACCCACAAACATGCCTGGCTGTTTTTTAAATTGACTTAAAAAATCTGTGGCATGTATTTTCCTTTGTTATAAGTCTAAATTATTTATTATGGATACAACAACAGCTTCTGTAAGTACCTTAAACGAACTGGTACTCATCAACAACGACAGGGTAGCAGGTTACGAAAAAGCACTGGAAGAATTAAAGAGTAAAAGCGAAGGCAGCGTGGGAAACGAAGACCTCACTGCACTATTTATGGGCTATGCTGCAGACAGCCGCCGCATGAGTACCGAACTGGCCGACCAGGTAAGAAGTGAAGGCGGTGAAGCAGAAGAAGGCACCATGGTAAGTGGTAAACTATTCAGGGCATGGATGGATGTAAAGGCCTTGTTTACCGGTAAAGACAGGCACGCCATATTAGCTTCCTGCGAAACGGGTGAAGATGCAGCACAAAGAGCCTACCAGTCGGCATTGGGAGAGGACGAATTAACGCCATCTGCCCGGGAGATCATTGTTCGCCAGCAGGCTGATTTAAAACGGGCACATGATCTGGTACGCGACCTGAGGGACGCTTCCGGGCAATAGCATTTTAGTAAAAGCGGTTTATTGAAATCGCTTTTTTTTATTTCACAGGTTCCCCGTCCGCGTTTTATCTAAAAAAATCATGCCTTCGGTAAATGAATGCTGCCCGCTTACCTGCCTTTGGAAAAATGTAGAAACATGTGGCTGGCATATAGTTTGTTTTAATACCAGTGCCCGCCTCTACACCACTTCAACATTTTTTATTACTCATTAAAACAAACAACAAATGAAAAAGCACAGCATTTTCGCTTTTGCCTGCCTGGCAATTTTTTCCTGTAACGATTCGGATAGCAAAACCGACACAACAGTGACCAGTAGCGATACACTTGCAGTTAATGGCACAACAGACACAGGCATAACCACCCCTTCCACTGCCGCTACTATGCCGGCAGATAGTGCCACTGCAAAGTTTTTAGTAAAAGCTACCGAAGGTGGTTTGGCAGAAGTAGCCTGCGGCCAGGTAGCACAGAATAAATCTGTAAATGAATCTGTAAAAATGTTTGCCGGAATGATGGTGAGCGACCATAGTGGGGTAAATGCACAGCTAAGTATGTTGGCCGGCCAACGCCAGGTGGTACTACCGTCAGAAACCTCGCCAGAAAATAAAAAAATGGCAGCTGATGTGGAGAAAAAATCAGGTGCCGCTTTTGATAAAGCCTATATGGATATGATGGTAGCTGCACACAAAAAAACCATCGGGCTTTTTGAAAAAGCCTCCGGGGAATTAAGTGATCCAGCTGTTAAAACCCTTATTGAACAAACATTGCCAAAGGTCAAAACTCACCTGGACTCTGCCCAGGCAATTCGCAAAAGATTATAGTTGCAGTTACTGGTAAACGGGACTTACGGTGAAAAAAGTGCATGACAACTGTTATGCACTTTTTTATTTGACACACAATCGTTCCTGCCTCGCTTACGCATTTCTAAGGTGGAAGAAGTTCCCCATTTTTAAAAGCAGCACGCGGTTTTCTTTTATTTTTTAAAAAAAATTCCACACATTCAGCGGTAAAAGAAAGTGGCATATATATTTCAATTCACTACCATAGTTCAATCAAAATTTTATCAAGCCTTAAAAACAAACACATGGCAACTAAAAAAACTCCGGCTGGTAAGACCCCGCCCAAATCACAAGCCGCAGAAGACCTGAAGGCCTTATTCGAAGATGGTTTAAAAGATATTTACTGGGCAGAAAAAGCCCTCACGAAAGCACTTCCCAAAATGGCAAAAAATGCTTCTTCAGAAGAACTGAAGAGCGCATTAACTAATCACCTGGAAGTTACTAAAACACAGGTACAGCGTCTGGAGCAGGTATTTGAATTAATGGGTAAAAAAGCCCAGGCTAAAAAATGCGATGCAATGGATGGCCTTATTAAAGAAGGCGAAGGTATAATTGAAGAAACTGAAATTGGCGCTGTAAGAGATGCAGGGATAATAGGCGCCTGTCAAAAAGTGGAACATTATGAAATAGCCACTTATGGTACTTTGCGTACCTGGTCGAGGGCCCTGGGAGAAGCGGAAATAACTACTATCCTGGAAGAAACATTGGCCGAAGAGAAAGAAGCAGATGTTACACTTACCATCGTGGCTGAATCAGCTGTTAACGCCGATGCATTGGAAGCTGATGAAGAAGAGGAGAATGAAGAAGAAGAAACAAATTCTTCTTCCAAAAAATCTTCCAAAGGATCATCCAAATCTGCAGCCCCAAAAAAATCAGGCAAATCAGGCTCGTCAAAAAGTAAAAAATAAGCTATTAAAAGCAGGAGCTGTTCTTTCAGTTCCTGCTTTCTTTTTAGTCGAACAGCCCGGTTTTCCGGGCATCTTTAATTATACACCCTTTATTTACTATTAAAAAAAATATCATGGCAAAAGCAACTGCTTCAAAAAATATTAAAGAAGCCAAAACCCAAGCATCCAATTCCGGCAACCATAACACAGCCGTAAAAGCGGCCGCTGATAACCCGTCAAAAATACAACCCAGTCCCGAAGCAGATATGGAAGCGGTAGCCCTGGACCCGGAAGACGGATTGACTAAATTTTTTATCGACTGTATTAAAGATATATACTGGGCAGAAAACCACCTCGTGAAAGCTATTCCAAAAATGATCAATGCCGCTTCGCTGCCTTCTTTGCAGAATGCGCTCAAAAATCACCTGGAAGAAACGAAGGGACATGTGGAAAGATTGAACCAGGTATTTGACTTACTTGGCACTGCACCACAGGCGAAAAAATGTGATGCTATTGAAGGTATTACCAAAGAAGGGGAAGGAACGATTGAAAGCACCGACCCGGGAACGCCCGCGAGGAATCTTGGGATCATCCTATCTTCTCAAAAAGTAGAACACTATGAAATTTCTTCCTACACCGGACTGTCGGCCCTGGCCAATAAATTAGGGCATGCAGCAGTGGCTGATAAATTATTACAGACACTTGCAGAAGAAACGGCTTCGGATGTTAAATTAAGTATAATTGCCGATGAGGACATTAAAGCCGCGGGAACGGAAGCTTAATATATTTCCAACTTTATTTTAAATTTTTAAACAATAAATATGGCAACTGATAAAAACGATACAGCCGGGGAAAATAAAAAAGTGGCCGGTCTTCAACAACATACAGAAGACAGCACCGGGCAATTTTTAACTACCAATCACGGCCTCAAAATAAACGACGATCAAAATTCTCTTAAAGCGGGCAATCGCGGCCCCAGCCTGCTGGAGGATTTTTTACTGAGAGAAAAAATAACACATTTCGATCACGAACGCATCCCGGAAAGAGTAGTGCATGCAAGGGGCTCTGCAGCGCATGGTGTTTTTAAATTAAACAAAGACATGAGCGAATTTACCAGGGCAAAATTTTTAAATGACACTTCCCTGGAAACACCGGTGTTTGTGCGTTTCTCCACAGTAGCAGGTTCCCGCGGCTCTACGGATCTTGCCCGTGATGTAAGAGGGTTTGCAGTAAAATTTTATACCGAAGAGGGCAATTTTGACCTGGTAGGAAATAATATGCCGGTGTTTTTTATACAGGATGCTATTAAGTTTCCCGACCTGATACATGCTGTAAAGCCGGAACCGCACAATGAAATTCCACAGGCCGCCAGTGCCCATGACACGTTTTGGGATTTTATATCCAACACCCCCGAAGCAGCCCACATGATTATGTGGGCTATGAGCGACCGGGCACTGCCCCGCAGTTACCGCATGATGGAAGGTTTTGGGGTGCATACCTTCAGGCTGGTAAACGAAACTGGAAAATCGGTGTTTGTAAAATTTCATTGGAAACCTTTACTAGGTGTTCATTCAGTTGCCTGGGATGAAGCGCAGAATATCTCCGGTAAAGACCCTGACTTTCATCGCCGCGACTTATGGGATGCTATTGAAGCAGGTGATTTTCCGCAATGGCAGTTTGGAGTACAAATAGTACCGGAAGAAGATGAACACAAATTTGAATTCGACCTGCTCGATCCTACTAAAATAATACCGGAGGAGTTGGTTCCTGTAACCATTATTGGTACTATGACCCTGAACCGTAACCCTGATAATTTTTTTGCAGAAACAGAACAGGTTGCTTTTCATGTAGGCCATGTGGTACCGGGTATTGATTTTAGCAATGATCCTTTATTACAGGGCAGATTATTTTCCTATACGGATACACAATTGATCCGGCTGGGTGGACCAAATTTTCACGAGATACCCATTAACCGGCCGGTAGTTCCTGTACACAATAACCAGCGGGATGGATTTAGCAGGCAAACAATTAATAAAGGCAAAACGGCACATGGTCCCAATACCATGTCGGGCGGCTGTCCTTTCCAGGCGGGTAAAGTGCAGGGCGGCTTTACAAGTTTCCCCGAAAAAATAGAAGCGCATAAGGTGAGGGAAAGAAGCCAAAGCTTCTTTGATCACTTTAGCCAGGCTACATTATTTTTAAACAGCCAGTCGGAGCCCGAAAAAAATCACATCATTGATGCGCTCTCTTTTGAATTGGGAAAAGTAGAAACACTGGTTATAAGAGAAAGAATGCTGTTTCTACTGGCACAAATAGACGACGGGCTGGCGGCAGCTGTTGCGTTTGCCATAGGTATGCATGTACCTAAAGAACTGGCCAAACAGTTGAATCAAAATATACCTGCAGATGCAGACCCGGAGCAATACCGTTCAATAGTGAAGGAAGGAAGTTTGCAAAGATCTGAACCACTCAGCATGGCTAATACTATAAAAGATAATATCCGTACCCGCAAAATTGCCCTACTGGCCTGCGATGGGGTGAACGATAAAAACTTGGCGGCTGTAAAAGCGGCGGTGGAAGCAGCAGGCGGGATATGTGAAGTAATTGCTACCAAACTTGGTTTTATATCAGGCATGAATAGTGACAAACCCATACCGGTGAATAAAAGTTTACTTACTACAGGCTCTGTATTATATGATGCCGTGTATGTGCCGGGTGGTATTAACAGTACAGCAACTTTGGAAGCTGACCCCGATGCAATACATTTTTTAAATGAAGCATTTAAACATTGCAAAGCTATCGCTGCAGATGCAGACGCATTGCAGGTACTGAGGGCAACTTACTTTGGAAGAAAGTTGCCGGAAAGCAATGATGAAGAAACCGTATTGATGGAAGGGGTTGTAGTGAGCAATAATATAACAACACTGGCAACCAATTTTATAAATGCAGTAAAACAACACCGTTTTTGGGACAGGGAAAAAGCGAGGAAAGTACCTGCTTAAAAATGATTAGAAAAACCGGCTGGTTTTCAACCCAGCCGGTTTTTTTAATCATTAATTATATCCCGGCACCTGGCGGTAGCCAACCTTTAACAGTATACTGCCCCAATTGACAAACTATTAGATGTATATTTGTCTAGTCATTTTTCCAATGAATTATAGTCAGCCTGCAGTATCTGCAATCACTTTTAATTTTTACTCATTTAACAATCGCAAATTATGAAAACGATTTTCTACCCCTTCTGCCTGCTAATTTTATTATTTGCTGCGAACCCGGGATATGCCCAAAAATATAAATCAGCCAGCGACACAATAAAATTAAATAAAGCATACATAAAATTGCAGGCAGATATCGCAGATCTGGATGCAAAATTGATTAAGTCTAAAAACGAGCTGCCTTCTTACGAGGAAAAAGTTCGGGAGGCTAACAAAGATGCTGCTGATGCAGCATCTGCAAGCAGCGACCAGGCTTCAAAAGCCAACAATGGGAAAATAAAAGATGCAAAGAAAGCGAAAAAAAAAGCGAACAAAGCTTATGGTGAGGCCAGGGATTCACAGGCAGCTGATGGCAAATTAAAAGATCTTCAAAGAAAGATATCTCACTACGAGGAAGACCTTACAAGGAAACAGCAACAATTACAGGAACTGGATCAGATGCGTGCTGCCATTAATGCTAAAATACTAACAGGGAATGTTGAACCCCGGCGCTAGCTTGGAGCCATATACTTTATTCCCTAAAATAATCGCAATTGCTTAAACGGAGACATTTAGCTGAATATATCACCAGGTGAAAAGTAAGTTTCCAGTATCCTGGCAGATTTAGCCAGGGCGGATCCAATCACCTGGTGCATATCATAATATTTATACTCCGCCAGCCTGCCACCAAAGAGCACGCCTGCTTCTTTTTTTGCGAGCTGCTGGTATTCATCAAAACGGCGGTTATTCCTTTCATCATTTACAGGGTAAAATCGTTCCATGCCCGGTTTCCATTCTGAAGAATATTCTTTTGTAACAATGGTAGATGGCTGTGTACCGAATTCAAAGTGTTTGTGTTCAATGATGCGGGTATAAGCTGTATTGGCATCCGTATAATTTACCACGGCATTGCCCTGGTAATTTTCCATTTGTAAATGTTCATGTTCAAACCTCAGGCTCCGGTATTCCAATTCACCTGCTGTATAATTAAAATATTCATCTATCGGACCGGTATAAATAAGCCGGTGCGCCAGTGATGAAAAATACTCACGGTCAGCAAAAAAATCTGTATTTGTTTTTACCTCGATCCCTTTCAGCAATCCCGCTGTAATAGTATTATATCCGCCCTGTGGAATGCCCTGGTATTTATCAGAAAAATAATTATTGTCGTAGGTAAATCTTACCGGCAGGCGTTTAATTATAAATGCCGGTAATTCAGTAGCTTTTCTCCCCCATTGCTTTTCGGTATAGCCTTTTATTAATTGCTCGTAAATATCTCTTCCAACTAATTTGAGCGCCTGTTCTTCCAGGTTTTTTGGATGATCAATATTAAGATCTGCAATTTGTTCCTTTATTTTATCCTGTGCTTCTTTGGGTGTTGTAACACCCCACATGCTATAAAAAGTGTTCATATTAAATGGCAGGTTAAATAATTTGCCGTGGTAGTTGGCCATGGGGCTGTTAGTGTAGCGGTTAAACTCACTAAAGCCGTTTACAAAATCCCATATCCTTTTATCATTGGTGTGAAAAATATGAGCGCCGTACACATGGATATTTATACCATGTTCGTTCCTGCAAAAAATATTACCTCCCGTGTGCGCCCGCTTGTCTATCACCAGGCAACGCCATCCTTTTTGAGTGGCCTGGTGGGCAAAGGTTGCTCCAAATAACCCGGAGCCGACAATTAAAAAATCATATGCTTTCATTATTTTTTTGTTTAGGCAAAAACCAGTTCCTTTTGCAGGTAATAAGATACTAATCCTTCTTCAAAAATTGGCATCAGACCGTATTTAGTGCTTGCTAGGGTAGAGTTGAGCGGCCTTTCGGCAGGTCTGCCGCTTACGAAGCCAGGGAAAATATAAACCCTGCGCAGCTGGCATTGCTCAAAGAATTGCAGCATAATATCCGCCACCAGTCAAAAACTAATATATATAGTCAACACCAAACATTCAGCGGTGCGGTAAAAATTGAAATATCTTCTGGAAATTAAAATATTTCGTTACTGTCATTGTTGTTAACTTACAGGTAAGGAAAGTACTTATGCCTACAAACGAAGATATAATTGCAAAACTCACCCGGCAAAATGATGAGCTGGAAAATTATTTCCGAAATACCATTATTCCACAATTATTTATTGATGGAGATCTGCGCCTGCGAAAATTTACTCCGCCGGCAATGAAGCAGTTTAATCTTTCTGCGGCAGACCTTAACCAGCCTATCCGGGACATTCATGACAATTTTCGTTTCCCTTCTTTTATAGAAAATGTAGAAAAAGTAATTGCAGATAACGAAATATTGGAAAAGGAGATCCAAACTTCTGATAAGCGTTGGTACCAGATGAATATTATTCCCTACGTTCAAAAAAAAGGGAATGTTGCCAACGGGGTAATTGTAACTTTTGTAGAGATCACCTATCGCATAAAAGATCTAAAGGAGCAGGAAAAATTAATTGCTGATCATGAAACGCTGCTGGATACATTGTCGCACGATATCAGGAACCCGTTGTCAAACATGATATTGGCTATTGAACAATTTAAATCAATAAACCCATCTGACCAGGTTGAATTTGACTCATTGCTGACTATAGTAGAAAGATCGTTGAACAATATGCAAAAACTCATTCAGGATCTCACCGAAGTAAGAGAAGCCGATCATAAATATAAATCGCATGTAGAATTACTGGATCTTGAAAATATACTGGAAGATGTGCGGCTTACTTTGAGTGATGATATAAGCGCATCCGGTACCATTTTAAAATGGGAGTTACAGGTCACGGAATTAAGTTTTTCAAGGAGAAAGTTGAGAAGTATCATATTTAACCTGGTAAACAATGCTATCAAATACCGGTCTCCCGAAAGAACGCCGGAAATATTTGTCAGTAGTTTTTCCAAAGAAAACCAGGTGATCATTAGTATTAAGGACAATGGTCTGGGAATTGATACGGCAAAGCAGACTGCAGTTTTTTCAAAGTATTACCGGATAGATAATGCAATAGAAGGATCCGGTATAGGCTTATACCTGGTAAAACAACTGGTAAAGAGTGCCGGTGGAGTAGTTGAATTACAAAGCCTTTTAAATGAGGGAACAGAGATCCGCATCATTTTTAATTCAAATAAGTAAGTTATTCCCGTCTTAGCACCTCCCAACTTACTATAAACGGGCAACAATAGCCACTTACACTCCACATAGTGTCTCCATATTTTTTTAAATTGCTTAAAACAATAAATTTCTGCTACAGATTACCGTTATGATCTGTATTGCTGAACCGTGGCAGCATTGTTGACTTACCAAAGAGAACACCCTACCTTAGTTGTGATGCCCGGTCATGTGCAACGGTAAACCTATTGTTTACTCTACCCTAATAATCCGTGTATGATTCAAAATGAAGATGAAGCAACAGCTGCAACTGAAGATTTAAGAGTTTCCGGTATTGATGTACTGGGAGATCTTCCCTGGGGAAGTCATATCTGCAATTTTTACGACAGCAAAGAAGACCTGCTGGAAATACTTATTCCATATTATAAAGCCGGATTGGAAAACAATGAATTCTGCCTATGGGTAGCATCGCAACTTCCGATACACGAGGCCTGGGAAGCATTGTACAAAGCTATTCCTGATCTTCAAAAATATATTGATAAAAAAAGTATTGAGATCATTGCGTACTCCGACTGGTACCTGGAAGATGGTGAATTTAATGCCGAAAAAGTTATGAATGGGTGGATCGAAAAAATGGATAGCGCTGTGGCTTCCGGATTTGATGGCATGCGGGTACACGGAAATGAAAGCTGGCTTGAAAGAGATGTATGGAGAAATTTTATTGAATATGAAAGAGAATTGAATACCACTTTTCCCAACAGGCGAATGATTGTACTATGTACCTATCCTTTGACTAAATGCAATGCATCTTCCATATTGGAAGTGGCGCATGTGCACGATTGTGCGCTGGCCAAACGCAACGGAAAATGGGAAATACTGGAAGTACCCGCAGAAAAACTGACAAAACCTCAGGCTATATCGGAAAATAAACGCCTGGAGATATTAATTACAGAAAGAACTTCGCTACTGGCGACTTCCAATAAAAATCTAACACGGGAAATCTCCCTGCACAAAAAAACCCTTACAGTATTAGAAAGAGCGGAACGTAACTACCGGGAAATTTTTGAAAAAGCAAGTGATGCCATATTTATTATAGAGATTAAAACAGGAAGAATAATTGATTGCAACGCAAAAGGCTGTTTGTTAACAGGCTATTTAAAAGAAGAGTTAATAACCGGTCATCCGTCACATATCTCTTCGTTAAACGAAGGATTTACCCCTGCAGATGCCAGCGAAAAAATAAAAATGGTTACAGAAAAAGGAGACCAGGTTTTTGAGTGGCAGGTAAAATACAAGGACGGCAGCATTCACTGGGTAGAAGTAAGTTTAACAAAGGCTGATATAGCGGGCAAAAAAAGACTACTGGCTTTTTTCCACGTAATAGATGACCGAAAAAAAGCTGAACAGCAACTAGCCGAAGAAAAGAACAGGAACCAAATGGAATTAACGGATGCAATGATAACAGCAGCAGAAACTGAAAGGCAGGAAATAGGAAGAGAACTGCATGACAATGTTCAGCAATTACTGGCTTCCGCAAAACTTTACCTCGGCATAGCAAAAAAATCTGAGATCAAGGAAGTGCATCCTCACATGGATGAAGCAGACAGGCTGCTGAAAGAAGCTACTGTTGAACTGAGAAATTTGTCTCATTCCATGATCTCGCCTTTTATTGAAGAATACGGATTGGCCGATGCGCTTGACCGGCTGGTGGATACATTGCAAAAAAGCACCCCATTAAAAATAGAAAAACAGGTAAGTAAGATCAACGAAGCATCGATGCCCGACAAATTAAAACTGGCCATTTATAGAATTGCCCAGGAGCAGTTCAATAATATCAGTAAATATGCCAATGCCCGAAACGTTGTACTGAAACTTGTTGAGCACAACGGCACCATACTGCTAAACATTAAAGATGACGGTGTGGGTTTTGATACCGGCATTAAATCCCGCGGCATTGGCTTTTTAAATATTAAAACAAGGGCTTCTTTATTCAATGGAATAATGAATGTTAGTTCAACTCCAGGTAAAGGATGTGAGTTAAAAATATTATTTAATTAAAAAATTTCCGGGAATTCTGTTAGCATCGATTTTATGATCCTTGCTGATGCTGCTTCGCAAAAATCCAATCCTGAATAGTCAGGATTTAGACCGCCAATATGCGGTACAGCCATAATATAGATCCTGCGGTTGTAAGCGCCTGCTTTATCCAGCACCTGAAAATGATCATTGATCTGTATGCCCGGCACTTTCAGGTAATAATTACCGTTGTCATCTTTTGCTACCTGTTCATTACCGCTTTCTTTTTCTGCCTTCCCTGCTGATGCTTCTTTAAAATTTATATAGGCGGCACTAATGCTCCCACTTTCTTTTAATCCCTTAAAAGGAAAGTCATCGTACATAAATTGTGGCTGGCCGGTAGCATCTACATACATTTTATACTGCCGGGATATTTCGTGTCCTTCTTCGCTGGAAAAATAATATACTGCTCCTTCTGCCCCGGCAACCACTTTGCTGTTCCTGTCTACTGCTACCAGTTCCAATATGCCGGCATCATGCAAGGCAAGCAATTCCCTGCAGGATGTTTGTGGTACAAAAGCGATGATAATAGAAATAAGCGGCATAAGCACTTTTTTTAACCGCAGCATATCTTCGGCACTTAAATGTTTTGCCGGGTAGTTCATTGCATAACTTAAGGTGGCCAGCATTTCCTTCCAGGCTATTGATTCTTTTCGTTTAATAGACTGTTCTGCTTCTTTATACTCTGCTTTAAATAAAGTAAAACCATCTACCCGTTCCCGCAATTCCATCATGTGCGCAACAAACTCCTCCATCTTGAGATATTTTATTGTTTCATAAAAATCAGGTTGCTGTTGTTTTAAGGGCTGCAAAAAATTTCTTTCGTAAATGAGGTCCAGCGGAATAAAACCAGCATGCTCTTTTTTTATCATCCAGCCTTCTTCTTCCCCTATCACTTCGCCCTGAGAGAGCTGCGTGTCTTTTAAATGAAACCTGATGGCCGGCATCATACCATCTAGGGAATGCATGGCTATTTTAAACCCTGC
This sequence comes from Ferruginibacter sp., assembly GCA_014379905.1. Lineage (GTDB taxonomy): Bacteria > Bacteroidota > Bacteroidia > Chitinophagales > Chitinophagaceae > Ferruginibacter. The sequence goes on along the minus strand of JACMKX010000012.1, from coordinate 11,984 downwards.
ACTTTTTTCGTGTAAGGTGTAAGTGAGTGTATGATCTTCATTCTTATTAAAACTACCATTGCTTCTTGCCAGGGTCCTTATCGCATCTATCGCAGTAAGTGCACTGCCTTTAATAGCAACCGGGTAATTAATTTGCTTCGCCAGTTTTTGTGGCGGGTAAGGAGAATCAAACCAGTTGGGTACTTTGCCTTCCTGAATTTTGGGCCAGCTATGACCGGTACATATTACTACTTCATCAAAATCATATTGCTTGTCATCACCGGTGAGTATGATCACTTTATTTTTCCCGTCCTGTACATCAGTTACAATCGTATTTAAATGAACGGTTGTTTTTATTCCTTTTATTTTAGCTACTTTTTGCAAGGCCTCAAACTGGTCGGCCAGGTAGGCGCCAAACAATAAGCGGGGAACTACTTTATAATCATTGAACAACGCGGGGTCAATATCAAAACGCTCTTTCAACTCAGCGGGTGCTTTATAGATCCAGTCATGCATCTCTGCTTGTATAAATGGAATTTCATTACCAGAAACATTGGTAATATGTTCGCCGCAGGCACCGTATTTACTATAGGGCATACCCACCCCTAATTGTTCATTTTTTTCAAATATATGTATGTGGATGCCGGAACCATGCGATTCGGTCAATCGTTTGTACATAAATATTGCCGCGGGTCCGCCGCCGATGAGTCCTGTTGTTTTGCTGGTCATAATACTTTTTTTTATCCCGGTGGATCAGGTAAAGGAATAGTTTTGGACAATAGCAGTGAAATTAAACCAGGTTATTTTACCCGGCTGCCAGTAATATGGGTTTACCCGGATTTGTTAATTTATGGAGATCGTCATTGACATCTTTATTATTGTCGTTGACGGCTGGAGTTAACCTATTTTGTAAAGACCGGATAGACGCCTGCGATTTTTGCAATTCCAGTTTCTGTGCACCAACAATCTGGTAAAGCTCCGGCTGCAGTGATTGATCCAATGCCAGGCTATAAGCTTTTTGTGAAAGATGTTCACACAATTCACAAGCCGGCAGAAAGCCATCTTTCGATAAACCGGTAAAGGCAGTACCTATATCTTTTGCCAGCTCCAATAATTCCTGGTTCACTTTAATGTTCTGATCATTCTTCCCTCCTTCTATAAGAACGATATTTTCCAGCGTACGGCAAAACTTCATTGTTTCACGAACTATATCGGCCAGGGGCGATCGCAGCCTGGCATATTTGTGATAGGCAGTTGTATCATCAGGTAGCAATTGCAATACTTTATTATAACCGGTTATCCTTTCAGCATTAATCAGGGCAAGACCATTTAAGACACTGACGGTATTAATTTTAGGGGAATACATAGCACTTCTTTTGGTATCGGTTCATACAAATCTATGCCAGAATATTCCGGTTATTAAACAGATGCATACGCTGTATTTCGGGGTACATTTACCACATTTTTAGGGCAAAAACTGATGAATTTTATACCAATATTAAACGTATGAAAACAATGTAATTTGTGATAATTATTTATGCCAGGAAATTGTTTAGGAGTAAAACTAATTTAGCTATAAATACCTCTACAAAACATTAAAAGTGAAACCACAGCCCGTTGAAAGTTGAACTATTTATATGGCCAAACAAGTTGAAAGTAAACTGTCATCACCTCCTGCCAAACAGCTTATCAATATCTTTTCCCGATAAATTAATATAGCCTTCGCTCGTGGTAAGCCGTACGCCTTTGCTGCCGATAATGGCGATATGCTGAAGGTTTACAGCTTCATTGCCCAGGCGAAAAGTTTTCATGTATTTTTTACTTTTATTTTCGGGGAGAAAGAAGGATTGAAGCAGGTCGTAAAAGCGACCAAAACTATTACCCGTGCTTCTAAAGCCGAGGCTGAAATAATTGGTCTCCTGCTGTTTTTTAAAATCCTTCATCAATAAATTATAGGCAGTATCATTGCCGGAAACTTTGTACTCCATTTTGGCAATGGTGCTGCCCACTCTTTTTATATGCCCGATGACAGACCATCCGCCGGTTTCCAGTTCCTGCAGCTGTGCCTGGGCAAGGCCAGCCATTAAACAAAAACACAGGAATAAAAATATCTTTCGCATAGGGTAAAGTTAAAAAGAATTATTCAGCAGGTGCCCTATTCCGGGTACCGAAATAGGGTTAGCTGCCAGCGATGTCGTTCCTTTATAAGTGTGTGAATTTTTTGAGCAAGTAACTTTAAACTGCCATTCATACCCGCTTCCTTTACCGGTGTAAACACAGCCATTACATATTTTATTGTACCATCTTCTGCAATGCCCACATCATGCGTGTAAAAACTCCACCAGCCTGTTTTGTGGCTGAACATGGTATTGGCAGGCAGGCCCTGCTGGGGCGGCACTGATCAACAGTATTAAAGGCGTAAGAAATTTCATTTTTAAATATACGGCGGATATTATGTGAGGGCTATCCCCCGGGATAATCATAAAAAAGAGCTTCGTAGTGAAGCTCTTTTTTATGATTAAATCAGTTTTTTATAAAAGTCCCGGCCTGTGTTCTTCCATCGCCAAAAATAACCTGGTAGTGATAAACTCCCTTACTTAATTCAAATAGATCCAAAACAGTTTTCCCACTGGAAATGATCATATATTTCACAGAAGAAGCTTTGCTATCAGTGAGCTAAATGCAGCCGGACCAGCATTATTGTAAATAATAAGATCATTCACAACAGGATTGGATACAGGGTTACGGAAGATTTTATATCGTCAAAGATCAAACGCCTTACGGGGCTATAAGATATTTTTCCACACAGGTCCTGTTGTTCAGAGCGCAGTTTTGTGAAATATACCGTTGAGAGGGTATATTTTAATGGAAAAAAGCTCCCGGTTAAGGAGCTTTTAGTATCTGAAGAATAATTAATTAATTTCTTCCCTGGAACAATGCAATGTTATATCCGGCCCGCAAAATGGGTACTGCCCTGTTCTGGTAATCTTTGTAGGGCGACATATCATTGTTTCCTATATCCCACAAGAGCGATACATAATAAAAGGAATTACTTCCCTCCTCACGGCCGCCGGCATAACCCGGGCCAATAAGGAAACTATGCGCATCGCTTGTGTATTTTTCACTGGGAAAATTTCCATCAGGAATAAACTTTGCCTTTAGCATATTAAACTCGTACTGCGCATGAGCAAATAAAAATTTTACGGGAAATATCCTGATAAATGCTCCAGGCCCATATATCGTCTGCCTGATTTTGTCCCTGTTAAAATCATTGATTCTTTCAGAAGTATAATTAAAGTTGAGGGCAGCTGCTACATCCAGGTATTTATTAACACTATATCCAAAATAAGGGCCAATACCTAAGGATGTAAACCGGTTACCAAATTGCAGGGTAACAGTTCCACCGGTAAATAAATTCTCTTTTTTAAAACCGCCTTTCTTTTCTTTTTTTTCTTCCTCATCCTGCGCAAATGCTGCTGTGCTTATGATTAGGGCCAGCGATAATATCCATACATTTTTCATTTTCATACTATCATTTTTATTTCTGATCAAATATTTTTCCGCTGTTTAAAATATTATTGGGATCGAAAGTTCTTTTTATTCCCCGCATCAGTTCCAGTTGCATATCCTCAAACATAATACCCATATATTCTTTCTGTATCAGCCCAATTCCATGTTCGCCGCTAATAGTGCCACCCAGTTTTTTTACCAGTTCAAACAATGCTCTTAAAGCAGGTATCACATTAGGATTATTAAGGCTGTAAATATTTCCTTCTTTTTTTATGCGGATGTGCAGGTTACCATCACCGGCGTGGCCATAACAAACGACTTTAAAATGATGGGTTTTTCCTAATTCTTTTACGCCTCTTATCAATGCCGGCAACGCTGCTCTTGGCACTACTGTATCCTCCTCTATTGTATAGCCATCCAGCTTCACCGCTTCTGCCACTCTTCTTCTTAGCTTCCACAATTCTGCTTTCTGCTGTGCATCATCTGCAAAAAATATTTCGCCGCAGTCGAATTGTGTAAGCAATTCCGCTATTGCTTCCATTTCCTGCATCAGCACATCCATATTGTTACCATCTACTTCAATAATAAGGTGCGCTTCCATATCATCTGTTACAGGCACCACTGTACTGTCGACAAATGAACTCACAATTTTTAAAGCATTTATTTCTACCAGTTCCAGTGCACTGGGTGTAAATCCAGCCCTAAAAATAGCGCTCACGGCTTCTCCTGCTTTTTCCAGGTTATTAAAAGGAACGAGCATAAGAAGCTCATAAGTGGGATGCGGCAATAATTTCAAAACTATTTTTGTAACCAGGCCCAGCGTTCCCTCACTACCCACCATTAACTGTGTTAAGTTATAACCGGTTGAGTTTTTGAGCACATTGGCACCTGTCCAAATAATTTCTCCGGTAGGTAACACCACCTGCAGGTTGAGTACATAATCTTTAACCACACCATATTTCACTGCTTTAGGACCGCCACTATTTTCTGCTACATTTCCCCCTATAAAACAGCTTCCCCGGCTGCTGGGATCCGGAGGATAAAACAGCCCTTTTTCTTTTACTGCATTTTGTAATACTTCTGTTATTACACCCGGCTCCACTGTTACCTGGAGATTGCGTTCATCAATGTCGATGCTGTTCATTCTTTCAAAAGAAACCAATACGCCTCCCAAATGGGGCAATGCACCGCCACTCAATCCTGTTCCGGCACCACGGGGTGTTACCGGAATTTTATGGGCATTGCAGATTTTCATGGTTGCTGCCAGTTCTTCTGCAGTACGTGGTTTAAGAACGATGTCGGGCAGAAAATGAAGATTTTCTGTTTCGTCATGCGCATAATTATTCAGGCTTTCTTCATCCGTAAAAACAAAGGATTCGCCCAAAATATTCCTGAATGCCTGTAAATGTTCGACGAACTGCCGTTTTTCGGTAGAAACTTCCATGTACTTTTTTTGGCAAAAGTCGTGAAAAAATATTTTATATCATGCGTTCCTTAAAAGGAAGGACACATAGACTGACGGCCGGTACTGCTTGGATAAAATCCTTTTTTTACAAGAGAAAACTCCATGGCTCCCCGCCCGTTATTAAAATTATTTATAGAGGAAGTAGTAACATCATAACTAAAAGTAAACCGTAAATTATTCAATTCGAAACCAGCCATAGGTATGATGGCATCTTTGTGACGATAATAAACACCTCCTACCAGTTGCGTTTCACCGGCTTCCGACAAATTATAATTTGCCAGCAAGCCGCCCATTATTTCGGTTGCTTTTGATTGTATTGAAAAATAGGCGTTGGGTGACAGGATGACTTTTTCATGCACTTTTAAAATTGCATTGGCAAAGGCAATATGGCGCATCGGTATGATGCCTGCTTCAGATTTATCGGCATAAAAGCTTTCCCTTGGTTTATTTACATGTTGTATAGAATAGCCCGCATTGATATAAACATTTTCCTGTGGAAAATAAGCATAGTTAATGCCTGCCTGCAGATCAAAATAACGCGTACTGCTATTAACGGGCAATCCTGTTGTAGGAAGACTGCCGTCGAAAAACTCTCCGTCAAACTGGTCGGGGAATTTTAATTTGGAAGCATCAATTCTTTTTTCGGCGTAGCCAACGTTAAAACCGGCGCTTAACAAACTGCTGTAACCCAGCATTTGATGGTAAGCCACAGATCCATATATTTTAGTAGAACGCAAACTTCCGCTCCCTGCCACATCACTTAAAATAACGCCTCCAAGGCCAAGCCATCCTGTTTCCAGCCTGTCGCGAAATAATTGCACATCGCCAAAAACACTCATCGTTTTATAAGGCACAGTCATTATACTGCTCCATTGATTGCGGTAGCTGGCACCAATGCGGTAATCGGCATCGGGAATAAAACCGGTATTGGCCGGGTTGGTAGTAAGGGGTGAATTAAAGTATTGCGAAAAATGCAGGTCCTGTGCCACGGATTCCCGGGCCATAAAGATCAACAAGGGCAGCAATAAAATTTTTATTAATTTTTCCATCAGTTTCTCCTGTTCTTTTATCTAACGTAATAAGGTAATGTCTCCTGTTTTTCTTAGTTTCTTTCCATCGGTAAATTCTACATCCAATGTATAAACATACACATCAATAGGTTGTAGTTTACCTTTGTATGTTCCGTTCCAGCCAACTTTTTGACTGGCAGATTCAAACACCATCAAACCCTGCCTGTTGTAGATCCGCCATTGCATTTTACCGATACCAAAACCTTCTACTTTCACTACTGAGTTTCTGCCGGTTTGAGCCGGTGTAAAGGCATTGGGCACATCCAGCAAAGGAACAATGATCACATATACATCCAGGTTGAACGTATCTGTGCAACCAGCAGTAGTGTAGGCAATCAGTTCTACATTAAAAGTATCTGTTGCATTGTATTGATGCGAAGGATTGGTGAGGGTAGAACTTTCACCATCACCAAAATTCCATAAATAGGTATTGGCACCGGTAGAACCATTAGTGAACTGCACCGGTGTATTTTCTATTGGTGGATTAGGCCCCCAGGTGAAAAAAGCAGTTGGTTTTGCTTCAACCCTGATCCTGAAGAATGCGGATGTATCCCTTAAATTACAGGTAGTAAGATCGATGGCGATCAGTCTAACGTCATAGCTGCCTGGGTTGAGGTATAAATGAGTTGGGTGTACATCGGTAGAAGTAGTACCGTCACCAAATTCCCATATAAAATCCGTACCCGCCAATGACGTATTGTTGAACACGGCATTGTAGGGAGCACAACCCAATGCAGGTGTGGTAAATTGTGCTTTTACCAATGGATTAATGCGTACTTCTCTTATTATTGTATCCGGAGTATTACAAAATATTGGGTCAATTATTTTCAGGGTCACCAGGTAAGTTCCGGGCGCAGCATAAGTATGCACCCTGGGTGGATTTAAACCTGCTGTATCCTTTGGTGAACCATCTCCATAATCCCACACAAAGGAAGCAGGCCCAAAGCTGCCGAAAGTTGGTGTGGAAGTATTGGTATACTGCATGGTTAAACTCTGGCAGGGGGGTAATTTTGTAAAAGTAAAACCAAGATTTGCCTTATTGTTTCCTGCAATAATGGTTACATAAGCAGTATCCCTTATATTACAGGTACTGCTGTCTTCGGCAATCAGCCGTACAATATACGTTCCTACGGCAGTGAAAGTATGAGCTGTGTCCGGTAATGTAGTGCTGATCTCGGGTGAGCCATCCCCAAAATTCCAGATAAATCTTTTTCCTTTTCTTAAAGTGTCGGAGAATTTTACATATAAAGGAATACAACCTGTAGTATCATTTTTTGTAGTGCCAATCGCTGTCTGTATGGCTGCTCCCACGCCTGCAAAATTCATTTCAATTTTTACAACAGCTTCATTACAGGAAGTGCTTCCATTATCTTCCGACCAAACATTTGCCGTGGTAGGAAATACAGCGCCACCATTACAGTTGGCGCATATTGCCTGGTAAATAACGCCGTTGGCATCAAAGCGGCTGGTACCGCCATCCACGTGATCGCCCAGGCCCCCATTTTGTCCGAAATGAGAACCAAACAACTGGCTGTTGGCATTTCTTTCCAATACAAAAAAGTAGAAATCGGCACCATCAGCCCGGGGTATGCCTACAAGAGGATTTACCTCAGGAAGACCATTGGTATTTCCATTGCTGTATTGTTGTGATACATTAAGACCTCCACCCCAGCCGGAAACATATACATTTTCGCACCTGTCAACCAAAAATGCAATGGGAGACAAATTGGGGGATGCAGTGCCTGCCCCAAAGGTGGTAGAATAAACAAATGCCGAAAGATCAGGCTGTAATTTACTGATGAACTGTTTTGTATCAGGATTACGGAATGTAGCATTCACCCACGGCCAGTTACCTGTGGTAGTTCCCATAACATAGGGAAAACCAAACTTGTCAAATTTTAATCCGTATACCAGGTCAATGCCGGTGGTACCCAGGTAAGAGGTTTTTACAATGGCGCTGCCGTCAGGCCTTAGCTGGGTTACAAAGCCATCCGCTGAAAGAACGGTAGACGTATTAAATGCCGGGCCAATTACCCCGGTTTTATTACCAGGAAGATTGCTACTTTCAGTAGCACCTCCAATGTACAGGTCTCCGGTTACAGGATTGATACTGCCAACAAAACATGCATCATTCTGGTTGCCGCCAAAATAGGTACTAAATAAAGGAGGATTTGCTAAATTGGGATCAAATTTAATTATTACCCCATCCTGCCTGCCGCCCCAGGTGTCCTGTACTGCATTCCGGATATAAAAATCCCCGGATTGAGTGGCAGAAGCCAGGATTATATTATTAGAAGCATCCAATATCACTTCACTGCGTGCATCATCCCCGTAATTTCTTCTCAAACTTATTGCATTGGGGTTTAGCTCCGGGTATTTGGGTTGAATATTCACCCCATCATTTTCCTTACCCCCTATTTTAACGGAACCAATCATTTGAGAACCGGTAGCATTCAATTTTGTGATGACGATATCGTATTTACCCCCTTCACCAAATAATGGGGCGGTTAGGGGGTAATCATCAGACGCAGACCTGCCGGCAATTACGAGGTTGCCCTGTGCATCGGATATCATGCTATGCGGTTGCTCGTTTCCCCTTCCACCCAGGTAAGTTGCATATACCCGCAACCGGCCATTTGGACTGAATTTAAAAATAGCAATGTCATAACCCGTTGGGGAGGGGCCTTCAGCAGGGCCTCCGCCATAAGACGCATCCAGGGCTCCGGAAGAAGTGGGATATCTTGAACCAAAAGCAATGCCCCCGGCAAATAAGCTTCCATCGGGACCCGGTGTTGCTGCGTAACCCCAGTTATCTGGTTCACTACCTGTAAAAGAACAGAAAACAATAGACGGATCAATGACCAGTGTAGCAGCCGGATCATACTTACCTACTTTAAAACTTACCACATTTCCCTTAACAACGTAACGGCAATCAACTTCGAGATTTTTGCCTGTACCAGACTGGTATGTGTAGGGGTAAAGTTCCCTCACATCTCCAACAGAAGTTCCAATAACAAGTTCTTTATCTTTTAGGGTTATTGATTGCGGGCCTACATATTCCAGTGCGATATAATCAGGATTTCCCCCGGGTTTTACAATAAAATCATATTTCAACTTTCCACCATCGCTATAGTATCGTACATCAATATTGGGGTAGACCTCCTGGTAGGTAACAGCTCCGAATATCTTACAATCGCTTGCCCATTTATTTGGATCATTCCCTAAAAAATAATTATTGTGCGAGTTTGCCGGCTTATCCGGTATTTGTTTGGCATTGACAGCTGCTCCCAGTAATCGGACTTTATAGCCAAAGGATCGTACGCTAAATTTGCCGTCGGCCGGGGTAGGAAGAGAAACTTGTTTACCTGCATCAGCCTGTTTATGGCCATGCGAAATTTGGGATACCATTCTAATATCATCAGGATGGTGAAGAACAACACTAAAACCTTTTTCTTCCAGGAAAAAAGCGCCCGTACTAAAGTTGGCTTTATATTTAACATTCGGGTGCCACTGGCCCTTATTTTCTACAAACTCCATTTGGGCTTGTGCCAGAACAGGCAATAGGGAGGCAACTACATTTAAAATTATTACAGTAAACTTTCTCAAGTATTTTTCTTTACAATTTAATCAAAATAAACGTAAATATTACGCATTACGTTTGTGCCGGAACTATGTTTTAAAGTTGATTTAACTTATTGTATTATCTCCTTAAGCGATTTTCCCCCAGCCGGTTTTGTGTTGTTGCTGCTGCAGGTAATTTTTCACCAGCAAATTTTCAGCCATAATAAGGTCAGGGTCGCCCTTGAGGAGCTTTTCTACCTCATTTCGGGCAACCTCCAAAATGGCCTTGTCTAAGACTATATTCACCAGCTTAAAATTTAATGCCCCACTTTGCCTGGTACCTTCAATTTCACCCGGCCCCCTTATCTCCAGGTCTTTCTCAGCCACTTTAAAACCGTCATTGGTTTGTTCCATTATTTTGAGCCGTTCCCTTGCATCCCGGGAAAGTTTATTACCTGTAAGCAATACGCAATAACTTTTATCGGCTCCCCTGCCTACCCTGCCTCTTAACTGGTGTAACTGGGAGAGCCCGAATTTTTCCGCACTTTCAATAGCCATTACACTGGCATTGGGAACATTTACGCCCACTTCAATTACGGTAGTGCTTACCATTATGTGAGTATCGCCGGCAACAAAACGTTGCATATTGGTTTGTTTTATTTCCGGCGTTTGTTTGCCATGTACCATACTTATCCAGTAGGTGGGTTCGGGGAAAAATGATTTTACTTCCTCGTACCCTTTCATCAGGTTCTCATAATCCAGTTTGCTGCTTTCTTCAATTAAAGGATAAATGATGTATGCCTGCCGGCCGGCCTTAATTTCATCTTTTATAAAGTCCATTACCTGGGGCCTTGCACTTTCATTACGATGCAATGTACTAATTGGTTTCCTCCCGGGAGGCAGTTCATCCATAATAGAGTAGTCCAGATCCCCATAAGCGGTGAGTGCCAGCGTGCGGGGAATTGGAGTGGCTGTCATTACTAAAATGTGTGGGGGCAAGGTATTTTTCTTCCAGAGTTTGGCTCTTTGTGCCACCCCAAATTTGTGCTGTTCATCTACTACAGCAAACCCTATATTTTTAAATTGTACTTTTTCTTCTATTACTGCATGTGTTCCCAACAGTATCTGTACATTGCCTTCGGCACAATCTTCTAAGATCTGTTTGCGTTTTTTTGTTTTGGTAGAACCGGTGAGTATTTCGATATGTACAGGTAGGTCTTTTACATATTCGCTGATGCTGATATAATGTTGTTGCGCCAGTATTTCAGTAGGTGCCATTAATACACTTTGAAAGCCGTTATCGGCAGCAATGAGCATGCTCAATAAAGCCACCATGGTTTTACCACTGCCCACATCGCCCTGCAGCAGGCGGTTCATTTGTTTACCGGTGCCAAAATCTTTCCTGATTTCTTTGAGCACTCTTTTTTGTGCGCCGGTTAGTTCAAAAGGAAGATAATGGCTGTAAAAATTATTGAAGAGATCCCCTACTTTTTCAAAAGCCCAGCCCTTGCTGAAACGATGACGCTGTAATTTAATAAGGTTGATGCGCAGCTGTGCGTAAAACAATTCTTCAAACTTTAAGCGGCGCAGGGCCTGCTGGTAGTTTTTTTCGGAAGAAGGAAAATGGATCTGTTTAAATGCATCGTAGCGTGGCATTAATTTATATGCGGTCAAAATATCCGCGGGTAAATTTTCCGGGAGATCTTTGGGTGCAATTTTTTGCAGCAATTCGAAAGTTATTTTTGATAGGGCTGCTCCATTTAATCCCCTTGCTTTTAGTTTTTCTGTAGAGGGATAAATAGGTTCCAGGTGTTCCTTACCACCTGCTTTTTGTGCGGTGTAAGGTTCTATATCGGGATGAGCGATCTGTGGTTTGCCCATAAAAAAACCCAGCTTTCCAAAAGCCAGGAAATGATGGCCGGGCAGTAACATTTTTTGTACCCAGTGAATCCCCTGGAACCAAACCAGTTCAATAATACCGGTGCCGTCTTTTAAATGGGCCACCAGTCTTTTACTTCTGCCCTCCCCTATCAAATTCATGTCCTGTAATACACCGGCAACATATGCATATTCATCATTGAGGCTGATATTACCAATTTTGTCTACATTGGTTTTATCAATATGTCTTAAAGGATAATGTTCGAGCAGGTCTTTAAAATTATGAATATTGAGTTCCTTGCGCAGCAATTCGCCCCGCTGTGCGGAAATGCCGGTTAAATATTCTACCGGGCTGTTCAATATATTGGAGAAGTTGCTGATGCGTGGATGTTTTTACAAATATATTGCAGGTGAAGGAGAATAGATTGGGTGTTTGTTATTGGAAAATTGGCGTATTTTGAGTAAGAGGAAGAAAACGTAATGTTTTTCAAAAGTATAAAGTCCATCAATAATCATCAAAG
>JACMKX010000097.1 GCA_014379905.1 Ferruginibacter sp. | reverse complement strand
GGCAAAATACGTACTATCGTATTGCGGAGTATAACCTGAATGGCAACATACAATACAGCAACCAGTTTCGCTCATCCTGTAATGGAACGGATGCCTTTAGGTTGTGGCCAAACCCCGTGCACGACCGGCTCTTTATCAACATTGTTACCGGCAATCAATCGCAGGCCATCCTAAAAGTATATGATAGTAAGGGGGCCCTGGTTAAGGTACAAACAGCCATCGTTTCACCTGGCAGCAACCAGTTAAAGGTGGATATGACAGCGCTGGCAAATGGAATTTATTCTTTTGTTGCGGAGTGGAATAATGGGCAGATGAAAAAGGCAGTGCAGGTAAGGAAACAGTAAATTCAGTACCACTTAACTATCATTATAAAAGGATCAAATGCGGCAGGTATCACGCTTTATTTTACTGATCATCACCCTTACACTTTTTTCATGCGACCCTTGTGGTAATGACGATTGTATAAGAAGCAATTATTCCGGGCAGTTCCGGATCGTAAGTAAAATGAACGGCAAAGATCTACTATTCGGTGCAGCCAGTGTTTACGACAAAACAAACCTCCGGTTTTACGCACTCAATGGCAGTGACACCACATTTTTTGAGTATAGCCCGATAAAATTTTCGGGTAATGGATACGACAGTGTTGTATCTGTTAAGTTTTTCCCGGAAACCAGCACACCCGTGTACATAAAACTTAGCGACACAGATACAGACACACTGAATGTGTTCTATAAAACATTTAAGTCGAAATGCTGTGGTATGATAACAGAAATTACAAAATACCGCTACAATAATTTAATAGATATAGCAGGCGGCCCGGGAGTACAGGAAATTAAAAAAGAGTAGGGGCCTTGCCCTAACGCCGAAGGTTATGCCCCTTCCCAAAATCGGCAAGCGCAGCGATGCATGTTTATCATTTCTTTAAACGATATCAAAAAAACAAAACGCTAACATTCTAAACTTTCACCGGATGCATTCAAACACCTCGTCTTTTTCAAGAGCTACTGCAGCAGCCCGGCCGCAACGCATTGTAATGATGGATAGCTTGAGGGGCATTGCCGTATTGGGTATCCTGTTGGTAAATATTGCGCATTTCGCCTTGCCCTATCCTGCCTCAAATAACCTCACGCTAAATAATGAATTGGGCACCATCAATGAGCGAGTTTGGTATTTTGTTAACTGGTGTTTGGAAGGAAGCCAGCGGGCAATATTTTCTATGCTTTTTGGCGCCGGGATCATTTTGTTTTTAATAAGAATTGAAAAAAGAATCGAGGGCATCCTGCCAGCCGAATATTTTATCCGGAGACAATTGTGGCTACTTTTTTTCGGGCTTGTAAATGCTTTTGTATTGCTATGGCCCGGTGATATTTTATTTCAATACGCCATTTGTGGTATCATCATATTTGTATTTCGCCGGCTTCGGGTAACGGGCCTACTGGTGGCCGCCGGCATTTGTTTGGTGCTGATGACAGCCAGGGAAAACATCGATCTTTTTCGCCAGCATCAAAAAATATGGAAGGGTGAAGCGATCGCTCAACTGGATACTACCAACATAAAATTAACAGATGTACAAAAAGAGGCATTGGGCGCTATGACAGGGTTTAAAGAAGGGTCGGGAAGGGAAAGCCAGGAAAAAGAAATGAAGAAAAACCTGCAGGAAATGCGGGGTTCTTATGGGCAGGTTTATCAAAGCATCAGCAGGGCAAGTGCTAACGCTGAATTTTATTATTCTTACTATGCCATTTGGGACATCCTATTATTTATGTTTATAGGAATGGCTTTTTATAAGTGTGGTATTTTAACCGGTAAGGCCCCGGTAAAAATTTATTGGGCCCTCTGCATTGGGGGGCTGGGGTTGGGGCTACTGGTTTCTTATTTCAGGATCCAGGCATTGTTGCTTTCAAAGTTCAACGTCTTTGATTATACCAAAAGTATTGTAGCTGAGTACTATGAGATTGCAAGAACACTGCGTTCCCTGGGCATATTCGGCTTCATTATGCTGCTCTATAAATCAGGCATGTTTGGCTGGTTGTTTAAATTGATGCGGCCCGTTGGGCAAATGGCATTCACTAACTATCTATCGCAGTCAGTTATTTGCGCTGTCTATTTTTACGGGTTTGGTTTTGGCATGTATGGCCACCTGCAGCGGTACGAAATGTATTATGTGGTAGCGGCAATATGGGTGGTGCAAATAATTTGGAGCCATGCCTGGCTGGTTTACTTTCACTACGGCCCGTTAGAGTGGATATGGAGAAACCTTACTTACTGGAAAATTCAGCCACTAAAAAAAAGAACCAGCACCGTATTGGAAATAAAACGAGTTACTGCGGGCCAATAAAATGGTTTATAAAAAACTGGGTACCTCAGTACTATTGGTGGTGGTCTTCGCAAGGTATAAAAAGGGTAACACAACCGAAATATTTTAAATTATTATGATGAAAAATTTATGCTATCTGCTGTGCGCATTTTTTGTGTTAGGGTTGTGGAGTTGCTCCAAACCCGTTACTCCTTCGCCCCCGGGAGGCGGCACTACTTCGTATGTATTAGACAGTATGGTTTGGAAAAATATTCCGCAAACAACTTATTTCACCTACCGTGCAGATAAGTTGCAGGATAAGGCCGTGTCTGTTTATCATTCCCTGAGGGATACCGTTTCGTTTGAATACAACGGGCAACAAATTTCGCGTATCGTCAGTTCAAGATCGCGTAGAACAAGCAACTATGCTTACCATCCTTCAGGCAAAATAGCCAGCATTAACCTAAGCGGTGTTGGAGGTATTGGCAGCCACTATATATTTGAATTTGATTATTCCGCAGCCGGCAAACTGAAAACATTAAATTATTTTCTGCAAAATGAAGCCGGTAAGAAGTTGCAGTACGCCTGCACCTACGCCTATAATACCGACGGGCTGGTTGCAGCAGTCACCTTTGTAGCACCAACCGGAAGCACCCTTACATATACTGTGGAGGCCTATACGCCGGAGTGCAATTTTAATCCCTGGGCATTTATTAGCCCCGTTGAACTTACGGAAGGGTTTGCCATATACAACCTGCCCCTGCTACAGGATATGAAAAGATTACCGGCTAAAATAACAAAAAGAATCACCGGCATTGAATCCATTGAGCATGTAACGGCTACGGTACAAAACAATAATCTTGATAAAATGATTTCTGCTTTCGAATATCCCGGTAGTCCGGCAAGTAATTTTCAGTACGAGGTAAATTTTTTTTATCATAATTGATACTTATATATTTCGGTTGGTTAAACTGATGTTGAAGCCGGGCCGGGCGAGAGCATCGAGTTTACAATATAGGACGAAACAGGGGGGATTATACGATGTATCAACTTAATACAAGTCTGTTAATTGGTAGCTCGCGCCCGGATAGGTGATAGTATATTTTCTTTTTTTTCTTGATAAAAAAAAGAAACAAAAAAAATCAAGGCTGCGAATAAAAAGCTAAAAATTTAAAAGCCTGGCTAAAATGAAATTAAGTTCGATCAGTTGAATACAGCCAGGCCTTAGTGCGACTTACGAGCTAATAGCCTATCCGGGCTTTGGTAACATTATTTCATTTTTTAACGCCAGTCTTTTAAATTTTCTTAACGCTTTTTATTCGAGGCCGGAATTTGCGTTTGTTAAGAACTACAGCATCATCCTATAAATGAACAGGAGCTAATAGTTTTTTACAAATGC
>JACMKX010000096.1 GCA_014379905.1 Ferruginibacter sp. | reverse complement strand
TAATCGGTCTTTGAGTGAATATTTTAACACCTACCGTATAAAGTTCTTTTTAAGGGCAATGGTATTTACTTTTTTGGAACAGCTATGTACTACTATAAACTCCGGTTGTGTCACTCCCTTGTATGGTAGTGCGTGTTTGGGCTGCATGTACAGCAACTTGTATTTCACTTGAAGCTTTGAAAAACATTCGTGAAATCCTTTAGTAAAGTATTGAGGGTAAAAAAGCTCCTGCAGGCTGATTATATAATCCCTTACTCATAAGTGTCATAGGTTGAGCAATGCGCAATCCATTGACCAGGCACCAGCGCAGTAATTCTGCATTACGGGTAGGCAACAAAAATCCGGGACCGGCAAAACTTGCAGATGCTCCGATTAGCGCCTTCATTTCATTATTTGTTTCAGCTACCGAATGTCCCATAAAGCCAACCTGTGTTGCATAGCCTGTTATTTTTCCATTATGCTCCACAACCGTGGCAGTACCTGTTTTAACAGCGCCCAATAGTTCTTGTCCGCGATCATGACCGTGAACCTGCGCACATAGTTGGTTGCATGCTTCTAAGTCGGTTTCATTTGCAAGCCGCACCCCATAATCAGGAAAAGTTATACCAGGTGCCGGACCTTGCATTACAGAAAGCGGCTCCTGTGCATCAAAACCTAATTTGGCATACAACGATAATGACCGGTTATGATAGGCCGACTGAACCAATCTGACTCCTGCCAATTGTTGCTCTTCTGCCCGTTCAAGTACATTCAGCATAAGCTTTTTGCCTACAGAACTATTCTGAATATGCGGGTCTACCGTAATAGGACCAACTCCTCCAATAAACTTACTTTCATGCAAAAAATTACTACCTGCAATTTTTCCATCCACTTCGGCTATTACAGAATAAATACTATCATTTGTTAGAAAATAACTTAAGAATCCTGTTGCCATCTCAGCACTGGGAATATCAGGAGGAAAATTGTGTTGGTCTGCAATGGACGCAAAAGCCTGGTAACATATAGCACCGCAGGCACCGGCATCTTCTAACTTACCACCTCGTAATACAATATTCATTTTCCATTTTTTTATTTAGCAGAATTGCGTTTTAAGGTAAAAAATACAAATAATTTTTAATAAGGCTGTTTTGCAAAAACAAAGTTTTGTTTCCGTGAAAGCCGCATGTAGAGCCAACTGCAAAAGAGTGCGACGCAACGAAGCTCAATAGTAGCAAACTGGCTGGCTCATAAAAACAATTCTTATTTTGACGTCTATGCTGTGTTCGCGAGTTCCTTCACGAGTAAGAAACATTCCTGGCGCTTCCCTGTTTCTCTGCTATAAATTGTCCTATCGCTGCACATCATTCTTATCGGGCAGCCCATTCTTGTCCAACATTTGAATTGCGGTGGCAGTCCCCAGGTCGGGATTATCCCATGCCGAAAGCACCCACACCACTTTCTTACCAGGCGTTACTTCAAAAGCCTGTACAGATCCGGGCCATTCTTCTGTTTTCTTGTGTCCACCTATCCAGTTGCAGATGATTGTATTGCCATTGGTAAGCCGGTTTGCAGTTTGCGTATTGTACAATTTAAAAGGCACATCCGCCTGGGTAAGTTCCCAAACTGTTTTGCCAAACTGGTCTACCTCACGGGTGTAACCTTTCGCATCGCCGGATAGCAATGTATTGCCATTGTGCAGCCTGATGGCAGACCATACCGACGCAGCTTTAACCGACCAGATCTCCTTTCCTTCAAACGTATATTCTACCACCTTACCTTCTCCCATGTGGCCCACTATCACGGTGCCTTTATCCGTGAGCCTCACATGCCTGAACTGTCCATGTGTATTGGTAGTGCTTGTGGGAATTAATACTTCCTTTAACACCACATTTGTGGCGGTATTTATGATTAATAATTTTGCGGGGTTTGCATTCAGAACCATTAAAACACTGTCTTTGCCAATAGGCTGGCACGAATGGGTTTCTGTTCCGGGAGCGCAGTCATATTTCCAGATTATTTTCTTATCGGGAGTAATAATGCCCGCACCCGACATTTGCGCATACACAATATTTCCGTTTGGCAGCATTGTAACATCATCAAATTCCTGGTTAACACCTGGCGCCGGATGCAATGGAATTGAATGCTGCCACACCACTTTGCCATTGCGCACAATGGTCATTAACTGGGCATCGGGATGACGCGTGTCCCATTCGCCAACATATAAAAAAGATTTGCCTTCTAGGCCATTGCCTGAAATCACTCTTCCGGTAGTGTCTTTAGCCTGGGCTGATGTGGTATCCGAAAATAAACAGAGGGTTGTTATTAAATATAACAGGAAACATATATTATTTTTCATACAATTTTAAGAATGGGTTTTAAATTTAATAAACAATTGCCGTTATTTAGAATCTGTGAAGTGCTGATAGTTACCGTGCAAAATATTACTTCAATTCCCTTTGAACTGCATTTTCAATTTGCTTTTTTTCTTCCCCTGCTTTCCTGCCCGTGTAGGCGTTTTTAGAAATGCTGCCATTGCTTGTGCTACTCCAGGATTTTTTGGCAGGGCTAAAAATGGGTCAAGAGAGCCCATTGCTTACGTTCCAGGTATTTAAAAAGAAGCAGCTCAATAAAACACTTATGGTACAGGGTGAAGTAATTCCGATTGGGCATCGTACTAATGAACTTCTGCGCTTCAAGCTGCAGTAAGTTTCAAATTTAGTTTTGCTGCCTGTGCTTCAAGCCACTTTAATGTTCTTGCTTGTTGCTTTTGTTGATGTTGTTTAATTCCATTTTCTACAAATTCTAGTCCCTTGGTCATTATTCTGTAAATGTAGCAAGCAAGTTTTCGTGCCATTGCTTTTATGGCTACTGAAGGGCCTCTTCTGGTTGAGATTGTTTTTCCAAAGGTTCCTAACGCATTGTTTTTACTCCTTAATAGTGGCTGAACGCATTCTTTTAGTATTTGTCCGGCCGTGGTATTTACTTTAATCTTTTTATACTTCCTTGATTTGCCTGACTGGTATTTTGAGGGCGCTAGTCCCAGCCAGGCTGTATACTCTTTCTCAGTTTTCCAGGCACTCCAATTGTTGCCTGTTTGGGCATATAATTTTAGCAGGCTGTAACTTGTTATTCCCGGAAGTACCGTCAGGTCTTTTCCGTCAAAGAGCTGCATCATCATTTTATCGAGATCATCCACTTTGGGACGATTATGATAGATGCGCTTTTTTGTTGCCGCTGCTTCAGGTGCTTCTTTGTCTTTGGTAAGCGCCTTCAATACTGCATTGATCTGCTTATCACAATCTTCCATCTTTTTAGTATAGAACGTGTACTCATCAAAAGCCTGTTGTAACGCAAACAGCTGCCCGGGTTTGTAAAAACCCTGAAGGCTTTTTATGACTTCTTCTTTTTTCTTCTTATAAACCTGCGGCGCACATAACTCAACGAGCACTTCCGGCTTTCTTTCTCCACCCAAAATGGCTTTGATAATACTCATCGCCGATGCTCCCTGCAAATCTGATAAAACGGTGGACAACCGGATATTCATCATTATCAGCGCTTTATCCATGCGCTGAACAGCACTTACCTTACACTCAATATGCTTTTCGCGTATGCGCACATAGCTGCGTAATTCTCTTACTTCTATAGGTGCTATGAAGCTGTTGCGAAGCAACCCATGACTGTGCAATTCTTTTATCCACATACAATCCTTCACATCCGTTTTACGACCCGGAACATGCTTTACATGACGACCATTTACTACATACACCTGTATGCCTGCCACGGTTAACATGTCATAAAGCGTTACCCAGTATATGCCTGTAGCCTCCATAGCAACGCTCTTTACATTTTGCTCTTGAAGATGCTCTACCACCTGGTGGCATCCGCAAGTAAAGGTGTCAAAATTGTGTACCTGACCATCATCTGTACCTACGAAAAACTTGCATGCGCCAACATCTATGCCGGCTACATCCTGATGAATTTTTTGTAAATTGCTCATAGCTCTTTTTTTAAAAATGAACAATGAGATGCTGTTGGGCACGGCAAAATTGGCTGCTGTTAAGCTAGTGTCGATGCTACTAAACGGGAACGGGTCACCTGTGTGGCTCGCTACTTTTGCCGCAACAACTCTTGCGTACAGGCACTAAGCACTATACGATACACTGTTATGCGCCCAATGGCATCTTTTTGCATTAAAACTAATCAAAGAACTATTTGGGTCCTACCATTTACTTTCGTTCATTTTGTGTGGCTTTGGCCCCTGGCCACGGTACCCTTGCGTCGCACTTGCGTCGCACTTGTTGGCGGCAACGCCTTGAGGTACGAATGGAAGTTGGCCTTCATCCCAGCATTTGCGGGACTTGTCAGTTTTTTCAACATTTGAGCAATGCACTACATGTCCCGTTCACCGGAAATTTACTCTGTGTGAAGAATAGTTTGTGAGGCAAAGATATATTTATGTACTTG
This sequence comes from Ferruginibacter sp., assembly GCA_014379905.1. Classification (GTDB taxonomy): domain Bacteria; phylum Bacteroidota; class Bacteroidia; order Chitinophagales; family Chitinophagaceae; genus Ferruginibacter. The sequence continues at coordinate 1,229 of JACMKX010000096.1, read as the reverse complement.
CCGTAGTATAAGTTAAGGCCTGGTTACAAATTCTGAAATTCTTTTTTATACTCAAGGGGAGTTTTAGACATCACTGCTTTAAACTGGGTATTAAAATGCGAAAGGGTATTGAAGCCTGAATCGTAACAAATATTTGAAACAGAATCTTCTGTTTCAACCAGCATTTTGCAGGCATGTTTAATTCTTATTTCAACAAGAAATCTTGAGAAGGACTTATTATTCATCAGCGAAAAATAACGACTGAAAGAAGTGGGTGTTATAAACAGTAAAGAGGCAAGGTCATCCAAAGTAACTTTACTGCGGTAGTTCTTAAAAACGTATTCATAAACGGTATTCATCCTGTCCTTTTCTAATTCCTTTAAAGGACTTTCATAGGTTAATGGAGATATATAATTGTAATCTTTACTAGCGCCAAGAATGGTAAGAATTTGGAGTAATTGAATAACGCTTTCCATTCCCTGCATTTGAATAAGTTCCTTCATTAGTTGAATTACGCGGTCTTTTTTGCTGCCGTAAAATTCAAGTCCCCGCATTGATTTTGTAAAGAATTTCCGAAGCTGCAAAAATTCATCTTTGTCCAAAACGGTTTCTCCTAAAAATTGTTCGTTCAGGTAAATAACAATTCCCCTTGTTTGTAAAGGACTGTTTCGTTCAAAATACGATTCCTCACTTCGCCATAAATGCGGCAAATGCGGCCCGGTAAAAACCAGTTCGCCCGGGCCAAATGCTTTTATACTATCGCCAATAAAACGCGTACCTCTCCCTTCATCAACCAAAAAAAGCTGGTATTCTGAATGAGAATGCCAGGTGGGGTCAAAGTGTTTCTCCCGCAAGTCTCTTATTACAAATATTTTTGACTCAGGAACGTATGATTTATGAAGGGCATGTTTCAACTTTTCTTTAATTCTGAAGGATTAATAATAATTATGACAAGATACAGTCAGTTCCTGATATAATCAGGAAGCCATTTATAAATCATTGTCACGATATTCGCTTTCTCTTTAACGAATTAATGCTTTGTATATGAGCCTCCAGAAAAATCTCCTCGTTTGGTTTACCTGCTTTATTTCAATTTGTTTGATTGGAGCCGGAAAAAAAGTAGCTGATAATCCCCGCCGTCTTGAAATTTTGTTTCTTGGTCATGAAAGCAAACACCACAACTCCGAGCAGCTTGCCGATGTTTTCACCAAAGAATATTTCAGGGACGGTATAAATATTACCTATACAGC
>JACMKX010000095.1 GCA_014379905.1 Ferruginibacter sp. | reverse complement strand
GATCCTTCTTCCAACCACCCCTATGTATATTCTGTAGAGCCATTTGTTGCCAAAGGAGGTACTCAATCTTATTTCTCTCTTCATCAGCAAAAAGATAAAGTGAGCCCGCCATTGCAGACGGACGCTTCTATCTGGGTATGGGGGTTGGATGGTAGCAGGAAGCGTTGCGACAATGGCACTGCAGCACGAAGGCTTGATCCCGAGTTTTTTTATGGAACCAACGAAGTGTTTTTATTGTACAATACTGTAGTACCTAATGCGGGTGGAAATATCTGGGAAGGATGGAGTTGTGCTACCGGTATCGCACCATAAAAATAATTGTAGAAACGGAAATTATCCTTCGGAATCTCAACGATAATGGTGGCTTAACATTTCGGTTTTGTCAAATTTAAAAATATCCATTTAAAATAACTAGCCACTTAAACCAGTCTTGTATTTTAGGATCAAAAGAAAAATTATATTTTATGTTTACAAAACAATTGCTTCTATTAATTGCAACCTTCTCAATGTACGCCACTTCGGATGCCCAGGTGGTTAACAGGAGAGTTGCCCGGCAAGGGCAACAAAAAAAATTGCAAAGGATAAAACAAAACCTTCCCAAATTTGAACCCACGGTAAATATTTCTTTTGGATATGGGTTCCCTAACCTGGATAAAAATGAATTTCCGGAATACTATAATTTGTACAAAGGAAGTATAAACCAAACTGGCCCTTTTACCGGCTCTGTAGATTACCAGTTTAGCCGGAAGGCGAGTATTGGTTTATTGGTAACACATGGTAAAGTATCTACACCCTATTACGATTATAGCAATGCATCTGCTCTTTCGGGCTCTTTGATCAACTGGAGTTTTATGCTGAACCTTATTCGGTACATGCCGGGTGCTAAAAAAGTTACGCCCTATATCAGAACGGCCATTGGTATAAATGCATGGGAACAAAATTATACAGATGTGGATGGTAATAAAATAAACCCGCCTACTATACCAGGAGATTTTGCTTACCAGGTTGGTTTAGGAGCCAAGTTTATACTAAGTAAAAATGCCGGATTTTTTTTAGAAGCGGGTTACGGAAAATATATTTTGAACACGGGATTGGCCGTAAAATTCTAACAGGCGGAACGAATAACATTTAATAAATTAATTCGTTTACTTGTAAAATTTACGCTTAGCAGTCTATCACAGATTTTATTCCAAACTATTCTTTTAATATTATGAAAAATCTAATTCCCTTTTTTGCGATGCTCGCCTTGATGGCTTGCAAAAAGTCAACCACTGATAATTCTCCTATAAATCCAGGCGCTTTTTCTCTACAGGTGAACCTGGGTTTCGGCTCAGACAGCTATAAAGCGGGCGATACTGTCTTTATTTTTTCAAACGCTGCTACTGCCAGCCAGGTATTTGATAAATGGGTAGGTGATGTGAGCTCACTTCAAGATGCCAATGAATGGAGAACAACACTAAAAATGCCATCTGCGAATATTACGGTTACCGCTACTTACAAAACTATCACACCCATCACTTTTACCAATATCGTTATTAATGGCAGCCAGGTTTACTATTATCTTCCTGCTACTTACCGGGGTATTATTTTACCCTTTCATGGGGCTGGTGGCAGCGCAACCGGCTGGACAGCCGCTAATCTAGAAAACCTGGAATTTTGTAAATACGCAGCAAATAACGGCTACGCCTTAGTGATTACTGAAAGCAAAGACAGGGTTAATAAAAGATGGGATGCCACTGCTACCAGTGTAGATATTGCCAACATTGATATTATTTTAAACAGCCTGCAAACCAGCGGTGTTATTGCAGCAGGAAAACCACTCTACGGCGTGGGTATGAGCCAGGGGAGCGGCTTTTGCAGTATCATCACCGCCTTAAAAAATTATAAAGCAGGTGCATTGTATTGCCTTGGAGGCATTGACCAGGTATTTGATCAATCTAACGTACCCATTATTTGGAACATGGCTGCAAAAGACTTAACCGAAGACCCAAACCGGCTTGTTTCTGCAAAAGCCAATTACGACAAATTAGCGGTAAGAGGTATTGCTACGGCTTTCAACATTAATGACCCAACGCCTTTGTATGCGGCAAGATTTACTATTGCACCCAATATTAGCATAACCGCATCTACAGAAATTTACAATGGCCTAAAAGCCGGGGGTTATCTTGATGCAAAAGGATTTTTAAATATTGATCCAGGAGTAAGCAATGCCTGGCTGGCTGCAATACCGCCAACATATCAAACATCAGCTTATATTGGCGATATAGAAGACCAGTTGTTTGTGTGCTACGCCCAGCATAAACTATTTAAAGATGCCAGTTACAGAACGATTGAATTCTTTAACAGGTTTTGATCTTTATTTAAAAGCGCCAGACGTTGTCTTTTCTATAGTGCGTTGTTATTGGCCTTTTTTTAGTGCGTTCATTACCTCTTCTTTGTACGTTCTTCCGATGGTAAATTCCATTTTGTTTTTCAGCGTTACCGAGGTAGAAGTGAACGCACTGATTTTAGCCAATGGAACAATGAATGATTTGTGTATCCGGATAAACCCATCCGGCAATACAGTTTCGATATAGTTGGTGAGGGAATCGAGTGCCAGTATAGTTTTTACGGCTGTTACTATTTTTACGTATTCACCACAACCTTCAATGAAACTAATATCAGCGGTATCAATCAAAGCGATTTTATAATCGGCCTTTACCATCAGGTAACGTTTATCTGCAATCGCCTTTGAATCTTTTATTTTGTAGTGGTAGTATTCGCCTGCTTTTTCAACTGACTTTTTAAAACGTTCAAAAGAAACCGGTTTAACCAGGTAATCAATTACATCCAGCTCATAAGCTTTTACGGCATACTCCGGGTTGGCGGTTATAAAAATGCACATTGGTTTCTGGGGCAGCCTTTTCAATACATCAATACCGCTCATCACAGGCATTTGAATATC
>JACMKX010000011.1 GCA_014379905.1 Ferruginibacter sp. | reverse complement strand
ATGTTAATGGTGAGCGGCATTGCCTATAACAGCGATGAGGCGAGAGCGATTGCGGGATCTATTACCGCCATCATGACTGGTGTTACTTATACCACTTCTGCAGAGATGGCCGGCTTCCTTGGTGCCTTTGATAAATATGAATTGAATAAACAACACATGCTGCGGGTAATGCGCAACCATCGTGCTGCTGCATATGATGCAATGGACGCTTATGAAGGATTGGAAATAAAACCACATGGCATCAATGCTAAATATTGCCCGGATTATTTATTGAAAGCTGCTACCAAAGCCTGGGACAATGCAGTTCAGTTAGGGGAGAAAAATGGTTACCGCAATGCACAAACCACCGTAATAGCTCCAACCGGAACTATTGGGCTGGTAATGGATTGCGACACTACCGGCGTAGAGCCGGATTTTGCTTTGGTGAAATTTAAAAAATTAAGTGGTGGTGGTTATTTCAAAATCATCAACCAAAGTGTGCCGCAGGCATTGCGTAATTTAAAATACAGTGAGAAGGAACTGGAAGAAATTGTAAATTATGCAAAAGGTCATGCTACTTTAAAAGGAGCTCCCTACATCAATGAAATTTCTTTAACAGGGAAAGGATTTTTACCCCATGAAATTGAAACGCTGAATGCTGCTATGGGAAGCGCATTTGAAATTGGTTTTGTTTTCAACGTTTTCACTTTAGGGGAAGCCTGTTTGCAACGACTTGGTTTTAAAGCCGAGCAATACAACAATTTTGAATGGAGTTTATTGGAAGCACTTGGTTTTACCGATGAACAAATTGACGCCGCCAATATTTATGTATGTGGTACCATGACGGTAGAAGGTGCACCTTATTTAAAAGACGAACATCTTTCTGTATTTGATTGCGCCAATAAATGCGGGCAGATAGGTGAGCGTTTTATTCATGCACATGGGCATATACGCATGATGGCAGCAGCACAGCCTTTTTTAAGTGGCGCTATCAGTAAAACAATTAACCTTCCTAACGAAGCCACAATAGAAGAAATTGCCGACGCTTACAGGTTAAGTTGGGAGCTTGGTTTAAAAGCCTGTGCCTTGTACAGGGATGGAAGTAAAATGAGCCAGCCGCTGAGTAACAAATCGGATAAGAAGAAAAAAGAGGCTGAGACCACCGACGACCGGCCACCAACGACCGAAGCTTCTTCCATAGTTGATATGGCTAACCTCACAATAGAGGATTTATTAGATGAAGTAAACAAACGGGTGCAGAGCAGCGCCGATACTTCATTAAAACGCCAGCTGGCAATGATCGTTGAACGCCGTGCCTTGCCGGCCAAACGCAGGGGCTTTACACAAAAAGCAAAGATCAATGGCCAGGCAATTTTTGTAAGAACCGGTGAATACAATGATGGCACACTGGGAGAAATATTTATAGACATGGCAAAAGAAGGCGCTACCATGCGCAGTATGCTCAACTGCTTTGCCATCGCTATTTCTATCGGGTTACAATATGGTGTTCCCCTGGAAGAATATGTAGAAAAATTTGTGTTTACCCGTTTTGAACCGGCAGGTATGGTAGAACATCCGAATATTAAAACAACCACTTCTATCATCGACTTTATGTTCCGCTCACTGGCTTACGAATATTTGGGCCGTACCGATTTAGTTCATGTGCTGGACAAACCGGAAGTGGGTAATACAGGCAATGACCCATGGGATGAAACAACGCCTACCATTGGTGAAAGAAAACATGAACTGAGTGATGTAAGGGTAATGGGCACCGCACAACCAACCGCATACGATAAACCTGTTGCAAAAGCCAACTTCGGAATGGATGCTGTAAATGCTGCTGCTAAAAGTATGCAGGGAGATGCGCCGGCCTGTAACACCTGCGGGCATATTACTGTTCGCAGCGGCACCTGTTATAAATGTTTGAATTGTGGAAATAGTTTGGGATGTAGTTAGGGTCGGGACCTACGGTCAGACCCGTTTTATAGTCACTAATTAAGCGAATTACACTAATTGCACGAATTACTTTTTTACGAATCAGGAGAGATATGCTGATTTTTGGTTACCAACTGAGTAATCCATCTTTTGAATATAATGAAGAAGCCGTTGGTAAGACCGACGGCTTCTGTGTTTATTACCGTTAAGAGGTAAAGAGAGAATACTGTTTCCCGCAGCGTACGCAAAGGTGCGGCGACGCTACGAACGTTTTGTAAGGCTACCTCTTTGCGTCGCTGCACCGCTGCGGGCGCTGCGAGAAATCTCTAAAAATATTACTTAATATCAAAATCCCTCAAATAACTACAGGTATTAAATATCTCTTTGTAAAAAGCAGTACTACCAAATTCCTTTTTTAATTGCGGAAAATATTTATTGTTCATAAAAGCCGGGTTATAGGTTTTGAGACCGGCATCATAATTTTCCCAGTTGTAATTAAAGTCTTCGTATTGTGGCCGGCGAATTTGTTTTTGAGAACACTTTGCCATCATGAACAAACACTTTGCTTTAAACTCTTTGTCAGGGGAAGCATCCATGGCCATTTTAAAATAATCATGAGCTTTATAGGCACCATAGTAATTCTTTTGAAATTCATTGGCATCTTTGGGGATATGATAACCATCTACACCGCTTCTTCCGTATTCTACCAGCTCCCACGCATAACCATAGTAAGTAGTATTGTAAAAGCCCAATGCCATTTTGTATAAATGACCGGCAGCCTTTGCTTTGTCTGTTTTTACCAAACCCTGCAGGCGCATCATTTCTTTTGCAAAAGCCAGTTTTGTTGTTTTTACTTTTTCGCCTGTTAGCATTTCTTCCTGGTCATAAAATAATTCTTTGAAAGGATCTTTCGATACCTGAGTTGCTGCCCCGCCCGATTTGGCAAACCAGTTAATAGCTTCCTGGTACTGGTTATCCCGCAGGTAGGCAGTACCGGCAAAATCAATTACATGATTTAAACCAATAGAATTGTTTTGAATCAAAAAAGATTCGTAGGCAGATTTGGTACCGGATGCCATCAGCTTGTATAAGTCAGAAACTTCCCTGCTTTCCAAATTAGACCGCATAAATTCTAAACCCCAGGCGCTGTATTCATTTTTAATCCCCCCGTTCATGATATATTCTGCAGAGCCAATTGCCAGTGCTTCTTTATACTTATCTCCCTGCTGGCGATACCGTTTGGCAACTACTTCGCTCATGAGGTTACGATAAAATATTTTCCAGGGTGAGCCCTGCCAGCTTTTATCAGTCGATTTATCTGCGAGGGCTTTTTGTGCCAGCCATTTTACCGAAGGCAATATTTGCTGCTCAAAAGAAACATCCAGTTTATTGGCATCATTAATATTGAGTAACAGGTTGGTGAGCTGCCACTGATCATTCAGTTTGCTGCTCATGGTCATTGCTTTTGCATTGCCTAAAAAACTACGCGATGTTTTAAAGTCACGCAACATTAATGCGCAATAAGCAGCACCTACTTCAAAAAGAGCAGGATTATTTACTTTACCACTGGCAGCGGTTGAATGCAAAAATGATTGTAATTTTTCTGTTTGCGTTTTATTTACTTTCATGGCAGAATCGCCGGCCATTTCATTCCAGTTGTAAAAAAATGTTTTGCCTCCACTTTGTTTTTGCAGGGCTGGACTAAAATAATTTTCTTCCATTTTATTGATCTCTCTCACTGCCAGCACCTGCAACACATCTGCTTTTGGATTCAATTGAAAAATAGCTTTCATGGCAGCTATTTCCGAACCAGCATTGCCTAATGCAAACAAAGCCAGCATATCAGCTTTTTCTTTATCATTTTTACACAACTGCAAATATTCATCACGGGAAGCTTTTGCATCTACAGCCCAGTTAAAACTTATATAGTTGCTTACCCTTTTTGCTTCTCCTGCACTAAAAGCCTTGCTGAATAAATAAGCCGCTTCTTTCTGTTTGCCGGTATGAAACAAGGCACCTGCTTTTAGTGCAAGGCTCATTGGCTGCAACACGCTTTGCGTATTATTGGTGCCTACCAGTTCATCATAATATTTTATAGCGTCATTATAATTTTGACTGTAATGTGCGAGACGCAGCACCTGGTAACCATATTTTAATTTATAAAAATCATTTTTGGCTGCATTGTACAATTGTTTGCCGTTGCGGATTAGTTTATCCATTTTCACGCTATCCCTGCTAATCGCTTCCCAGTTATTATAGTCGCCTGTAACAAATGGTTCCACTTGTTTTGCATACATAATATAACCCAGGCCTTCCAGGTCTTTCGACCGGGTAAAGTAGCCTGTCATGGTATTGCCCTTTACACCGGGAGTTGCCACCAATGGTTGTTTCTTTTCTATATGACTATATAATTTTTTTAATTCATCAGGAGTAAATTTGGTTACAAAGTTCAATGCATCTTTATCCGTTACAGGCATTCCGCAAAAACCTGCCCACTCATTAGCCAGTATTTCCGGTGGACTGGCAGGCTCCTGTTCTTCATACAAAAAACTATAGCCTGTATAATAAAATGGCTGGTATGCTTTTGTTTCGGGCAGGTAGGGATGCATGAAGCTGGTGTAATAATCATAAGGGTCAATACCCGGACCACATCCAATAATATTTTGAGGGAAAGAAATCCATACAAGACTAATAAAGGCTGTTGAAAATATTTTCAATTTCATGAGTGGAATATTTACTTAAAATTATACTATCTAAATGATACAATGACAGGCGAAATGTTTTGTTATGCAGCTTTTTTTTGAGTATGGCAGCTGCTTCCATTATGTTTTTATAAGAACTATTTTCAAAACGCAATACGTCTCCCTTTTTAAGCGGAACATTATTCCATAATGTATCCCCTAATATTTCGAACCTGTTTTTACCAGGCTGTTTTGAAACAGCTTTCAACTCATCATTATTAATTTCCTGCAATAAACCTTTGTACTCATTTTTACGAAACAGTACATGCCAGCTAAAAAGAGGCAATGCTACATCCAATGGTAAAGGGTAAGCATTAAGGCCTTCTACATAATTTTCCAGGTCAGCATTATTTAAGATGGAATTTTGCGTTACAGGGTTTTTCAGGCTACCCATATTGTAACACATAAGCAATCCTTTTTTTACCGGGGGGATGCCGGCATCTTTTTTATATTTTACCTGGAATAACCGGATGGTGGCAGAATACAAATGCAGGGTATCAATTTTCTGCAATGTTTGCAGCAGTGAAAAATATTTTTCTTTGGTAGATGCTGTCCAGTCGCAATCGATCTGTATTTCGTTCACAGAACCTATATCATTTACTGCAATAATATCATTGATCAGCTTATAAATATTTTTGGCCAGTGAATCACATTGATCTATGCTGATGTTTTTAATGCATTCATTGGTGATAAAGACTGTGGGGATCACCCTGATCTTTTCTTTTGTAAAAATATCTTTAGCGGGAATGCGGACCTGTGCAATGGGCGCAGGCTTGCTAAAAGTATTATCCCAGGAAACATCAAAAAACCTTAGATAAATTTCTTTTACATTATTTTGCCTTACAATATTCCATTCTGTTTTCGTAGGTGTAAATTCCGTTTTCCAGTGATAAAAGGCGGGTATGACTGCAATGCCTGTTTCCCCGGCTTTTTTTTCAGACAAACAACCGGTTAAAAACAAGCCGGACGACAGTAAAAACAAAAAATTAAAAATCTTCATTGTTATATTTTATGCTGCCATACGAAGATACAGGGGCATAAAAATGTAAAACAATTAATTTATTCGCTTACCAGGTGCCCGTTGATGTAGCCGTTGGTAAAATAACCTCCCGCTCCCGGGGCATTCAATAATGTTCTTAACCTGATCGCACTGCCGGGCGCTACATATACTTCAATTGACACCAGTTTTCCATAATCAAAATTTAAGTCAGCACTCACATCAAAATTTTCCCTGCCCTGTAGTCTTTCTGAAACAATGGTATATAAACCGGGTTGATCTACGTCGAGTTCTGCAGTGATAGATGGAACTGTTGTTCCTGCAGTGGCAGAGGCATACCCTGTATTAGCATACACATATACATCAAAGTGGTATAGTCCTCCTTTGGTTAGGGTAATGGTAGTTCCCGATATAACTATATTGGCCGGATCAAGATTATATCTTGTCGTACTCCATGGCACGAATACAGTAGCGCCGGATACAGTTGCATAGTTTACAGAGAAGCGGGTACTGTTGGTTAAAGCCGAATTTTTCCAAACGGTTGCACCCGTACCGCCGGAAGTAAGTACCTGGCCTGGAGCACCACTGTTACCAGCTACCTGTACGGCACCATTTACATCCACTCCAAATAAAGAAGACCGGGTACTGTTCAATTCATATTTTACCAGTTCAAAGGCTTTACCCGGCATGTTGGGTATACCCATGGTGAGCCTGCTGCCTTCCATAAATATCCCCCACCTGCCCAGTCCATTATACAGGCCCGAAGTAAAAGGATCAAACCCGCGGGTAATAAAAGGCCTGTCGGCTGCGTTTAGAATAATTCCTTTTGTACTGTTATCTATTTTAATATTGCCTTCTCCCAAATGCAGCCTTTCTTCCGGATCTGTATTTAAAAGACCTGTAAAACCATTATTGTTGATGGATAAATAGCAGGTCACTAAATTACCAATGCTAAAACCCCCCGGCGGTGTTGTGGTGCCGGTAGCGCCTGAACGCAGGTACCAGTTTCCGCCACCGGGTGCGGTATTACTTATCTGTATACCTGCTGCGAGTCCGTTCGGAGCTGTTTCAGCTCCACTTATGCTGAGTTTGGTTGCCGGTATTACTGTTCCTATACCTACATTTTGAGCGGTTATTTTTAAAGAGGTAAGGAGGGTAAACAGGAGTAAGAATTTTTTCATACAATAAAATTTTTCATAAAGTTCATTCTATACCGGCAGGATGTCAATTACACATTTGGGTACCTTTTAAAATAAAATGTTATAGCAGTTAACAAAATCATCCCTTGCCTTAAAACACTCAATCTCCTATCTTTGCCGCCATGGCAAACGAAGCAAATAATTTCCAGGAGCTGATCTCCCATTGTAAGGAATACGGATACATTTTTCAATCATCAGAAATTTATGATGGGCTGAGTGCAGTGTATGATTATGGTCAATTAGGTGCGCAACTCAAAAAGAATTTGCGGGATGAATGGTGGAAAAGCATGACGCAAATGCACGAAAATATTGTGGGTATAGATGCGGCTATTTTTATGCACCCCACCGTTTGGAAGGCAAGCGGCCACGTAGATAATTTCAGCGACCCCATGATCGATAACAAGGATAGCAATAAACGCTACCGGGTAGATCACTTGATAGAAGGCCATGCTGAAGAGCTGGGGCAGGACGGTAAAAAAGAAGAAGAATACGCCCTGCTGAAATCAATGGATGAATTGCTGGCTAAAGATGATTTTGCAGGTTTAAAAACATTGATTGAAACAAACAACATTAAATGTTCTGTAAGCAAAACCTGCAACTGGACAGATGTTCGCCAGTTCAACCTGATGTTTAAAACAGAGTTTGGCGCTGTAGCCAGCGACAATCCTGAAGACAATATAGTGTACCTGCGCCCGGAAACGGCACAGGGGATTTTTGTAAATTTTTTAAATGTACAAAAAACCGGCAGGATGAAAATTCCTTTTGGTATTGCACAAACGGGTAAGGCATTCCGTAATGAAATTGTTGCCCGCCAGTTTATTTTCCGTATGAGGGAATTTGAGCAGATGGAAATGCAATTCTTTGTACGTCCCGGCACACAAATGGAATGGTACCAATACTGGCAAAATGCCCGCATAGCCTGGCACCAAAGCATTGGCATCCCTGCAGAAAAACTGCGTTTCCACGACCACGTAAAACTGGCGCACTATGCAGATGCGGCACTGGATATCGAATTTGAATTTCCTTTTGGCTGGAAAGAATTGGAAGGCATCCACAGCCGCACAGATTTTGATTTAACTCAACATGCTAAATTCAGCAAAAAGAAAATACAGTATTTTGATAATGATCTGAATGAGGAGGGAAAACCTTACGGTAATTACACGCCGTATGTGGTAGAAACTTCTGTTGGCCTGGATCGTTTGTTCCTCACCGTTATTAGCCTGGCTTACGCAGAAGAAAAATGGAACAAGGAAGATGGTACAGAAGACAGCCGTGTAGTATTGCGCATTCCCGCAAAAATTGCTCCTACCAAACTGGCTATATTACCTTTGTTAAAAAAAGATGGCCTGCCGGAAATTGCCAGGCAACTAATGAATGATTGTAAAGGCAGTTTTATGTGTTTTTACGAAGAGAAAGATGCCATTGGTAAACGTTACCGGAGGATGGATGCCATTGGTACACCATTTTGCGTTACCATTGATCACCAGACGAAAGAAGACAATACTGTTACTATAAGATACAGGGATGATATGAGGCAGGAAAGAATTGCATTGAGCGAGGTGAAAAATTTAGTTTTAAGCAAATTATAGGACTTCACTTGCAGCTTTTAATGTAAAGTGGTTGTCAAAGCTGCAACTAAAACGTATCGCTATGATAAAAACATTTGTATTTTTTCTTTTGTTCGGTATTTCTATCAACGCTGCAGCGCAGGAATCGGCAGCCAAAACAATCCCTAACAAAAGTTTTTATGCAGAGCTTGGCGGACCAGGAGTATTATTTTCCGCCAACTTTGATACCCGTTTTAAAAAATCTCTTCTTGGTTTAGGTGGAAGAATAGGACTTGGGTTTGTTACTGCTGATGAAGTTGATTACGACCCGGTTAGTGGGTATGATTACAGGCGCCGTTCAGTAATTACAGTACCGGTTCAACTGAATTATCTTTTTGGAAAGCCAAATTCTGTAAACGCTTTTGAAATCGGTATTGGTGCTACCTATATAGGCAAGAAACTGGAAATACTGGATTATTACGAGGAAAATGCAACCAGGGTATTGGGCACAGCTTCTTTCATGTATCGCAGGTTGCCGAAAGACGGCGGGTTTTCCTGGAGAATAGGTTTTACACCTCTTTTTGCCAAAGGGCTTATTCAACCTTTTGGTGCAGCGAGTATAGGGTATAACTTTTAAATTAATTTACTGGCATAGGATGCTGATGTTTTACTTGAAAACGTCAGCATTTTTAATTTTATCCATACAATTCCTGGTGTATGCTTTTTCTATCATAGCCCAGTGCTTGTATTCTTTGCTTTGCCTCATCAATCATGTTCTTCCAGCCGCATAAATAAAAGTTGGCCGGTACTATCTCTTCATTATTAGCAGCTTTGTTCGCATTGCAAATGTTTTCATATACCGTATGCACATACCCTGTTGGCCCTTCCCAATTCTCCCGGCTCAGTGTTGGCAGGTAATGTATATTGGGCATTTCGTCGCTTATTTTTTTCAATTCATTGTAATATAAAATATCCGTTTTAACCCGGCAGCCAAATAGCAGGTAGATATTTTTATAAGAAATATTGTGATTTTTTATATGATGCAACATACTCCGGAAAGGAGCAATACCTGTGCCCGTGCAAATTAAAAACAGGTCCTTCTCCAATGGGTCTGGCATGGTAAACACGCCAACGGGTCCACGCAACGTAATTTCTGAACCTTCTTTTATTTCATTGAACAAATAGTTGGTCCCCATGCCATCTTCCAGCAGTACGATACACAATTCAAAAATATTGGTTTCATCGGGCCAGCTGGCAATGGAGTAACTGCGCCACCGTTTATTAGGCTTTTCATGAATGGGAAGATCGAGTGTAACAAACTGCCCCGGTTTAAAATCAAATTTTTCCAGTTCCGGAATTTGAATAAAAAACCTGCGGGTTGAATTGGTTTGCTGCTCAATTTTAATGACCTTACCTGTACGCCATGGTTCTAATGCCATAATTGTAAATTTTTACATGTAGAAGTTCCGAAAAAGACCAATGCTACCAACCCTGCTGTAGCAAACAATTATTGATATTGTAAATATAAACTTGTATTAGCAAAATTAAAACATATAATATTTGTATTGTGGTGATGCTTATCTCCACCAAAAACAAAACTGTATATTTATGCACCCGTTTTATTAACCTTTTCAAATTTGCAAACATGAAAAGAAAAGATTTCCTCATTGGTGCATCCTTACTGCCGGCATTTTCTTTAACAGACATTGCAACCGGTAAAAAAAAGAAATCATTCAGCATTGCCCACATCACTGATATACATGTAAAACCCGGGGCCGAACCAGAAAATGGAATGGCAAAAGCCTTACAATCTGTACAGGCTTCCAGGCCGGATTTTATAGTAAATACCGGCGATTGCATCATGGATGCTTTAGAAGCTGATAAAGCCAAAACAACCACGCAATGGAATTTATTCAATACTATCATGAAAGCCGAAAATAAATTACCGGTTTACAGTTGTATTGGCAATCATGATATCTGGGGATGGTTTAATAAAGATGAACAATTAAAACAGGATAAAGTATATGGCAAACAATGGGCTGTTAACGAACTGCAGCTCCCCGGGCGCTATTACCATATAGAAAAAAACAACTGGGCATTTATTTTTTTAGACAGTACTCAACTCAACCCTGCCGGAGGCTATATTGCCAACCTGGATTCGCAACAGATGGAATGGTTAAGTTCATTATTAAACACACTAACTGCAAAAAACGTTTGCATTTTTTCACACATCCCTATTCTTTCCATTTGTGCAGGATTATTTTTTAATAAAACACAACCCGATGGCGACCTGCTGATCAAGCGCAACCTGATGCACACCGATTTTTTTCAACTGAATAGCATTTTTTTTAAACATAAAAATATCAGGGCCTGTATCAGCGGCCATATTCACATGCAGGATGACATTATGTATGCCGGCATCCGGTATTTATGCAACGGGGCAATAAGTGGAAACTGGTGGCATGGCAGTTTTAATGGCTTTGAACCTGCTTATGCCATGCTTGATTTTTTTGATGACGGCAGCATCATTAGAAAAATGATTCAATATTAAAATCGCCGGATTGTTTTAACTGGACGAAACTGGCATTTTTCTTACCTTTGTTCTTCGGATGAATCTTGAAGTGTTGATGAATTTTTATAAAAATGATCCCCGCTGTTTTCAAATAGCGGACAGGATCTCTTTGTCTAAACCGCAGCATTTAAGCCTTAAAGGACTGACCGGTAGTGCTTCGCAGTTTATCCTGGCTGCTGTTTTCAACCATCCTGTTTCATCGCAGCTTAATCACCTGGTACTATTGAGGGATGCAGAAGAAGCCGCTTATTTTCACAATACAATAGAAAATATTACCAATGCCCTTGATATTTTTTATTTCCCTTCTTCTTTTAAAAATAAAAAAAATTACCGCCTCTTAAACAGCAGCCATGTAATGTTGCGCACCGAAGCATTGACGAAACTGGCTGGGGGTGGTAATAAAAAAATACTGGTAAGTTACCCTGAGGCACTGTTTGAAAAAGTAGTACTCTCCAAAACTCTATCTGCCAATATCATCAGCATTAAACAAGCGGAAGAACTCGATGTAAATGGCACATTGCAACGTTTTGTAGCGCATGGTTTTGTACGCACCGATTTTGTATATGAGCCCGGCCAGTTTGCTGTACGCGGTGGCATATTGGATATCTATTCTTTCGGAAATGAAAAACCTTACCGCATAGAATTATTTGGCAACGAGGTAGACAGTATCCGCATATTTGACCCGGAAACGCAGCTGAGTGAAAGAAAGCTATTGCAGGTAAATATTATTCCAAATGTAGAAACACAGTTTGAATCGGGAGAAAAGGTTTCTCTCATGGAATTTTTACCGGAGAATACGGTAGTGTGGTGCGAAGACTGGACATTTATAAAAGAAAAACTGGAACAGCAGGAAGAGGACCTGGAAATATTTTTAAATTATGTTCCCGGCCCCAATGATAAGCAACAATCAACAGAAGAAACAGATCTTATCAATGTAAAGGGAGAAGTTTCTTTAAATGATTTCATCACTGCAGCTTCCATTGAAGCAGCCATCCGCAACAGGCATACATTGGAATTAGGCAATAAAAAATTTTTTGCTGATACTGAGATTACTTACCATACGAAAGAACAACCGGCTTTCAACAGGCAGTTTGATTTGTTGATTAAAAATCTGCAGGGCTATGAAGGGGAGAAATACAATATTTTCATTTTTGCCGACCAGGCTAAACAACTGGAAAGATTACACAGCATTTTTACAGACCTGAAAGCTGAAATACAACTCACTCCTATTCCTATTTCTATCCATGAAGGTTTTATTGATGATGACCTTAAGCTGGTTTGTTATACAGATCACCAGGTTTTTCAACGATATCACAAATACAAGGTAAAACAGGCCTTTAGTAAAAACAAAGCGCTTACTTTAAAAACGCTGAGAGAATTGCAACCCGGCGATTATGTTTCGCATATTGATCATGGAGTGGGTGTATACAGTGGTTTGCAAAAAATAGAAGCGAATGGTCGTATGCAGGAATCTGTTCGTATACAATATAAGGATGGCGACCTGTTGTATGTCAATATTTCTTCGCTCCATAAAATAAGTAAATACAGCGGTAAGGAAGGCAGTATTCCAAAAATGAATAAGCTGGGCAGTGATGTATGGGCAAAGTTGAAAGAAAAAACAAAGAAGCAGGTTAAAGATATTGCTACAGACCTCATCAAATTATATGCCCAGCGAAAAAGCCTGGAAGGTTTTGCGCACAGCCCTGATAATTACATGCAAACGGAACTGGAAGCCAGCTTTATATATGAAGACACCCCAGACCAGGCAAAAGCCACCGAAGATGTTAAGCGTGATATGGAGAAACTAGCACCGATGGACCGGCTGGTTTGTGGCGATGTAGGCTTTGGTAAAACAGAAATCGCCATTCGTGCCGCATTCAAATCTGTTTGTGATGGAAAGCAGGCTGCCATACTGGTGCCTACCACCATACTGGCCTACCAGCATTATAAAACTTTCAGTGAGCGTTTAAAAGATTTCCCCGTTACGGTTGATTTTGTGAACCGTTTTAAATCTGCCAAAGAAAAAAAAGAAACCCTAAAAAAACTGGAAGAAGGTAAAATTGATATCATTGTGGGCACCCATTCTTTACTGGGCAATGCAGTAAAGTTTAAGGACATGGGTGTAATGGTAATTGATGAGGAACAAAAGTTTGGTGTAGCTGCGAAAGAGAAATTAAAACAATTACGAACAACGGTCGATTCACTCACGCTAACGGCAACGCCTATCCCAAGAACATTGCAGTTTAGTTTGATGGGTGCAAGAGATCTTAGCATCATCAATACACCGCCGCCCAACCGGCAACCCATACAAACAGAAGTACTGGTATTTAATTAAGACATTATAAGGGATACTATTTATTATGAAACGGAAAGAGGCGGACAGGTTTTCTTTT
>JACMKX010000094.1 GCA_014379905.1 Ferruginibacter sp. | reverse complement strand
ATATCACTTAGTGCTTCTTTGAGCCTTAGCGTCTTTGTGGAAAAAAAAATTAGAATTTATACCACAAAATACCACTTAGTGCTTCTTTGAGCCTTAGCGTCTTTGTGGCAAAAAAAAAATTAGAATTTATACCACAAAATATCACTTAGTGCTTCTTTGAGCCTTAGCGCCTTTGTGGCAAAACAGGAAAATGGCTCATCCAACAAATTATGATCCGTCCAGTATGAAACAATTCGTGTAATTCGCAAAATTCGTGTAATAAAATAATGAGTAAAAAAATAAAAGAAGCATATTCCCACAGCGATACAGGGGTGAGCGGCCAATACAAAACCTGGTTTCTCGATTATGCCAGTTATGTAATATTAGAACGTGCCGTACCCGCCATTGAAGATGGTATGAAACCTGTTCAGCGCCGAATCCTGCACAGCATGAAGGAAATGGATGATGGGCGTTTTAATAAAGTAGCCAATATCATAGGGCAGAGCATGCAGTATCACCCACATGGCGATGCCAGCATTGGCGATGCACTGGTAAACATGGGACAAAAAGACCTGCTCATTGAAACCCAGGGCAACTGGGGCGATGTACGTACTGGCGACGATGCCGCAGCTCCCCGTTACATAGAAGCCAGGCTTAGTAAGTTTGCACTGGACGTGGCTTTTAACAACAAAACCACCGAATGGCAGCTGAGTTACGATGGCCGTAAAAACGAACCCATTACTTTGCCTATGAAGTTTCCTATGCTGCTGGCACAGGGCGCAGAAGGTATTGCCGTGGGACTTGCCACCAAAATATTACCGCACAATTTTAATGAACTTATTGATGCGGGTATAAAATATTTAAAAGGAAGAAAGTTCGAGATCCTGCCCGATTTTCAAACCGGGGGAACGATGGATGCCAGCAATTACAATGATGGCAAACGAGGCGGAAAAATAAGAGTACGTGCCATTATTGAAGAGCAGGATAAAAAAACGCTTATCATTAAAAGTGTACCCTTTGGCGTTACTACTACCCAGTTGATGGAAAGTATTGTGAAAGCCAATGACCAGGGTAAAATAAAAATAAAAAAAGTAACCGATCATACGGCTGCCGATGTAGAGATATTTATAGAACTGGCGCCGGGCATTTCGCCGGATATTACCATTGATGCGCTGTATGCTTTCACCGATTGCGAAGTAAGTATTAGTCCCAATGCATGTGTTATTATAGCCAACAAGCCGCAGTTTTTAGGCGTAACAGAATTACTAAAAGTAGCTACAGACAATACCAGGGAACTGCTGAAGAAAGAACTGGAAATAAAACTCGCCGAGCTGCAGGAGAAATGGCATTACACTTCCCTGGAGAAAATATTCTTTGAAGAAAAGATCTACAAGGAACTGGAGAAAAAACACGAAACCTGGGATAAAGTATTGGAAGCTATTGACAAGGCTTTTGGCCCTTTTAAAAAACAACTTAAAAGAGAAATTACGAGGGAAGATATTGTTAAACTAACGGAGAAGCCTGTACGCCGGATATACCGGTTAGATATTGACGAACTCAATGCACAGATCAAAGGACTGGAAGCGGATATCAAACAGGTAAAACACGACCTGGCCAACATCGTTGATTTTGCCGTTGCTTATTACGAAAACCTGCTTAAAAAATATGGTAAAGGGCGGGAACGTAAAACCGAGATCAAACAGTTTGATGTGATACAGGCCCGGAGCGTAGCCATTGCCAACATTAAGTTGTATGTAAACTACGCAGACGGCTTTATTGGTACCGGTTTGAAGAAAGACGAACTTTTAACCGAAGTGAGCGAACTCGATGATATTATTGCCTTTACCAAAGCTGGTATTATGAAAGTGGTGCGGGTTAGTGATAAAACATTTATCGGCAAAGACATATTATATGCGGCTGTGTTCCAGAAGAGCGACGAACGTACTACCTACAATATGGTTTATGTAGATGGCAAAACAGGCGTGAGTTACGCCAAACGTTTTAATGTAACCGGCATTACCCGTGATAAGGAATATGATCTAACCAAAGGAGCAGACAAAAGCCGCGTGCATTATTTTACCGCCAACCCCAATGGTGAAGCAGAGGTGGTAAAGATTATACTAAGTCCTAATTGCAGCGCTAAAAAGAAGGAACTGGAATTTTATTTTGAAGAACTGGAAATAAAAGGGCGTAGCAGCATTGGCAACCAGGTAACAAAATATCCCATAAAAAGCGTGAAGTTTAAAGAGGCCGGTAAATCAACACTTGATGCCAAAAAATTGTGGTTCGATAATAAGTTTGGGCGCCTAAACACCGAAGAAAAAGGGGAGTACCTGGGCAAGTTTGAAGCGGAAGACAGGGTGCTCGTTATTTTTAATGATGGCAATTACGAAATTGTTGACCAGGAACTCACCCAGCGTTTCGACACAGAAAAGATCCTGTTGATAGAAAAGTTTGATGCTGATAAGATAATTACAGCAGTATATCTTGATAATGAAAAGCTGCAATACAATATCAAGCGGTTTAAAATTGAGACCAGTACCCTGCACAGCAAATTCCTTTTTATAAAAGAAGGTAAGGGTAATATACTGGAAGCGGTAACAACAGATGAAAAGCCGATACTAAAAGTAAAAAGTGGCCGTGGTGCACAGGTTAACAATGCCAAATTTAAAGTAGCTAACATGGTGGAAGTAATGGGCTGGAAAGCCGTAGGCACCAGGCTTACCGAATTTAGTAAGAGCGTGGAAATGGAATGGGATAAACCGGTGGAAGATGGCAAGGGGGGACAGGGGGCGTTGTTTGAGTAAGGGTCGGCACCGAAGGTCAAACCCGGTTTAACCGCCGAGGCGCTGAGACGCAAAGGTTAACTTCACTGGCTCTGCCAATTCAGCCGGATTGTATCCGTATTTTAAACGAATGTCTAATTATTAACCTGGCATTTCATGCTAAATACCTAATGCAATCAGGCAGATTTACCCAGCAACAAGTGAACGGCTATGCCGAACACTTGCCCATAAAGGAGATTGCTACCTGATCAACGTAAAGTTTCCTTTTTCTATCTTTTCTGGTTCATTGTTGATACGATACCGGCATATCCATACAAAAGAACTGGTTTCCTGTATAATTCCTTTTACATGACCATCCCATCCCCTGGATGGATCTTTTGTATGGAAAACCAACTGGCCATACCGGTTATAAATACTTAGTTCAAAAAAATGAATATTTCCAAAAAGCATTGCCCGCAGGTAATCATTTTTTGAATCCTGATTTGGAGTAAAGGCCGACGGAATGTATAAGCCGCTCATGCATTCCTTGATAGAAATATTTATGCTATCCACTCCAATACAATTGTTGGCGTCAGTTACTTTTAGCCAATATTTTCCGGGTCTGTTTAATGAAATGCTGCCGGATTCTTGTCCTGTACTCCAAAGATAACTTTCAAAATTAGCCGAGGGGCGTATCGTTGTTTGACCATAATTGCAGATGGCTTCATCGTTCCCTAAAAAGTTAGCGGGTACCGCTACTATATTTTTTATAACCATAGTATCGGATTTCTCACAGCCATTCTGATCTTTAACCTTCACCCAATAACTACCGGCTGTATTTACATTGATAGCTGCAGTGATTGCTCCTGTACTCCAATTGTATAACCAATTGTTGTTGTTTCCGGCTGTGAGTATTTTATTATCCCCGGCACAAATATCTGCATCAGCACCCAAATTTACCGTTGGCAACGAATAGGTTGGCAATACAATCAAGGTGTCACGTTCAACACAGTTATTGCTGTTGGTTGCAGCCAGCCAGTACGTTCCGGCTTGGTTTACAACAATATCGGCGGCTGTACTTCCTGTGCTCCAGTTATACTGCAGAAAACCATTAGGTGCTGTAATACTTGCTGATTGTCCCTGGCAGAACCGTATATCTGCCCCAATGTCGACAGCGGTTGCAGGATAGTAGTTTACCAGGATAGAATCAGTTACTGTACAACCTCCTTTCTTAACCTGCAGCCAATACCAGCCGGGGGCAGTTACACTAAAACTGTTGCCTGCAGAGCCGTTTTGCCAAATGTATTGTGCGCCTGTAATAACCGGCGACAATAATAAAGTACTGCTATTGCATAAACTGGTGTCTGCGCCCAATGAAAATACAGGGGGATTATCGAAGGTTACCTGGATGGTATCCTTTATCACACAAACGCCATTGTTTACACTCACCCAGTATTGCCCCGAATTAATTACATTGATAGCAGGAGTTGTTTGTCCTGTATTCCAGTTGTATTGGGCGCCGCCGCTTCCTGCCTGTAATAATAAATTATTGCCTATGCAAAGCGCAGTATCTGCACCCAGGTTTACCTGTGGAGCAGTAGCATAATTTATAAGGATGGTATCCCTTTTTTCGCAGCCTGGCAGCAGTGATATTTTAACCCAATAAGTGCCCGCCTGTGTTACCATATAATATGGCTGGCTGCTGCCATCCTGCCATTGGTAACTGGCGCCTGTTAACCCGGGATTAAGTTGCAATACCTGGTTATTACATAAGGTAGTATCAGCACCCAATGAAAAGGCAGGTATTGATACAAAACTTACTTCAATAGTATCTGTAATCACGCAGGATCCATTGTCTACTCTCACCCAGTAAGTTCCCGGGCTGGAAACATTGATTGAGGGGCTACTGGCTCCTGTGTTCCAGTTGTACTGGGCGTTAGGAACATTTACCTGTAGGTCCAGGGTTTCACCAATACATAATGTTGTATCCCTGCCAAGGTTTACTCCATCTGCATTCACATAATATACATTGATGCTGTCTTTTTTGCTGCAGCCATTCATTGATGTAATGCTGACCCAGTAAGTACCGGGCTGAGTTACCAGCAGGGTAGATGCCGTAGATCCGTTTTGCCATAGATAGTTGCTACCAGTAATACCCGGGGACAATAATAAGCTTTGTGTATTACATAAAGTAGTATCTGCCGGAAGCGTAAACTGCATCGCCGGAACACCGGTTATATTGATAGAATCCCTGAAAGGACATCCATTGTTATCATACTCAGCCTGGGCCCAATATAAACCGGGTTGTGTTACCCATATAGAATGAGTAGTAGCTCCCGTATTCCAAATCAGATCAGCGTCCTGGTCGTAGCAGATTAATTGCAGGGAATCTCCCGAGCAAAGATTGCGGTCAGTACCAAGACCAAAATTCGGTTTCGGAAGCACCGTTACATCTATAGAATCTTTCATCACACAACCATTACAGTCATTTAACCTTAGTTCAACATAGTATTTTCCTGGACCGCTTATATTGATGCTATTGGTAGTACCATAGCTATTTTGGGATCCGTCTGATTCTACAATATACCAATAGTACAGGCCATTTACCACTGGGGGTAAGCTGAGCGTTAATGATTTGCCTAAACAAAAGGATGTGTCTGAAGGATATTGATGAAGCAACCTGGTAGAAGGGTCTTTCGATTGCACCAGTTCTGTAAGGGTTTCTACCAGGACATTGGCACTGTTGTACAATTTTACGGTAACGGTATATATGCCTGGCGCAGAAAATAGGTGAGAAGGGGCCAGCATCGCAGATGTATTATTTGAACTGGCCGGGTCTCCAAAATTCCATTCAGCAGCAGTAATAGTATCATTGGTAATGCTGAAAGCAATAGGTTGCGGAAAACATCCACCATCATACACAATATTATTTTTGATGGCTTTTTCTACCAGTTTGTGGTGCTGATCCGGGCTACTGCGAAAACCACCACTACCAGGAATTGTATACGCATTTTGAGTAAAGTTAACATAAGAACCAATACGGTTGCCATTGGCTATAGTTGATACAATAGAGGATGCAAAGGGTACATGTATTTTTTTATCTGCACCCATTTGTGCAAAATTCCAGGAGATGTTAACATTACAAAAATTAAAAGTACTGGCCGTAGTGTATGCTAATTTGGTAAATTCTAAAGAATCTGTATAGCAAAGATTATACTGCGTAATACTGCCCGATCCAAAGCCGCATGGCTGTAGTCCGCCTACACTTGTATTTGCAATAAGATACAAGAGCCTGTTGTCGGCAGAGAATTCTATGGCCCTGGATCCTGAATAAAAATTGGAAGCCCGTCGGCTTCTTACTTTTGATGTTACAGTGCCGGTTATATTATTAAAGTCAAACACTTCCAGGAAATTTATTGATGTCGAAAAAAGCCCCGGATAATAACGGGAGGCAAAGCCGGCAATTTTTTTGCCATCAAAAGAGGTTTTCATTTCCTTGAAAATATACTCCTGTGGTACAGCAGTGCCTGTGCGACTTTTTATGGGCGTGCCCAGTCCGGCAGAAGTTACGGGATACACATAAAAACTGTCGGTAGCATGTTTATGCGTTATCAGCCATGCTGTTGAAGGATCGTCTCCCTGGGCAAGGGTAAATGCCCCCGACATATTAGTGTCCAATACATTATTATAACTAACTACATCTCCCTTTCCTGCATTCAGGTCCATATCCACAAGGGCGTACTTAAGCGTTGAAGAACTATTGGGATCAGGATAATTATTGATGATTATATAAAAAACATAGTATTGGCGGGTGTTGGGTATATGTTGAATACCCAGTTTGTTACCTCCCGCATTAAAAGGAGTTCCCATGGGCAAGGCAGGCATTGGATTCAGATTCTTGTCAATAATAGTATAGCCATTTGTGGCAAACAAAAGGTTTCCCTGCGCATCTGCTACGGAAGACGATCTGGTAGTGGCATAATACTGGGCACTTACAGGTGGCATGGGTAAGCCCAGGGTCACACCGGCGGGCCTAACCAGTCGATGATCTTGCGCTGAAAACCAGTGACTACTTTCAAGTTGGCTGAATACAAGGCTGGTTTTAAAAAGAGTAAGCAGTAGTAAAAATATTCGCATAGATGCCGCAATATATATAAATAACGCATTGCTTCACTCCGCCCGGGGGCCTACAGTCGGCTGATAACAAAGAAAGCCTCAACGGGTGAAATACATTTTTAACCGCAAAGACGCAGAGAGCTAAATTCCCTGCGCCCTTTGCGTAAAACTTTGCGTTGCTTTGCGGCTTTGCGGTTAATTCTAATTTTAAATCCTACATTATTTAATTAACAATTTTCTCCAAACGTAATTTTTCCCGTCCCAAGCTCAGCTCCGGAGTTCCCGATAATATAATTGTTACCCAATACATCAATTTTCCACCGTGGCCGGCACGAATGCCTTGCGTTTACTATAATTTTCATTAGTTGCCGTGGCTTCGGCTTTGACGAGCCACGATTCAGGCCCCGACCAAATCAATAACAACGTATTTGTCGTTTTATAACAAAGCACCCGGGCGTACTTTGACTGTGGTCGGCACTAACTGCCATGGCCTCGGCTTCAACGAGCCACGAATTACTCTTCAACTAAATTTCTCGTATCAAGAGGCATTCTCCGCCCGGGTCCGCACCAATGCCTTCGTCTGCGATATTTGTCCTTAGTTACCGTGTTACCAACGGCGAAGACGACGTTGTTTGAGTAATGTTGCCACAAAAGTTCAAACCGGATTCAGCCGCTAAGGCGCCAATAACTAAAAGAAGGATACTATGGATTTATTTTGACCGCTCATTTTGATGATTGCTGTCTCTATCCTAATTTGCGCCTTTGCGGCTTAGCGGTGAAAAGTTCAGCCACTAACTGGCGGCATCAAATCACATATTTAATAAAAACCATGAGAATCAAATTCGTCCTATTGCTCGTCTTAACATCCCAGCTATGTTCTGCACAAAATACCTCCCTGATCACGATACCCGGTACCAAGTGCAGCATGATTCCGCCCGATGGTTTTGTAACAGCAGCAAATTTTGGCGGTTTTCAAAATGCGGCCATTGGTGCTTCTATTATGATCAATGAACTGCCGGTAAAATATGAAACCCTTATATCCAGTTTTACAAAAGAGGCGCTGTTATCAAAAGGTATGGTACTCGTAAGTAAACAACCTTCCGATTTTAGCCAGGGAAAAGCAATGCTCATCAATATTACGCAGGCAGCTAATGGTATCAGTTACATTAAGCAAATGCTTATTTTCGGAAAAAACAATACCACTATAATCGTAAATGGTATTTATCCCGAAGGCTCAAAAGAAATTGAGCCGGCCATGAAAAAGGCGTTGTTATCAACAGTGTATGACGCCAACCAAAGCGATGACCCGCTTGGCGCAGCGATATTTACAATTGATACGAAAGACACGGATTTTACATTTACAAAATTTGTTTCCGGCAGTTTATTATACAGTGTTGAAGGAAAAATTCCGACAGAGAAACCTGTGTTCATCATTTCTCCATCTTTCACTGCCATACCTTTGGCCAATCAGAAAAAGTATGCGGAAGACCGCATTAAAGCTTTCCCCGGTGGCGAAAACAACGTCATAAAACAAATGAACGATATCAGCATTGATAATATGAAAGGTTACGAGATCATTGCAGATGGTAAAACAAAAAAAGGTGCCCATGAATTGATATACCAGGTCATTATTTATGATCAGCAAGGGAATTATTTTCTTATCGTTGGCCAGTCGGCGGAGGAAATGGATAACAATTTAACCGTATTTAAAAAAATGGCCAGGACATTCAAACGTAAGTAGCTACATCTGCGCTCCCGGCATTATCTGCTTTTAATAATAAACATATGAAAACATTTATTTTCGTTTCTTTCTTTCTGATCCCTGTTTGTTCTTTGGCCCAGGGCGACAGCGCTATTGTACGTTTCCATAACCCAGCTGCAGTAGCCGCACCAAAAGGTTATTCGCACATTGCAGCCATTGATTTAGGCAGTTGCACCATGCTTATTATATCCGGGCAGATGGCGCTGGATGCAGCAGGAAACCTCGTTGGTAAAAATGACCTGGCAAAACAAACCGAACAGGTGTTTCTTAACCTTAAAACTATCATTACATCCGCCGATGGCAGCATGAACGATATTGTAAAGACAGGGATCTACATGCGAGATGTAAGCCAGGTGCAGGTATTCAGGGATGTAAGAAATAAATTCATCAACCTTAAATCGCCACCCGCCAGCACACTGGTAGAAGTGAGTGGGTTGGTAAGAGATGACCTGTTGATAGAAATTGAAGCAACGGCTATTATACCTAAAAAGTAACAGTGATCTTTATTCATTACCCATTAAATATATGAACATGAAACTAACTATTGGGTTCCTGATTATGCTTATGTTATTGATCATAAGTTGTAAAAATAAAAAGCATGACACAAGGGATATTGCCACAACCGAATTATCATCAGGACAGTCTGACTACGACAGCACCGTGTTTGAACCCATCTACAAAAAACTGCGTTCAGGCGAAGCGCTATCTGCAAATGAAATAGCGCATTTTGCAGATAGCATTGCCACCCGCTCAGACTTCTACCATTTGCTATCAGAGTTTAACAAGCAATCTCTTTTCCCGGAGAAATACAACAGCTTTGAAAAAGCAACTGAAAGTGTAATGGCTGGCTGGTTAATGTATCCTACTGAACTCGACACCATTCCGTCAAAAATAGAACTCGTAAAAGTCGTCTCACATCCTGAAAATGATACTGCATTCATTTATTATGCATACAGGTTTAAAACTGATGAACCACACTGGGCAGCAAAAGACGGCTGGATGCTGGGCGTTGTAGGGCCTTATTTAAAAAACAGCCATCCTTACGACTGGGTGAATGGCACTTTTAGCAGGTTTACAAAAGCAGCAGAAACAACTCCTGAAAAAGAAGTGAAATGGATACATGATAGCGTTTATAGAAGAAGTCCGCAATAAGATTCGTGATCATTATAACGGTACAGGTATGAGCAGGTGTCTTAGTAAGTTGGGTTTCATTACATAAATCCTTAGAATGAAAGTGATTCTATCCAAATGTTGGAAGCGTTGAGGTAAATGGCGGGGATTTAAAATGGAAAACCGGGGAGGTTATTTGAATGCAGCAATATGATTATTAGTGGGTTTCTTTGGCCTCGTATTTTTC
This sequence comes from Ferruginibacter sp., assembly GCA_014379905.1. Taxonomy (GTDB): domain Bacteria; phylum Bacteroidota; class Bacteroidia; order Chitinophagales; family Chitinophagaceae; genus Ferruginibacter. The sequence continues at coordinate 12,385 of JACMKX010000094.1, read as the reverse complement.
ATTGCACTCCTCGTAAACGGTGGAGGAAAGCTGAAGTCTGTGATAGTATCAGTTGCTGCTGCTGTAGTCGGTCTTTTGTGCCGGAACTGTAGTACTCCTTAAATCCATCAAAGGAAAATATAGAGCGGACGATGATCCATTTGACAGACTGTAGCGTTGCTTAGGACATAGAGATGACAATTCGTGCTTTGAATTCGTGTTAAAAAAATAAATGAGGAAGTTGGAATAAGGAATCTGCCGGCAGGCAGGTAAAGAAGTGGGATTTTCGCTGCCTTAATTCGATATCATGGCGGTTTGGAATGGTTAGTGAAGGGAAGCGAGGGCAGCGGGTGAAAGCGCTCACCGTGTGAACTTGTTGTGAACTTTTTAAAAAAATCACAAAAAAGTTCACAAAACATCACCTGGAATTTTCGCGTATAATTAATTATTTTATACGGGATAGCTGGTATATCTGATTGTAACCTGGAAGTTCAGGACCGTTTTTCAGCAACCCTTAACTCATTTTTAATTCGTCATTATACACTTATGAACCATTCATTAAAAACATTTCGCAAAACTTACAAACTAACCCAGGCAAAAGTGGCGGCCATGCTGGGCATATCCAAGAGCCTGGTATCGATGGTGGAAAGCGGGCAGCGCAAACTGCCGGAGGCTGCATTGGCAGCATTTCAGACACTGGTGGAAGAAAAAAGAAACCACTCCGCCGGAGAATCGCCGATTCCGGTATCTTTCGACAGCATAAGAGAAATGCATGCCAGTCATTCCATGACTTATTTAGCGGCTTACAAAGAAGACTGTGAACATAAATTGCAACACTACGGGCACCAATGGAAAAAATGGCTGGAAAAATACCAGCGGGAGGCTGCCAAACTTCTCGTAGCGGAAAAAATACTGGAAGCTATGGAGCACACACAACCGGCTGCCCCACAGGTTACCAAAGCAAAAAAGGACCTTGTGCATGCCCTTAATGCCCTGGTAAGCATCATTGGTGAAAAGCCGGAACTGCTTAAGGTAAAGATGGCTGGCCTGCAACAGGAATTGCGCACCCTCAATGGAATGTTATCTAAACACAACCCGCAGGAAAACCTGCAGGCAATGCTGCCGCAACCTGAGCCTGGCAGCGGCCTTCATTAAATTGTTTCGTGGGCCACTCCGCCCTGGCCGGCACCAATGCCTTTCTTTTGAAATCAATGTCCTTTATTGCCGTGGCCCCCGCTGGGATAAAAGAGAGAAAATAAGAAAAAAGGAATTTGGAGTAAGGAATGAGGAAGTTGCGATTTTCCCTTCCTTCATTCGTGAAATTCGCGTAATTCGTTCTTGAATTCGTGTAACAAAAAATTAAGGAATTAGAAAGTCGCGATTTTCCCTTCCTTAATTCGTGTAATTCGTTCTTGAATTCGTGTAACAAAAAAATAAGTAACCGGCCTGCCGGCAGGCAGGTAAGAAAGTTGCGATTTTCCCTGCCGTAATTCGTGTAACCCGCCTGCCGGCAGACAGGTTCGTGCTTGAATTCGTATCAAAAAAAATCCAGGGTTCGTAAATATCATTGCCTCAATTTCGCTTCAATAGCCGCCAACCTGCTCTTCAACAATTCTATTTCACTCTGCTGCTCCTGTATCGCTTTTATGGCCACCGTACTAAAGCCGGCATAATTTATTTTATACAGGTCTTTTGTTGAATCGTAGCTTACCAGTTCCGGAAACAACCGGTGGGCTTCCTGTGCAATTAAACCTATTTGTTTTTCATCAGCACCGGCTTGCCAGTTAAAATGATAGCTGGCAGGAACCAGTTGCATAAGTAATGGCAGCACCTGCTGCAGGGGCTGCACATTTTTTTTAAGCCTTGCATCGCTGATGGCGTTGTATGCTCCGGTTGTTGCGTGTATATCAGCAACTTCTACATTGGCATTATTGTAAAAAGTGAGGTTGTTGTCGCCGCTGGCGCTGTAAATCCTCCACTTATTTCCATCGGCGGCATTTTGCAGTGTGAGTCCGCCGCCGCTGCTTTGCCGGATATGCAGGTCGCTTGCAGGACTGTTGGTACCAATACCTATCAGCCCGTCTTTGCGCACAAAAAACGCATTGGACCTGTCGTTGTTGCTGCTACCGTTTCCTATAGTGAACAAGGGATCTGTATCTACCCAACTTGATGGATTTTCGGAAGCACTGGTAAAATTGAACCGGCCTATCGTTGTACTATACCTGGCAATAGCCCTTGTTCCAGCGCCGAGCGCAATAGTATTAGATCCCTCTGTAACGGCTGACTGCCCTATAGCGATGGAATTTGCGGCTTCTGCATTCGCACCACCCATCGCAATAGACTGGGTGGCTGTTGCATTAGAATAGGGGCCTAGTGCCAGGGCAGCATTGCCACTCGCTTCGTTAAATCCACCGATAGCCACTGCATTGCTGAAGGAAGCAACTGAACTTTCCCCCACGGCAAACGAATTGCTGCCGCTGGCCAGGCTGTTTGCCCCCATGCTTATGCTGTTGGCACCGGAAGCAACTGCCCCGTCTCCAATACCTACACTTCGGTTACCCCGGGGAACCTGGTTTAATTTTCCTAAACGTATGGACTGGTCATTGGAGTGAAAGGCCATGCCATACCCTGTTGTATATGAATTGTCCCCGGCATTAATGTCGGGATACATCATTCTTATTTTTACAGAAAAACCTGCTCCGGTAGATGCATCTGCGTTACTTTGAAAATTAAAGTTCACTTGTGCAGAACTGCTGTGAATGACCACCGGTGAAGAAAGGCTGGTATTTCCAATACGATAAAAGGGTTGGGAAAAATCATCTGATATTTTCAATGAATCTCCTGTACCGAGTTGCAGTGATTCAATAGTTATTTCAAGATAGGCATTGCCATAATTACCTACCCATGAGCTGCAGCGGACATTTGCCGTCATGCCCGGAAGATAGTTTCCCGCGGGTCCACCCGGATCGTAAAAGCGGGCAACGCTGTCATTTTCAAAACGAATGGTTTGCCCGTTGATCATGTTCAGCTGGTTTTGAGGATCAGGAGCAGATGCTGATCCTTTAAACGCTGTTCCTGCTATAAAGCTACCTGCTACCTGCAGTTTTGTTTGCGGCTGGGCAATGCCGATACCTACATTTTGAAGGTAAGCAGTTTTGCCGGCCAGTAAAAAACACAGCATTAATAAAATAATGCGAACCCGGGGTAATTTTATTGCTTTCATACTTCAAAATTGGAGATAGATAGCGGCAGTTGCAATCCCTAATTCGGGTGAATTATTAGTGGGATGGATACGCTGATGATGCGGATGAGTTGAATGAGAACGGATTTTATTACAGGACGGTTGGTTTGTTATTTAACCGCAAAGATCGCAAAGTGCTTCTCTGCTCTCTCTGCGTTTCTTCCCTTTGCGCTTCTCTGCGGTTAACTTTTTTTATTTATTATAACACGAATTTTAGGCACGAATTACACGAATTAAAAAAGAGCTATTAACAAGAGTACTTCAAATTTTTGTACTTAGTAGCTTATATTTTTTTCACTAAGGCAGATGCCTGACTTCCTTATTCCTTATTGAATGTTTCTTATTCCTTATTCCTCCTCCTGTGTAACTTCCAATGTGCCATTTGCTCCTATCGTTAAATTAGCACCGGTAGCCACACTTACGCTCCAGGCAAATGCATTCATACCAGGCCCTATCAATACATTACCATTTCCAATCGTTACTGCTGTAAAAGCATCAGGTACCAGGCCTTCTGCCCAGTTACCGGGTTTAAACCAATCGTTATCTATAACGCCTGTCCAGCTGCCGGGTTTTATATGGTTGTAAACATTTGCGGGGATATTTACTTTCATAAGCGCACTTCCATTGTAGAAGCCATAATCTTTTATAGCCAGCGCATTGCCCTGGTTATCGAACCCAATAGTGCCCACAAATCTCTCCGTTGTCCATATAACACCGTTGTTGCCGAATAAAGGATCCAGGTCGCCATTGATATCTACCTGGCAAACAAATCCCTGTGTAACACTGTTAACCGTTGCCTGGCCAAAAGCCAGCAGCTTGTCATTGTTCTGCCCGGAACATTTATAACGGTTTACAAGAATATTACTGGCGCCGGGCAATTGTAAAAACTTAGCGCCGTTTGTTCCAAAGCTAAGATCCAATACACCTGTTTCGGAAATAGAAGAAAAGAATACGCCGTAACTCGCAAAACCGTTGGTGTTCCATTGCATCACAGCCAGCAGGCCACCGCCGGGCCTGACTTTTAACTCGTTTACGTTTACATTATCACCGGCAGCAGGGATCGGCAAAGCCACATACCCCCCGGTGCCATACGACGCATCAATATTCCCTGCGGGCGTAAGTTTCACTACCTGTTTAGCAGTAATATTGTTTCGTATTCCGCCTGCATACAGGTAACCTGTAGTTTCGTTCAGGGTATATTCCTGTACCAACGAAAGACCCGTTGCAAAGCTGTTAACCAGGTTGCCACCAGCAGACAATTTCAATACATGTCCGACAGTGTTGGCGCTCACATAAATATTTTCCCCAATTACTTTCATATTGCCAAGCGTTGAACCCGGGTAATGATAGCGGCCATTATTAAAAGGTCCAAAACTTAAGTAGGGTGTTCCATCTTCATTAAACTTAGCTACTATGGCCTCATTATCTGCTGCTCCGCCGGCTGTGCCTGGTTCATTAATAGTACTGAAGTAAGAACCTTCCACCAGGAACTCCCCATTGGGCAAGGCTACAATCTGTTGGCCTGCACGTGCGTAATCGGATTGGAACCTGTTTATAGTACCATTGATTCCAAAGCTGCTGTCTACACTGCCATCGCTGTTAAACCTGTTGAGCAGCAAAGCTTTTTTACCCGGATCGCCCGACACAAATTCAGCAGCACCCACCGCCAGGTATTTATTGGTTGACAATTGCGTGGCATAACTCCATTGCGGGCCACCGCCACGGCCATTAAGGATCAACACTCCGGCTGTGCCAAAGCCGGGGTTGAGGGTTCCATCGTTGGTATATTTTAAAACAACCCCTGCCGTGCTGCCGTTGTGCCGGGTAGCTACGCCGGTAACGATAAAACCTGCATTGCCCGATAAGGTAATGATGGATGTTGGTTCTGCGGAAACGTAGTCGCTGCCCAGCCAGGGCGTATGTGCCAGCGGGTCACCGCCTGCACCGCCAGAAGGAGTGAGGCTGGCAATGGCAATGCGATATTGGCCGCTGGTATTGATGGGGTGCGCATACGCAAATACAATGCGATCCTGGCCATTGAGGACAGCTTTTTTAGCACCAATATTTTTACTACCGTTACCGGGATTAGGCTGGCCCAATAAGTAGTTAAAACTGGTAATAACTATTGAGCCATCTATTTTAAACGTAAAAAAGGAGGGAGGCGATTCCAGGCCATCACCTCCATAACCACCTACCGTAACACTTTCATCGTTGTTGACCAATAAACTCGTAACATAATAACGGGAAGCAGTAGGGAATACCTTGTAGCCATTGGTACCAAAACTGCTGTCGATGTTTCCGCCGCTGCTGTTGATGCGGCACACGGCAACACCTATGGCCGTTCCCATACTCGGAACAACAGAAAAGGCCACATAAAAATGATTGCCGTTGCCAGAGAGCGCCATTCTTGTTGGCCGGGCCTGGTCAATAACATAGTCCGCCGGCGGATCTATGCGCAGGGTACCCGCAGTGCCAAAGCTGGTAAGGGGCGCACCGGTTTCTTTGCTATGGGTAGCGAGCACCACTTTTGTTTGTGTAAAGGTTGCACCGTTAAGACGAATGCTGTAAACAACAGAACCTGTCACCCAATCTTCTATATAACCATGGTCAGACGCGGCGCCACCGGAAAAGTTGAACGTATTTCCGCCGTTAAAAGCCGTAGGTCGTACACCGCTGGCAAAGGTTTTAAATAAAAAGCCATCGCCGCCATTTTCCTGCCCGGCCACCATAAACTGTTGGCTGTTGGCCGTGGAAGAAGTATTGGCTAAAAAAGTTTTATCAACCTGTGTACTGCCGTTGCTGCTGTTTATGGAACTTATTAAATGAACACCACCGCCGCCAAAGTCGGTGCGGATAAACCCTCCAGTACTGATCTGTAGCATCATGGGATACTTTCTTTCGGGGGCCCTTCCGTCATAATACCCGCCGAGCGTAATAAACCCGGAGGTTTCCTGGGTGGCCGTGTTGATAGCGGTATTGGCCCATTGGTTGTTTATAGCAAAGTTGGTAAACACCCCGTTTATCTGCTGGGCGCTGATATTAAAACATATTAGGGCTGATACAAAAAATAAAAGAGGCCGCTTCATGATGAATATTTTAATTTGACCTCAAAATTGGTGAATGGCGGGCAATAATGCAATAGCGAATTTGGGTGATATGTTTTTTTTACCGCAAAGACGTTAAAGCGCTAACCCTCCGGGTTTTTATTGGAACGCTGATGACGCTGATTGAGCGGATAAGAACGCCTGCCTGCCGGTAGGCAGGGATCAATACAACATCCGTCACCGTACATACCATCCGTGTGCTGTTTAATTAGCGCTTTACCGTATTCGCGGTTATATTTAAACAAAATTCCCGCAGCCTTTATTCCGGGATGAAACAAACGCTGCAGGAATTTCCGGCTTAGATAATAACTACAGAACTACCAGGGAGGAGGTACTGTATCTCCATAACCGGTGAGAAGCACCTTTTACAGCGTAGCCCACGCTACCATCTGTAAACAAAGAAACATTGTAAGGCGCTACATAGCCTTCATCATTATCACCATAAAAGCCTGGCCAATCCTTTTCCTGTTTCCATGAATCTGTGGAGGGATTGTATTTCCAGAAGTCTTTGTAACGACCGGTAACGCTATGACGGCCGAGGCCGATATACAATTGCCCGTCCAGTACGTAACCCATTGCATTCATGCGTCCGCCACCAGGGAAATCGGCCTTAACCGCATTCCATTGGGAACCGGGCGTATAGGAGATCCAGTCTTTCTTAAAAATATTTATTTGCTGGCCATTAAAATTGGTACGGTCATATCCTAAACCCAGGTACACCTTATTTTCGATGACATGAGCAATAATACCTTCCCTGTTGCCCAGGGGATTAAGCCCCTTATTTGTCCAGCTATTGGTTGCAAAATTATATTCCCATACCTGGCTTGGCGTGCTGCTGTTGTAGCCGGATATAACATAACCTTTATTTCCTATTAAAAACGAAACAGGATCGGGTGTTCTTACCCCTGGAAACCTGGCCTTTTGTGTGATCAAAGATGTGATGGGATCAATGGCAAATACATAACTGGAATCTGAACCGTAATCTGCCAGGCCACCATAAATTTTACCCCCGTAGTTAAACAGGTATTTGTGCCCGGGCATAAACTGTGTGAACCCGAGCCCGCCAGGCTGGGTAGGGGTATGCACCTGGAATTTTTGCGTGGCCGGGTTAAACTTGTAGAGGAATTCCAGCATGCTTCCGCCCATCATGTAGATATCATTGCCTACGGGCATGACCAGGTTATTGCCGTTCCAGTCTGTATAGGGATACACCGGCGCAAAACCGGTAGGTAGTTGCGTCCACCTCCACATGGGTGAAGGAACCGGTATACCGTTTTCTGCTGAATATTCTTCCGCAGCTGTTACTGTTTCGGCAATTAGTTCTTCTTTTTTGCAACCTGCCAATAGCATCAATGCCATGACGCTGATGATGAAATATTTCATTTGTATTATTTTATGGATGATAAAATTGATGATGCAAAGCTGTGAATTCAGCCACACAAATACAATCACGAAATGGGGTGAATTATTGAGGGCAGGAAGTGGCGTTGAGGCGCAAAACCCTTCGGGTTTATATTTGGAACGCTGATGACGCGGATTGAGCGGATAAAACCGGATTTAATTCCCGGGCTGTCTCCCCAGGCACGAAGGACCTCATAATTAGATGGAGGATTATGATTTTTATTGTGTTCGGGAGGCACGAAGGATCTCATCATTAGATGGATAAGATATTTGGTACTTCAACATGACAGTGCATCTGTTACGTAGCCATCACCCCAATATACCAGCATGACAGCAGCCAAAGGAATCAAACTTCTTTAAAACACATCAATCCAAAATCCGTGTTATCCGTTTAATCCCTTATCTGTGTTCCCATCCCTGATCAAAAATCATTACTTTATGCGATACCACCCTCCATCTCTTCCCGATATCTTGCATACAAATTCACCTCCGTAAAAATCTATTGTATGAAAAAATTCTTACTCCTTGTCACCATCACTGTTGCCCTATGTTTGCAGCTCTCTGCTCAAAATGTGGGCATCAATGTACCAGTCCCTACAGAAGCCCTGCACGTAGATAGCAGCATTAAAATAGGGAAGAGCCTTGCTATAGGTTCCGGAACACCCGATCGTAAAAACAGGGTAAAATTTGGCGATGGCGATTATGTTACCGTTGGAGAAGAAATAACCGATGATAAATTATATCTACGCTTCGGCGATCTTATATTAAAACAAAGCAGTGGTTCGCTGGGTAATGGATTTGTGGGCATTGGTTTAGACACCGCCACTGCAACCCTGGATGTAGAAGGCAGCCTGCGTTTTCGCACGGCAGCAGCAGCAGGCCGGGTGCTCACCAGCGATGCCAATGGCAATGCTACCTGGCAAACGGGTGCCGGATTCGCTTTACCGTTTTCCGGCAGCAGCGCCGCTGGCGGAACAAGCTTTATTGTAGCCAATACCAATGGTGCTGCCAATGCAATAGCCGGGCAGAGCTTTGGAAGCGGAACGGGTGTAACGGGTTTTACCAGCAATGGCAAGGGTTTGTATGGCTCTGCGGGCGCCGGAATTGGGGTAGACGCCTTTAGCAGTTCGGGCACGGCCGGTGTATTTACCAGCCAGAGCGGGCTGGCCATAAAAACAGTGACAGGCAACGTGGAAATTAATGGTAAAATAAAAATGATAGATGGCACACAGGCCGCAGGCAGGATACTCACTACCGATGCAACCGGGCTGGCCAGCTGGCAGGCTTTACCGGCCGGTATTCCTTCCATAGATTTCTCCGGCAGGAGGCTGACCAGCCAGATCACGGTAACCAACGCAGGTTTTGGTACCACCATTACCGGCTTTGACAATATATCCCAGGCGGGCGGCTCCAATTACAATGCTGCCACCGGCGTGTACACCATACCAGTTACGGGCTTTTACCAGATAAACGCTTCTATATTGTGGAATCCTATCCCAACCAATTGCACCACCTATCTTTCGCTGCTGGCAAATGGCAACACAACCATTGCTCAAAACTACCAGCCATCCAGCAATGCATTTGGAGTAAGTAGTGCCCTCAGTGCCGGGCGAAGGTTTACTGCCGGCGAAACACTTACGCTCGTGGCTTATCAAAACTCCGGCAGTTCTGTGAATTTGTTTAATGCGTATGACGGGCAAAGTTTTTCTGTTGCTTTTGTGCATCCTTAGTGGAATATTTTTTTTACCCCTAAGACGCAAAGGCGCTAACCCTTCGGGTTTATATTTGGAACGCTGATGACGCTGATGGGGCGGATAAAAACTCCTGCCTGCCGGCAGGCAGAGATCAATACAACATCCGTGTTATCCGTTTCATCCGTGATCTTTTTCCTCCTCCCAAAATTTAATATTGGCATCATAATAGATGAGTAGCTTTAACACATAAAATCATTATTATGAGCACATATGCCGAATTACAGCAGGACATTTACTACCTTATAAAAGAAACCGAAGACGACGAACTCATGTTGGTGAAGCCAATTATGACCACCAGCCAATGCGTACTTATTGTAGGCAATGATGGGGAGAGCGAATATACCTTTTGGAAACAGCTGGATGAAGAAGTATATGAAGTGGTAGATGAGCTTACCGAAGAAGAGGCAGACGAATATGAAAGCCTTTTCGAAGAGGAAGATGACGACGATGATTTAATTTAAATGTTATTGGAAGGCTGATGACGCTGGTGGAGCGGATAAAACGCATTAATACAAAATCCGTGACTATCCGTGTCACCCGTCTCATCCGTCTCATCCGTGATCTGTTCTACTTAGCGCCTTTGCGCCTTAGCGGTTAATAAATCTCTCCATAATAAAATAACCCCGTCATCATCAACGGGGTTATCATTTTCTACGAAACAAAAAAGAAAAACTACAGCTCATTCTTACGGGTTGTAATAACTGTAATGAAAGCATCGGCTTCTTCTATCTCCCGCTCCACGCAGGCGATGTCGAACTCCCTGTTGAGCAAGGCTATTACACCACGGTTGCCTTTTTTGTTTTCCAGGCGATAGCGCTTGTTCTCCAGGTTGGTTCTGTCATAGATGGTTTTCTGCTTTGTAGGGCCTTCAGGAAGGGTAGGGATCACCATTTCCAGCGCCGTAATATGTGCTATGACGCCTTGCAGTTCTGCTTCCAGTTCTACGGAGTTGTCTTCGTAGTTGTCGTGCTGGTGTTGCAGGTTGAGCTTTCTTAATTCAAGGTTGCTCTTGTCTTTGTTTGTCATGTTTAACACAGTGTCGCAATCGGCCACTGTTGTTAAGAGTGTAGAATTGTAGTTCATGATCGTAAAATTTAATTGTGAAAAAATGTTGTTCATTTGTATGATGGTGCGCAAAAATAAAATGCACAACATATTTTTTCGTTTAACAAATATTTAAAAATTGAACTAAAAATGATGGAACTAACGGAAAGGAGTAGCCGAAGTTGATTGCAGTTTTTCTTCAGCAGAATGGCGTTGCGCCCGCAGGCCATCTGCTTTTATTTGCAATAGGGTAATATCAGCATCCGAACATTTATACAATTGCAACTTTGCAGCTGCTTCCCGGCCATTGAGCCAGCTGGTATACATCGGGTCTTCATTAGCCATGGTTGAATTTTGCCGCTCCCCGGCAACCATATGAAGCGTGGCAATGGCATTATCATATTTTATTTGCAGGCCCTGCAACCTGCGTTCCAGCATGGTTAATGCATGGCGGCAGTTGCGAACGTGCTTTTGTAAAGCTTTGGTGGTGGCCAATTGGCCTGCAGCTTCAAATTCAAGTATTGGAGTAGTAGAAGTTTTCATTGTGCTGCGGGTTGCCATGCCGTTTTGCTGCAGGGTGGCGAGTTTAAGCAGGGCATTGATGGGCAGGCTTCTTTTACCGGCTTCGGCCATGTTTACCAGGCTTTTGGAAACCTGAAGCAACATAGCGAAGGCCGACATGCTGAGGTTGTGTTTTAGCCGTATATCTTTAAGCCCATTCATGATAAGCGTTTAGCTTATTGACTAAGGAAATTTGTGTCCGTTTATTTTGTGCACGATTTTTTTGTGCACGATTGATCGGACACAGATTTTTTGTGCACAGGAATATGCATTACATTTATTGTTTATGAAAGTAACCATCGTTTTACTCATCAGCATTTTGCAAGCTGTTTGCGGCTTTGCCCAGCAAGCCCCGGACTTTACTGTATATGACAAGTTAGACACCGTTGCTATCCATTTTTCTGCTCCAACCTTTGATACTGCAAATGAGGGTGCTAACCGCTACTACCTGAATAACCAACGAGTGGACAAACGAACATCTGATGAGGCGCAGCGCAACGGAAACCTCATTAGCAATTGCCGGCCATGTGTTCTTAAAACCTATAACCAGTATGGAATTATATTTGAAGGTGTACAATCCGGGGATGGCAGAACGGGTTATTGGATTGAATATTATCCCAATACAGGCCGTGTAAAAACAAGAGGCCGACATAAAAAAATGCCTGGCGGTATCTGTTATGATGCAACTTGTTCGATAAAGGAAGGGGAGTGGGAATATTACAATGTAAAAGGGAGGCTGATTAAGCGGGAAATATACAAAAATGGGAAACTAACGCATACGGTTAAGTTATAGACTACACTGAACCATAGGACGATGGCTTGCATTGGAATTACCTCATAACCATGGCCAATGCTAACAACGCCGGCAACAAAGTGGTAGTAACCGCTGCCGACCTGCCCGACCAATCTATCACACTTTTCTGGCGAAAGTGTTCTGCCTCAGGCGGGTCACTTGATGCCGAATAGTTCTGCCCGGATTGTATCCGGGATTTAAAAGCAAAAATGCTACTCATTTCGACTACTATTTTATATAAATTAATTTTTAAAAATTTGATAATAACAATAACATCGCCTTAGAAATTAAATATTTTGCCCTGAATACCCGGATACAATCCGGGCAGAACTGTCATTCACAAGCGACCCGCTTTGCGGAGCACTTGGCCAGATGGGTTGCTTAAAGTTGAGCATTGAAAATTGCTTATTCAACATTGAGCACTTTTTATTTAACAAACAATCAATGCTCAATTTTCAATGTTCTGTATTCAATTGGGTGATGGTAGCTGCACCGTTAACCACCTGGT
>JACMKX010000010.1 GCA_014379905.1 Ferruginibacter sp. | reverse complement strand
TGTATTATTCTTTTTGGTAGCCTTTCTGCCATTTGCCAAACGGAAAAACAAAAGCTGGCGCAACTGAAAGCCCAGATGCAGATGATACAGAAAACATCTGACTCTATGATGAAAGCTATGAAAAAAGGAACTGTAAAACAACCAGCCAATACGAAAACAATTACGGCTAATTCAGATCAATTTAAACCACGCTTAAATTCATTTGAAACCCTTGCACTACGGTTACCAGATTCTGCAAAAATCCGGTTGATACCAACAAAGATTTTACCCGTAGAAGAGTTAGGAAAATATGTGATTGACCTGTACAAATTAATGCGTTCAAGATTTCCGGCAGGTTCAGTAAAGTTGGCCGATGATATAGCAAACGCAGTAGGACACAAACCTGAGCAATTAGAAGCTGTTGCAAGCATAGCGTGGTTGAATGGTTACACAATAGAAGCGGCATTATTAATCATGGAGGGTGCTTCGCTTGATGCAAATGATGGCCTTTTGTTAACCAATGCAGGTGCCATTTTAGACCTGGCCGGTTTTGGTTATAAAGCCGTACCAATACTGCGAACCTTGGTTACTGTTAACCCTGAGAATGCTATTGCCAGCAATAATTTAGGTCAGGCATACTGCGGCCTGGGTTTGTACGATTCTGCCATGCTGTATTTAAAAGGCTGTATTAAACTTTCTCCCGAACATCCGGAAGCAAACAACACAGCAGGTTTTATAGAATTTAAACGAGGTAACAAATCTGCCGCCAAAACATACTTTGAAAACTCTATAAGTGGTGGCTTTACGAATGGTGCCTACCAGGGGTTACGGTCCATTGATAAAAATGATAAGGATAATTGGAAGATCAGGAAGCTGATTATGCCCAAAACAACTTACCCCGACTATTTTAACCAGTATAAATTTAAACTACCCAAGCAATGTGAAAATATTGAGGAAGCAGAAAAAATTGAGGGTGAGCAAAAAGGGTTTATAGAAATAGTCCGCAAGGCAAGACTTAAATATGACCGGATGGCAACAGCACAGGCAAAGCTTGTTGCAGATTCTATTATGGCCTTTAATATGATAATAATGCAAAAAGCCCAACAAGGCAAAGCATACATGCGGCCCTTCCAGGTAATGGCAGCGATTATGGTGCAGGAATCTATGGAAGATATTTATCCCCAAAAGCCAACAGCACTAAGCAGGTTTAATGAAGACAACCGAAGGCAATTAAAATTATTGCAGGAACAATATGAAAGAGAATACGATTTGGTTTCTTCTGACTGCAAAGCTTCTAACACTGTAAAAAATAAATACCTGCCAATGTTTGCATCATTGAATCACGACTGGCAAATAAAAAACATGAAAGCACAACAGGATTTTTTGGAAGCTATGCTGTATTGGCAACCCATTGCCGCACTTAATAAGACGGATGCCGACAGCCGGTTTTATAATTATGTAGCACTATATTTAAAGGCGGTTGAAGAAATCGCCTACCAGAATATTATTTTAAAACCTTGTAATGAAAACGGACTTGCTGAAGCATCAGAAGACTCCACCCTTGCGCTAAAAGATTTTGATTGCCCTTTTACGGTAAGTAAATCTTTGGTTGTTGCTGAGTTAGAAATGAACTGTGAAAGAATATCTATAAGGGCCCATCTGGGAGTGGCTAATTTTAAATTAGATAGAAATATAAAAACACGTCAATCCACTATCATTGTTGGTATTGGCGATAACTTGTATACAAAAGGATTTAACCTTGGCCCGTTAAAAACCAATGTAAGTTTAGATGCAGAAATGTCACTGTATCTTACAGTTGATGCAAGTGGATTTAATGATGCCGGTATGCTTTACAGCGCTACAGCCTCAGCCGGAGTAGCATTTGAAAAGGGAAAAAGATTTGCATCTGATAAAGAACTGAAAAAAGTTTCAATAGGTGCATCATACCGAATCGGGATCAATTCAGGCTTAGATATCAGGGATGCAGAGGGAAGAGATTTGCTGGCTCCCACTCCGGAAAAACCACTCAATAAAAATGTAAAAGTCTTTCCCCAAAAATAATTATGGATAAACAATTTTATTTCTGGATGCTTGTGCTGGTTTGCAATGACTGTTTTGCGCAGCTTAGCGGTAACAAAGAGGCCGTTAGGCAGTATTATATTAAACAGTCGGAGGCCTGTGGAGGAGCATCAGAATTGTTTAAGAAAACCGGGAGCTGGAAAAAGAGTTCATATGGTGATGATATTATTTTCCCCGACAAAACTTTTCCGGCAAAACAGTACAACGTGTTACTCGGTCGAATTGAAAAAGTGTTGCCAATAATGAAAGAAGCATTACCCGATCTGGGTGGTTTTGACCCGGTATGGCATGGCTCTATTCGTGGTAATTCTTTTGTGCCCACTGGGCCCATACCTGCCAGCTTTAAGAGCATGATGTTTACATATTATTGTAACACCAGCTTAAATAAAATTATACTGGGAGATGAAACTGCTAATGTAGCAGAAATCTATTTTAACAGCTACGGTTTTTTTTGTGAAAAGATGGATCAATGGGACATTAACGGTTATGGCAAAATGATCTCCATTTATCAACTACCGGATTCAATTGGGAAATGGAAAGGGCTAACATTATATGAACCTAAACAAACAGCAGGGCCGGGGTTGCCAATCGACAGGGCTGTGGTACTTGGTCATAACGGTCAAATGCCATGGCATATTCTTACTCAAATGCAATACCTGACAGGCTATAAGAATTGGCTACTAAAAAGTATGAACGAACAACTTGAAGGCAACGATACCAATGTAAAAAAGATGAAAGAAAGTATAGCCAGTATGCAGGCCAGTAAAGCCCTTACTCAGGAACAAAAAACAAGCATAGTTGGAAAATTGGAGCAGCAGTTAAAGAATTTTCAGGATAATAGCCTGCAGAAACAAATTGGAGCAGCAGAAAAAATATACAATGATAAAATGAAGCCGGTAAACGAATACTTAGATACTGCCACTGCTGAAACCCTTAGCCAGAAGGCTATCCTGGCAACGGGTACTGAGTTTAAAGGTTACTTTGCAAAACAAGGGCAGCCAGGAAAAAAACTGATCAACTT
The DNA here is from genome assembly GCA_014379905.1 of Ferruginibacter sp. Taxonomy (GTDB): domain Bacteria; phylum Bacteroidota; class Bacteroidia; order Chitinophagales; family Chitinophagaceae; genus Ferruginibacter. The sequence continues at coordinate 1,146 of JACMKX010000010.1, read as the reverse complement.
TACTACTAAATATTTTAATACCACACTTCACCGTTATGTACCCCAGTTTATTGTACTGTATTGGAGGTGGGGTCTGGACCCGTCAAGCCTTAAATTTGCAAAAGAAATGGGAGAAAATTTCCCAATCGAAAAATTGAAGGCGTTGATTGATAAATAATTTTTTGAAATATGAATTATAACAAACAAAATTTACACGACCTGTTGTTACCAAACCTGCATAACAAAAAAGTTTTTTAACGGGCGAAGTAATACCCGGTGTAGAAGTGGCTGTCAAAGCACCGTTTACCATTCCATTTAAAAGTGCGGAAGGATGACCAACCGCAGGTATATAAAACGAGCTGTAGGTATATTTTTAAAAGTAGTGATGACGAAGCAGGGCTTTCCATTTGCGCGACGAATGATCATTTTTTTAAATTATGATCTTTCCATTAAAGTATTGAAGTTCAGATACTTAACATTTACCCTTCAATTAGTTTACTGGATAATTATACTTCTTATTCCAATTACCCGTTAAACCTTTTAACATCCATTCCGTCTGATCTTACAAACAACCCTGTTATGAAAACAAAAAAAATGCTCTCAGCCTTTTTGATTTGCCTTGGCATATTTCCTTTCCCAACATTCGCCCAACAAATTGATTCTGATTCAACCCGGTTACCCGGAGCTAATTTCAGCCTGGAAGGCGCGCTCGAATTGTTTAAAAAAGCCAGTAGCCCTGAAGAATTTGAAAAGCTGCTAAATGCTGAAGAGAATAAAGTTAATAACCTTGACCTGAATGATGACGGAACTACTGATTACATAAAAGTAATCAATCGCCTGGAAAAAGACGTTCAGATCTTTGTTTTACAGGCTGCCATTTCTCCCTTTGAAAATCAGGATATTGCTGTAATAGAACTCGAAAAAAATGGTGCCGGATCAGCAACTATACAGATAGTTGGCGATGAGGATCTTTATGGGGAAGAGACCATCGTTGAACCTTATGATGATGCCACCACGGCCACCAATATTTATCCGAATGCCGGGTATAACGCTTACAACGATGATATACTTTCGGCTACACATGGCCCTCATGCTTCACTGGATTACAACAGTGAAAATATCGAAAGCCCGGCTTCATTTAAATCATCCGATGCCATTATTATAAAT
>JACMKX010000093.1 GCA_014379905.1 Ferruginibacter sp. | reverse complement strand
TTTTTTCCATGAATGCGCTTACGCCTTCTTTGTAGTCTGATGTATTAGCTGCTTTAAACTGCAGCTCATCTTCTTTGTGCAGTTGTTCTGTAAAACTATTATCCGCCGATGCGTTTAATGCCATTTTTGTGTAGGCCAAACCTTTGGTGGGCATTTTAGCTAATGTTTCGGCAATCGTAAAACTTTCTGTTGCAAAATTATCATCGGCTATAACTTTGTAGATCATGCCGATCCTTTCTGCCTCTGCAGCGGATACTTTATCGCCCAGCATCATTAAAGCGCTGGCTTTTTGAAAACCAATAAGACGGGGGAGGGTAAATGTTCCTCCACTATCCGGTATCAAACCAATTTTGCTAAAAGCCTGGATAAACGATGCTGAAGCTGCGGCTACCACTACATCGCAGGCCAGGGCTATATTTGCACCCGCACCCGCCGCCACTCCATTTACAGCACAAACCACGGGTTTGGCAATTTTGCGAAGGCGTAATACGATAGGATTGTAGTGCTCTGAAAGGATGACGTCAAAACCGGGAGGATTTTCCCCCGTGAGTTCACTGAGGTCTTGCCCGGCACAAAAAGCTTTTCCTCTACCGGTAATAAAAATACACCTGACACCGGCATCGGTTGCACAATCATCCAGGCGTTGTTGTAATTCCAGGGCCATTTCCCTGTTAAAGGAATTAAATTTTTCCGGCCGGTTGAAGGTGATGACAGCTACATTATTTTTTATTTCAAATAAAATGGTTGACATGTTGTTTGTTTAAGAATGAAAATTAAACATCGAAACTTTTTACATTTTTATGGGTAATCAAAAACTCTTCTACTTTAGAATAGTTCCTGTCGGGGGTACTGATGCGGTAAAGATACACTTCATCGTTGTTGTCTTTGGCCAGTTTCATCAACCTGAAATCGAGGGCATTGTTTTTAAAAAAGGACTCAATTTCCGGGGGAAACGCTGATCGGTATCTACTGTTCTTATCCGGTAATCTTTTACTTTATGAAAACGTTCAATAAAACGTTGAACAGGTTCCGGGATAGACAATACGATTACCACGATACCGGATACAACGATAGCAAGCGGGTAGTTATGATAACCAATGGCCATGCCCAATGCAGCCGTGATCCATATTAATGCAGGGGTGGTAAGCCCGTTCACTGAAATGCCTTCTTTAAATATTACGCCTGCACCAATAAAACCTATACCAGTTACAATGTTACTGGCAATACGATCGGGACTTACATCGCTTGATTCTTTAGCAGGGATGGTGTATAAGCAGGAGCCCACACAAATTAATATCATTGTTCTAAAACCTGCCGGTTTGCTGCGAAATTCTCTTTCAATACCAATGATAGCACCTATAATAAATGCAAAGATAACCTGGCCTATTTCGGCAATATATAAACTGAAAACATCCATTAAGCAAATTGTATTTAAATAAAGTTACACATTAATGGCACTTAAAATAATCGAAGGGTTCCCTGCAATCGATGCATTGATATAAAGCTTTGCAGGCAGTGCTGCCAAATTCACTGATGCGCTGTGTATGGTAAGAATTGCATTGTGGACATTGGATGGCTTCATTGGGTGAAAATAAACCGCTACTGCAAACCTGTTGTTTATCAGAAGGTGGTGCAATGCCATAAGCTTTTAGTTTTTCTTTGCCGGCTTGTGTCATCCATTCTGTAGTCCAGGCGGGAGAAAGTATATTTTTAACTGAAATTTTTTCATAGCCTGCTGCCAATAATTCCATGCGGATATTGGTAGCAATCATATCCATAGCGGGGCAACCGGAATAGGTGGGTGTTATAACGATATCAATCCCGGTATCAGTAATTTCTACGGATCTCACAATGCCAAGGTCGAGGATAGTGAGCACAGGAACTTCAGGGTCTGTAATATTGGCCAGCAGGCTCCAGATCTTTTTTTCTGCTTGTTTAATATGAATGGTTTGTTGTTGCATTTGTCAGGGTCGGAACCAAAGGTCAGACCTGTTGTTGATTATTTAATTAAAAGCTATATTTTCCGGGTCTGACCTTTGGTCCCGACCCTACCATTCCGCATTTGGATAAGTTCTTTGTAAATATTGCATTTCTGCCAATATAAAACCCATATATTCTGTGTGTATGCCCTGCTTTCCACCGCTTTGCATTACCATATTGATGTCGGGTGTAGCGATGGTAGCTTCTTCAAAAACGTTTTGTACATTTTTTTGCCATTCATTTTTTACAAGGGAAAGATCAACGCCGTTGTCTTTTTCAAAATCAGCGGGTATAAACATTTCGCCCGTAAATGGCCATAAATATTTTAATGCATTTTTTAAACGCTGATTGCTTTCTTCCGTTCCATCGCCCATACGTATTATCCATTCGCTGCTCCATCGTACGTGGTAGTTTACTTCTTTTAAGGATTTTTCGGCAATGGCAGCAATGCGATCATCTTTACTGTTGAGCAGTTGAGTATATAACCCTTTTGTGTAAATACTGTAAAAGAATTGCCTTAAAACCGATTGTGCCCAATCGCCTTTGGGTAATTCGCAAAGGAGAAGGTTCTTAAATTCCCTTTCGGTTCTGAAATAGGCCAGGCTATCTTCGGTTGCGGGTTCACCGCTTGATTGGCTGATCAGTTCTGCAGCGTATTGGTAAAAATTTCTTCCCTGCCCCAGTATGTCAAGCGTAATATTGGTAATAGCAATATCTTGTTCCAGAACGGGGCCATGGCCACACCATTCTCCATTACGCTGAGCGAGTATGAGATTAGAGTCTGCGAGGGAGAGAAGAAAGTTGATCAGTTGATCTGTTGATTGGTTGATCAGTTGATCAGTAGCTTTGTTCGTTATTGGAGAATTCATTTATTTGTTTGTTTTCTAAGCCAGGTTATATACCCGTTTAAATATTTTTCTATTTCGTTACTTTCAGGCTAAGTTCTTCAAGCTTTTCTTTATAAATTATCTTTTCATCATAGCCATCTGTGAGGTGGTTTAGAATTTCACTTAATGATCCTCTTGCAATGATGCAGAAATGAGTCTGATCTTTGTAGGTGAATCTTTCATGCCCCTTTGCAATACATGCTCCAACTCCTCTGGAAGCGCTGACCAGTTGGTCTGACAATCTATATTTTTCTTCCTGCGGAAATACTTTAATTATTTCTTTTAGATCAAGTTTTAACTGCCTTGCTTTCTTCCAAACTTCTAATCCATTTTCAGGGAGTTTAATTTTCGAACAGGGTTAGCGACAGATCAACTTATCAACTGATCAACCGGCTCACATATGCTTCACCTCATCCGGCAAATCATAAAACGTAGGATGACGATACACTTTATCTTCCGCAGGTTCATAAAAAATTTCTGCATCATCAGGGTTGCTGGCGTGGATGTATTTGCTTTCTACCACCCAAATGCTAATGCCTTCCTGCCTGCGGGTGTACACATCTCTTGCATTTTCCATCGCCATTTTAGCATCGGTTGCATGCAGGCTACCAGCGTGTTTGTGATCAAGGCCTTGTTTGCTGCGAATAAAAACTTCCCATAAGGGCCAGGCCACTTCGCCCCCGGAAAGAGGAGTTTGGGAGTTACTTAACCCGCCACTTCCCGCCTTTTCTTCGGGGATATCACCGTAATAATTCTTTTTAATAAATTGTAATTGCATACACTTATTTTTTTATCTCTATTGAGTAACTTTTGTAACTGGCAGAATCTTTCGCAGTCATTTGCGCACCATAGTATTTGTATTGTTTTATGGTAGTAGTACCAATTGCTGTTGGAAGTAATATCAATGTTTTACTGATACTGCCACCATCTGTATTTGCAGCTGATTCATCAGTGGTTTTTATGCTGATCAGTTTTATTAAACCGGAACTATCCTCAATATCAAAGCTGGTACTATTTTCATAGGCGCAACCACGGCAGGTAGATTCTGCAATCCATAAAGTATCTTTTAGTGTTACTTTGTTTGTTTCACCCTGTGTTAAAACAATGTGTCCTTTCTCCAACTTCCCGCTGTATTGCAGGTAGAGATATACTATGGCGCAGCCGCCGATAGCCCATATGATCCACTTTATCCATTTGTTGTTTTTCATCAACCTTTAATTATTGATTACTGGTTTGCTTTGCAGTTTTCAGATATTTAATATCGGTGTTTAACTCTTTTAAACAATTTTTATAGTGTTCATTCAATGCGGTCAGCAATTCCTCATTAATATACTTTTCATCAAAGGCTGTAATTAAATGTTCCATTGTTTTTGTTAAAGATCCTCTCGGCTGCCGGCAGTATTGAATATTTTCCTGGTGATGAAATTTTCCAAAACCGTCTGCTATATTTGCAGTTACAGAACGACCAGAACCTTACTATTTGGTTCTTTAGCAGGTATTCTTCTGCCTTGGAAAACCTTTCTTTTACAATTGCTGAACTCCTTTTTCTAAAATCCCTGCAGGTTTTATAAACAGGTAGTTCGTAAAAATGACACTAATTATTAATCACGGATTATAATATCTTAAAGTTATTTTTTAAGGATAAACTCCAACCGGGTAAACTCCAATAATTAATAATCAATAATACCATATCAGGCAACTTTTTTACTTCCGTATTGCGCGCTCTTCTTCGCATAAGCCAACGCTGCTTCCCTCACCCACGCACCCTCATCATGCGCTTTGTTTCTTGCTTCCAGTCTTTGTTTATTGCAGGGACCATAACCTTTAACTACGTTCCAAAATTCATCCCAGTTTATTTCTCCAAAATCATAATGCTTTGTTTGTTCATTGTATTTAAGATCGGGATCAGGCAATGTCATGCCTAATAATTTTACCTGCTCAGCAATCATATCTACAAAATTCTGACGCAGCTCATCATTGCTTTTTCGTTTTATCTTCCACTTCATACTTTGATCGCTGTTGGTGCTTTCGCTGTCTTTTGGCCCAAACATCATTAAACTTGGCCACCACCAGCGGTTAATGGCATCCTGGCACATGGCCCTTTGTTCCGGCGTTCCTTTGCTAAGAACGATCAGGCTTTCAAATCCCTGGCGCTGGTGAAAACTTTCTTCTTTGCAAATACGCACCATGGCTCTTGCGTAGGGACCGTAACTGGTGCGGCACAGCATTACCTGGTTTAAAATAGCGGCACCATCTACCAACCATCCCACTGCACCCATATCTGCCCAGGTAAGTGTTGGATAATTAAAAATGGAAGAGTATTTTGCTTTTCCGCTGTTCAGGTCTTCTACCATTTGTTCCCGGGTCATGCCCAGCGTTTCTGCAGCACAATAAAGGTATAAACCATGGCCTGCTTCATCCTGCACTTTTGCAATAAGAATGGCTTTGCGTTTTAAGGATGGTGCACGTGTTATCCAATTGCCTTCGGGTAACATGCCCACAATTTCGCTGTGTGCATGCTGGCTTATCTGCCTGAGGTTGGTTTTGCGGTAGGCATCCGGCATCCAGTCCTTTGGTTCTATCTTTGTTTCCTTGTCAACCTTCTGTTGAAAGGCCGTTTCAAGATCTATTTGCATGAGCAATATTTTATGGTGGTAAAATTACAAAAAACTAATGACTGTTAGTTTTAAAAAGGTAGATTTCCTGGCCGGGAAAAGTTAATTTATTCAGGATAAACGTTATCGGCCATCTTCCATTTACCTTTTTCTTTTACAAATGGAACAAAGGCCCGGAATTTTTCCGTGTTTTTATCTTTATCATTCGGAGGAGACCTTTATTTTACATCAAAATCAATTACTACTTTTTCACTTCGGGGATGACTTTGGCAGGTGAGTATAAATCCTTGTGCTACTTCTTCCGGTTCCAATGCATAGTTAACATCCATGCTAACTTCACCACTCACCAGTTTTGCCCGGCAGGTACAGCATACACCGCCTTTGCAGGCATAGGGAAGATCGGCTCCCTGTTGTAATGCGGCGTCTAAAATATTTTGCCCGCTTTGCCCCAGGTCAAAATCAAAACTTCTTCCGTCTAATTTTACAGTGATACTGCTTTTAGGTCCGCTATCTTTCTCATCAATAATAATTGTTGCTTGCCTTTTTATAATGGCTTGACCAGGTGTAGTAAATAATTCAAAATGTATTTTGCTTTTATCCAGTCCTGCTCTTTCTAAAAATGCTGAAGAAGCAAATATCATTTCTTCCGGTCCGCAAATATAAACACTGTCAAAATTTTTAAAGTCAATGAATTGCTGAAGGTCACTCAATTTATCCTGGTTAATGCGGCCGTAGTTAATGGTAGCGTCGGTTTTTTCCCTGCTGAGAATATTAATAAAACTGAAGCGTTGTATATACCTGTTTTTGAGTGCTTCCAGTTCTTCAAAAAATATAATAGCGCCCCTGCTTTTGTTGCCGTATATCAGGGTAAAGCTACTTTCTGGTTGTGCCTGCAAACTGTGTTTAATGATAGAAATAACAGGCGTGATACCACTACCTGCAGCAATGGCGAGGTAATTGCCTTTTTGGTCTGCCAGTTTTGCATTGAATTTACCAACAGGTGGCATCACTTCCAGCACATCACCCTTTTTTAAATTTTGTGCAAAAGAAGAAAAAGAACCACCGTCAACCGATTTAATAGCAACCTTTATTTCTTTTTCATGAGGAGCGGTACACAGGGAATAGGATCTTCTTAATTCGGCTCCGTTAATATTGGCCTTAATGGTTATGTTCTGTCCTTCTTTGAATAAGAATTCCGCTGCCAGGGTTTGCGGAATATCAAAACTTACCGATACGCATTCCGGGGTTTCTTTTTTTATATGCTTTATGGTTAATAGATGAAAATGTGCTGCCATTCTAAATTGTTAAGCCGTTTAATAAATGATCTACCATGTTTTCTTCCAGTTCTTTTGTACTGATGGCAGTTTTATGGCGCTGCCAGAATTCGATGCCTCGTACTGCAGATAAAATAGTGAGTACTGCTACATGCGGGTGTATATTTTTTACTTCCTTTTTACTAATGCCATCTTTTATCAATTGCGTGATCCGCTTTTCGTAAGATTTTCGCTGGTTCAAAAAATCGGCTAAAAAAGGTTCTTCCAAATGCTTCCATTCATGGTTGGCCACGTACACTTCATTATATTCCTGCAGCATAATCCTTATATGAAAGCGGATCAATTGTTCAAGTTTATGAATAACTGAGTTCCCGGAATTTTCTACCGATTGTAAATGCTGTGTAAAATCGGCGGCTATTTTAAAACAAATTCCCTGCAACAATTCGCTCTTGCTGCCAATATGATTATACAGGCTGGGGGCTTCTACACCTATTTCTTCTGCCAGTTCCCGCATAGAACTGGCTTTAAATCCTTTATGGCGGAAGAGTGCAGCTGCCGATTGAATAATGGCGTCTTTTTTAGTACCGTTTAGCCTTGCTTTGATCTTTGCCATAAAAGTTTTACAAAACTAACGGATATTAGTTTTTCTAAAATTAATTAATTGGTTTTATTCCTAATTTTGCCCATCTCAAAACAATTCCATTTATGCAGCTGAAACCTGTAGATAAAGTTGAATATATAAGCCCGGAGGGTTTTAAAAAAAATTACTACGATCTTAAAAAGCCATTGATCATCACAGGTCTTGCAAAAAAATGGCCTGCTTTTAAAAAATGGAACTGGGATTATTTTATTGACAAAGTAGGAGAAAAGGAGGTGGGGGTATATAATAATGTGAAGAGCGATTCCTATACTCCCATAAATACAGCAGATGATTATATGAAATTTGGCGACTACCTGCGAAAAGTTAAGGCAGGTCCGCTTGACCTGCGTATTTTCCTTTTCAATATTTTTCAACACGCACCAGACATTACAACTGACTTTAGCTGGCCCGATGAATACATGAACGGATTTGTAAAAAAATACCCCATGTTGTTTGTAGGCGGACAGGGCAGTATTACGCATATGCACTTTGATATCGACATGAGCCATATCCTGCATACGCAGTTTGCCGGTAAAAAAAGGGTGTTATTGTTCCCCCACGAGGAGCAATATAAACTGTACCGTAAGCCCTGGGAAGTGCTTAGCCTGGCCAATTATGCCAATTATAATAAGGATTTTGATTACCAAACCTTCCCTGCAACCCGCCTGGCGCAGGGTTATGAGGTAATTTTAGAGCATGGAGACACCTTATTTATGCCTGCCGGTTATTGGCATCATATGGAGTACCTGGAAGCCGGTTTTGCCATGAGTTTAAGGGCTATGCAGAAAGACCTGGGAGGCAAGCTGGACGGGCTTTGGAAGCTGTTTGGTATGAGGGGTATAGATACCCTCATGAAAAAGACCCTCCCACAGTGGTGGTATAACCGCAAAAAAGCCCAATTAATGGCCCTGGCAGAAAAAGAATTAAAAAAATAGTAAAGATTTTTCTATAAAATTAAAGAAATGTCTTATTTTTGATCCCTCTCCAAGAGACCAACCCACTCCAATACTATCCTCTTTAAAGCTCACGTAAGCATTTACAAATCCATTTTTTATCCAAGGTCAAGCAAGATTATCATTTTGTAACTTATATACTATTGCCTCAAATTTTTTTCTTGTGGTTTCAGAGGTAAGCAAGGCCGGTGATTTTTATCACTGGCCATTTTTTTATCAAGATCAGCGGATCAGGATTTTTTGGATGGATGGATTTACAGGATTATAAATCCCGGCAACAGCGGATGGAGGATTAGCTGGATGTGATATGGCATATTCCTTTGTGCTTCTTTGTGCCTTTGTGTCTTCGTGGCGCAAAAGAATTATTAATCAGGAAAAACCTATTATTATTCGGGAGGGGCCGGGGGCGAAAGAAAATGTTTTTCATCTTCCTTGTTATAATCTCCAAACCGCATAGAACTGTCTTTACCAACAACTGTAAAATAGGAACCTGCATTTATTTCAACTTTGTACTCTTTTTGTTGCTGTAAAATGTTTACAAATTTTGAACATGCAAAAAACTAAAAAGTCATAGTGCCAGGCAGGCCCATGTATGGTTTTGCCATGTTGAATAATGGTTTTGACCTGGTCCTTTGGTAACAACCAGTCTTTACAGTTGGCTGTATCCTCATCACTTGAATGAGCGAAAGCATTGACAATACTTAGTACTTCAAAAGGCTGATGATTATCAAAAAACAAAGTATCCTTTACGTCGGGTTGCTGTAGGCTTACTGCACTATCTTCTTTTGCCAACGCCGTTTTCAATTCCGGTACCGGCCGGCCGTAAATAATATGGTTATAAAACAGGTAACTATTATCACGCTTTTAACTTCCCTACAATTAATCTAAAGAACGATTGATGAAATCAGTAAATAGCTTTGCACTTTGAAATATTTGTACTAATCTTTTCACGAAGTTTTTATCCTGTAAATCTGCATCGGTAAAAGAGCAGGTAGCTACAAAATTTTTCATCTTTAAAAATTCAATGGCCGGATTGGTTTCTTCATAGCCTTTTGGCGCACGCACGAGCCTGTCGCTCATACTGAAACCGTTGGTAAAGGATTGTTTGAATTTTTTATCAACGGTGATCTTTTTCCATTCATCCAGGTTATAATCTATTTCCTGTCGGATCTTTGAAAGCTGATCCGCCGGCGGCTGCCATACACCCGCCGCTGCAAAACTTTTACCGGGTTCAATATGAATATAATATCCTGCACCATCTCCCTTTTTGCCGGCCGGGTTAAAGTACGCAGCAAAGTTTGTTTTATATGGATGTTTTTCTTTACTGAAACGTACGTCCCTGTTGAGCCGGAACATACATTCCTTTGGAGTAAGGTTGATAAAAGCATTATCGAAAGCGGCAATGCCTTTTAATATTTCTCCCACTTCGGCGGTAAATTCTTCTTTACTTGTTTCGTACAACGGCCTGTTGCCATCAAGCCAGGCTTTGTTATTATTCTTTTTTATGGAAGAGAGAAAACGAAGGATGTTTTTGGTGATCATGTGGTTAAGAGGTTCAAAAGTTCAAAAGCTCAAAAGTTGACCCTGCAAGTTACCGAATGAACTACAAACATAAAGCTGCTATCCAGCACCCAGTATCCAGCAACCCTATATCCTCCCCCAATTCTCCCCGCTTTTAATCCTGTACAATGTCATTTCACTTACACCATATTTTTCTGCCAGTTGTTTATAGGTGAGTTTTCGCCTGGGATTTTTAACAGCAACCTTGATGGTGCGTACCTGCGCAATGCTCAATTTTAAACCTTTGGTACGGGTTGCCTGCCGCTCTTTATAAGCAATCTTGCCCGGGCTGTCCTGTTGGTGAGCGCTCACTTCATCCAGCGTAGCCCATTGAAGATTTTTGTAATTATTATCTGTCTTTTTATGATTCTGGTGAATGACATATTTGTGCCTGGGCGTTTTTTTTGAACAGAATAATTTGGCTACTTCCCGGTGTATATAAATAGTGCCATTGCCGGATTCAATGTGCAGGTTCAATGTTCGATAGCCGGAAGTGAGAGACCCACTCAATAATTTTCCATCGGTAACAATGCTATCGGTGTAACTGGCGGCACGCCCCTGGTTGGATACGGCATATTTTTTCCTCAGGATTTTATAGCCGGGAAACAATATCTGTTTCCAAACTTCCCGTGTATTTTTTTTGATCATGGCTGTAAGTAGTTAGAATTGATAAATTAGGATAAGTATTCCATGAAAGTCAATACATATCAGCCTGCTGACAGATCATAAATATAATAAATAATCATACTAAGTGGTAATCATTTTTAGAAATTCGTCTTCAGAAATTATATGGATGGCAGGGATCTTTTTGGCTTTTTCCAGTTTACTGCCTGCATCATCTCCTACAATTAAATAATTGAGTTTGCTGCTAACACCGCTCATTATTTTACCGCCATTTTGTTCAACCATTTCTTCCGCATCGCTGCGCTTTAATTGGTTGAGTGTGCCGGTAAATAAAAAGGTTTGACCGTTAAAATTACCTTCCCTTTTTGCCGCTTTTTTGCTCTGCAATTCCAGTCCAACACTTTTTAATTGCTGCAGCATATGAAGATTGTCTTCGTTTTTAAAAAATTCATATATACTGCCGGCAACCTTTACGCCAACGTCTTCCAGTTGCTGTAGTGTTTCAAGGGTATAGTCAGCAAAATCAAAAATATTACTCACGGCCTGAGCAAGGGTTTTGGCAGTGGTTTCGCCTACGTAGCGAATGCCCAATCCGTAAATGATGCGATGCAATGGTTGCGTTTTGCTGGATTCAATAGCAGCTTTTAAATTGTCTATAGATTTTTGGCCAAAACCTTCCAGCTTACCCAAAGCATCAAAATCCAGGGTATAGATCCCGGGCACATTTTTTAATAATCCCAGGGAGTAAAACTTGCGCACATTGGCCTCGCCAAAACTGCGGATGTCCAATGCATCTTTACTCACAAAATGAATGATACGTTCTACTACCTGTGCTTCGCAATTAATATTTACACAACGCCACACAGCTTCGTCTTCGGGTTTATACAAGGTATCATTGCATACAGGGCAGGTGGTTGGAAAGGGTATGGTCTTTTCGTTTCCATCTCTTAATTCCGGCAATGACTTCACGATCTGGGGAATTACATCTCCGCTCCTTTCAATTAAAATATGATCTCCCAGTTTAAGGTCTTTTTCTCTTATGTATTCTTCGTTGTGCACACTTATGCTGCTTACTGTAACGCCGCCAACCTGCACGGGTTGAATTTTCGCAACCGGGGTAACGGCACCTGTTCTTCCTACCTGGAATTCTACACCCAGTAATTTACTGCTGGCCTGCCTGGCCTTGAATTTGTAGGCAATGGCCCAGCGTGGGTGATGCGATGTCATACCGAGGCGATCCTGGAGGTCGAGGTCATTTACTTTTATTACCATGCCATCAATCTCATAAGGTAGTTCATCTCTTTTGGTTTCAAACTCTTCAACATATTTAATAATGGCCTCAATGCCTTTTACCACTTTCATTTCTTTCTTCGGACTGCGAAAACCCAGGTTCCACAACATTTCCAGCATACCGGAATGTGTAAGAGGCTGGTTGCTGGTTGCTGGTTGCTGGTTTTTTAAGCCTTCAATATCAGTACGGTCGTTTGAATTTTGGGGCGCTTGCTTTCGCTTGTCGGTTGTCGGCTGTCGGTTGTCGGTTGTCGTATGGTAACTTACATGATATAAAAACGCTTCCAAATTCCTCCTGCCTACTTCTTTGCTATCTTTTATTCTCAAACTTCCTGCTGCCGCATTGCGTGGATTGGCCAGCGGAGGAAGCCCCTCTTCCATGATAAGATCATTGTATTTTTTAAAGTTGCTCTTGTTCATGAGTACTTCCCCACGGATCTCAATTTGCTCAATACCATATTTACTGAAGGCTGCAGATAATGGCAATGATCTAACCTGTTTAATATTAGCGGTTATATCATCACCCGTTTCACCATCCCCGCGGGTTACGCCGCGAAGCAGCTGGTCATTCTCATAAATAACAGAAATGCTGGCGCCGTCAAATTTTGGTTCAGCGCAATATTCAATGGTATCCAGTTTGCTTAGTTCACGGGCTTTGCGGTCCCAATCCACGAGGTCGTTTGCATTGTAACTGTTTTCCAGGCTCAGCATAGGAACCAGGTGTTGTGTTTTAGGAAAGTCTTTAATTAATCCTCCACCCACTCTTTGCGTAGGTGAATCCCTGGTTATGATGGCGGCATCTTCCTGCTCAAACTTTTCGAGTTGTTTGTATAAACTATCGTATTCAAAATCGCTTACCAGCGGATCATTCATTACATAATACCTGTTTTCATGAAAGCGAAGTATATTGCGGAGTTCCTCCACTTCATTTACTGAAATGTTTTTATTATTCAACCATTTTAAAGTGGCGGTTTGTAATTCTTTTACCTGTTGCGGATTGTACATAAGATTAAGCTTGCTGTCAAAATTAAAAAAAATAGCACAGTCAAATTTTTAATTTACCGGCCGCTATGTATTATTGGCTATTTTTCCATCACCCATAGCAATGGAAGCATGTTTCATAATTTAACTATACCATGCGCTTACCCGGAATCATTTTTTTAATTGTTCTGTTGAATGGCGTTGCCAGGGGGAAAATGCTTGTTATCCCCAGGCCATTTTGCCAGGGCTGGATACACTGCTGACACAAGTGCGCAAAGACTGGCAACAAAAAAATAGTGCCGGCATTGCCCAGTTTTTATTTAAAACAGATCAGCTATTGGCGCCTGTTCAAAAAGAATATCCATTGTTTACCGGCATTTTTCATCTGCACCAGGCATATTATGCTGCCACGGTTATGGCAACACGCCGGATAGTCTCAACTTTAACCGCTTATTAAAACCGGCATTATCCTGGAATTATCTCCCGGGTACACTGGCAGAAATGGAAGCGTTAAAACCAATGTTTGCTTCGGCAGGCTATAAGAATACCCTGTTAAGCGGCAATGGATTTTCAGATACACTAAGAAAATCTTTGGAAGGTTACAGCATTATTCATTTAGCCACACATGGGTTTTACTTTGATACACTCCAGGGCAAACCATTTTATGCGGATAAGCTCAATAAGGAGGCAATAAAAAATGAACCGCTTTACAGGTGTGGCCTTGCTTTAAGTGGGGCAAATAATCCCTGCGATAATCCTGAATTAGAAACCCAGGGTTATTTGCCGGGGTACGAACCGGCCAATACCGGCCTGCGCAATTGTTACCTGCTTGCATTGAGTGCCTGCGAAACGGGTTTGGGCGATGTGCGGAATAACCTAGGCGTAGATGGCCTTTCCCGTGCACTAAAAATTGGAGGTGCACCGCATTTGCTTATTTCCTGGTGGAAAGTGCCGGATGCAGCCACCGCCGTTTTTATGAAACAGTTTTATACTTTTTTGTTTGCTGGTAAATCGCCGGCGGCTGCGTTGCAGGCCACTCCAACAACTATGAGTAAAACATATGCAGCTTCAGATTGGGGAGCATTTATATTGGTGGAGTAAGCCGGTTTATTTAGTGGCTTGCTTTTTGGATGAGGGATAAGGGTTAGGGGTTCTGAGTTACGGTTTGAGGGTTAGGAGGTTTTTAAATTTGTAAGCCATTCGGCAACTTGTAGAAACCCTGATTACTAATTACCAATTACATTTCATTGATCGCTCCGAACCTTAAACTTTAAACCTGCTCACATGTTCTTTCTACAAACCAATAAAACTTTCAGCTGGACCGATCTGCTGCTGGGCAACGAAAACTGGCCCTTTCTCTGGGAAACTGTTCTGCGCACGCTGATCATGTTTGTGATCATTATGATCGCATTAAGGCTATTGGGTAAACGGGGTGTAAAACAATTATCTGTTTTTGAACTGGTGGTTATTATCGGCCTTGGCTCTGCCGCCGGGGATCCTATGTTTTATAAAGATGTGGGCATTTTGCCTTCGCTGGTAGTATTTATAATAGTCATTGGCCTCTACAGTTTCATTACTTACCTCATTGGCCGCAATAAAAAATTAGAAATATTGCTGGAAGGCAAACCTATCTGCCTTATCAAAGAAGGTATTTTTGAAACAGATAACTTTAAAAAAGAAGTGCTGGGCGAAGATGAATTTTTTTCTGAATTAAGGTTAAAAGGAATTTCGCAGTTGGGCCAGGTAGAAGAAGCTATTGAAGAAAGTAATGGAGAGATTAGTGTATTTTATTTTGAAGATGAAAAAGTAAAGTATGGTCTGCCCATCATGCCCGGCTCATTAGATGATCCTTTAACCCGTATTACAGAACCAGGTTATTATGCCTGCATATTTTGCGGCTATACGCAAAAATATCATGTGGTGGAAAAAGTTGCCTGCCCCGAATGCAGCAAAGAAGAATGGGTAAAAGCGAGTAATAAAAAAAGAGTTAAGTGAGTGGAAGGTTCCGGGTTGATGGTTGATGACCGCGGCAAAACTTCCCAATTCCCCAATCCCAAATCCCCAATTCCTGTATGCCGATCCCCTGCCCTTTTTATAATTAACTAACTTGCATGCTCTAAACAACAGCTCATGCAATTTAACTGCTCCAAAACTTTCGTTACCTGCCTGCCTGCCGGCAGGTTTCTTATTTTATATTCCTTATTCCTTATTTCCCTTTCCTCGTGTAAATTAAGAGAGAAGGTGCCGCTTGTCGTACATCACGCAACTATATACACCGTTAACGCTACATTTGAAACGGCAGGGGCCATGGCCATCAGCGATGGAAAAATAATTGCCATTGGAAGTAACGATGAGATCCTGAAAAAGTATGAAGGGGAAGAAACGTTGGACGCCGGCGGTAAAGCTATATTCCCTGGTTTTATAGATGCGCATTGTCATTTTACAGGTTATGCAACAGATAACTGGAAATGCGACCTCGTGGGTACCCAATCCTGGAGCGGGATCGTTCAGAAAATTACTGAGTATAGCAAAACCGCTCCTATGGAATGGATCTATGGGCGGGGCTGGGATCAGAATGACTGGGATGTGAAAGCCTATCCTGATAATAAAATATTGGATAGCCTTTTTCCCAACAGGCCGGTATATTTAAAAAGGGTAGATGGTCATGCGGCTATCGCCAATACCGCGGCTTTGAAAATAGCAGGAATTACGGCAGCCACCACAATTGCCGGCGGAAGTGTTGAGCTGGAAAATGGCGTACCAACAGGCGTATTAATTGACAACGCTATGCCATTGGTAGAATCAAAAATTCCTGAAGTGAGTGATTCCCTGGCCAAAGTATTTTTTGTAAAACTACAGGCAGAATGTTTTAAAGAAGGGTTGACTGGTGTACATGATTGTGGTGTAACCGAACACACGATTCAGCTAATTGAGGAAGCACAAAAAAGCGGTGAACTAACTATGAAGATATTCGCTTTGCTAAAAGATGATTCTACCTACTACGATCGCTGGATAAAAAAAGGCCGTTATACCAATGGCGATCTTACCGTTGGCGGTTTTAAATTATATGCCGATGGTGCACTGGGCAGCCGCGGTGCCTGCCTGCTGCATAATTATACAGATAAACCTGGTTGGACAGGCTTTTTATTAAGCCGCCCGGAATATTTTGCCGATAAGGCAGCCAGGCTTGCCAATACCAATTTGCAAATGTGTACACATGCTATTGGCGATAGTGGTAACAGGCAAATATTGAAAACCTATGAAGCCGTTTTAAAAGGAAAGAACGACAAACGCTGGCGCATAGAACATGCACAAATTGTAAATGAAAATGATTTTCATTTTTTTGCAAACCATAATATCATTCCATCCATACAACCCACCCATGCCACCAGTGATATGTATTGGGCAAAAGACAGGGTGGGTGCAGACAGGATGAAAGGCGCATACGCTTATAAGCAACTATTGCAAACCAATGGCTGGCTGCCACTGGGTACCGACTTCCCGGTGGAGTATATAAGTCCTGTGAAAACATTTTATGCGGCCGCTATTCGGAAAGATGGCAAAGGGTTTCCTGAAGGAGGTTTTCAAATGGAGAATGCACTAACACGGGAGCAAACATTAAGAGGGATGACGATATGGGCAGCCAAAGCGGCTTTCCAGGAAAACCAAAAAGGAAGCCTGGAAAAAGGCAAGGCTGCAGATTTTATTATGCTGGATAATGATTTGATGAAGTGCGGGGAAGGGGAGATATTGGGAACAAAAGTGATAGCAACGTATTTAAACGGGGAAAAAGTTTGGGGTAATAACTTGTAAGTGCAGATCAGGATGACATCTTTTTAAAAGATGTCATCCTGATCTGCACCCTTTCCTGCGCCAACATTTTTTATTCCTTTACATCAAATTTAAAATTCAATGATCTATGGCCATCACTTTAATGAATGCCATGAAGGCAGTTGGCGCAGATAGTCTCAATGGCGATACTATGTTTGCTGTTACTGAAGATTATATAACCGCTTCAGATAGCCTTCAATGCCCGGTAGCTATGCAACCCCGGACTGAGCCTTCCGGTGTGCGGAAGATAAGCAGACGCAAAGAGATGACATCTCTTTAAAAAATAGTCTTAGCCGAAAAGGATATTGCGATCGTTTGGGAACGTTCCCTCTACTGGGGTTGAATTCACCCCATTTCGGTATTGCGCTGCGGCAGTATTTTTTTCAACTTTGTATTGAAAAAATTGATACCTGCTATGAAGAAGCTTTTTTCATTTTTACTGGCTATTGCTGCATCCACTTTTTCCACTGCGCAAAATGTGGGTATCGGCACCACTACTCTCCAGGCCAGCGCATTGCTCGAAATAAAAAGCAGCACAGGTGGATTGTTGCTGCCACGCATGAGCAACACCAATAGAAACAATATCCTTAACCCGCCTGAGGGACTTACCATATTTAATACCAGCTTCAGCAGGTTCGAGCAATACAATGGTACTGCCTGGAAAAGTTTTCTGAACAACGACTTTTGGTCACGCAATGGTAATTATATATACACATTCAATGATGTGGGCCTGGCTACCGCTGCACCTGCTGAAAAACTGGATATTTATGGCAATATAATGCTGCGGGGAGACTTGCAGCTTACCCGTTATTCCGGCACCACAAATAATATCAATTTTCGTTTCAACGGGTCCTCATCCGATAACCTGACACAAGGCTTATTCTTCAAAATTGCAGGCAACCCCCGTGGCTTCCTTACCTTTCGACATTCCGATGTCGCCGGTGAAAACAAAATCCGTTTTGGTTTTTACAATGGAACCAATGCAGAAATTATATCCTCTGGTCAGTTTATTTTAAACGCAGCAGCCAGTCCTACTATACAACTAACAAGCTCCGGGGTTGAAAAAGGTTTTATACAACTGGCGGGAGATGACTTAAGGGTGGGAACCAACTCCGGCAACTCAGCAGGGGAATTTTATTTTCGTTTAAATGGCAACAACAGGATCTTGCTTGCCAGTAATGGTAATATGAAAATCGGCAGCGGCACGCCCGCTACCCGCCTGGATGTAAGCGGCGACATTTTAAGTTCCGGAAATGTTAACGCTTCGGGAAACCTGGTTACAGGAAACATTTCGGTAAGTGATGAAATAAGAAATCAAAGCCGTACGGGCACCTACAGCCTTATTCCCCTGGCCTATGGCCGTGTTGATTACAACGGGTCACTTATCAGTGCTACTTCTAATGTATCTGTTACAAGGGTGAGTGAAGGAACTTATGATATTACAGTGAGCGGTGTTACTTCCTCCTGCAGCATCATTGCTTATGGCGGACCCTCCACCACGGCCGCTTATTCAACCACTAATACCTGCAGGGTTACCAATTATTCAGACCTGTATGACGGTATGGAAACCATTTCAAAATCTGATACGCAATTCTACTTTGTCATTTTTCAACCCTAAGCTATGTTACGTGCTATTGTATTGTTCAGTTTGCTATTTTCTGCTATCAACCTTTTTGCACAACGGGTGGCTGTTAATGAAGATGGTTCTGCACCGGCTGCCAGTGCTGCCTTAGATGTAAAAAGTGATACCAAAGGTTTTTTATGGCCATCGCTTACCACTACACAAAGAAATTCTTTTTTTCCGGCAAACGCACTAATGTTGTACAATAACACGGATGGCTTACTTCAACGCTACATTAATGGCGGCGGCTGGCGCAGTATTATCAACAATGATTACTGGCAGGGATTTACGGGCACTGTTTATAATTCCGCCTCCAACATTGGCCTTGGCAGCAGCAGCCCGTTGGAAAAACTGCATGTATCCGGTGGCAATATTAAGATCACCAGTGGTGATCTATCGCTCGGCCGTTTGTCTGGCTTATCGCAAAAAATTGAGTTCGATTATACGGGTGGTGCACCCAATAATTTTGCACAGGGTATTGATTTCCGCACCAACAGTGCCACCCGCAATGCCTACATCAACTTTGTAGCTTCCACAACCACCGGCGAAGATGAACTACGCTTTTATCCCTCGGTAAGCAGCACCCACCTGTTCAATGTATTCAGCAGTGGGGAATACCGGTTTAGTGCCAGTGCAGTTGGCGGGCCCACCTTTCAATTTCGTTCCAATAACCTTAACATTGGCTTTTTTCAAATAGCCGGTGATGATCTGCGGATGGGCACCAACAGTGGCAATAGCATTGGCCGGGTGGTGATCCGTAATGCCGGTTCGGATAATGTGGTGATATCTGAGGTAAGTAGTGAGGCCAGGATGGGAATTGGAGTTGCCAATCCTACGGAAGCCCTGCATGTGAACGGTAACATAAAAGTATTGAACGGTATCACTGTGGATGCCCGCACTACTACAGATAACATTGAGCTCAGCGGCGGGCTGACAAAGCCTTCGGAGAGTTCAGCCCAGTTGGTTCCTATCTGCTATGGCTCAGTAAATGCTGATGGTACGGCCCGGGCTGTAACCCCCAATGCAACAATTACGAAAACCTCCACAGGTTTTTATAAAGTGGATTGCCCCGGGCTGGATAATACCTGCATGGTATTGGTTACAGCGGCGGAAGACAGGCATATGGCCAATTGTTTTAGCATTGGCACCAATAGCATGAACATCAGTATTTTTCTGGATAGAGCCACAGCTCCTCCTGCGGCGAGAGATTCAGATTTTTGTTTTGTGGTATATAAAAAATAATGAACAATACCCAACAATCAGCACACGAAAAAGAATGGTTATGAAACAAACTATTATTGCTGTACTGTTCGCAACAGGCTTTTATAATGTCGGGGCTCAAAACGTTTTAATAGGATCGGGTTCCGTCAATTCAAAAGCTATGATGGAAGTAAGAAGTACCGAAAAGGGAATGCTTATTCCCCGCTTATCCACCACGCAGCGCACAGCCATACCCTCCCCCGCAGCCGGGCTGCTTGTGTTCGACAGTACAAGGAATGATTTGTATGGATACGATGGCAGTGCCTGGCGGTACTTCCTGGATAATGATTTTTGGCGAATGAGTGGTGCTGATTTGTACAATCTATCAGACAGTATTGGTATCGGCACTTCTTCACCCGATGAAAAATTGCATGTAAACGGTACGCTCCGGACAAGCGATGGTGATCTGCAGTTCAACGAAATTTCAGGCACCGCTTCAAAATTAATAAGTGATTACAATGGCGGCGGTGGAAACGGGTATATTCATAGCCTGAATTTTTATGATGGCACTGTGCGGCGTGGATTTTTACAGTATGCCAAATTTGATGATCCGCTGGAAAACCGTATTGATTTTGGTGTGCCATCTACTTTGTTTAGTATTCAAACAGATGGCGTAAGCACCTTTACCGCTCCTGATGGTACGCTTCAGCTGCAAAGCGGAGGGGTAGACAAAGGCTTTGTACAGCTTGCAGGAAATGACCTTCGTATGGGTACCAACAGCAGCAACAGCGATGGCCGTTTCATCATACGCAGCGGGGCTGCCGACCGCTTCTTTGTGGACGGGCAGGGCCGTGTAGGCATCGGCAGCACACCCTTTAGCGGGTATGCGTTGAATGTGCAGGGTGCCTTAAAAGGCAGCGGCAACCTTACTGCCAACTCGGGCAATATTACGGTTTCAAATGTGGAGATAGCCACAGAAGTTAACAACACGGCAAAGAGCGGCACTGCCAACCTGGTACCCGTTTATTATGGCAGGGTTACGGCTGCCGGAGCTTGCACCTGTTCTTCTTCCGGTGCCGCTGTAAGCCACCCGTTTTATGGCAATTATGTTCTTTCCTATCCGGGCATGAGTTCTTCCGATATTGTAATGGTGAGTATCAACCAGATTGGCTACCGGGCCTACGCAACACTAGGCGGGCTGGGTGCCAACTACCCGGGTTTTTTAATTACGCCGGTGAGCGACAGTTACTCCGGTCCCAGTACCGCTGATGTAGATTTCAGTTTTATGGTATTTAAACAATAAACTATAGGGGATAGACGAGTATACCGATACACACACCCGGGCCAGGTAAAAAGATGTCATCTCTTTAACCTGGCTATACCTTGCTAATATCTACCAAACCATTCTTAATGGCATATATCGCTAAACCCACGCGGGTTTTGATTTGTAGTTTTTCAAATAAAGCATCCCTGTAACCATCAATGGTGCGGGGGCTTACAAACATTTTTTCGGCAATCTCCCTGTAGGTAAGTTCGGTGCAGGTGAATTGCAGAAAATCCTTTTCTCTTTCGGAGAGATGATTCATTTTTTTTGTGGCCTCGTTTTCATCCAGCTGGTTAATGGCATGTATTAGTTTGCCATTTACCAGGTCGCTGTAATAATATCCCTTGTGCTCCAGGTCGTGCAGGGCCATTTTCAATTGTAAGGGGTCGCTGTCTTTTAATATATATCCTTTGGCACCGGCTTTCAGCATGGTGATAATGGATGTTTCATTGTCGTACATACTCAATGCCAGTACTTTTATTTCCGGGTGATTTTTTTTGAGCCAGCGGCAGGTTTCATAACCATCCATACCCGGCATATTAATGTCCATTAAAATAATTTCGGGCAATTGTTTTGTGTCCAGCTTTTTACAAAAATCATTGCCATCATCTGCTTCAAAAATAACAGAATGCCCCAGGCTTTTAATAAGGCAGGAAAGCCCGTTGCGGAGCAATACATGATCATCTACCAAAGCAATTGCCGCCATATCACAAAGTTTTATTTGCTGATTTTATAAGCACTTTTGTGCCTTTGCCCGGCGCGGATTCAATTGACAAAGATGCGTTGATAAGGGTAGCCCTGCTCTGCATATTTTTAAGGCCGATGCCGGTTTGGGTGGCTTCCAGGAGGTTAGTGTTAAACCCTTCGCCATCATCTGTAATGCTGATGCAGCAGAAGGAAGGAAGGTAGTTAATGAGGATATTAATATTTTTTGCCCTGCTGTGTTTAACCGCATTGTTAAGCGATTCCTGCACAATGCGAAAGATAACCATTTCGTGTTGGTTTTGCAAAATATAAGCTGTGCCTTCAATGCTTAATTTTGTATTAAACAGCCCGGTATTTTGAATAATCTTTAATTCATTGTCAATAGCATCCTGCAGGCCCAGGTCTGCAATTTTATCGCCATTGATACTCCTGCTCAGGTCCCGCAGGTCGTTGATGGCTTTGCTAACGAGCTCTACGCTTTTATCTATTTTTTCTTCCCTGCTTACACCGGTATCCATATCCAGTGTTTTTAAATTAAGCTTGGCAAGGCTCAGCACCTGGCCCACGTTGTCGTGTATTTCCTGGGAGATAGTGCGGAGGGTTTGTTCCTGTATTTCGAGTTGGGTTTGGAGGAGGGATTGGGCGTGTTGGGATTGGAGGAGTTGCTTTTCATTGCGATGTTTACTTTTCCTGGCTTGAAATAGACTTACAATTACGATTAAAATAATGCCTACAACTATAAAAAATATTATCGTAGCAAGTATTATGAAGAATATTGTTTCTGTTTTTTCGGTTTGCATAGAAACGCAATAATAAAAAGTAAGTACAATGTAGCATTAAGGTATTTAATTATCTCAAAACTTATTGTTGTAAAACCAGGATAATGTTTTATAATCATATTCATTAAGCCAAAAATTATAAAATCTCCAAGATGAGAGATAAGTAATCCGCTTGCCACCCAAAAAACAGGATATTCCATTAAATGGAGATTGTTTTCAGATTTTGCCACTTCAACAAATAAAAGAAGGCTTGTGCAGATAATAACAAAGCAACCTAAAACATAAGAATAATTGTTGAATAATTTAAGGCCCTGAAGAAAAATGATATTATAAATACTGAATACAAAATATATAGATATTAAAACTAGGCCGATGTTTTTAAATTTTTTTCCTTCGAATGATTGAAGAAGTAGTGCTGAATAAAATACAAATGCAATAGGTGTAAAAAGATTAAATATC
The DNA here is from genome assembly GCA_014379905.1 of Ferruginibacter sp. Taxonomy (GTDB): domain Bacteria; phylum Bacteroidota; class Bacteroidia; order Chitinophagales; family Chitinophagaceae; genus Ferruginibacter. The sequence continues at coordinate 12,685 of JACMKX010000093.1, read as the reverse complement.
CAATGATTACTCTTATGAGGGAGCGGTCGTGAATATTCTATTGCGAAAACTTGTACGCAGCTCATAAAAAGCAAAAAGTATGGAAGCATTTTTAACATAAATGGCTCCATATTTTTTTGCCTTATAAATCCAGTTATCATAGCTGCCGCAAGCAGCAGGTACATAATATTTAAATAAAAGTTCACTAGTTTATTTTTTATGTAAACGTTAAGGGCAATTAGGAGGGCAGAGTGGGAATGTGTCCTCAGGATTTAAAAAGGAAACAATTTTATCAATTTTAACTTTCCCCATTCCTCCAATTAAAAGAGTGCCATACGACTCATCAATATCTGATTTTTCTATGGCATGAGTAACGCTGACAGTGTTTAGGCTATTTTGGTAAGTCGGCAGTGCCCCATCAACACTCTTTGTCGGAACAAAAATTATATTGTGCATTCCTTTCTGATTTCTTCCATTTGTGGGAATACAGTCCCGGGTATGTATTCCATAATATATTCGAAGTCCATTTGCATCTGGGTTAGCTTTTATAAATTTTTCAAGCTCGGTAAAACTTAACCATGCAGACCTGGCATCTTGTAATGAATGATCTATTTCCGTTCTGCTGTAGCGACCGTTTTTTAGCATAGTTAGCAGGGGGTGTATACGATCCATGTAAGCTGTGATCATTTCATTCATGTACTGAATGTCAATAGTTGACAAAATTTCTTCAGGATCACCCATTTTTTTCTGTCCCATAATTGTATATTTTAATTTTTGCTAAATTCTTACATCGACCGGAGAAATGCAATAGCCTTTCCACTTTTATTTTACCGTGTTTTCACGCTAAATCTTTAGGTCATTATACGCTCACTCAACTTACTTTCTTTTTTAATTTTTGTACCGTTAAAATCCTTTACGAATTAATAAATACAAAAAAAGTATGAAACAGCTTTCTTTTTTGAGCTTGTTGCTCTTGTTTTTTTCCTGGTGCACGGCCCAGCAAACTTTTACAATGCAGATGGAAAAACAAACTATCGGCGCACCCGCACCAGTGGCACCAGCGGCTGCGGAACCTTTAAAAATACTTAAACTATACGGAATCGGAAGCCTGAATACGGAGACGTTAAATAAGGTAAACTCCTCGGGTAAAATTGCGCTATCTATTATCCCACATCATAGTACGAATAATAAACGCTATTGGGAAGTGTACCTGTCTTTCAATAAGAATGCAAGCAACAATGACAGTATACTTGCCAGTACAGTTTTATTTCCTGAGGTCGGTAATCATTCTTTTTTAGCTACTGTCAGGCGCCCTTATGCTATAAAAGGAAATGACGACGGACATTATTTCTCTCCATTTTTTGAATTTTCTCAAAAAAATATAAAGGTTGACACAAACTCTGTTCAGGGTAAAAATACTAGCGGGCATTTCTCTACTTTGACTTATACATTTGGCTACTCCTACATTTTCAGCAAAACCATTGAAAAGTCACCTATAGCGCTTTCATTGGTGCCTTATATATCTGTTATGAATGTACCCGATGAGGACAATGAAGATTACCGTAAAATATTCAATAGTCCAAAACTGCCTTCTGCATTATGGTCGTTTGGTTTTAAAACTATTTTCCAGATAAAAGGATTCCAGGTATTTGCAGACATGAGACATTTAACCGGTTCAAAGGTAAAAATACCCAGGGACCTGCGTGGATTTAATTCTAATGTCGGCATTACTTTCAATGCTGACATTTTTGAACTATAGATGATAATTATTTTTCATTTCTAAAACACATAATCATGACAACTTTAAATGCAAAAATGATCACCGAAAACGCAGGTGACATAAGTATGGTATCAGCAGCCGGGTCAAAAAACAAATTCTGCGACCTTTGGCCGAATGCAAAAACCGGCCTTGAATTATTACAAGGTATTATCAAGAACCCTATTGTGAAGGTATCTATTGGGGTTATTATTGCGGCGGGAGATGCAGTTGCTTCCCGGGTATGCTAAAAATTAGTCAAAAATTTTATTGAATATCAACACCTTACAAAAGTGCGCTAAAAATTAGTGCACTTTTTCCTTTGTAGAAACCAGCATTTCCCCCACCTTTGCAATCCAAATTAAAAAAGTCTGCGGGGATAGCCGTAGCATCATCTTAAAAAAAGAACAATGAGCAAATTACATTTCACCACTAAACATGCGAACGAGGCTACCGTAAAGCACGACTGGTACGTTGTGGACGGTACTAATCAAACCGTTGGTCGCATGTGCGCAAAAATTGCGTCCGTTCTCCGTGGTAAGAACAAAGCCTATTACACTCCACACGTTGATTGCGGAGATTATATCGTAGTGATCAACTGCGATAAAGTTGTATTCACCGGTAATAAAATGGAAGAAAAAGAATACCTGACTTTCAGTGGCTACCCGGGTGGTCAAAAAGGCGAAGCTGCTAAAAACCTGCTGAAACGCAGGCCCGAAGCAGTTATTGAAAGAGCGGTAAAAGGTATGTTGCCTAAAAACCGTTTGGGTCGCCAGATGTACAAAAAACTATTTGTATATGCAGGCAGCGAGCACCCTCATGGAGCACAACAACCTAAGGAATTGACTTTTACAAAAATCGTTAATAAGTAAGACGCTATTAGTTGGTAGCTTTTAGCCGAAGATTAAAATAATTAAACAAATGCTGTATTGCTAAAAGCTAACCGCTAAAGGCTAACAGCTCAAAAAACAAAAATGGAAAAGCAAAAAAACGCAGTTGGCCGCAGAAAAGAAGCTGTAACACGTGTTTTCCTTAGCAAAGGAGAGGGTGCCATTACAGTAAACGGTAAAGACTATAAAACATATTTTCCGCTTGTATACCTGCAAAACCAGGTAGAAGCTCCGTTGAAAGCAGTTGAGCAGTCGGATAAATTTAACGTTGTTATCAATGCTACCGGTGGTGGTGTTAAAGGCCAGGCCGAAGCAGCAAAACTGGGTATTGCCCGTGCATTGCTCGAAGTAAGTGCTGATTACCGCCCTGCTTTAAAAGTTGCCGGTTTATTAAAACGTGATCCACGTGCTGTTGAGCGTAAAAAACCAGGTAAGAAAAAAGCAAGGAAAAGCTTCCAGTTCAGCAAACGTTAATTGCAGGAGATACTGGATGCCGGATATCAGATACTGGATGGGCTTTTTCAATTACGAACGTGCTTATCAAGTATCAAGAATTGAGTATCAAGTATCCAGCGCATCAAGAATCATTTTTTTAAAAAATTACTTAATAATAAACAATGGAAAATAACACTTCCTTACAACAGCAACTTTTAGAAGCAGGCGTTCACTTTGGTCACCTGAAGAAAAAATGGAACCCTAAAATGTTGCCTTACATCTTTGCAGAAAAGAAAGGTATCCACATCATCGATCTTAATAAAACTGTAGAAAGTTTACAGGAAGCCGCGGCTGCCATGAAAGCTATTGCACGCAGTGGTAAAAAGATCATGTTTGTTGCTACTAAAAAACAGGCAAAAGAAATCGTGATGGAAAGCGCAAAGCGTGTAAACATGCCTTTCGTTACAGAGCGTTGGTTAGGTGGTATGCTTACCAACTTCAACACTGTACGTAAGAGTGTAAAGAAAATGCAGAGCATCGAAAAAATGCTTGCTGATGGTAGTGCAGAAAACCTGAACAAAAAGGAAAGACTGACACTTACCCGTGAAAAAGAAAAAATGGAAAAAGTATTAGGCGGTATCGCGCAGATCAGCCGTGTACCAGCTGCTTTATTCATGGTGGATATAGGACATGAGCACATTGCTTTGTCGGAAGCAAAACGTTTAAACATCAACACTTTTGGAATGGTAGATACCAACTGCGATCCAAACAAAGTTGATTTTGCTATTCCTGCCAATGATGATGCAACCAAATCTATCTCTATCATAGTTAACTATATCACTGCTGCAATTGCAGAAGGTTTGGCAGAACGCCAGGCTGATAAAGACAGCGATGATACCGACGGAGACAACGAAGAAACAGCAGAAGCCAAAGCAGCCCGTTTTGAACAAAAACAAGGCGAAGGCGACGACAGGGGTAAACGTGCAAGAGGCGCAGCTCCTACCAAACGTCGTGTACCAGGTCCGGGAGCTGGTGGAAGAAGGCCTGCAGGCAAATAGGTTGAAGGTTTAAAGTTGACAGTGTAAGGTTTGGGACCAGGCGGTTGTAATTCGATTGAGCATCGTTGCGTCGCACACTTTTACTGAATACCATCACTCAACACGAAGCAGTTCTTAACAACAAACAATTATTAAATCTCCAGGTTCCTGCCCAGGAACCTGGTTCCAAAATATTTTAACGATGAGTGCAACAATTACTGCAGCAGACATCAACAAACTACGCCAGGCCACCGGTGCCGGTATGATGGATTGCCGCAAAGCATTAACAGAAAGCAATGGTGATTTTGAAGCAGCTATCGACTGGTTGCGCAAACAAGGTCAAAAGGTAGCAGCAAAACGCAGCGACCGTGAAGCTAAAGAAGGTGTGATCATTGCCAATACAACGGCAGATCATAAAGCAGGTATCGTTATCTGCATCAGCTGCGAAACTGATTTCGTTAGTAAAAACGCAGAGTTCGTTGCATTTGCCCAAAGCATTGCCGACGCTGCTATAGCCAACAACGTTAAATCTGCAGAAGAACTAAATGCTATTGAAATAAATGGCGCTAAAGTATCTGATATGATCAACGATAAACTGGCATCTATCGGCGAAAAAATTGAAGTATCTAAATTCGAAAGAGTAGAAGCTCCTTATGTAGCAAGCTATATCCACGGTTCAAACCGTATGGGTGTATTGGTAGGCTTAACAAAAGAAGCAGACGAAGCGGGTAAAGACGTAGCCATGCAAATTGCAGCTATGAATCCTTTGGCCGTTGACGAAAATTCTATCTCTGCAGAAACAATTGAAAGAGAAAAGAACATCGCAATTGAAATGATAAAAGCAGAAGGTAAACCAGCAGAAATGGCTGAAAAAATCGCTGCCGGAAAAATGAATAAATTTTTCAAAGACAATACTTTGATGGCGCAGGCTTTTGTAAAAGATGGTAATAAATCTGTAGGCGATTACCTGAAAAGTGTAGACGCTGATTTAACCGTTACAGAATTTAAAAGAGTAGCATTGGGATAATTCCTTTTGGATTAATATTGAAAGCGTTCCGCTCTGCGGAACGCTTTTTTTATTGGAAAGATGTGGGCGCTGATGGTCGTGATTTTCGTTTATTCTTTCTGCGCAATCTCTGCAACTTTTTCTCTCTGCTATAATAACAATATTTATGGCAACACAGTTAATTGCGCTCCCGCAGCAACGTTTACGGAGGTTCCTGTTTGGCAGGTAATGCTTTTAACTGTTGTGTTATTGCTGATTAAAGGATAGCGTGGCCTGCCGGATGGAATAACAACTACACTCGTAGCACCAGGTACCACATTGCCCGCCCAGTTACCTGCATTTTCCCAGGCCGTGTTAATGGCACCGGTCCAGTTAAAACTACTTACCACTGCGGTTTCCAATTTCCAGGGTTCAAACCCTTTTGTAGGGTGAAATGCGCCCAGCAGCAAAGTGGTATTTAATTTTGCCAGGCTTTGGGGATGGGAGAAGGTAATGCCGGGTTCAAGGTCATATACAACGGTGCCCGCTGAAGTGCCATCGGTTTTGAATAACTCCAATCCGTTCACGTCGTCGGTCGCTCTAAAAAAAAGAGTTCCGTTCACTTCTGTAAAAAATTCAGGTGAAGATGGGTTAATACCTGGATAAATATCTTTTACCAGCAAAGTACCTGCGGCACTACCATCTGTTTTCCATAGTTCTCTTCCGGCTGATGTGCTTGCAGTAAAATAGATCGTGTTGCCTATAGCAAAAAATCCGTTGGGTGCCGATCCCTGGGCGCCGGTATTTAAATCTTTTAAAACTGCGGTACCTGCAGGTGTTCCATCGCTTTTCCAAAGTTCTGAACCCACTGTTCCATCAAAAGCGCCAAAATATAGGCTGGTGCCAATGGCAGTTATCCCCGAGGGAAAGCCGCTGCCGCTACCAGGGGATATATCTTTAAAAACAGTAGTGCCTGCTGTGGTGCCATCGCTCCTCCATAACTCCTGTCCGCTTAATCCATCATTGGCCGAGAAAAATAACATGCCGTTTAAATGAGTAAAGGAAGATAATGCCGAACTGGCTGCACCCACCCTGATATCTTTAACCAGTACTGTTCCTGCTTCGGTGCCATCTGTTTTCCATAGTTCCCTGTCGGAGCCTGTGGCAGCAGCGGTAAAAAACACCGTCCCGTTCACATCGATAAAATCTGCCGGCAGCGACGATCCGGTACCTGCAGCAATATCTTTTACCTGCACGGTGCCTGCCGCAGTGCCATCACTTTTCCAGAGTTCTCTGCTTGCGCCGGTTACAGAAGCAGAAAAATATAATATCCCATTGGCATTGTAAAAATTCAGCGGGGTAGAGGCCGATGTACCTGCGGCAATGTCTTTTACAAGTACGGTTCCCGCTTCGGTGCCATCACTCTTCCATAATTCCGTACCTGTGGCAGGCGTAGACGCTGAAAAAAACAAAGTGCCATTTACATTGATGAGAGCCGAGGCGCTGCTGCCCGCCGAACCGGGCACAATATCTTTAAGCAATTGAGTGCCCGCTTCGGTACCGTCTGTCTTCCATAACTCTGCACCATTAAGGCCATTATCTGCTACAAAATAAGAACTGTTGCCGATGGTTGTAAAGCTCCCGGCACCGGAGCCTGTAGTGCTGGTACAAACATCTTTTATCAAAACAGTGCCTGCATCTGTTCCATCGCTTATCCATGTTTCCGGTCCTGTGGCAGTAGAAGGTACAGCAGCTTTATATCCATTGTAAGTAAAATACAATCGACTGCCGGCTCCAAATAGGTTGCTGATGTTGCCATTCTCCAGGGCCGTTGTATTTAATGGCAGGGTTCCTGCATTGGTTCCATCGCTTTTCCACAAACCTGTAGGGCTGCTATTGGTAAAAAAATACAAAGTTCCATTTACGGCGGTAAGCATAGATGGAGTAGAGCCTACAAAACCTGCAACGATATCTTTTACCTGCACAGTGCCGGCATTTGTACCATTGCTCTTCCACAATTCAAAACCGGTAGTACCATCGGTCGCCACAAAATACAGCGTCCCCGCTACATTCACCATGTTATAGGAGGAAGTGACCCCTAGTGCGGTACCAGGATTTATATCCTTTACCAGTACCGTGCCTGCATCTGTGCCATCCGTTTTCCACAACTCAAAACCGTTGGTTGTATTGGTGGCCATAAAGAATAAACTACTCCCCACAATAGTAAAAGTAGATGGTATGGAACCAATGGTGCCGGGATTAATATCCTTAACCATCACCGTGCCTGCATCGGTGCCATTGCTTTTCCAGAGCTCTTGTCCGTTTACCGTGCTGCCGTTGTTGGCAGAGAAATAAGCTGAGCCGTTAAAATAAGTAAGGCCGCTTATGGAGGAAGTGGCATTGCCGGGATTAATGTCTTTCACTAAAACAGTACCTGCATCGGTTCCATCGCTTTTCCAAAGTTCCATATTGGCAACAGTGGTTGTGGCAGGTGCAACGAAATACAAAAGGCCATTTACGTTTGTAAGGCTGGCCGGTGATGAACTTGCGCTACCTGCCAGAATTTCTTTTACTTGTACGGTTCCCGCGTCTGTGCCATTGCTTTTCCAAAGTTCCCGTCCGCTGGCGGTGGTACTTGCTGAAAAAAACAAAGTGCCGTTTACATTGGTGAGATGTAAGGGACCGCTGCTGGCTCCTCCGGCAAGGATGGCTTTTACCAATACAGTTCCCGCCTCGGTGCCATCGCTTTTCCAGAGTTCCGTATCGTTGCCAAAGGTATTGCTATACGCACCTGCGGCGCTGAAATATAATATACCATTTACGTTAACCAGGCTGGCAGGTGAAGAAGAGCCGCTACCGGGGAGTATATCTTTTACCAAAACGGTACCCGCCGCAGTGCCATCTGTTTTCCAGAGTTCAAAACCTGTAACACAATCCGTGGCGGTAAAAAATATGGTACTACCAATTTGCGTATAATTGGCAGCACCGGTTATGGAACCAATCGTGGTATAGTTATAAATGTCTTTTAGTACAGCAGGCGTTTGTGCCGGCAATAGCTTAACCGCAAAGATTAAGCTGACGGACAGAAAAAAACTTTTCATTGTAAAGTGATTTGATCAATATTGAACCACTAAGTGATTGAAAAAACCGTTCACCTGCAATAATCTGTTTGGATAAGAACGCCAGGCTATTGGTAAATTGTGTTGAGCCGGAAATTGAGTAGCCTGCTACCATGACTGCAGGTTCAGATTGATAAATATTTCCGGCAGGTATAAAAAAACCGGGCGTCAAGCCCGGTTTTAAGTAATATAAATCAACTGCGATTATTTGAGTATCGTAAAGTTATAACCTGTATTTACAGTGCCGGTAGACCCATTGTTTAAACGAAGGGTTCTGATGATAACATTGCTGTTTACCTTAGGATAATTCGTTTTAGCAGCATCAATGGTTACATCTGTATTCTGGTCGGGCAGGCTTCCGCAACTCCAGTTGGCAGGGTTTTCCCAGCTTTCGCTTGTATTTCCTTCCCATGTCATTCCGAATTTGAGTACAAACTGCAGGCTATAGGTAGTGCCATTGGCCAGGCAACGATATTTAAAACCATACATGGTTGATGGGGCGGTAATGATCTGTAATACAGGTGTGGTAGCGCCGGAATAAATGCCGCCGTTCACGATATTCGTGTACCCGGTGCCGTTATCCACCTGCCATTGAAAGCTGCTGCCGGTCATCTTCGAATCAAAATTCACGTTTCCGTTGGGGCATATTACAAACTCTCCATTGGTGATGCGGATGCTATCCAGCGGCCGCAACGTTTCAATATTTCCTGCGGTATCTTTTGCCGCCGCATAAAAGCGATAGGTATGATTTGCGAGGCCCCTGAAAACGGTATCTGCTTTGGTAAAGTCTTGTACATATAATTGAGGTGTGCCGCTGTTATCCGAAACAAAAATGGAATAGGAGCGGAGGCCTGACCCGTTGTTATCATCTGCACCTGTGTAGTGTAATGGCACTTCTGTATCCGGTGTAAACGGAATAAGAGCCGTGATGCTGCTCATCGGCGCCACCGCATCAATGGTATTACTGTGTACGTTGGTAGCGATAGCTGCGTTTTGGTCAAAAGTGATGGAAGCCTGTGCTGTAACCGTGTCCAAAGTATGAGCAGATGCAGCTGGTTTAATACTATAGTTTACAAACCCATTTCCATACAGTGGATTTAATGAATCCTGCAGCATAACAAATCCTGCCAGCGGATCTTCTGTTGGAAGCAAGGTAAGCGGGTCAATACTTTGAAACTCCCAGAATGCCTGGTGAGTGATCTGGTCATAGCCTGCTGTAAGGTCTACAAAAAGATTCAAACTATCCCTGCAATCGAGCCGGGTATAATAAGAAGCCGTGCCGGCAGGAATATCAAAGCTTTGGTTATTGAAACCTACGCTACCTAATTCAAAAGTTGCGGGGTCATGTTTGGGGTGAATAGTAGTGGAGATCCTCACAAATTTTGCCGGAGCGGTGGCCGAACTATCATTTTCAAATAATACGGTGTAAGGCATTCTATCGGGTAATGGTACCCATTTTTTACCGGGTTCACCATCAGGTCCGATGATAAGGTTGGGATCTATGGGACGGAGCACCCACATTTTTGTTTTAGGATCCCAGAAAAGACGGTATTTTTTTCGGGTGCCTCCCTGTGGCGGGCAGGGATTTTTATTTAATCTATCCCTTTCCCTCGTCATCTCTTCCAGATGTTTTAGTTTAAGGTATCTTTCATAACCCTCTCCTTCTTTTCCATGTGTTAGCATATAATTATACACTTCAGTGTTGCTGATATTATTATCGATTTCCATCCCTTCTTTGTAAACATGCAAGCCATAAAATCCAACGGGCAGTCCTATAGCTACGCCAGCTGCTACGGTAGTAGTTGCTCCCGCAGAGACGGCGCCCACCGGCCCCCCGGCTGCTATCTGGGAAGCGCCCTGCCCTAGAACTGAGAATACATTTTGTAGCACATATTTTCCATTAGCAAGCTGTGAAACCACGTTGGCAACCACCATTTTAATCCCTGCTTCCCCCACCTGGTCAAACAGTTCAACTTGGTTGTGGATTTTTTCACTTTTTGTCTGTGAGTGTTGTATGTCACCTACTTTTCTGGCCATTTCGTCAAAAGGAAGAGGCAAAATCCATGTATTCCTGAGATCTATTCCCTTTTCTCCTTCAATGCAGTCATCCGAAGCGGCCAATCCCCAGATATCAATTCCATTTGCCGGATTATTTCCCACATATTGATACATACCCATACCATCCTCGTATTCTATTAAATCTCTTTGATTGAAAACGCCTGTCTCCGGTGAATAGTTCCTGAAGAAAAAGCGGTAGCTCCCGGAAGCACTGTCATACTCCTGGCCCGTAAATCCAAAACGATTGCCTGCTATAGAAGAAGACAGCGGATTATTTAAACTATCAAACCTTGACATCTTTCCATAAGCATCATAACTGTATTTTTCTATCAGCCTGCCGTTACTATTGGTAATTGCTTCTACTGATCCTGATTCATTTGCATGATAATAAAAAGTCTGACCATTTTTTTCATTTATAACCGGTGATAAGAAATCGTTGAATACCGTTTTGTTACGCAGCGTGTTTGCCCCGTCTCTTTCTTCTATCTGCGAAGCGCCGCTATAGGTGTACTTAAGAATGCTTCCATTGATATTTTTTGTTATTCTTCTTCCGAATGCATCATAACTATACGCTATAACTCTTAAAGGAGAAGCGGAGTCTTTTAATAAACGGTTTTCTGCATCGTAGGTTTTATAGGAACTACCGTCATAGGCAAGATTTCCCCTGTTATCAAAAGTAAAAACAGTACCATTCACAGCAGTGAGTTGGTTAAGGTTATTGATAGAATAGGTTTTAGCCGCGCCTCCCAGGTTGGCTGCTGTACGGTTGCCAACAGCATCATAAGTATAGGTGTTTTGCACTACGGGGCTACCCGGGGGCCCTTTTTTATAATTGGTAAGGCGGTACCCATTATCGTAGTTGAATGTTTCTGAACCGGTGGGATCGTTCAACCTGTTAACGGCTGTTTTATTGTATGTTTTATTGTAAGTAAAATTACTGTTTTGAATGGTACCTGAAGAAGTATTAAGATTGCTTAATCGATTGGCATAATCATATTGCAACAGGCTGCTTACATTATTGGCAAAACTTTTAGCGGTAAGTTGGTTAGCGTTATTGTATGCATATTCAACTACGGGTATATTGTCTTTAAAAATCTTAACCAACCGGCCACGGGTATCAAATTCTTTTTTTACAACGGATCCATCCGGGTAAACTGTACTTTTTGTTCTGCCCGAAATGCTGTAGGTATAGTTAACAGTCCGGCCATCAAAAGATTCTGATATGATCCTGTTCAGTCCATCATAGGATACGTTTACTGTACCATTATTATTGGTAGCCGAAATTACACGATTCAGCTTATCATACGTGAAATTGTACTGTTCCCCACCGGGTAAAGTTCTTCTGATGAGCCTTTTCAATGTGTCGTACTGGTAAAGAATAGCAGTTGCATCTGTAAGGCGAACGGAGATGATATTCCCTTTGCTATCATAATTGTATTCATTGTATTTTCCATCAGGATAGGTCATTCTCTTTCTGCGGTTCAGCTCATCATACAGGTAAGTGGTGGTATTATTATTCTGATCTTTTCTCGAAGTAATGTTATTGGCTGCGTCATACCCAAGTGTGATGACAGCAGCATTGTTATCAGTATAAGTATGCAGCCGATCCTTATTGTCATAAGTAAAATTGCTCGTTTTTCCCTCCTGATCCGTCACTGCTATAAGGTTGCTGTTTTTATCATAGGCATAAGTAATTGAATTGCCCAAAGCATCTGTTTCAGATTTTAACCGGTTTAAGCTATCGTAGGTTGCTGTTATGATTGCGCCAGTCCCGTTTTCAAACCGGGTGGGGTTTCCGTTGGGGTCGTAGGAGAATTTAGCAATATCGCCGGTTTGATCCTTTATAAGGATCAACCTGTTCAGGTTATCATGGGTGTAAAAAAAGGTTTGGCCGTTTGGTAATCTTTTGCTGGTTACATTGCCGTTATTATCATAAGTATAGCCGGTGCTGTTATTTTCTGGATCAAATGCTGATATTACCCTGTTCCTGTTGTCAAAACTAAATTTATTTTCAAAACCCAACGGATCCTTTACAGATAATAAATTATCCATTCCATCATATGTGTAATTAAACTCGTTACCGGTAGGGCCTTTAATTTTCACCAGCCTGTTACTGGCATCATAACTCCGCCAGTTGGTTTCATTATTCTTGTTTTTATATGACACCATATTGCCGGCAGCATCATAATTAAGTTGTGTGTTATTATTGACAGGATCTGTAATTTTTTTTAACCTGTTCAGTATATCATATTCAGCGCTGCTGTTATTTCCCCTGGCGTCGGTATAAGACAATAAATTTCCTCTTGCATTAAATGACAGGGAGGCGTTATATCCTTCGGGTCCGGTTACATTGGTAGGGTTTCCCAATGCGTCATAATTATAAGTATACACATTCCCTTTTGGGTCGGTACTGGTTATGATATTTC
>JACMKX010000092.1 GCA_014379905.1 Ferruginibacter sp. | reverse complement strand
TTCGGGTTGGTAATGGTACCATTCATGTTAATAAGGCTACCATTGATTCTTTTAGTGCTCATTTTTTTAGGTTTTAACCCCTGGAGCGGTGCATCTTGCAGGTATCACAAAAATTAAAACTCAAGATTATGAAACTCATCCTGTTGTTTACAACCATGCTTTTTAGTACCAATTTGTTTCAAACCAACGGCCTAACCGAAAAGGAACGTAACTATGCAGCAGCTCTGTTAGAAAGCAGCCGCCAAAAGTTACTCACCGAAATAGACAGATTATCTGAAGCACAGCTAAAATTTAAACCATCACCCGACAAATGGAGTATCGCTGACGTGATGGAACATATTGGCCTGGCAGAAATGGGTATCGGCCAAATTGTACAACAAACGTTGAAAACGCCGTTAGATTCTGGCAAAAGAAAAGAAATAAAAGTAACAGATGAGCAGGTAAGGCAGCGGCTTACCAACCGCTCCGGCAAAGTCCAATCCCCCGAAATAATCAAACCCACAGGAAGATTTACAGACATTAAACAGGCGATTGGCTTGTTCACCAACGCCAGAACTAGAAACATTGAATTTATACAAACTACGCAGGAAGATTTGAGAGACAGGTACTGGCAGCACCCTGCAACGGGCGTAATTGATTTGTACCAGACGGTGTTACTCATCTCCGCCCATTGCGAAAGGCACACTGCACAAATAAAAGAGATTAAAACTTCAGATGGTTATCCCATTGTATCAAAATAAAAATACATCAGCATTATTTCAAGCCTATCTATTCAGCGTGTTGAAATCAGGGTATCATCCCTTGAAGCGGCAAAGGATTTTTATACAAAAAAATTGGGCCTGCAGGTGATTGAAGAAATTCCGGCCATTCGCCTTTTAGCATTAAAGGCAGGTAGTGTAAGACTTCCTATTTTTGGTGGGTTTAGGAAACAACAAGCCAGGATGGATGGTGAGACAAATACACAGGTGGTTTTTATTACCAATAATATTTTCGAAACAATGATTGAATTACAGTCAAGAGGGCTAAATTTTGCAGAGGAATTAAAGAAGCACCCCGCTTTATAAAATTTATTGGTATTAAAGACCCAGAAGGCAACCTGATAGAAATTGAGCATATTTATAGGAACCCACTTCGATAAATATTCATCAAAAAGTAAAATTTACAATGCGCTTACTCTTTATCATCACTCTATTATTGAATCACCTCAAATGTCCCTGTCAGAAAATAAATGCGGAACACTATGATATTAATATGATAGTGAACGTAGCAGTAAAAACTATTAGTGTGCAAGCATCAATACAGTTGAAAAGCCATGGAACTTTTAATGATACACTAAAAATGATTCTGCATAAAAGTAGTATTATAAAAAGGATTTTGATTGACGGGAAATCATTTGAAAAGGCCGGAAGATTTATTTCATCACGAAGTAAAAATTCCTGTTAAACTTTCCGCTCAGGATCACTTTAAACGATATGTTTACAAAGGGGACATTTACAGCCGAAATTTTTTATTTTCAAAAGATGCTGTGATAAAAAGAATACTGGAATTAGACTAGGCGGTTAAGTATTATATTGAAAGAAACAGTTTTGTGCTGAAATTAAAAAGGACAAATCAGTATCAAAACTAATTTGTCCTTTTTTGTTGGGTTACTAGGATTCGAACCTAGACAAACAGAATCAAAATCTGTTGTGCTACCTTTACACCATAACCCAATCTTTCACCCGGTATTGATTTGGGAGTGCAAAAATAGGGGCTGTAAGTAAAAATTCAAAATTAAACTTCAAAAATTCTTATTTAGCCTTTAGCTGTTAGCTTTTATGTTAGAGGATTTTACCGGAAGCAGTTGATATTTTTCTTTTTCCTGAATAATCCAAAAGTCTACCAGGTAGCGATCAAGCCCAACAGATCCCTCCTGCCGTCGGGAAGACAGCTGACCTAAGCATAAGATCTCTTTTATACATTTATAAATTGTTGCAACCCTGGTAACAGGGAAATTCCATAAATTATAAATGCCCGATTTTGCAAAATGCTGAATAGCTGTTGTCTTTCCGGGTGAAACGAGGAATCTGCCTGGTTACAAACAGCTTACTCATTGCTTTCCCTGGATTTTAATTCTTTAATCTTCTTCAGCGCCCCCGTCACCACATCACACATTATTGTGTACAATGCTCCCGGTTCGTGATTTGCATAAATGTACTCCAATGCTTCACCTTCATCCGCTATCACTTTAACCTGTAACGAAGGTTTTTCCAGGGCAATGCCTTGTTTCAACAGGTCAATGATTTCTTCTGCACTACGACCCCGGAGGTTCTTATCACAACGAATGATAATATCATCAAAATTTTTGGCAGAAATCACACCCAGTTCCCGGATATCTTCATCCCTGCGGTCACCCGTTCCGCTGATCAATCCAATCTTTTTAGGATAATCGAGTTTGTTTACAAATTCACATAACAACTGCAAACCTGCCGGGTTGTGGGCAAAGTCTGCTAATATGGTAAAATTTTTGAAATTGAAGAAATTGAGTCGTCCCGGTGTTTGCGTAGAAGAAGGAACAAAAGACATGAGTGCCGAACGGATATCTTCAATGGTAATATCCCGGTAGAGGTAGGACGCCATAACAGCAGGCAAACAGTTGGCAATATTGTGCAGGGCTTTTCCTTCAAAAGTTATGGGTACTTCCTTTACATTGATGACCCTTATTTTCCACGTTCCTTTTAAAATACTTATAAAACCATTTTCATAAACGGTAGCGAGGCCACCTTTTTCGCAATGCTTTTTGATGCGTGGATTTTTTTCATCCATGCTAAATAAAGCAACATTACATCTCAGGTCTTTTCTCATTTCATATACCAGGGCATCATCCGCATTCAATACGGCATAACCATGAGGGAAAACAGTTTCGGGTACCACGGCTTTTACTTTGGCCATTTGGTCCAGCGTATTGATACCACCCAGGCCCATATGATCTGCCGCCACATTGGTTACAATGGCTACTTCGCAATTTTGAAAAGCTAAACCATTTTTCAGAATACCCCCGCGGGCGCATTCCAGTACCGCAAAATCAACTGTAGGATCTTTTAAAACAAATTGAGAACTGATAGGCCCGGTGCAATCTCCTTTCATCATCAGCTGGTTTTGTATGTACACACCATCACTGGTGGTATAGCCCACTTTTTTACCGGCTGTTTTTGCTATATGTGCAGTTATTCTTGTGGTGGTTGTTTTACCATTGGTTCCCGTGATGGCAATGATGGGAATGCGTCCTGCACTTCCTTTAGGAAACAACATATCTACCACAGGTTCTGCCACATTGCGTGGCAAACCTTCTGAAGGATCAATATGCATGCGGAAACCTGGTGCGGCATTTACTTCCAGGATGGCGCCGCCATTTTCAGTAACAGGTGTGCGCAGGTCGCTCGCCATAATGTCGATGCCACAAATATCTAACCCTATGATTTTCGCAATACGCTCACACATGAAAATATTTTCAGGATGCACTTCATCTGTCACGTCGTTGGAAGTGCCGCCGGTGCTGAGATTGGCAGTAGTTTTCAGTAAAACCAACTCCCCTTTTGGCGGAACTGTTTCTAATGTATACTGCTGCTCTTCCAACATCTTCATGGTGCTGCCATCCACCGTGATCTGGGTCAGTACTTTTTCATGACCATATCCACGGCGTGGATCTTTATTGACTTCATCAATTAAATATTGAATGGTATTTTTTCCGTCACCCACCACAGAAGCCGGTGTACGCAAGGCTGCGCAAATAAATTTATAATTGATCACCAATATCCTGAAATCAAAACCGGTGATGAATTTTTCGATGATCACATTCCTGCCATATAATTTTGCTGCTTCAAAAGCCGTTACTGCCTGCTCCCAGGTAGTAATGTTGGTGGTATTGCCTTTGCCATGGTTGCCGTCAATTGGTTTTATTACCAGGGGGTAGCCATACTTTTCAACGGCATCTTTTAAATTTTCTTCCGTGCGGATAACTGTTCCGCTTGGTACCGGGATTTCAGCTGCTTCCAGCAGGTTTTTAGTTTCTTCTTTGTCACAAGCAATATCCACTGCTATATTTCCCGTGGTACTGGCAATAGTAGCCCTGATTCTTTTTTGGTGTACACCATATCCTAATTGTACCAGTGAATGTTTGTTTAAACGAATAAAGGGAATGCCTCTTTTGGCGGCTTCATCTACAATGCATCCGGTGCTTGGTCCCAGGCGGGTATCTTCCCTTATTTCCCGGAGGTTCATAATGTCTTCTTCCAGATTGTATTCAACTGCATCAGTTAAAGCCTGCGTTATTCTTACTGCAGCACGGCCGGCATAAACACCCGCATCTTCTTCCATATAACTAAAACATACATAATATTCGCCTTCTTCGCCGGTGCCCCTGGTGCGGCCAAAACCGGTATCCATGCCCGCAAGTGTTTGCAGTTCCAAAGCAATATGCTCTATAACATGGCCCATCCAGGTGCCTTCATCTACCCGCTGAAAAAATCCGCCGGGCACGCCTTCGCTGCAGCGATGTTCGTACATGGTAGGAAACATTGCCTGCAATCTTTCCCTGAAACCAGGAATAGAATTGGTGGGCCGCTGCTCCATTTCTTCCAGGTTCAGTTTCATTTGTATCAGCTTGGTGCGGCGTACACTCCAGTAATTAGGACCTCTCAGTATCTTGATCTCTTCAATTTTCATATCTCAGTATAAGTTTTATGTAGAAGGAAATGGAAATTAAGTAAAAGAGGCTGGTTGGCAAAATATGGTTAGATGAGGAGTGGTGGATAGGGATACTGGATACTGGATTCTGGATTCTGGATACTTGGTACCAGTAATAACATTAAGCAAACATCATACTTATGGATCTGCCAGCCACCAGCATCCAGTATCTAATTAACCCTTTCCACAATAGTTAACAACTATCCCACGTTTCTCCAATATGAATTACCTTATTTTTGTAACGCAACAAAAAATTGTAAATGCAATTTGCTAAAGGAAAACTGATGGCCATTGGAGGCGCAGAAGATAAAGGAACCGACCTGGAAAAAGGAGAAATACAACGCAATAATCTCAATTTTTTTGAATTAGGAATTTTACGCCGCATTATGGAAGAAGCGGGTGGGTTATCGCAACGCATAGAAGTGATCACCACTGCCAGTATGATCCCTTACGAAGTGGGCGATAATTACCTGGACGCTTTTGGTAAAATTGGTTGTACCAACGTAGGTGTGATGCACATACGCAACAGGGGAGATGTAATGACAGAAGATTATATTGAACGCATTCGGGAATGCAATGCTGTCATGTTCAGCGGCGGTAACCAGCTAAGGCTTTCCAGCATTTTTGGTGGCACTGCATTTTTACAAATTTTATTAGACAGGTTAAATGAGGAAGAAGATTTTGTAATCGCAGGCACATCTGCGGGTGCAATGGCCATGAGCAATACCATGATCTATGAAGGAAACGCCACCAAAGCACATTTAAAAGGAGAAGTAAAAATTACCACCGGGCTTGGTTTTATTGATGATGTGATTATTGATTCTCATTTTGAAAAACGGGGCCGCTTTGGACGGCTGGCACAGTCGGTAGCCTCTAATCCTTCCTGTATTGGAATAGGTTTGGGAGAAGATACCGGTATGCTGATAACAAGTAGGGGTATGGAAGCTATTGGCAGCGGGCTGGTAATAATTGTAGATGGCCATGATATCAGGCATTCCAATATTGCGGATATACCTGACGGGTGCCCGATCAGCATAGAAAACTTAAAAGTGCATTTTTGCGAAAAAGGAAATGGCTATTTACTGAAGGAAAGGAAATTCTTATCCGAAGTAAGGGAAGGGGCAGTTACGGAAAAACAGGTGCATGTGGAGTAAGCTTTAGTAAAACTGCCTGAAACTACCATAAACAAACTGTAAAAAACACTGAAAAAATGCAAAATTTCTCAGTTTTTTCACAAATTGAAATCCTTGATTTGCAATGAGTCAGGCTATACACAAGCCTGTGTAGGCCCCTATATTACACAACTTACACAGACCTTATCCAGGTTATCACTTACACAACTTTTACGAGATAGTAATTCTTTTTTCCTTTTTGAATAAGAAGGTATTTGGTATGTAGCAACAGGGAGCTTTCGATCCTCATATCGATACTGTCCACTTTTTTCCGGTTAATACTAATGCCTCCACCCTGAACTGTTTTGCGGGCTTCGCCCTTGCTCGAAAAAATGGATGTTTCGGCCAGAAAACTTACCACATCTGCTGCTTCCGTTAATCGTGCTGAAGCAACATCTATCTTGATGATACCTTCCATATTGTTCAGGTCATCTTCACTGAGCGATTCAGCGGGAGCAGATTGATTAGCAAACAACTTCGCCGTAGTTTCAACGGCTTTATTATATTCTTCATCTCCATGAACAAATATGGTAAGTTCTTTTGCAAGCGTTTTTTGCAAGGCCCTTCCTGCTGCATTTTTGCTGTGTGTATCAATTATATCATCAATGTTTTTCCTCGATAAAAAAGTAAATATTTTGATCCAGGCGGCTGCATCAACATCGGATGCATTTAGCCAGAATTGATAAAATTGGAAAGGCGTAGTTTTTTCCGCATCCAGCCAAACATTGCCCTGTTCTGACTTGCCAAACTTGGTGCCATCTGCTTTTTTTATCAAAGGGCAGGTAAAGGCGAAGGCTTCGCCACCGTCTTTACGCCTGATGAGTTCGGTACCCGTTACGATATTGCCCCACTGATCGCTGCCACCCATTTGCAGTTTGCAGTTTTTGTTTTTGTATAACCAGTAAAAATCATAGCCCTGCACCAGCTGGTAGGTAAATTCTGTAAACGACATGCCATTTTCTCCTTCCAGTCTTTTTTTTACGCTGTCCTTCGCCATCATGTAATTCACGGTAATGTGTTTGCCGGCATCTCTTATAAAATCTAAAAAACTTATATCCTTAAACCAGTCGAAATTGTTGACCATTACCGCAGCATTGTTTTTTGCCGGGTCAAAATCCAGGAATTTCTCTA
Source organism: Ferruginibacter sp. (assembly GCA_014379905.1). Taxonomy (GTDB): domain Bacteria; phylum Bacteroidota; class Bacteroidia; order Chitinophagales; family Chitinophagaceae; genus Ferruginibacter. The sequence continues at coordinate 5,784 of JACMKX010000092.1, read as the reverse complement.
ATTGTGCTTTTACGCCTGCCATATTTTTTGCCAATATTGCTTCGCTCAGCATGCTTCTTTCCTCACTTTTGCCGCTTGGGTCGCCCACCATGCCCGTGGCGCCGCCTACCAGCGCATAGGGTTTATGCCCAGCTCTCTGCAGATGAACCAGTAACAAAATGGGTACCAGGCTGCCAATATGAAGGCTGTCTGCCGTGGGGTCGAAACCAATGTAGGCAGAAGTAATTTCTTTATTCAGTTGCTCTGCAGTACCGGGCATTATATCCTGTAGCATACCTCTCCAGCGCATTTCTTCTATAAAAGGGTTGGTCATTGTTATATGAAAATTTATAAATATTAGCAGGGATTGCAAAAATGCAGCAAAAAGCGGAGAAAATAAAGGAATTTGAAATACCAGCAGCGTTCAGGTATTTATCAACATTTTTGCTGATTTTCCGTATTAAACGGGTCTTTTCCCCAACCATCCTCCCCGGATAGCCGTAAATGCTTGTTTATAGCGGTAAAATTGTAAATTTGGATAATCGAAACTAAGCGGGTAAAAGAACAATTTAGTATAGTATTATTACGTTTATCAACAATAGTCGATCCAATCCAAACAATAAAGCGCATAAAATGAGTGTTTTATGCGACCAAAAAATAAATGTGTACACATGAAACAAAGCTTTACTGCTTTTATTTCCCTGGTGCTGCTATGTCAATCCAGTGCCTTTTCGCAGTTTCGGAAATACTCTAATGAATTTCTTAACATCGGTGCCGGGGCACGTGGGCTCGCAATGGGCAATGCCCAGGTAGCTTCTGTAAACGATGCAACAGCAGGTTACTGGAATCCTGCCGGCCTGGTAGGGGTAAAAGACAATCCGAATGCCGGTATCATGCACGCAGATTATTTTGCAGGTATTGGTAAATACGATTATGCTTCTGTGGCCATCCCGGTTCAAAACAACAAACGTACTATTGGTTTTTCTTTGTTAAGATTTGCGGTAGATGATATTCCCAATACGCTTTACCTGGTAGAGCCCGATGGCAGCATCAACTACAATAATATTCAAACCTTTTCCTCTGCAGACTATGCTTTTCTTTTCTCCTTTGCACAAAACATACGAGAAACAGAAAACACCCATTTTAGTTTTGGTGCCAATGCAAAAGTAATCTACCGCAAAGTAGGAACCTTTGCCACGGCCTGGGGATTCGGCCTGGATGCAGGCATACAAATGCATGGCGAAAAATGGAGGCTGGGTGTAGTTGCGAGAGATCTTACTACCACCTTCAATGCCTGGTCATTTAAATTCAGCGAAAGAGAAAAGGAAGTGTTATATCTTACCAATAATGAAATCCCGGTAAAGTCAACGGAGTTAACAGCACCCCGCCTGGTATTGGGTGGTGCGTATGAATTTAGTATTGGCAGCAACGTAAAATTATTGGCAGAAGCCAATGTGGATATTACATTTGACGGGAAAAGAAATACAGTGTTGAGCAGTGATCCTATCAGTGCAGATCCGCATATAGGTTTGGAAGCGGGTATAAAGGATGTATTTTTTATAAGAGGCGGAATTACCAATTTTCAACAGGCCTTGCAGGATGGTGATACCACTAACCAGAAAAAAGTATGGATATACCAGCCAAGTATAGGAGCAGGATTTAAGATCAATAATGTGATGCTGGATTATGCCTTTTCTAACCTTGCCAACCAATCGAACCCTTTGTTTACCCACGTGTTTTCTTTGCGTGTTAATTTTACCAAAAGAAACGATAATTAAAAAATTATAACATCTGCTACGATGAAAAAAATATTCTTTGCCGTTTTAGTGTTGTTGGCTGCAAATGCAAAAGCCCAGTTGAATAACAGCTGGATTGACTACAATAAAACCTACTACAAGTTCCCGGTTTTTAACGATGGATTGTACCGCATATCCCAGGCTGCCTTACCTGCAGGGTTACAGGCCGTGAATGCAGACCACTTTCAATTGTGGAGAAACGGCGAGCAGGTGCGTTTATACACCTCCGTTAGCAATGCTCCTTTAGGTGGATCTGGTTATATTGAATTCTGGGGCAAAATGAATGATGGCCTGCCCGACAAACAATTATACCGGAATGAAGATTTCCAGTTAAATGAAAAGTATAGCCTGGAAACAGATACAGCAATATATTTTTTAACTGTAAATACTACCGGAGCTAACCTAAGGTATTCGGCCGTAGTAAATACAGCTCCAAGTGCAGCAACCCCGGATGCCTATTTTATGAATACCATTAACAGCTATTTCAATAACAAGCAAAACAGGGGTTTGGCAGTAGAGGTTAAACAATATGTGTATTCCTCCTCCTACGACAAAGGAGAAGGCTGGACCTCCAACGATCTGATTAATGGTGGTAATTTCAATTTCCAGGTGCAGGGTTTAAATTTGTATTCGGGTGGACCGGTAAATACCTACAGCATGAAAGTACATGCTGCGGGGAATGCCCCGGCAAACAGAAACCTGGTGGTTAAAGTAAACAGTATTGAAGTTTTTAATGAAGCCATGCCCGACTTCGACTATAAAAAAGCAAGTATTACAGGCCTTCCGTTAAGCCAGCTGGTTTCACAAAATAATTCTGTAACTTTTTCTACAAACGGAAGCGTAAATGCGCCACCTACCGACAGGATCATTGTTGCTTTAACGGGGATCACCTACCCTGCAACTTTTAATTTTAATAACCGCAAAAGCTTCCAGTTTGAACTGGCAGCTTCTGCAACAGGAAATTATCTTAATATTTCCAACTTCAATACCGGGTCGGTTCAGCCTGTACTTTATGATGTAACTACCGGCTCAAGGTATTTGGGTGAAATTGCCTCCACTGCGGGAAGGGTAAAATTTGTTTTACCTCCATCTGCAAATACAAGAAATTTTATTCTTGTTTCCAATGAAGCCTCCAATGTAAACATCATTAGTAGTTTTTCTGCTCCTAAAACATTTTTAAACCTTACCAACACGGCTAACCAGGGCGATTATCTTATCATTAGTCACCCTTTGTTATATAATGATGGTAGCGGACACAATTATGTAGACGACTATCGCATATACAGGAATTCAGCCAATGGAGGCAGTTTTAATACAAAGATCTTCAATATTGAAGAGTTAACAGACCAGTTTGCTTTTGGTATAAAAGGTCATCCCGGTTCTATCAGGGATTTTATAAGATATGCGTATGCGCAGTTTGCGGTAACGCCTAAGCATGTTTTTATAATAGGCCGTGGAATAAACTATATGGATAGTTGGGTGCAGCGGGCAAACCCGTTGAGAGACAGGCAAAGTCTTGTTCCAACATTTGGCTGGCCGGCATCGGATATTTTACTGGCTGCCAATCCGGGCACAACCAAACCCCTGATACCTATTGGACGCCTTGCCGCTGTTACCCCGGTTGAAGTAAGTAATTACCTGCAAAAAGTAATTCAGTATGACCAGGCCCAAAGAACACAAAGCCCCTATATCAATGACAAATCCTGGATGAAAGATTTTATACATGTTATAGGGGGCCAGGATAGTTCGGAGAGCGCAGGGTTCAAATTTTACATGGATGGCTACAAACAAACTGCAGAAGATACCTTACTTGGGGCTCATGTAGAAACTTTTGCCAAAACCTCCGCAGGTATTGTACAGCAAGCCAGCAGCGACCGGATATTGCAATTGATGAATGAAGGAGTAGGTTTTATCGGGTATTTCGGGCATTCATCTGCCAATACCTTTGAATTTAATTTAAGCAGTCCTGATCAGTATAATAACCAGGGCAGGTACCCGTTTTTCAACGTAAGCGGATGTAGTGCGGGTAACTTTTATGTATATGATCCACTCAGGTTATCGGGTAGCCTTTCCATTTCGGAAAAATATATTTTAACCAACCAGAGAGGCAGTATTGGCTTTTTGGCCGATACCCATTTTGGCATTCCACCGTTTCTTAATTACTACAACGATAACTTCTATACATTATTCAGCAAAACGATGTATGGCGAAACTGTAGGAGACCAGATAAGGGAAACGATTCGTTTATTGGGTGGAGAAACCACTACGCTTGATTTTTTTAACAGGATCCATATGGAGGAAATTGCTTTGCACGGAGATCCTGCTATTAAGCTATATACATCTGCCAAGGCTGATTATGTAATTGAAGAACCTTCTGTAAGGATCAACCCAAGTATTATTTCTGTTGCAGATATCAACTTTAATGTGAAGGTTAAAATGCAGAATATTGGTAAAGCAACCGGCGATTCTATATGGGTATATGTAAAAAGAAAATTGCCAAATGATACCATCAGGGTGCTCTTTGATCAAAAAATTGCAGGAATAAGAAATACAGATTCCCTGGAGTTCACTGTTCCCATAAGCCCTACATTGGATAAAGGCCTGAACCAGTTAATTGTTGAGCTGGATTACAAACAAAATGTAGATGAATTATTTGAAATCAATAATAAGATCACCAAAGATTTTTACATTTTCGAAGATGAATTAAGGCCTACTTATCCTTATAATTTCTCTATCGTAAACCAGCAAAATATTACTTATGTTGCCAATACGGCAAACCCTTTGGGTGCCAACAGGCAGTATGTAATGGAGATTGATACAACAGAAATTTTTAATTCAGCCTTTAAAAAAGTATACAATACAAATGGCATTGGTGGTATTGTGCAGTTTACACCAACCAATGTTACGTTTACAGATAGTACCGTATATTACTGGAGAGTGTCTATGATACCAATAGATAATACACCGGTGATCTGGAACGGCTTTTCCTTTATATACCTGCCCAATAGCACTCTGGGCTTTAACCAGTCGCATTATTTTCAACATAAAAAGTCTACGTTTAACAACATACAATTAGCAGAGGATCGTAAATTTTATTATCCCCGTTCTCCACGTAACCTGATCATCAGAACAGGGCTGTTTCCCGCATACGATTATGGAAAAATAAATATAAACCTCGATTTCAACCGCATGGAGCAATATGGTTGTGTTTACAATTCATTGCAGGTATATGTATTTGACACTACCACACTAAAACCATGGTCGAACCGTAAATACGAGGAATCCCCGGGAGTTTTCTCCGGTTATTATGGAAGTGCGCCAACATGCCCGGATATTCCTACAGATACATTAACAAGACGTGCCTTTTTTGAATTTCCGCATGCCAACCCGGGTGGTGTTCAATATAGGAAGAGAATGATGGATTTTCTTGATGCAATTCCTAATGGTATGTATATAGCCATCACCAACCTGGGCAACGCCAATAATAATGGTACTTTTATCAACCAGTGGATAGCAGGCGATGAAGCGCTTTATGGAGCAGGAAATACATTGTACCATAAATTAAAAAGTATAGGATTTACAAAAATTGATAGCTTCACCAGGAACCTTCCCTTCATGTATTTTTATAAAAAAGGGAGCACCAGTTTTACACCTATCGAAAGAATGGGTGAAAAAGATACCAGCTATATTGAAGAGTATATTACCTTAAACACAATATTGCCAAACGGTTCTATAGAATCACCTGCCTTTGGTCCGGCTGTAGAATGGACCGATCTGCATTGGCGTGGCAGCACTGCGGATCCCGTAGCAACAGGGGACACTGTAAAAATAGAAGTATGGGGTATTAAAAATGATGGTACAAGTTCGTTACTTACTACTGTTGCACCGGCAATTGATACTTCACTGAGTTTTATAAATGCCAATGTGTATCCTTATATAAAATTAAAAATGCAGAATAAGGATGAACAGTTTATCACGCCCAACCAGTTGCGGTATTGGAGAATAAATG
>JACMKX010000091.1 GCA_014379905.1 Ferruginibacter sp. | reverse complement strand
CAGCTCGGCTTGCATTTTTTCAAATGTTTCCTGTGTTACATAATTTGTTACCGACATAATTTTTTGTTTAGTATATAGAAAAAAAATACAACGCCCTAGATTGCCTAAGGCGTTGCATGTATTGTACAAATATAACGAAATAGTTCTTAAGAAAAACCTCTTAAACCCCGATTTTGAGCTTTTCGAGCAGCACTTTACTCATTTTATAAAATGCTTCATTAGAGTATCCTGCTATATGTGGTGTAACCAACACATTATCACAGGAAGTAAGGTAATTGAGCTGTTCCCGTTCAGCCTCTGTATAAGTAGGAAGTTTTTCATTTTCCAGTACATCCAGGGCAGCCCCTGCAATGGTATGCTCCTTTAATGCTTTTATGAGGGAACCCGTATTTATTACCTGCCCACGGGAAGCATTAATAATAAATGGCTTTAGTTGCAATGCGGAAAAAAAATCATCATTGGCCATGTGCTTACTTTCTTTCGTGAGCGGCACATGAAAACTAATTACATCTGCATAACGACAAACCTGTTCAAGGTTAGCTTCCCGCACAGCTGCATTTCCAAATCCCGTTTTATAAGCATCATAGGCCAAAACTGTTACGTCAAAAGCCAGCAACAGTTTTGTAAAAGCAGCGCCTGTATTTCCATAACCAACAATACCCACGGTTTTACCATTCAATTCGATACCCCGGTTTTCATCTCTTTTCCATAAACCATTTTTTACTTCCGCTGCGCTCCGTTGAATATTATTCATGAGGCTTAGTAACATACCTAAAGCATGCTCTGCTACCGCATTCCTGTTTCCTTCGGGACTACTATAACACTCAATGCCTTTTTGAGCAGCGTAATCGGTGTCAATCAATTCAAGTCCGCTACCCAACCGGCCGATCCATTTCAGTTCTCTCGCACTATCAATAATTTGCTTATCTATTTTGAGGCTTGTTGTTACTACCAACCCTGTAGCAGCCGGAATTATTTTCAATAATTCTTCATAGGTAATTCCCGGTTCATCCTGTACAGTCCACCCTTGCTGCCTGAACGTATCAAGCAAGATTTCGTGTACCCTGGCTGTTATTATAACTGTCATAGGGATGCTATCATACTTATTTCAACATTCACGCCTTTTGGCAATCCTTTTACTGCAACAGTTTCTCTTGCCGGATAATCATCCGAAAAATAACTGCCATATATTTCATTCACTTGGGCAAACAGGTCCATATCACTAAGAAAAATAGTTGTTTTAACTACTGCATCAAAACCGGTACCCGCTGCTGTTAACACTGCCTGCAGGTTTTTCATTACCCGCTGCGTTTCTTCTTCTATGCCGGCAGTCAATAATTCGCCCGATGCCGGTACCAATGCTATCTGGCCGGAGATAAATAACAAATTGCCCGCTTTTACTGATTGGTTATAGGGGCCAATCGGCGCCGGTGCATTAGGGGTATTAATGATCTGCTTGTTCATACAGGATTTATTTTTTTTGAATAACAAATATATCTTTTATCAACCACGTATTTTTGTAAAAAATGAATACCTAAATTGAACATATGAAAATTGTGGTGCTGGCAGATGATATTGCTTTTGAAACGATCAAACGATCGAACCCGGGAGCGGAGTGGATAAAAGTGGAGCAGGTAAATTCATTTACAGACCATACGGATGCAGCTGCTTTTTTTGACCTTACTCAAAATGCCATAGCAAATGATCATCCTGTTGTAAATAAACCTTTATTTTTAAACAGTGTCATATACCCTGTTTTGCCTGGCAAAAACATTACCCGCATCAATGCCTGGAATGGTTTTCTTGAAAACAGCACCTGGGAGGTGAGTGGTAAAATCGGGGCAGAAGAACAAACCATATTTGATTATCTCAATAAAAAAATAATCAAATGTATTGATGAGCCTGGTTTTATTGCTGTGAGAATTATTGCCATGATCATTAACGAAGCCTGTTATGCCAAAGGAGAAGCAGTTAGTACAGCAGCAGAAATTGACATAGCCATGAAACTGGGAACAAATTATCCCTATGGGCCTTTTGAGTGGGCACAAAAAATAGGCATTCAAAATATTTATCTTTTATTAAAAGAATTATCCCTGATGGATCTACGGTACCAGCCATCCCCATTGCTTACAAAATTATCTTCAAATTAATGGCGCTCCTCCTACATATTGATACAGCTTCTCCTGTTGCTTCGGTAAGTATTGCAAAAGATGGCATCGTTATAGGGTGTAAGGAAAATAAACTGGTAAATGAACACGCCTCTTTTTTGCAACCTGCTATACAAAGCATGATAAAGGATGCCCGCGTAGCCATTACCGAATTGGATGCTATTGCAGTAGCCAACGGGCCAGGCTCTTATACCGGCTTAAGAGTAGGCCTGGCAAGTGCCAAAGGCCTGAGTTATGCGCTAAGTAAACCGTTGATAACCATAGGTACCCTGCCCCTTATGGCCCATGCAGCCGCAGGTGCAGAAAAAAATGAAAACATTCTATATGCTCCCATGATAGATGCAAGGAGGATGGAAGTATTTACAGCTGTGTACGACGGGGCTGGAAACGAACAATTATCGCCCGTGGCGAAAATTTTAGACAATGATTCTTATGTGGCGTTATTACTACACCATAAAATTTTATTTTTTGGGAGCGGTGCAGAAAAATGGAGAAAGATTTGCACGAACGTGAATGCCTTATTCTCAACAGATTACAACATTCTTCAATCGTTTGCACAACTTGCACTGGAAGCATACAAACTTAACCAATTTGCTGCTTTGGCATACAGCGAACCCCAGTACTTAAAGGAGTTTTATACAGGTAAGTAATCTACAATCTTTCCAGAACTGGTATTTTTAACAATCCTTAAAAATAATAAATATTTAATCATGCGTATATTTGCATATTAATTATTTGTTCAAGCATTTTTAAAATTTTCTCCTATGTCGGTAGCAACTCTATCAAACGAGCAGGTTTCTGTACCTGCAAGTGAAACACCAGACACTCTAAAAATCAACTACCACAATCTGAAAAAAGCGGCGTTGGTATTGAGGGCATTGAATCACAAACTTAGACAACAGATCTTAACCCTGATTGAAACAGAAAAAAAGATAACTGTAACTGAAATTTATGTGCGTCTTCGTCTGGAGCAGTCTGTAGCATCACAACATTTGGCTATTTTACGCAGAGCGGGTATCGTTATCACGCAGCGGGATGGCAAATTCATCTATTACACTGTTAATTACAAGCGTATAGATGAGATCAACGGTGTTGTTGATCAACTTGTTTCTTAATTTTTAAGGAATACCTTATTTCGAAAAAGCGGGTGAGTTTCATCCGCTTTTTTATTTTTAAATTTGCAGTTCAACAATTATACTATGTATATACAACAGCTTTATACCAATTGCCTTAGTGAGGCAGCATACTATATTGAAAGCAATGGAGAAGCGGCTATAATAGACCCACTGAGAGATATTGAAGCCTATATTCAGTTGGCGAAGGAAAGGAATACCACTATCAAATATATTTTTGAAACGCATTTTCATGCCGATTTTGTAAGCGGCCATTTAGACCTTAGCAAAAAAACAGGCGCACCCATTGTTTATGGACCCGGGGCTAAAACTAATTTTAAAGTACACAATGCTGCAGATGGTGAGGTATTTAAAATGGGCAATATTAGCCTGGAAGTACTGCACACACCAGGCCATACCCTGGAAAGCAGTTGCTATTTATTGAAAGATGAAAACAACAAAGCTCATGCGCTGTTTAGCGGTGATACTTTATTTGTAGGCGATGTTGGCCGCCCCGATCTTAGCAGTGGAGATATGAGCAGCGAAGAACTGGCTGCTATTATGTATGAAACCATTCAAACCAAATTGCTCCCGCTGGCAGATGACGTAATTGTATACCCTGCCCATGGCCCCGGCAGCAGTTGTGGCAAAAGCCTCGGGCCCAATACGCACAGTACGATGGGCGAAGAGAAACAAAGCAATTATGCCTTACAGGCACAATCAAAGGAAGCTTTCATTAAAGCTGTAACGGAAGGGTTGGGCGCAGCGCCAAGATATTTTCCTATCAACGCAAAAATTAACCAGCAGGGTTACGAGGCCATTGAAACTGTTGTAAAAAAAGGCACTACAGCCTTGCCCGTTACTGATTTTAAGCAAAAAATAAAAGAAGATGTACTTGTGCTGGACACCAGGCATGCAGATGAATTTACCCAGGGTTTTGTACCGGGTTCGGTTTTTATCGGATTAGAAGGTCGCTTTGCAGAATGGGCAGGCAGTATCCTGCCTTTTGATAAAACCATTATTTTAGTTACTCCTGCGGGCAAAGAAGAAGAAACCATTATACGCCTGAGCCGGGTAGGTTTTGATAAAATGGAAGGCTATTTAAAAGGCGGATTTGAAGCCTGGAAAACAGCGGGAGAAAAGGTAGACCTGGTTATTGATGTGGAAGCTGACGAACTGATCATGGATATTCCGCACGACCCTAATTTAAAAGTAGTGGATGTACGCAGGGAAACAGAATTTGCTGACGGACACCTTGCAAATGCCCTTAATTTACCTTTGAATGAAATGACAGATGTTGCAGAACTGGCACAATTTGAAGACAATGATAACTTATATATTCACTGTGCCGGTGGGTACAGGAGCGTTATAGCTGCTTCGCTGCTGAAAAGACAAGGCATACATAACTTAAGAAATGTTGTTGGCGGATGGGGGAAAATAAAAGAACAGGAAAAAGCGAAAATTGTTAAGGAGGCGAGTGTGCTTAATTAAGTTTAGTAATTATTAATTAGTGTAAGAGTTAACAAAGCTTAGCATTCTACTAATCTCTGATCTCCGGTTTATACGCTTCGATTATAATTTAACCAGCCCGTGTTTAACAGCGTACAAAGCAAGTCCTACACGGCTTTTTACAGTAAGTTTTTCAAAAAGATTATTGCGGTAACCATCGATTGTTTTAGGGCTTACAAACATTTCTCCTGCAATATCATTATAGGTAAGTTCAGAGCAGGCCAGCTGGATGAATTTTTTTTCTTTTTCATTTAATGTAACAAGCGATTCTTTTTCGTGCTCGTTCTGCAATGTATGTACGAGTTTGCCGGTTATAAAATCCGTATAATAAAACCCCTTGCTCATAATGGCATTCAGAGCGGCGCCCAGTTCGGCTGGTTCTACATCTTTTGATAAATACCCTTTTACTTTCAATTTCAGCATCCTGATGATACTTTCTTCATTTTCTACCATTGACACCACCAATACATTTATTGTTGGATGGTTTTTATTGAGCCAGGCTGCAGATTCAAAGCCATCCATGTCGGGCATGTTGATATCCATCAAAATAATATCTGGTAAGTTATCCGGCACCAGCTTCTTCTGCATGTCAATCCCATTGTCAGCTTCAAATAAAATATCAATATTGTTATCTACCATTTCAATCAGTCCCAATAATCCTTTGCGAAATAATTTATGGTCGTCAACAAGGGCAATAGATATTTTCTGTAAGTCCTTCTGCATTATTTAGAGTAATGTTTTTATTGTAGTAATGGTTCCTTTTCCAATGGATGATTGAAAATCTACCGTTGCCTGGATCACTTTAGCTCTTTGCTGGAGATTAACCAACCCATTCCCGGTATCTTTTTCATCCGCCAGTTTTTCGGCAATATCAAATCCTTTGCCGTTATCACTCACCGACAAAATAAAGCTATTTTGCCGGTAGTAAGCATCAATATTAATTTCTGTTGCTTCAGAATGCTTCATGGCATTATTCAAAATTTCCTGCGTCATACGATAAATAATGATAGATTTTTCATCATTTACGGGAGGTATATTATCATGCTGTGTAAAACGGGAAGCAAAGGCACCCGTTTTAGTGATCTTGTCTGCTTCATTTTGCAAAGCGTTGAAAAGCCCCACTCTTGTCACTTTATCTCCGTTAAGACTGGTAGAAAGTAATTTAATATCAGTCATTAACTGTTTTACCAGTTCTTTGGTATTCTCCAGTTTAGAAGCCGCTTTGGCTGCATCTTCTAGCTTAATAGTATTAAGGTTTATTTTTACAAGTGAAGCTATCTGCCCTATATTATCATGCAGTTCTCTTGATACATGTTGTAGCGTTTCTTCTTTGATCTCAAGTTGTGATTGTAATAATTGTTCCGAAAACTGGGAACGCAATTCTTCATTTTCCCGTTTTTTTCTCCTGTAACGAATAGCCAGTAAGATTACAATGAAAAATATCGTCAACAATAAGATCAGAAATCCTAACACAGCATTAATGAGATCCTTTGCTATTTCTTCAGACATCTTTATTTAATTTTTTTTGAAAAAGCATGGCCAGTAATAAAATACTGTAATAAATATAATTAGAATACCAATGGATTTGGTTGATAATCTGGCGGGCAGGTTTATGCACTTTCATAAAATCATACAGGAAAAAATTTAAAGAAGAGATCATGTTAAACCATACTACTGCAAGGGCGATCAGGAAAAAACTATTGGTAAAAATATTTTCTTTGGAAGATAGGTCAAGTGTTTGCATCAATAAAAGTCCGCCAAGGATGAAATTAAAAATCGTAACGGCCCGCATTACAATCCACGGACTTACATTAAAACCCGTTAGCAATGTGTTGACAATGGAACAAGCAATAAGAAAGACAGTAGCCCATAATGCAAACTTTTTAACCCGTGGATCTTCCAGTGCCTGGCTGAAGAAAAAGCCCCAGCCTCCCAGCATCACCGGAGTGATAAAATGATCCACGGGTAAATTGTTTCGCAGGTATTTTCCCATTAAAAAAGCTATAACAGCCTGCAGAAAAACAGCTATCAATACGATCACTACAGGCAATAGTGTTTTATTCCTTTTCCTGTAATTTAAGATCCCGGTTAAAGCCGCCAGGAAAGTGATCGTAATTTGTATATAAAAGTAAGCTGAGACAGACATATCACAATTAATTAGTGCTACGGTTCCATTGGGCAATTTTCCGGGCATGGAAAAGTATTATCCCAATTGGTGTCATCATTAGGTCCGCCATCCGCTTTATTGGCTTTATTTCCACCCATAACATTTCCATTGGCATCCAACCCTAATATCATGATAGTATAGGAACCGTCTGGTTTTTTACCCAGCCTCAGGTACAATCCTTTTATGGAAGCTGTTGTAATGATAGCTTTGTAAGCTGCAGAATCTACCGAGAAGCCCTGGTAAAAAATTCCCTGGGGAGATTTGATCTGGGGATCTTTATCATAATTAGACTGGTATAGTAAAACAGTTGACCAATCTATTGGTTGTATTCCACCATCCGGGTCCGTCTGGAAATTTCTTCCTTTTACAGGCGGAACTGTATCATAACGAACAGCATCCGGCTGTTCAGGACCATATGTTTCCATTACAGCCCTGGCGAAAGTTAAGGAATCTTGTTTTGTAGAGAATTGTTTACCGGAATTTTCAGCGCAACCTGAAAATAGTGATACAACAACACATAATCCAAGCAGGGATTGAATAAAGGATTTTAGCATGATAATGAGTTTAGGAGTTACTAAAAGAATTGAAAACAATATATAAAAACTGTAGCTAAGTACGTTAATTATGAACCATTTATCTTAAAAAAGGGTGTTTTTCCTATTTTTTATCAGGCTTTTTCCTATGCTTTTTGAAAGACGATGTGCTCATCTTTGTTTTACAATGAGCTGGTGGTTTGCGATTAAACAGTTCATTTAGTTCTTTGATAGTTTATCACCATTACATATAAATAATGACTCGTTTTTAATCCGTACTTTAAGCTTAGACCGAAGAAGCCCGTTTTTAATCCCGTTAAGATCTTTTTACACCGTTCCCCTATAATTAAGTATGTAATGGTGATACATTATCAATCCACCTGCTTTCATATTCCGGTTTGTATTGTTTTCGCCACCTTCGGTGAGTCCATAAATAATTAGCCGGGTCTTCCCTTATTGTTTTTTCCAAAAAATCCCTGTAAATGCGGGTAAGTTCCCCTTCTCTGAATTGGGCGCCTTCTTCGGCTACCACTGTTGGCTCAAACCGGTAATAACCTCTTTTTAATTTGATGAATTTTACAAAAATAATAGCGGGGTTATTTTTGATTGCGCCTTTATCCGGACCAGTTACAAAAGGTACCGGCTTTCCGAAAAAATTAAGCCAATAGCCGGTGGCAGAATTCGTAGCATTTTGATCTGCAATAAGCCCCAGTGCAAACTGACTGTTAAATACAGTATGTGCCCTGCTTTTAAATTCATGAACGCCTACCAGCACGGTAGGCCCGATACCTCTTAATTTCCTGAAAAGCCTGTCAACCGCTGCACTGCCAATTTTTTTGTATACGCCTACCCATGGAATACTTATTTGCGTGGCAACAGCCCAATGCCCGTATTCCCAGTTCATCTGGTGACCACTGTGCATTTGTAAATTTTTCCCTTTAGCAATCAGTTTATTTATTTCAGTAAAATCCATTTGCCCTCTTTTGGCAAATGTTTTAGCACTTATGCTGAGCATTTTAACAGACTCCAAAAAAGTATCGATCAGGTTTTTATAGAATTGTTTTGCAATATTTATTCTTTCCTTTTCGGTTTTTTCCGGGAAAGCAATGGCAAGGTTATCCATCACCACTTTTTTTCTATAGCCGGCAATATGATACAGGATAAAATAGATGCCATCGCCTATGCGATACAATATAAAAAAAGGAATAAGAGAAATAAGGTATAAAAAGCCGTAAAGGATATAGTACATGCCAAAAGTTATTATGCAAAGATAACAGCATTACAATATTGTATTTTGTAAAATAGCACTCCTTTCCAGGTAATCGGTATTGTAATGCAGGCCACGGCTTTCCTTTCTTAACTCCGCACTCTTTACAATAAGATACGCCACAGTGATCATATTCCTCACCTGGCAAAGCTGGGGCGATACTTCGGTTCTTTCGTACAGGTTTTCTGTTTCCTCATGTAAAAGATCGAGCCTGCGGTTGGCTCTTTTTAAACGCTCGTTGTTACGAACAATGCCCACATAATCACTCATAGCCAGCTTTAATTCTTTTAGGCTTTGCGTGATAAGGATCATTTCTGTAGGCGCTGTTGTTCCGTCCGCATTCCAGTCGGGGATGCGATCGTGAACATTTTCACGGGGTTGCTTTAAATGATCAAGACTATGTTTAAATGCCCTGTGTGCAAAAACCATGGCCTCCAGCAAAGAATTACTGGCAAGCCTGTTGGCACCATGCAACCCGGTACTGGCACACTCGCCCGCTGCATACAAACCATGAATGGAAGTGCGTGCCCACTCATCTGTTTTCACACCTCCGCAACTGTAATGTGCCGCCGGCGATACAGGAATCATATCTTTTGAAACATCTACACCCGCACTCAGGCATTTTTCATGAATGTTTGGAAAATGTTCCAGGAATTTTGCCTGGTCCATATGCCTGCAATCCAGGTAAACGAATTCGGTACCATTAACTTTCATTTCGTTGTCAATTGCTCTTGCCACAATATCCCTCGGCGCCAGGTCCTTTCTTTCATCATATTTTCCCATAAAAGCTTCGCCATTTGCATTGCGCAAAATGCCGCCGTCGCCCCTCACAGCCTCTGTTATTAAAAAAGATTGTCCCCGAACACCTGCTTCATACAATGCAGTGGGATGAAACTGGATGAACTCCATATTTTCAATTCGTCCCTTGGCCCGGTAAACCATAGCCACCCCATCACCCGTTGCTATTGCAGGGTTGGTAGTAGTACGGTATACTTGTCCATTCCCACCTGTTGCCAGTAAGGTTACGTTGGCAATTATTTTTTCGATCTTATTATTATTAAGATTGAGTACATACACACCATAACATTCAATATCCGGAGTTGATTTTGTTACGAGAAAACCCAGGTGATGCTGTGTGATGATATCGATCACAAAACAATGACTGATGAGCTCAATGTTTTTCGCATTTTTAATAGCTTCCAGCAAGGCTCTTTCCATTTCCTTTCCTGTAATATCTTTGTGATGCAGTATCCTGAATTCGCTGTGCCCACCTTCTTTTCCTAATTTATAATCACCATCAGGCTCTTTATCAAACATTGCTCCCCATTTTATTAATTCATTTATCCTGTCAACACCTTCTTTCACCACAATTTCTACTATCTTCTCATTACACAAACCATCACCAGCTATCAGTGTATCTTCAATATGTTTAAAAAAGCTATCCTGCTCGGTATCCATCACACCCGCAATGCCGCCCTGGGCATACTTTGTATTGGTTTCATCACTTTGGGTTTTAGTAAGAATAGTCACTTTTTTATCCGGGCATTCCTGGGCAATTTTTAAAGCATAGGTTAAACCTGCAATACCCGAACCAATCACCAAAATATCTGTCTGCATAAATTTTTATAATTACCTGAGTATTAAAATTAACTGATAATTTTCAACGGTTCTCCATAATCAAAAATAAAAAATACCACAATTGCGTATTGCAGATTTTATTTTTTCATTTTATGTTTGTGAAAGTTAACTGCTGTTTTACTATTGCCCTTTCAACTCCCTTTCCGTACCCAATTTCTTTTTGAGAAGCCCAAACAAATAATGGACAAAATAATTGCCTTGACCCGCCGGGGTTGATAAACAATTGTCGTGCCGTTGCTAACCAAAACTATTTTATATAACATCAAAAAACACCTGTTATGGCTAACACTAATGAAAACGAGGCAGGCATTCCCTGCTGCCCCACACTGATCAAAGATGATCATTGTGACATTATTAATTTCAGCAGGGTATTAACCTACCCCACAACCATTCCCGGATCCAACCGCAGACGTATAATGGTTGAAGTGATCCTTCACTTTAAATTTTCCCGATGCACATTGGGCCTTACTTTGGGAGATCCCGCTTACAGCACCACACTGTTACCCGGCGAAAAAGTTCGCTTATCAACCACCGACAGGAGAAGTCGTTTTACCTACGACAGTGAATCCAAACTAAGTTACAGGAGCGAGCAGATCTCTGAAGAACAATATTACATGACTGCCACGCAAAAGTATATGGCGGATGCATCTGCGGCACAATCAGGTCATGCAGAAAGTTCTTCCGAAGGGCAGTGGGACTTTCACGGCGATGCAGAGGGCAGCATCGGCATTTTTAGTTTGAGTGCAAGTGCCAGCACCAATGCCAACGGAAGTCATAACAATCATTCGGTTGCCGATTATTTAAACCAGCAAAAGTCGCACATGGAAAGTGCTGCAACGCAGGCCGTGAGTGCAACCCGTAAAGCACACGCCGTTTCTGTTGGCGAAGTAAGCAGCCGCACACACATTGAAGGTGAATCGGAAGACCATTTTGAAGCATCATCCCGGGAATTTAGCAATTATAACAAATGCCACGCTGTTACCTACATGTTTTACCGGCTCAACAAAAAACAAAAAATAAAATTTGAGTTGGTTTCTATTGAAAGAAGGGTGTTGGATGACAATGCTCCTATTGGAGGGGTATTGCAGCCAGGTAAAAGAAAAATCCCTATTGCGCTGGTGCCCCAGGATATGCCCGCTACCGCTACATTGAGGAGAGCTGTTGTTGCTAATGCTGCTATTGCCAATATTAATCCCGATGCTGCGGTATTGTCTGCTTTTAATACTGCCCCCCTGTTAAACAGGGTAGTAACAAACAGCGAAGCAGGTTTAGGTATAGCCATTGACGGAGAAACCCGTGTAAAAGCTTTAAAAGAGGTGGATGAACAACTGATGGCGAAAAGCCTGATTGATAAAGCAGGCAATGTTGCACCGGAAACAAAAAGAAAGATAGAATTTGAAATGGAATTCTCGCTGCCAACACCCGGCATTATTGTAAAAGGTTGCCTGGATGATTGTGATGTATGCGAACCATTGCAGAAAGAAAGAATGCAACTGGAAAATGATCTGCTGCGTAAACAAATAGAACTCATGGAAAAATCACAAGAGTATCGTTGCTGTCCACCTGCACCCGTATTCTCCGAATAATTCTTTAAACAATTCATGGCAATGCAACACCGCCTGTTGTTGGGTTGTGTTGCACTGCCATGGCTAAAAAAAAATGAATATGAATAAAAATGAAAAAGGCCTGCAATTCTCTGTGAGTTTTGAAGGCAACCCCAATGAAAAAATCCCGGTTGCAGCCCATATATTCGACCGGGCAGGCAATCATTTGCAAAGCAGCGATATAGATGAAAAAGGACAATTCCGTTTAAATATTTCTGCGAAGGAATTACAGCAGGTAAAATTATTCATCGCCCCTGGTAATGATGAAAAAAAAATCCCTACTTTAACTGAACTGGAGCGGATAAGCGCTTACCAGCCTTTTTTAGACAGGCGGTTTACGGGAAGAGATATTGTGGAATTGTATCCAATTCCTGAATTAAAATATAAATACTGGTGGCGCTGTTCGTGCAGGGTAACAGGAAGGGTAACAAAAAAAGTTTACCTGGGCGGTGCCTGGCAAATTATGCCGGTATGCAAAGCCCGTGTGCATATTTGTGAAGTAGATCGCTGGCCCATCATCATCTGGAAATTCCCGGATGATATCATTCATAAAATAAGAGAAGAGATCATTCGCATCAAATGGCCTATACCGCCTATACCCGACCCGGGGCCGCTGAGAAATTTTGAAGTGCCATTTAAAGTCGATGCACTAAAAACAAAAATAAGCAGGGCCACTGTTTCTAATACAAAAGCAGCAGTGCAGGAACTGGCGGCAGTGTCTGAACAGTTTTCTTTTGGATTGAACAGCCTGAAGGCACAACTGATCTCGGGAAATTCTGTCCACCATATCCGCCAGGAATTATCAGCATCATTCCATTTAATATATCCTTATATCTGCTACTGGCCATGGATATGGAGATATTTTACCAGCTGCGAAGAAAAAGCAGTGATAGAAACAGACGGCCAGGGCAGGTTTGACGCTATCGTAAAATATAATTGTTTCGGTGATAAACCAGATATCTACACATGGGTTGAATATTTTATTAACGGGCAATGGGTAACCGTTTACAACCCAGGCCGCGCCTGCCATACTTTCTGGAATTATGTATGCGGTACAGAAATAGATATTAACATTACTGACAGCCGGGTACCACATTGCGGACGTACAGATGTGATTGGGGAAATTTGCGAGATAATGAGCATCGGCAACTCAAGTTCTACATCGCATATTTTGCAAAGAAGCGTGGTGCAAACGGTACAGGGTGTTTCTTTTGATGCAAAAGGACTGACAGACTTTTACCTGGCCGGTTTGCCGGGTATACGTTATGTAAATCCGTTTGGCGAAACGCTGAACGTGGTAGCCGATTTTGGGTCAACACTTCATAGCAGCGGTGTTACGCATTATCGTTGTTCCTACAAAAGAAATACAGATGCAGATAATCCTTCCAGCTGGACCATTTTTAGTGATCCGCTGGGTCGTGAGTATGAAGATGAAATCGATGATGGAGTAAATCCGCCTTTTCAGCAGAGGAAATCTTTTGATTTAAAAGATCCTTCTTATGCAGGATTATACATTATCCCACACCACGAAGCTTCGCTGCAGCCGGGGATTCCGGCCCCTGCCGGCACATTATTGAACAGGGATTGGATGAGTGAAGATTTTGTGATTGCCTCTATTGTTTCTACTAACCTGCAGGATGCATTGTATGATTTTAAATTTGAATTATATAGGATCAATGCAGGTACACCGGAAAGAGTGAGCGTTCCAAAATCTACTTTCCAGGTTCCCAACCCGGATGATACGAGCATGTCATTGCCATTATCCAATACAGGGTTCAGCAGTGTTAATTATCCCGACTTTCACACTGCTGATTATTTGGTAAATGATGGTGGCAATCCTGCAAATGCTATGGCATTTAAAATGTCGTTCAGGGTAAACAATGATAGCTGCAATGCTGTGATAGATAATGTTACGGTATTAAACAGTGATGGCACGACTACTGATTCAGATACAGAATGTGGCTTTGCTCCCTATACAGATAAAGCGACTTCAAAAGTAGAATTTTCTTTTGAAGCATCGCATCCCGAAAATTTTGCCGTGTTTGGTTTTGAAGTAATAAGAGGCAATGGCAATCCTTGCCCGGATGCAGACACAAGTGGTATGGTGATAGGCAATAGTTCCAACGGATATATGCTCTCAGGAGGAAAATATAGCAAGGAAGTACCGGCTGCCAGTTTATTAGGCAACTGCGACCAGGCTGCATTTTCTGAAAACCTTCATGTATATGCACTGGCCACCAACGGCAGCAGAATACTCCATGAATATGATGATGGCTACGTAGCAGCATTTGCCATTGAGCCACTCACTGAATTAGCCGAATTTTAATAATGGGTACTGTTTATTTTATATTATCCATCCTGGCAGCCTGGCGCCTCACTCATTTATTGAGTAAAGAAGACGGGCCGTTTGATATCATTTTCTTATTGAGAAAAAAAGCAGGAGCAGGTTTCTTCGGAAACCTGCTCGACTGCTTTTATTGCCTGAGCCTTTGGATATCGTTTCCTTTAGGTATATGGCTGGGAATTGACTGGATAGAAAAAATATTGTACTGGTGGGCTATATCAGGTGCAGCCTGTTTATTGGAACAGGCTACATCCGGTAGAAAAAACAACGACCCCGTACCACCCGATTACCAGGAAGATTAAATTTTAAACCTATGTGCAATTGCGGAAATAAAAGAGAGGCCTTGTCTTCGCCCGGATCTTTTCAATTAAGTGTTCCAGGTAATTTACGGCAGCCGGCTACTAAAATGTGGCCCGATGTAAACTTTGAATACACGGGTAAAACAGCCCTATCAGTACGGGGAACCATCAGCGGAAAAAATTATCGTTTTTCCAGGCCAGGTGATGTACAGCTGGTAGATTACAGGGACGCATCTTCTATGACGGGGGTGCCGGTATTAAAAAGATGGAAGTAATTAAATTACCGGGTCGATCCACACTTCATTTTCTTTCAGCAGGTTGATGAGTTCATCCACTGCCACTTCACTGTTGATATTGCGTTTTACCACTTCCTTGCCGCGGTATAAGGTGATCTTACCCGGGCCGCTGCCTACATAACCAAAGTCGGCATCCGCCATTTCGCCCGGACCGTTTACAATGCAGCCCATAATAGCGATCTTTAATCCTTTTAAATGATTGGTTACATTCCGAATCTTAGCCGTTGTTTCCTGCAGGTCAAATAAGGTACGGCCGCAACTGGGGCAACTGATGTATTCTGTTTTGGAAATGCGGGTACGTACTGCCTGGAGAATAGAAAAAGAAGTATTGTTTAAAAACTGGTGATTGTTTTTTGCAGGAAGATAGGTTCTGCCGCTCACCTGCTGATCCAACATTTTAGAAGGATCATTCATCAGCCAGATACCATCACCCATTCCGTCTAAAAAAACTGCACCGGCACCAATGCTAAAATGAATCAATTGTTCATCC
Source organism: Ferruginibacter sp. (assembly GCA_014379905.1). Lineage (GTDB taxonomy): Bacteria > Bacteroidota > Bacteroidia > Chitinophagales > Chitinophagaceae > Ferruginibacter. Next base: position 49,425 of record JACMKX010000091.1, on the reverse strand, counting down.
ACCGTTGGATGCATACTTTCCACCGAAATAATTACAGGGCAGACAATATTTTGCTCCATTAAACTGCTTATAAAACTGCGCACAGATTGCATGGCATTGGAAGCTGTTGCGTACACACACAATACAGCGGTGGAGTCAGCTTGAATACCATGTAGCAATTGAGTATTATCTGCATTCACATCCACCGCAATAAAATTTAAGAGTGAAGATCTTTCTGTTGCACTTAAAAATGCTATGCCCTGGTATAGTGGAAAATACTTTTCATTATTTTTTTGAGATAACCAGGTTGCATGATCGCACATAATATTCAACGTACCCGGCAGGTTAAATGAAATGGTTTTGCTGCCTGTGTAGATAAAATCAGCAGCGGCATCGGTAATATTCCATTTGTCGGTAGCAACATTGTAAGTGTAACCGATCGTCTCAAGATCAGTTGCCTCCATTGCTCCCTGCTGCATAAAATCGGCCACTACCACCGGAACATGTTTGAAACCAATATTAAAAATATTATTGGTTGATCTTTTTTTATATTCAAAGGGAGAATAAGGCAGTTTGATATTTTCTTCACTCGCTGCATTTTCTGTAAGATCGCTGCGGGAAGGCAATTCTTTCACCAGGTCCATGCAAACCGGTATCTCAAATTCAGGATCTTCTGTAAGGCTTACCCTTATGGTGTCACCAATGCCATCCTGTAATAACGTACCAATACCAATGGCTGATTTTATTCTTCCATCTTCTCCATCACCTGCTTCTGTAACACCCAGGTGCAATGGATAACATTCGCTGAATTCATCCATCATATGTTGTATGAGCAGGCGGTAAGCCTGCACCATCACCAGTGGATTGCTGCTCTTCATACTCAACACAATATTGTGGTAATCTTCGGCGCGGGCAATACGCAAAAATTCCATGGCGCTTTCTACCATCCCGATGGCTGTATCTCCATAGCGGCTCATAATGCGGTCGCTCAGGCTGCCATGGTTGGTGCCAATGCGCATGGCGGTTCCATGCTCTTTACAAATTAGTACCAATGGCGTAAAGCGTTCCCTGATCCTTTCAATTTCCTCGGCATATTCAGCGTCGGTATATTCTATCTGTTCAAATTTTTTCTTATCAACATAATTGCCTGGGTTCACCCTAACTTTTTCAATGATTCTGGCGGCAATTTCCGCAGCATTGGGAGTAAAGTGAATATCGGCTACTAACGGTGTTGTGTAGCCTCTTTTATGCAATTCATCTTTAATAGCCTGCAAATTTTCTGCTTCTTTTTTTGAAGGGGCAGTGATCCGTACCATTTCTGCACCAGCTTCAATACAGCGGATACATTGTTCCACTGTAGCCATAGTATCCATGGTATCGGTAGTAGTCATGGTTTGTACACGAATGGGATGACCTGCACCAATTAACAGGTTGCCTATTTTTACTTCTCTTGTTTGAAGGCGCTTGTATTGCGTTAAACTTTCTGTGTAGAATTGCATAAATCTATCTGGCGGATCAATGATTTTTCCAGCAGGCAAAGGTAAGTAACAAAGAGCTAATACAAATAAAGGCCGCAGAATGCAGCCTTTAATAACTATTATTTACCAGACGGAATGATTTGCCCAATTTCCATCTACCAGTCCTTTTCCGGTTTATTCGGTGCATTACTATTTACTTTGTGCAATTTATCCTGCAGGTTTTTCTCTTTTTGCAACAAGGCTTTTAATTTCTCTTCCGCATCTTTTTTATTCATTTTACTGGGTTGCGGCTTTGGTTTTTGTTCCTGCTCTTTATTTTTATCCTTTTCTTTTTCCTCGTCTTTTTTATCCTGCTTTTGCTCCTGTTGTTTTTTTAATGCTTTTTGTAAATTTTGCCGGGCATCTTCATTATTGGGATCCAGTTTTAATGCATTTTTATAGGCCTCAATACATTCAGGTAATTTATTATCATTATGTAAAACCACTCCTTTGTTGTAGTAGGCGTTCCCTTTTTCTACCGGTTTTGAAAGTTTATTAATTGATTTGTCATAAGCTCCGATAGCATCCGCTTTCTTATCAGATTTATACAAGGCATTGCCCAGGTTAAATTGGGCAATAGCGTTGTCGGGATTTTTTTGTAAAACCTTGGTATATGATGTTGCTGCAGCGGAAAAATTAGCTGTATCATAGGCTGTATTCCCCCTTTTTATTGTTTGTTTTTCAGATTGTGCACTGGTACCCATACTTAGTGCAAGCGCCAAAAAGAGGGCTACTGGTTTTAAATTTCTTTGCTTATTTGTTTTCATTTCGCTGATAAATAATTCAATCAATAAGAGTACCAATGCAAGCCCGAGGAACCACTGATAATAGGTTTCATAATTGGTGAGCGAATCATCTTTTACAGCACGCTGATCCATGGTGGATAGTTGCGCAGCAATGGTAGAAGCAACCGCTTCAGTATTATTATATAACATGTAACCGCCATTGCCATTTTCTGCAATAGAACGTAAAGCCGTTTCATTTAATTTAGAAATAACAGTATTTCCCTGCGCATCTTTTTTCATTTCTCCTGTGCGCTCGTCTATAATTGGAGAACCTGCTGTGGAACCAATGCCTACCGTGTAGATCACCACACCATCATTAGACATTTGTTTGGCTATTTCGTCTGCGGCTTCATCATGATCTTCCCCGTCGCTGATCAATACTACGGCCTTATATTTTTTTTCTTTTGTGTTAAAAGATGCGTTGCACATTTTTAATGCATCTCCGATCACTGTTCCCTGCGTGGGTACCGATTCTGTATCTGCCGAACCCAGGTACATTTTTGCAGCAGGAAGATCGCCGGTGATGGGCATTTGTAAATAAGCTTTACCGGCAAATATTACAATACCAATACGATCGTTGCCTAATTTATCAATGAGCCGGCTGAGCATTTGTTTGGCCCTTTCCAAACGATTGGGGCTCACATCCTGCGCCAGCATACTTTTACTTACATCCAAAGCTATCATTACATCAATACCTGCCCTGCTTACATTTTCGGCACCGCTGGGTTTGCGCAAATTAGCCAGGGCTATTACCAATGCAGCCATGGCAACTGTTGCCAGTAAAAATTTCTGAACAAAACTTTTCGCATTGTATTGCTTCATCAATTGGGCCACCAGTTGCGGATCTCCAATTATTTTGATGGCTTTTTTCTTTTTTGCCCTTGCAAAAAAATACATTCCCGTAATAACAGGAACGAGTAGGAGTGCAGCCAGTAATAAAAGGTATTGAAATTGAAGCATAGACTTAGCTCTAAATTAAGGATTAAAGCGGGAGATGATGTTAAAGCAATGTTGTTATGATCTTTTGCAAAGAGAACAAGGAGAAAAAGAGGGAAAAGTGAGTTTATGTGTTATCACCCGTTTCTTTCTAATACCCTCACTAAAGAAGAGAAGATATGGGCTGCTAATACTCCCTTATTGTGTGTGCTCTTTTACTCTTTTTAACTCTTTTCTAAAAAACATTCCCTCTTTGCTACATTTTTCCCTCTAAAAACCCCAGTTCCTTTAATATATCCTTAGTGATATTTAACCTCACCGTACGCATATCCAGTTTAGGATCCGGGGATTTTACGAGCGTAACAAAGAAATAAACGTGCCGGTTTTCTTCTATCCAGCCGGCTATCCAGCCGATATTGTTCTTTTGCTCATCAAAACCCCAGCCGGTTTTATAACTCAGCTTATATAAAGTATTGTCTTCCTGCAGCATCATACCTTTTACGGTTTCCTGCACAGATTTGCGGAAAGGAAGCTGATCAAAGTATAAACGTTTCAGCATTCCCAGCTGTTCGTCAGGAGAAATTTTAAGATCATTATTCAGCCAGAAGGAATCTACATAATTACCAATATTTTTATTGCCATAACCCAAACTATCCAGCCATTGCTGCATGGTATCTTTCCCTATGCGACGGGCCAATTCCTGGTAATATGCAACATTGCTTGTTTTAAAAGCTTCCCGCATGTTCATATCCTTGTTCCAGTCGGCATTCCATCTCTTTATGCCATCCCATTTAATAACCATACTGTCGTTTACAGCAATACCTGTTTGCAGGGCTATGAGAGAATTAGGAATTTTAAAAGTAGATGCAGGTGTAAGCCGCATTGTATCCAGCGACATGTTGTAAACTGTTACAGCCCCGTCTGCATTATTCAACATGGTAAAACAGCCTTCTACATTTTTTGCGTCAAAATATTTTTTAAGGTTGTTATCAATCTTAGCTTTATTAACGGAGCAGGATTGAATGATCAATATACAAATGGTAAGCGGCAGGCAATTAAATAATTTTTTGGATCTCATCTGCGTTATTTTTTTGATTCTTTCATTGCAGAATCCCGGGATGCTTTCAATTTATTCTTATGTATTGCAGCATCAGTGGATTCTTTCAATTTGTTTTGAACTTGTAAACCATCCGGGGATTCTTTGGATTTGTTCCGGTATGCTGCGGTAGCATCCAACGCTTCGTAAAAATCTTTCCCAAAGCGTCGTATTAAAGGTTCTTTTAAAAACTGGTACACAGGTACTTTTAATTTTTTTCCCAATGCACAGGCAGCTTTGCAATGATCCTCCCTTGGTTCGTAATTAGCAAATTCCGTAACCCCATCTTTGCTTTTCTTAACGATGACCGGGAATAAATGACAGCTGATGGGCTTTTTCCATTTTACTTTTCCATCCAGGTATGCCTGTTCTATACCACATTTTACAATGCCTGTTTTATCGGTAATGGCATAAACGCAAATAGCACCATTAATAGTAGGAGTTACCCAGCCAAATTCCCTGTCATACACATACCTGCCCTGGCGGTTGATTGCATCTATACTTTCTTTTCCAAGATAAGGAATGACCTTATCAAATACTTCATCAATATTTTTTAATTCTTTGTTATCAAGCGGGGCGCCGGCATCACCATCAACGCAGCAGGCTCCTTTGCAGGCAGTAAGATCGCACACAAATGCCTCCTCTATCAGTTCATCACTTGCCAGTACATTATCAATTGCTATCATGAGGTAAAAATACAAATACAATTTGAAGATGTTTCAATTTGAAAATTTGAATATGTGAGTATTCATGCAAAATTTGCAAATTCATCAATTTAACATAGCCTCATTTTCAAATTTTCAAATTATTTATTTTTCCAGCGAAAAGTATTAATCAAATGTTCAATATCCTTTTGCAAAAAATCCTGCACCGGTTTTAATGAATCAGCATTGGGTGTAGTATCAAAATACAATGCACCTCTTATAAAATTTTTATTGGTATCACTCATAAAGAACTGGCGGGCTGTGGCTGCATTACCCCCGACTTTAAAATAAGTTCCTGTAATGCCATTTTGAGTAATAAAAATGCTGTCTTTTATTGAGGTGGCCACAGCTTCATTTTTATTGGTAAGGTTGTAAGCATCATTCACCATCCTGTCGAAATAATTGATACCAAGGGAATCTTTGTAAGTACCGTCTGCCTGCTTTACTTTATACAAAGCTTTACCACCTATGGATTTATAACTTAAAAATATTCTTGCATTGAACTGAGGAAAGTCAATATTACGCCAGAAAGGGTTTTCCGGGTTACTGTCAAAATAGGTACTGTCCTTTACAATTTTAGCATACCCGGGATATTCAAAAGTATAAGGCACTTCCGGATCATCAAATACAAGGTATTTTCTTTCAGGAAAATCTACTTTAAAATAGCCTTTCTTTTTAGAAGTGTAGGTGCTGTTGCAACTAATAGTTATAAACAGGATACCAATAAAAGGAAAAAATTTCATTTTATGTGTCTTGCAATGCTTTTGATTGAATAATTATTTTAACCTTATCGATCCTGTTCTTATTTATGTCGAGGGGAATGAAAGTAAAATCCCCGCTTACCAGCGGTGTATTAACCTGTGGAAACTCTCCTGCAATTTCCAACACCAGGCCTGCCACCGAATCACTGTCGCCTCTAAGGTTGTCAAAAGTATCAACGGGCAGGTTCATGGCCTTGCAGGCATCGTTGATCATGAACTTACCTTCAAAGATATAATTGTGATCATCTAATTTTTTGTTAACGCTTTCTTCATCATCAAATTCATCTTTTATTTCACCAATGATCTCTTCCATGATATCTTCCAGGCTAACAATACCGGATGTACCACCAAACTCGTCTACCACAATTGCAAAGTGAATGCGCTTGCTGCGAAATTCCTGCAACAGGTCCTCAATTAGTTTTTGTTCATGTACAAAATAAGGTTTTCGGATGATGGAATGCCAGTTAAAATCATCCGCTTCACTAATATAAGGCACCAGATCTTTGGTGTGCAACATGCCTGAAATGTCGTCCAGGCTGCTATTATATACAGGCAGGCGGGAGTAATGCAATGCCTCTACTTTTTTTATAACATCAGAAAACCTGCTGCTGTGTTCAATACCGCTCACATCCATACGGGTGCGCATGATCTGTTTTACTTCTATGTCGCCAAATTTGCGGATACCTTTTAATATCTGTTTTTCTTCCGTAGTGGCTTCATGTTCCGGAAGCAGGTCGATAGCGTAATCCAGGTTACTGTTATCCATAGACGAAGACCTGTCTCCACCGATTTTTTTATCAATACTTTCTGTAAAGCTCACCACCCTTTTACTGAGCCCGTAAAAAAGACTGTTGAATATTTCCAATATTAAGGAAGCCGATGCCGCAAACCATACTTTATGATGTGCTGCCCACACTTTTGGTAATACTTCTACTACCAAAACCAGGAAAATAGAAATGGCTACAATTTTTATAATAAGGAGTAGAACAGGGGAAATATTTGTTTCAGATAAAAAATTATTGATCAGGAAGTTGGTAACTAAAATAGCGCCCAGGTTTACAAAAATATTGGCCATAAGCATAGATGCCTGCAATATTTTAGGCTGCTCGAGCAAATGAACAATTCGCCGGAAAGACGGTTGCCGTTTTGTTTTAAGGAGATTAAGATCTTTAGATGTTAGTGAGAACAAGGCCACTTCGCTGCCCGCAATAAAAAAGGAAAGCAGGAATAACAAAAATGCAATAATGAGTAAAATAATCGTAGCTGTTGCGGGTAACACAGATAATAATGGAAATAGTCCTGCAGTTTGAATGGCCGAATGGTAGTCCAACTTTGTTTTGTTTTGGTGAGCTATACTGCCGTGGCAGTTTTATTTTACATTGAATTAAAATGGTAATCGTTCTGGTCCTTGTGTTTCATCCGGAGCATCCGGAATGTCGCCATCACCGGGCGTGGGATTATTTTCCATTCCTTCAAAACCAGGTCCCTGGCCTCCTTCATTCCTTTTGTCCAGCATAATCAGGTTGTCACCCACCACTTCGGTAGCAAATTTTTTATTGCCTTCCTTATCTTCCCAACTCCTTGTTTTTAAACGTCCTTCTATGTATACCAGGCTGCCGCGGTGCAGGTATTTTTGCGCCAGTTCTGCGAGCCCTCTCCACAAAACTACTGTGTGCCACTCCGTTTGTGAAATTAATTTCCCACTGCGGTCCTTGTAAGTCTCCGTAGTTGCCAGTGAAAATTTCGCCACACCAATATTTCCTTCCAAAAATTGTATATCCGGATCTTTTCCCAAGTTGCCTATTAGCATTACCCTGTTTACGCCTCTCATAATTTTTTATTTATGTATTTGCTTATCGGTTCCTAACGCTGGTCAACAATTTAAAGATACAATTTTTCCAATTTATTGCTCCCCTCATTATTGTCATTTTTAGTCATTATTTCCAACCTTTATGGGCTAAAAAATGGTTCAGCAGGCGTGGAAAAGCCTTCCGTTTTAAATTTTTAACTTCCATCAATTCATACCCTTTTGGCTCTTTTCCTCCTGTCATTTTTAAATGTATAAACAGGGCATGAATGGTTTGATGCGTGAGCTGTTGTTTGTATTCTTCTGACAGTTCCAGCAGTTTTATTTTCGATTGCACTACACTTTTAAATTCCACCGTTTGCATCAGTTCTGTTACAGCTATTTTACCAGGCCATTCTACCAGTATAAATTCGTGCAGGTTTTGCCAGATATCTTTTCCTTCTCTTTTCCGGACAAAAAACCTGCCTTCTTTTTCCATCAACACGTAATAAAACCAACGTGTCTTTTTAATAATCTTCTTTTCCTTTACCGGCAGTTCGTGCACTTTGCCCGTATTGTATGCAGCGCACTGTTTACTCAATATACATTCTGCACAAATCGGCAATTGTGGTTTACAAACCGTGGCGCCAAAATCCATTATGGCCTGGTTGTACAATCCAGGTGCCTGTAGGTCAAGCAATTCCTGCGCCAATACAGAAAAATTTTTTTTGCCCTCTGTACTATCAATGGGGGTGGAGATACCAAAAAAACGGGCCAGTACCCGGTTCACATTTCCATCCACAACTGCAAACGGCAGGTTAAAGGCAAAAGACGCTATGGCCGATGCAGTGTAGGGCCCAACACCTTTCAGTTGTACAATGTCATCATAGTTACATGGGAATTTTCCGCCCAGGTTTTCATTTATATAGCGGGCAGATGCCAGCAAATTCCTGCAGCGGCTATAATATCCCAAACCTTCCCATAATTTAAATACTGCGTCGTCTTTTGCAGCTGCCAGTTTGCTAACAGTGGGGAATTTCTTCACAAAACGCAGGTAATATTCCCAGCCCTGCTCCACCCTTGTTTGCTGTAAAATGATCTCGCTAAGCCATATCTTATAGGGATCTTTTTCGCCCTTCCAGGGCATTAGCCGGTCGTTGATATCCCTGTTCCAGCCCATCAATGCGTGGGTAAAAAATGGCTTATTACTATTTTTCGTCATAAATATATAAATACGCTATACACAAACCTATTGATTATCAGGCCCGTTTTTTGTATTAATAAAAAAAAACACTAAATTGAACATCTAAATTCTTTTATATGAGAAAGGCAGACCTTATCAGTAAGATTTCCGATAAAACCGGAATACCAAAAGTAGATGTTTTGGTAACGCTTGAAACCATGTTTAAAGAAATAAAATCTACCCTGGCAAGCGGTGAAAACCTGTATATCAGGGGTTTTGGCAGTTTTATTATTAAAAAACGGGCGGCCAAGATAGGACGTAATATCAAAAAAAACATCGCAGTTTCTATACCCGAGCATTTTATTCCCGCCTTTAAACCTGCCAAAGAATTTGTACAGGACATCAAAACCAGCGACAGCATAAAAGAAATCCCAAAACTGGAAGATGAGAACGACGGTTAGTGTAACTTTGCGCCTCAATTTGTTTTTAACGTGAAGCAACCTATCATTTTAGCCGTTACCGGACTTGCATTAACATTCCTTATTTTTCAATTTGGACGCACCAGTGTTCCAAAAAAGCAGCTGGCTGCTACTGAAACGGTAGCTACTGTACAAAATTTTGATATTCAACATTTTGTAGACAGCGTTACCGGGCAACTTCCTCCCGAACAGCTCTTGTATGTAACAGAATTAAAGAATGGCATTACCCGTGGCGATGTACCCACCCAGCAGAAACAGGCATTTGGCGGCCTGGCAAATTTTTGGAAAGACAGTGCAAAACTGTTTGAGCCTTATGCTTATTACATTTCCGAAGAAGCTAAGTTGGATAATTCAGAAAAAAACCTCACCTTTGCAGCCCAATTATTTTTAGAGAACCTGAGAGCGGAACATGATGCAGCTAAATTGAATTGGAAATCAACAACAGCAATCGAGTTATTTGAAAGGGCTATTAAACTAAATCCAAACAACGATGATCTGAGGATCGGACTGGGAAGTTGCTATGTTTTTGGAAAGGGGCGAAGCGGCGATCCGCAGCAAACCATGAAGGGAATACAGGAACTGCTGGGAGTTGTAAGGAAAGATTCTACCAATATGAAAGCGCAGTTTGTACTGGGAGTAGGTGGATTTGTTTCCGGGCAGTATGATAAAGCAATTGAGCGTTTTCAAAAAGTAGTGGCCGCTCAGCCAACAAACCTGGAAGCCGTTGCATTTTTAGCAGATACTTATGCTGCCCATGGCAACAAAGCGGAAGCGGTAAAATGGTATAATATAAGTAAGCGCATGGTTAACGAACCAGCTTACAGCAAACAGGTAGACGAACGGATCGCTGTCCTTAAATAAAAAAGCTTAGAAGAAGAACAACATATTTTAATTTATTTATTCAAAACAAAAATTATTTATCATGCCTTGTGGTAAAAAAAGAAAACGTCATAAAATCGCAACTCATAAACGCAAAAAGCGTTTGAGAAAAAACCGTCATAAGAAGAAATAATTTCTTTTTATAACTAGTCCCCCGATGATCATCGGGGGACACTCCTCTATATGTAAGTATGCGTATACCCTACCTGCTATGGCAGTATGTACCATGCCGTTTGTGGTTTCTCTACAATGTGCCACAAGTGATATCGGAAAATTTTTTACACTTTGACCAAGGAACTGATCATTAATGCATTGCCGCAGGGGGTTGAGATTGCCCTGTTGGAAGATAAGAAACTGGTAGAGTTGCACAGCGAAAAAGCGGATGCTAACTTTGCCGTGGGGGACCTTTATCTTGGAAAAGTAAAAAAACTGATCCCCGGCCTCAACGCCGCATTTGTAGAAGTAGGTTTTGAAAAAGACGCTTTTCTTCATTACACCGATCTGAGCCCCTATGTCAGATCAATCCTCAAATTTACCAACCAGGCCCAGGCCGAAAGATCGGAAGATGCTTTTGATTTTGGAAAATTCAAAGTAGAACCGGAAATCATTAAAACCGGTAAGATCACCGAAGTACTCAACGGAAGACCCAACATTCTCGTTCAAATTTTAAAAGAACCCATTGCTGCCAAAGGCCCGCGCCTGAGCTGCGAATTATCCCTGCCAGGCAGGTACGTGGTGGTAACCCCTTTCAACGACATTGTTGCGGTGAGTCGTAAGATCCATTCCAGCGATGAAAGAAAAAGACTGCAAAAAATTATAGAAGCAATTAAACCTAAAAACTTAGGGGTTATTGTTCGTACTGCTGCAGAAGGCAAACATACTGCCGAGCTACATGACGATCTGCTGAGTTTGGTTGCCACCTGGAAAACCATTCAGGAAAATTTGAAAGGTGCCGTGGCTCCTGCAAAAATTTTAAGCGAGCAAGGCAAAACCAATAGCATGCTGCGTGACCTGCTGAGTGCAGAGTTCAACCGAATTGTGGTGAACGACAAGAATATTTTCGCTGATACAAAAAATTATATTCAACGTATTGCGCCGGATAAAGCCGATATAGTTTCCTATTACAACAATGGCCAGTCTATTTTTGACAGTTACGGTATTACCAAGCAGGTTAAAGCTGCGTTTGGTAAAACAGTAAATATGCCAAGTGGGGCCTACCTTATTATTGAACACACCGAAGCCCTGCATGTAATTGATGTAAATAGCGGTTACAAAAGTGTGAGCAATAACCAGGAACAAAATGCATTGGAAACCAACCTGGAAGCGGCTGAAGAAATTGCCCGCCAGCTAAGGTTGCGTGACCTGGGTGGAATTATTGTGGTTGACTTCATTGATATGAAGTTGCTGGAAAACAAAAAGAAACTGGCCGATGCCATGGACCAGTTTATGCGGCCAGACAGGGCAAAACATGCCGTATTGCCCATTACCAAATTTGGTTTGATGCAGATCACCCGCCAGCGAATGAAGCCGGAAATGAACATCAATACCAGCGAGGTTTGCCCAAGCTGTGACGGCACCGGTAAAATTTCTTCAACTTTAATATTGGAAGATGAGATAGCCAAGAACCTCAGTTACCTCATCATGCAGAAGCATAAAGGGTTAACGATAGAAGTTCATCCTATTTTGTATACATACCTCACATCAGGTTTCCCCAGCCGAAGATTTAAATGGAGTTGGAAATACAAACAAAAAATTAAGGTTAAATCCAACAGCACTTATCACTTAACGGAATTCAGGTTTTTTGATGACAGTGATGAGGAGATCAAACTATAAAAATATAAGTAAAAAGCCCCTGGTAAATCGGGGACTTTTTACTTAGGGTCGGGACCAAAGGTGAGACCCGTTTCATGTTTTTTTTACAGGTTTGACCTTTGGTCCCGACTTTAAACATTCATTTCACCATCATCACAAGTTCCTTGTCTTTCTCTACTATATATGTAGCGAGTTCTGCCCCTGTGCCGGAACCAACATTTTTTGCTGAGTGGATCGTTCCGGCGGGTACAAACAACACATCTCCCACGTTAAGCGTAACAGGGGGCTTTCCCTCCAGCTGGTATTCAAGCGACCCCTGGGTAACGTAAATAACTTCTTCACCCGGGTGCTTGTGATTACCGGCCACTACGCCCGGGCCCAGTTCAATGAGCATTTGAATGGCCTCCCGTCCGGGTATGCCCAGGTCATGACGCTGAAGCAGTGTGCGGGTTACCCCCTCCTTTTTTTGAGAGGTGGAACAGGAAATAATAAATGCTGATAGCACAATTATCAAAATAAAATAGCCGGTTAAGTTTATTTTCTTTTTCATTTTATTAATTATTTAATACCAAAAATGTATGCCGGTTTGCCCGGTTTTATTTGATGATGCGTTTAAAAAAAAGAGCGACACCGATGGCATGCCGCTCTTTATATAGTATCTAACGCAGCGATTTAAATGCCGCACGAAGTTCATTGGTGAATAATACAGGTTGCTCCCAGGCAGCAAAATGTCCTCCCTTTTCCACCTCGTTAAAGTAGATAAGGTTTTTAAAAGCACGACGGGCCCAGCTTTCGGGTGATGCATACACATCCTGTGGAAAAGTAGTGATGGCCACCGGTATTTTTACCTGGTCAGATTTCATGCTGCCTGCACTTACAATATTTATGCTCCTGTTTTCCCAATAGATTTTTGCGGCAGAAGCAGCAGAACCTGTGAGCCAGTACAGCGAAATATCATCGAGTACTTCATCTTTTGTTGGCAACTGATCTGTATCTTTTCCATAAGACCAGTTTTCGAACCCGGGATGCAGGAAGAGCCATGCCGCAAGCCCGGTGGGAGAATCTGCAAGGGCATACCCTACGCCTTGCGGGCGGGCCTCCATGGTGGCTTTATAGGTAAACCAACCTGTCTTGATGGCCTTATTAAGCTGGTCGAAAGAAGCCCGTTCCTTTGCCGAAAATCCTTCGGGAGCAGCATTACCACCCAATGCCATGCCGGCCTCATTTGGCAATGTTGCCGGTAAATTACTATGTATGGCCAATAACCCGGGAGGTGCCTGCATGGCCATGCTGTGAATAACGCCTGCACCCCAGTCGCCTCCCTGTGCTACATAACGTTTGTATCCAAGGCGATCCATTAATACGATCCAGGCCTTTGCAATTCGTTCATTGTTCCACCCTGCTTCTGCAGGTTTCCCCGAAAAACCAAATCCGGGCAAAGAAGGAATGACCAGCTCAAAAGCATCTTCGGCTTTACCTCCAAATTCAGTAGGACTGGTAAGTGGTTTGATAACATTCATAAATTCAAACACTGAACCCGGCCACCCGTGGGTTAAAATAAGTGGCATAGCATTTTTGTGTTTGGATTTGATGTGAATGAAGTGAATGTCTACACCGTCGATCTTTGTCAGGAATTGCGGGTAAGCATTCAATTTGGCTTCTGCTCTTCTCCAGTCGTAGCCGGTGCCCCAATAATTTATCAGGTCCTTCATGTTGGAAAGTTTTGCGCCCTGCGACTGATCAGTGACAGTTTCCATATCTGGCCACCTGGTTTCCATTACCCGTTTGCGGAGATCCATAACGCTTGCCTCCGGCAGCTTTGCATAAAAAGGCCGAAGCGCCTCTTCCGACTGTATTTCTTCATTTGGTCCGCCTTGTGCAACACTGATTGTACCCTGCAAAGCCATTGCTCCACTAAGCATTGTGCTGGCAAGGATTTTTGTTGTTTTTGTCATTTTTTAAATTTTAATTTTTATCATTTTAATAAATACTATTGCTTTATACCCTGCTCCGGCAGGTTATAACCTTGTATTGTAAACCCCGTAACGATTTATTCAGGTAAAATTTACTTCACCGTTCCATTACTAATTTGTAATTGATAGCACAAAAATATTGTCACGTGGGGGCGAGGTCAAGTACTAAGACAGGGGAGTAGACCAAATGAATAGTGAACCGGTCGTTTTGGGGGTTGAATTATTTTACAACTATTTTTCCGGGGGAAAACAATGGATTCACGCTGTATAAGATTTACTATAAAAAGGATGAGAAGAGTGTTCATCCTTTTTGCAGAAAAGGGGTGTGATGTTTATTGAATGGGATACTTTTATTCAAAATTCTCTTTTTGAATGCCCAGTTTTTTCATTTTTGATTTCAAAGTAGTAGCAGGAATATTTAATATTTCGGCGGCGCCTCCATGACCCCATACTCTGCCGTTACATTTTTTTAATACTGTAATGATATAATCCCGTTCATTCTCATGAATGGTTTTGAAACGCAGCCCATGTATGCCTTCTGATTTTTTGGCATCTGGCAACAGCGTATCTTCTATAGTGTTTCCTTTTGCAAGCAGTACGCTTCGCTCAATTACATTTTCCAGTTCACGAATGTTTCCAGGCCAGTGGTATGCATTCATATTATGCATTACCTTATCAGACAGCGCCGTGATTTTTTTTCCAGCCTTTTGACTATAATGCGTTATAAAATGGTGGGCAAGTACCGGTATATCTTCTGTTCGTTCCCGCAGGGCGGGTAATGATATCGGAAATACATTGAGCCGGTAATAGAGATCAAGGCGAAACCGTCCCTCTGCTACTTCCTTCTCGAGGTTACGATTGGTAGCGGCGATAATTCTTACATCCACTTTTGTAATGTCTCTCGACCCTACCCGTTCAATATATTTTTCCTGCAATACCCGGAGCAATTTTACCTGCAGATCCAATGGCATCTCGCCAATCTCATCTAAAAAAATCGTTCCCTTATCGGCTTTTTCAAATTTACCTATTCGCTTATCCAAAGCCCCTGTAAAAGCGCCCTTTTCATGACCAAACAATTCAGATTCTATCAGTGTAGAAGGAAGGGCTGCGCAGTTTACTTTTACAAGCGGATGCTTTTTCCGGGGAGAAAGTTGGTGAATGCAATCAGCAATGCGTTCCTTACCCGTTCCGCTCTCTCCTAAAATAAGTACAGATGTATCGGAGGGTGCTACCTGCGTTATCAAATCGAATACGTCTAATAACAGGTGACTGTTGCCAATAATTCCTTCAAAGCCTGTTGCCGGAACTGCAGGAACAATTGTAGGATGAATTACTTCAGGCTGTAATGCAACCTGCTGCCTTTCTTTATTAAACAGTGCTTCAATTCCGTTCGTCAACAATTTCTGCAAACGATTTAATAATACAATATGATCAGCATTATAGGTATCGGGCTTGCGGCTGTAAAGACTGAACATAAACACCTCGCCGGTTGAAAAGTGTAAGGGGATACAGATACATGACTTAACAAGAAATGATTGAGCAAACTGTTTGGTCAGAGGCGATTTGAGGCAGGCCTGTACAAATGCTCTTTCATCGAAGATGGCGGTGGTTGCATCATGATAACCTTTGTTGGCAATTGCTACCAGTTCGTTTATTTTGAGTTTGAACATAGTGAGCAATTCCTTAACCCCGATCTTCTGGTACTCATCATACCCAATTCTAAAGAAGCTGAGTACCGGGCTCGAAATATCTTCGATGGTATTTAATCCGGCAGTTACATAATCAAAGGATATATAGGGTTGAAGTGTTTTGCAGATATTCAACAATTTATTTTCCCAATTTTCCTGCCCGTTAATAATACCAGATAATTTTGCCTGTAAAATATTTTCTTTCTTCACCACTGACTCCTGGCTATGTTCGTGCCGGTAACGTGCAATTTCCAATGTAATAAGCAGGTCTTTTTCCCTGAAAGGTTTTACTAAAAATCCGTAAGGCTGGGTGGCTTTGGCAGCATTCAACACTTCTTCATTTGAATTGGCAGATAAGTAAACAAAAGCAATATTGTCTTCTGTTAATATTTTTGCCAGGTCAATTCCTGTAAGCTTTCCTTTTAAAAAAATATCCAGTAAAACCAGGTCAGGCCTGTCTTCCCTCATCAATTCCTGAGCCTGCAACACAGTATGCGCAATAGGCATTACCTGGTAGCCTGCATTGGTAAGCATTAACCGGAGATAGTCGGCTTCTACAAACTTATCTTCCACAATAAGTATTTTCTCTTTCATAGGGTATGAATTACTTCGCTTGTTGTTTGTGATATTCCGGCTTTGGGTTCCGGATCGTATTTAAAATTTACCGTGATCAGCGTTCCGCTTTTATTCTCTATGGTAAAGCGCGCACCAATTTCATCGCTAAGTCCCTGCATCAGGTTTAAACCCATAGAACCCGGTTTAAGTATATTGAGCGATGAAGGCAAACCTGTTCCATTGTCATGAATACTTAAAGAAAAATGATCCTCCGCAGTTTGAAGAAACGAAATATTAATGGTTGCGTCTACTCTTCCCGGGAACGCATGCTTGAAAGAATTGGTAAGCGCTTCATTAATAATAAGACCTAAGGGAACACAATGAGCAAGGTCGAGGTCTATCTTTTCTACCTGCAGGTTAAAACGAATATGGTTCGCAATATCAAACCCATCCTTTAAATAATCAACCAGTTCGTGAACATAGTCATTCATATTGATGGCGGAAAGGTTTTCAGTCTGGTATAGTTTCTGATGGATCAATGACATTGCCTGTATCCTTCGCCGGCTATCGGTTATAGCAGTTTTTGCCACGTCATTTTTGAGGTATGCAGCCTGTGTGCCCAGCAATCCCATTACGCTTTGAAAATTATTTTTAACCCTGTGATGAATTTCTTTTAATAACCAATCTTTTTCCGTGAGTAAATGTTGTAACTGTTCATTTTTATTGGTGATAATGACATTACTCTTTTGCTTTTGCTGATACTGCCTGTAAAGCAACAAAATAATAATACCTGCCATTAAAATGCCTGCTACTGTTATATTTTTGGTGAGGCGGACCTGCTCCAGGTTGGTTTGCTGCAGGTTGTTGGCTTGAGTTAACAATAAAATATCCTTGTCTTTTAATTTGATTGAATCCTGCTTTTTTTCAGTTCCATACTCTACTTCCAGTTGCTGGAATTGCCTCAGCTTGGTTACGCCGAATAAAGAATCTTTAATTTTCCTGAAAGAAAGATGTTCATAAAAAGCAGACCGGTAATCGCCCCGTGCCGAGTCCAGTTTGTATTGAAGCATATGATATGTTGATATTATAAAGGGCTGCCTGATTTCTTTTGTAATTTCTTTAACCTTGTTTAAATAAATTCCTGCCTTCGACAAGGGCCCGGCAAAAATAAAATAATGTGTAGCCAACCCATAAACACTGTAGCGGTCGTATATACTCAACACCATACTATCTGCCACTTTTAAAATCTGGTCGCAATAGGGCTTTGCTTTATCGTATTGTTTTTTACCAAAGTAAGCACTGAGATATGCCACTGCCAGGTACAGTTTTATCTGCCGGTTTTCAGATCTTTTATATCCTTCGGGAACTGTATCCAAAAATTCAAGGGCACGTTCCGGCTGAAACATCCCAAAATATTTATTCGGAATTTTGCCCAGGAATATCGCTACGGTTGCACTATCGTTATAGGCAAGTGCAGTTTTAAGGGCATCTTTATAATGTTTGATCGTCAACTCATCCCTTCCTAAATTGCTATATATCGTACCAAGAATATTATTGATCTGGCACAACTGCATCGTAGTATCCTTCACTGCTTCTGCAATTTTTAAAGCCTGGAGCGCATAGCGGAGCGCCTGCCCGTAATCATTTTCTGTTCGGTAGCCATCTGCCAGTAAAGCATACACGCCTTGTAACTCCCGGTAGTTTATGGAAGTATATGCTTCCACAGCGAGTGTAAGTGTTGCCAGTGATTTAGGCCGGTTTCCTGCAATGTTGTACAAATCTCCCAGCATTTTCAGGCTGAATGCTTTCCTGCTTACATCCCCTGCCTGCCCCAAGGCAGTAACCGATTTCTCTACCAGCGTGATCATCTTTGTAAGTTCTTCTGCCTTATTGTAATCAAGCAATTGTGATAGCTCATAATAAGCCCTTCCCAGGTAAAGCTTATTTTTTCCCTTTTCGAGGATAGGGATAGCTCTTTCCATCATCCTGATTGCTTCACCATACTGACCTCTTTCCCTGGTCATAAATGCTTCTGTCATCAATTGATATCCTGAGGCTTCGCCGGATCGCAATGCAGTATTGATTGCAGCTGCTTGTCTTATATAATTATTAGCGCTATCAAAATCAATCTTGTCTTCGCCCGGTTTAAAAATTTGAAATTGGGCTAAATTTAAAAGCAGGTCGATGCGAATGATGGGTGCATTTTTTTTTTCCAATTGTACAAGCATTGAATCTGCCTGTTGCCTGTTAATTCCCTGCCCATAGAAAGTTATTACCTGGAAGACCATGAGCATGGTTGCAATAATTCTTATCATCGTTGCATGCGTATTTAATTATCCGGTTCATCCAAAAAGAAGCCATCTTTTTGAATGCTGTTATTTGAATAATATTTTTCCAGATCAGCGGGGGCAGTTCATAGATATCAATGTAAACGCTGGAAGAACCTGAGAGAAATGCTTTTAAAAGGTTCTTTAAAAGTACCGGGGTATTTCGAAGTTACTATTTTATTTCGTGACTCATTTGCCTCCACCACGATATTTCATGGTTGACAATGCCGCGAAAAAAAATAAAGAGTTGGCTTATAAGACTTTACCCAATGGCATTTTGTTTGACATACCCTTCCAATAAATAAGCACGATATAAAATTTTTCCGAAATCAAATTTTTATATACCAGGAACTTAATAAATAAATAAAATGCAAACCCAATTCAAACAAAATGATCTGCACACCGGTGACCCTGGAAACAACCCGAATAGCATTTTCCCGCCTGCTGCTTTGTTCAACCTTGATCTTTTGATAAGAAAAATGGAAGCCTACGCCGGCAAAAAAAGTTTTCTTGTTTTCAAACACAACAAATATTTTACCGTCCCTACTGAAAGCATTGCTTTTTTCTATGTTAAATATGAAGCTTCTATAATTGTGTGTTTTGACCGGCAGGAATACTTAGTAAGCAACTCCCTTGAGCAGATCGGGAATCTTGTAACCGGCAGGCAGTTTTTCAGGGTAAACAGGCAGTACCTGGTAAACTTCGCAGCAGTAAAAGAAGTGGAACATTATTTCGCACGCAAATTACTGGTAAACCTTACTGTTCCGTCTCCCGATAAATTATTGGTACCGAAGGATAAGTCAGCCCTTTTTTTACAATGGCTGGAGAACAGGTGAACCCTAAACAAATAAAATGAATACAACTATGCAAGCGATCCATTCAGCTCCCGCAAATAATGCTACAGCAATCCTGCAACAAGATATCCTTAGCAGCGAAATAGCAACAAGGAAGTTTTTATCTACTTTTACCGTGAAAAAGTTCGATACATATTTCCATATTGCAATGCATATGACTGCCGAAGAAACCTTAAAACTGCATGTTGCTAACATTAAAACGCTGACGGAAGAACAGTTCCGTCATTTCTTTTCTCATTTCGACCAGCTTTCTTTCAAAAAAGGGCAGGCCATCATTTCCGAAGGCGACCTCGTTTCGTACGAATATTTTGTACTAGATGGGTGCCTTAAATCTTTTTATATTAATGACGAGGTAAAAATGTTCATCCTGCAATTTGCTATGCCGGGTTGGTGGGCTTCCGATTACAATGCTCTTTACAGCGGTAACCGGGCAACTATCAATGTTGATTGTGTTACCAATGCAGCAGTACTTCGCATTTCCAATACCGCAAGAGAAGCATTGTGTAATGAAATTCCGGAGGTAGCGTATTTTTTTCGATGGCGTACCAATAAAGGTTATGCTGCAGCGCAAAAAAAAATGTTGTCTTTCATGAACAAAGATGCGAAGCATCGGTATGAAGAACTCATGGAACAATACCCTGCCCTTTATAATATGGTTCCAAAACATTTAATTGCTGCTTACCTGGGTGTATCCAGGGAAACGCTCAGCAGGTTATATCATTCCTGATTAGCATAGTGACATGGATCACCTATTGCCATCACATTTTAAATGTGATGTAGGTCACGCAATTGCCTGCCCTTTCCTTATTTCCTTTGTATTATCAAATTATTATTCAACAACTAAAAAATAAAAAAATGGAAACACAACATTACAAATTGGTACCGGCACAAAGCGAGATTGCCTGGATTGGCCGTAAAGTAACCGGGGCACACAATGGAACCATCAATATCCTGGAAGGTTCGCTTGAATTTACGAACGGGGCGTTAACCGGCGGCGAGTTTATCATTGATACCAGGTCCATCAGTATCCTTGACATCACCGATCCTCAAACCAATGCACAGTTTGCCGGGCACCTTGCTTCCGAGGACTTCTTCTCGTCAGCTAAATATCCAACGGCCAGGCTGCTGATCCTTTATGCGGAAAAGAAACCAGGAGACCTTTACAGTATTACGGGCAACCTTACCATTAAAGGAATTACGCATACTGTAAATTTCGAAGCCGGTATCGGCCGGAACGAAGAAACGCTGGAGGCATCGGGCAAGATGCTGGTTAACCGTACGCTGTATGATATGAAATTCCGGTCAGGTAATTTCTTCCAGAATCTCGGCGACACGTTGATCTATAATGACTTCGATCTCCATATTAAATTCACTGCTAAAGCTGCAAACATTGCAGTGCCGGCATAAAAAATCAGCCATGCCATACATTAAAATTGAACTGACCCGCGAAGGAGTGAGCAGGGAACAAAAACAACAACTGATAAGGGGCATAACGGATCTTATCAGCGATACACTGAATAAAGATCCTCATCTTACCCATGTGGTGATACAGGAAATTGACCTGGATGATTGGGGTTATGCAGGAGATCAGGTTTCGATATTACGTGAACAAGGCATCACAGCCGATAAAAAATAACAACATGAAAAAACAAACAGTAATTGTAACCGGCGCTTCCTCCGGTATTGGAAAGGAGATAACAAAACATTTCCTCGACAGGGGCGACAACGTGGTGATCAATTCTTTCACAGCCGGGAAACTGAAGCAGGTGTATGATGAATTTGGCGGAGGTGAAAACCTGGCAATGCTGGCCGGTGATATAAGTAAAAAGGAAACTGGTGAGCGGCTTGTTGCCACCGCCTTAAAACAATTCGGATCAGTGGATATCCTTATTAACAATGCCGGCATTTTTGATACCCGCCCGTTTTTGGAAGTAACACCCGAATACCTCGACAGTTTCCTCAATACAAACCTGAAGGGAACTTATTTTACCACACAGGCTGTCATCCCCCAAATGTTGAAACAACAGGATGGTGTAGTAATCAATATGGGTACTCCTATCGTTAACCATGCTTTTGGCGGCGCACCTGCCACGGCCCCACTTACCAGCAAAGGGGCTATTCATGCACTTACTTTACAACTGGCTGCCGAATTTGGAACCAGCAATATCAGGGTAAATACCATAGCGCCAGGTGTTATCCGTACACCAATGCATGGCGATGCTGCCGATAAAAGTGCCGGCCTGCATTTATTGAACCGTGTTGGCGAGGTGGAAGACGTTGCCGAAATGGTATACACCGTTGCTAAAAGCAGGTTCATTAGCGGGGCTATCATACATGTAGACGGAGGTATGTCGGCAGGGCATAATTTAAATGGTTGAAAAATAATAATTGCTAATTGCTTTCATTAAAGGATACCTGGAAATGGAAGCCCAATGATAAAGAAATGCAAAACGATCAGAAAAACAAAGAGGCCATCATGCAGGTGATAGAAAATTATTACTTCAAAGGAATTTATGAGGGTAACTTAACTTTATTGGAGAATGTCTTTCACCCCGAAGCGTTACTTTTTGGTGATGTGAAAGGGCAACCCTATGCCAAAACGCTCGACCAGTATCTTCAAGCGGTAGCAGGGCGGCAAAGTCCGAAAGATTCAGGCAAGCCGTTCGGGGGAAATATTATTTCGGTGAAAGTGGTTAACAGTATTGCCATTGCTGAAGTAACGGTAAAGATGTATGATTTCAATTATTATGATCTCCTGTCCTTTCACGGGTTTAACGGAAACTGGCTCATTGTAAACAAACTGATGAGTGATGTAAACTATAAAATATAATCTATGTGGTACAATACTAAAGCTACCGAAATATTAGGCATTGATTACCCCATCCTCCAGGGGCCGTTCGGTGGAGGGCTTTCGTCGTTGGAACTTGTAAAAACGGTTTCCGATGCGGGTGGGTTAGGAGGCTATGGTGCCTGCACTTTGAGTGCGCAGGAGATTTATGATGTCGATAAAAAAATAAGGGCGGCAACGCACAAACCTTACAATATTAACCTGTGGGTTTCGGATACAGATACAGCAGGTGGTATTGTTGCTGATGAACATTTTGAGCAGGTCCGGCAATTATTTAAACCCTATTTTGATGAAGCCGGCATTCCATTACCAGGAAAGCCGCCATCTTTTGTTTCGCGTTTCGAAAACCAGGTGCAGGTGATACTTGATATTCGCCCAAAAGTATTCAGCTTTATGTTTGGAATTCCTTCGGCAAACATTTTGGAACAAATGCACAAATCGGGTATTAAAACCATTGGTGCTGCAACCACACCTGGCGAAGCCATAGCGCTGGAAGCTGCGGGTGTAGACCTCATCATTGCCTCAGGCTTTGAAGCTGGTGGGCACCGGCCATCTTTTTTAGCGCCTTCGGAAGAGTCGATTTACGGAACATTTACATTAATTCAACTTATCAAAGAAAAAGTAAAAACACCTATCATTGCGGCAGGCGGAATTGCCAATGGCCGTGGCATTGCGTCAGCATTGGTATTAGGCGCTGCTGCTGTACAAATAGGTACCGCTTTTTTAGCCACAGATGAATCAGACGCATTACCCGTTCATCGCAATACCTTGTTTTCGGATGCTGCTAAATATACCAGCCTCACCAGGGCATTTACCGGGAGACTTGGCCGTGGTGTAAACAACAGGATTGTGACCGATATGATCGGGAAAGAAAAACAAATTCTTCCATACCCCTTACAATCAACTTTTATGTCATCACTCAGAACAGCGGCATTGGAGCAGCAAAAAACGGATATGGTATTTTTTTGGGGAGGACAAATTGCCCCGATCCTTAAACACAGGAGTGCTGCAGCCCTGATGCATTCGCTGATACAGGAAGCAGATGAGATCATGGCACTACAAACAGGTTAATCTTAAAAAATAATGGTAATGAAACAAATAGAAGTTCAATCTAACACAAACAGGCTGCCTTCCCGGGAAATATTAACCGGAACACGGGGCATAAATTTAAAAAAGCAATCGCTGCCAGCATACCCGGAAAATGAATTTTATACCGGCGTTGAAAAGAATGACTTTACTCATACATTTTTTCAACATCAGCTGCCAGCGATCCTTAACACTTTATTAGAGAAAATAAAAGTTCCTGCCAATAAAAAAAATTTCCTGGTGTTTAAACACAATAAATATATCAACGTACCCACACAAACCATTGCATACTTCCATGTGAAGTACGAAACGGCCTTCATTGTTTCTTTCGACCGGCAGGAATATGCTGTTAATTATTCGCTGGAACAGCTACAACAACTTTTACCCGACAAACAATTTTTCAGGTTGAACAGGCAATACCTTGCCAGTTTTGATGCGGTGAAAGAAGTGGAACATTATTTTGCCCGTAAATTATTGGTTAACCTTGCGGTACCAACCGGTGAAAAATTGCTGGTTTCCAAAGAAAGGTCTGCTGAATTTTTACGTTGGCTGGAAAACAGGTGAGTTTTAAAAACCTGGTATCTCGAACATGCCGGAACAAATTTTACCAACGGACGGCACCGGCCATTCTGATCTTTGATCCATTAAAAGATGAATGTTGTGTGCAGGCTTCCCAGCTACAACAAAGCGTTACAGCAAGACTAACTGAATTTTATATCACTCCAGTCGATGGATACAATCACAGGAGCATCCGGTTGCGGTTTATTATTTTCTCCCATGGGGTACACCATTCTTTTTGTCGCCATTTTTATTCCGGCAATATCTTTATAGTTGGATAAATAATGAACAGCAGCGTTATTGCCGGCAATCTCCACTTTGTAATCCAGCCTCCTGATAAACCCTTCGACATCTACATACAATACCTGTTCGGCAGTATGAGTATGAATATTTTCCGGCCATTTTACTTTTAAGCGTCGCCAGGTTTCATTATTTTCTTCCCAGGGTTCTATTTCCGTCACTTCAAATCCCGGGGTTGCAAACAGGAAAGGGGTATTAAAATAATTCCAGGTTGCATAACCTGTAAAATAAGCCAGTTGCAGGTTACTCCATATTGTGTCCCATACATGTCCTTTAAAAGAAGCTCTTGGATTATACAATTCTTCAAAAAGGTTTCCATTGGCAGTTTCAATAGCTACCCGTTGCGGACTATAGGAAGTATGCCATTCATCATTAGGAATATGTGATAGCTTTTGTTCAAGAAGGTTTATGACCACATCCACTTCTTCTATTATGCCTTCATGCCCCTTCCTTTTCCAAAGATTACCGCCTACATGCATATGGGCAGTGGCTGTATGGAATGTTTTCCAGCGCTTAAGCCCTCCCTGTTTGTCAATCATAAATTTGAAAAGATCATTCATCATATCGTTTATTTAGTATTGTTCAATAAAAATATACCTGGTTGCTTTTATAGGCATAATAAATAACCTGCCGGCAATGTCAACAGGTTATTTCTCTTACACCACATTTACCTGCACATCTATATTTCGACGGGTTGCTTTTGAGTAAGGGCATATCTGGTGAGCGGCATCTGCTATTGCTTCGGCAACTGCCCGCTCTATGCCGGGAAGGCTTATATTCAGCCGAACCTGCAGGGTATATTCTCCCTCCTCCAGGCACAGATCAACTTCCGCATTAATACTAAGATCCCGCGGTAACCGTATCTTCATTTTGTAGGCGGCGGTTGCCATTGCCGATTCAAAGCATGCTGACCATCCGGCAGCAAAGAGTTGTTCGGGGTTGGTACCATCTCCTCCCGATCCCGGAGACGATAACCTGATATTGAGTTTTTCATCAGAACTTCGGGAAATGCCTTCGCCCCTGCCACCGCTGGTATTTACACTTGCTGTATAAATAACTTTTCCCTTTTCTATTTCACTGAGCGTGTGGACTGAATCTTTATTTTTCATTTTTTGCTTTTTTTGTCTAAAATTTATTGTGTCGAATTTTTTCAGCATTCTGCTGCCGGGTCATTATTTGTGAAACCTTTTTTTAATTTCCCTGGTAACTATCCACTTCTATTATTGCCTGTACAAAATATTCCGGCGCCTCCTGCGGAAGATTGTGCCCTATTCCATTAAATACCCAGTGAGCATATTTTCCTTTAAATTTTGATGCATAGGATTTTCCGTTGGCCGCAGCTCCATCAAAGTCGCTCCCGATTGTAATGGCAGGAATTTTTATAACCGGCGAGCCGGCCAGTTTTTGCTCCAGCTCATCGTATTTTGATTCGCCCGGTGCAAGGCCCAGCCGCCAGCGATAATTGTGCATTACAATAGCAACATGATCAGGATTGTTGAGTGCGGCCGCACTACGTTCGAATGTTGCATCATCAAAGTTCCATTTGGGTGATGCGATCTGCCAGATAAGCTTAGCAAAATCGTGGCGATACTTTCCATAACCTGCCGCTCCCCTATCGGTGGCAAAATAGTATTGATACCACCAACCCAATTCTGCCCTTGGCTGTAAGGGCTGTTCGTTGGCTTTAACATTGGTAATAATGTAACCGCTTACCGCTACAAGGCCTTTACATCTTTCCGGCCATAGTGTAGCAATAACATCCGCAGTTCTGGCGCCCCAATCAAAGCCGCCGATGATTGCATTGGCAATTTTAAGTGTATCCATTAATGCTACAATATCAGCTGCAATGGCTGACTGCTGCCCGTTTCTAAATGTTTCAGCAGAAAGAAAACTGGTAGTGCCATAACCCCTCAGGTAGGGAATGATTACCCGGTAACCTTTGGCAGCTAACATCGGGGCCACGTCAACATAGCTATGAATATCATAGGGCCATCCGTGCAAAAGAATCACCGCTGTTCCGTTTGCGGGACCCGCTTCTACATATCCTATGTTAAGTACACCTGCATTTACCTGCCTGGGCGGCCCCAGGGAAATATTTGTTGATTGTGTAACCGGTTCTAAATTTAATACCAATCTGCCCCGGGGTTGTGCATTCACCAAACCGATCATTGCCAGCTGCGCCCCAACCATAACATGGACGAACGCAAAACCCGGGCGCTTAACTTTTATCTTTTCTAACATATGCTTTTTATTTATTGCTTACTATTAACCAAACGTGAAGGAGAAGGCTTCCACGGCAGGATCTAAAAATATTATTTCAAACTGGCGTTCCACAACCCTGCCTGTTTGCCGCACCAGTTGATACAAACGCTGTTCTGTAACCGTGCCGTAGCCCTCTGCATCAACATCAACCCCATGTGCCGCACCGGTAAGTTCTCCATCAATTAATATCCTAAATCTTACAACATTGCCCGCAATGCCTGGTCCCATAACCATATTCAGGTCCCGGCTATGAAAGCGGTACACAATGCGTCCTACTTTTTTATTCAGCTCAATGAGTTTAGGCTTCATTGTCCAATCCCCGGAAAGCGCCCACTGGTTGAGTTGCAGCGATTTTGGCGCTGCATAAGTCTTGAGTATATTTCTTTTAACAGACCCCGATCTGAAGTTGAGGGTACGTTCATAACCAAGGTAATTTTCCGGCGATTTTAAATTAGCCCAGTCTGCAGCAACTTCTATTCCCTGTCCCTGGGCAGCAGATAATGCCTGGTCAATTTTCTTCCCTGTGGCTTGTGCTAATAATTGTTGTATAACCTGTTCGGATTGTTCATAATTTCCTTCGCCAAAATAATGATGCCGGATATTTCCCTTAGCATCCACAAAGTAAAGTGCGGGCCAATATTGATTATTGAAAGCGTTCCATATGTCATAGTTATTATCGATTGCTACCGGGTAGCTGATGTTGAAGGCTTTTAAGGCCTGTTTGATATTCTTTTCATTTTTTTCAAACTCAAACTCCGGTGTATGTATGCCTATCACTACAAGACCATGCTCCTTATATTTTTCAGACCATGCACGCATGTAGGGAAGCGTACGAATCCAGTTAATGCAGCTATAAGTACAAAAATTGATCACTATAACTTTTCCTTTCAGATCCAATGCTTTCAATGGGGGAGAATTAAGCCAGCCGGTGGCAGCTTCCAGGGAAGAAAGTTTTTTTTCATCAATTAATTCATGATTCAACATGGCATTATACTTCACCGCCTTTTTATTATTTCTCTGGCTGACCACAGC
This sequence comes from Ferruginibacter sp., assembly GCA_014379905.1. Classification (GTDB taxonomy): domain Bacteria; phylum Bacteroidota; class Bacteroidia; order Chitinophagales; family Chitinophagaceae; genus Ferruginibacter. The sequence continues at coordinate 22,025 of JACMKX010000091.1, read as the reverse complement.
ACCGGCCAGGATTACCACCAGGAGTAGTACCAGCATTGCTGTTACAAGAAAAAAACACCAGGAATTATAATTTATAGATTTATACATAGTCGTTGATTTACGGATGCATGAATTTTATAACCGGTCATCCCGGTGCCAATACACTCCGGCGCAATTGGGAAACCCCGGCTTAAAAAACCTTCGCTCCCATATCCAAAGCACCAGCCTCTTACCTGGTAGCAGTTGGAATAGCCCGCTTTTTTACTGTTATATTTTTAATCTGTTTACATAAAAGTATTTCCCATACCAATTGGCAACAAGCGATAAACAGCCTGGGCGGACGAAGTAAAAGGCGAAGGAGACATTTACTGTGGCGAAGCAAACTTATGTCGTATAAAGAATAGGATGTGGCACTGGGTAAAAGAGGCGGCTCTTTTGTATGTTATTCAAGCCTGGGCATTGCTCTATTGATAAACTGACCCTGGTAAGGAGACTTAAATGGAGCTGGAAATACAAGCAAAAAATTAAAGTAAAATACCAGAGCACGGATCAATTAACCGGGTGCAGGTTTTTTGATAATAGTGACGAGCAGATCAAATTGTAATGATATTTTTTTTGGAAAAACCCCCGGTAATATCGGGGGTTTTTTATGTAGGGTCGGGACCAGCGGTCCTGACCGGCTGAGCCATATTTGCTGTACGGGTGCAACCCACGGGCCCGATTATGATGTGCCCAACAGCACGAATCACTTAAGGCGAATCCACGTTTTTGGATGTTAGTGATGAGGAATGACTCTTACGGGCAGATTAATATCTATATCTAGAAAGGCTACATTCAGGATCAATATACAATGAGGATGATTGCTAAATTGGTGTCCTTCGCCTGAAAATAGTACCTGTTGGGAAGGGGCCTTTTTTCGTCAGAATGATAGGTTGTACGTCATTTAAATTTGATACGCTGGTTGCAGGTATTTCTCAACCTGGGACATCCTTTAAAATTTCTGTGCCAGAGACGTACTAAAAATTGTTAATTCAAAATTTTCATCAGCTTTAATTTTCGCAATATCCTTACTGCTTAAACTAATAATACATTCCGCGTTAAGGCGAATGATCGTATTTTCCGACATTAGCAGGCCAACCATACTAATCATAGACTCTTGCTGTACAACCAGGGTTTTCAGGTTCTTTACATTAATCAAAACTTCGTTATTTGTTGCTGCTTTTGTGTAGTTACTTCTAATTGTAAGATTTTTATTGTTGTGGATAAACTTAAAGGATTTAACAAATCCCGGATTACCTTTTATATAAATAGCCGGTTGGTCATTTTCCACAAGCACGAGTTTAAAATTTCCGTCTACAGTTAATTGCTCAAAAGAAGAAACATCAATTTTTCTTTCCGCTTCCTTTAGCAGCATCTTATTCTGTGAAATGCATACCGATCCAATACTTACAAATAAGGCTGTAAGAATAATTACTTTTTTCATTTTTTTTTATGTTTTATGATTGATGGTTCAAATTTCTGTATTAATATTAAGAACCTGTATCAATTTGAGTAAATGGCAGTTTGTAATTATTTAAAGGCCCTTGTAAATATTATTGTTGCCGTCATCCACGAAAATGTTTCCTAACATTTAGCCCGGCATTGTTATCCATAATTATTTCTTTTTTTATTTTGTCGTCTCCTCTGCTGCCCTTGGATTTACTGTCAACAGCAACCGCAATAAAACAACTTTAAAAAATACACGAAGAAATGTTGAATCTCAACTATCAGGATCTTATTTTATCATTGAAAAAGCTATGCCCGGCAACAATGGCAAAAAGGCAAAAATTCCCGAAAAGATAAGTGTGCCGGTGGATTGGCTAAAACGCAATGGAACAGCGGCCAGGAGGATTAAGAATGTTCCAATAACAGACAACAGCACCGTCCAGCCTTTTTCTTCGTAAGTAACCTGCTTACCGCTATTAATTACAAAGTAAGCACCCACAAAAATAAGGAGGGCAAGTGTGTTGAGTCCAATTAATACCCAGATTATTTTAATCATACTAACTATTTTATTTTTCGAAAATAGTGTTGAAGTTTCTTTATAAAAATTGTTTGTAGTGGTCGTGGCTGTGCAATAGTTAGCGGGGGGAGCAGGTGTTTTAAACGTGATTTTCCCGCAGCTAAAAATCCTGCATCCAGGTAATACGCATCGGCAATATTACATCCGGCATGGCAAACATAATTTTACAGCATATCCCTGGCCGTCAGCAGCACGGCCGTATTGCTATTATCGGTCATCAATTATATTTTTGGAAGTTGTGAATAAGCCGAACGCTTCAGCTATATCAGAATGGAAGAATGTATTCCTTTACTACCGGAGCGGAACTCCGGGTTTTTACTTCTACCTTGGCTTTAGGAGGTGTTCCCGGTATCAAATAATTTTTTACATACTGATCTTCATACACCATCCATGAGTGATCTTTTAAAAGGTATTCGGCATGGCCAGCTTTACCTGCCTGGTAGGCCCAGCGTTCTGCAGCCAGCGGATCATAGTTCAAAATATGGCCCATGTAACAAACCTGTATACCAGGTTTAGCCTCGTTGCCTAACTCTGTGCAACCTACTACGCTAATGCGTAACGAAGAACCGTCTTCAAGGTCTTTCACCGACCATTCTTCAATAATTGTTTTGTTGTTTGCCATCATTGTTTTTTAAGCCCGGTGCATAATGAATGGCCTAAAATTTTGTAAAAAATACCGCTGCGTCTCTGGTGTTAACCTTGCAAACCAAAATATTGTTACAAAAAATTAATAGGGTACGATTGCTTTTCAATAACCATTCTTTAAATCCGGTGTAAAACTATTTCTAAATAATTTACCATTTACCGCCAATTGAGCGAATGGTAGTTGTGAAGTAGTGAATGGCAGTATTTGGGTAATAAACTGAATAATTGCGGCCTGTTCTAATTTAATTATCCGGCTTCTATTATTTCTTTTCTGCCGGCACATCTGCGAGATTGTAATAAATTGTTAACCCATTTTCTTTTGCAATCCTTACATCTTCATCTGCACCTTTGGAAGCGCCTTCTATGCGAAGCACGGCATCGCACTTCAGCAATATCCTGTGAGCTATTGGATAAGATATTTCCTGGTATGCTTCGTCCCCTGGCTGTGCAGATCCTGCCAGGTGTAACAGCGGCAAGGCCAGCCACTCCCCAATTACAGGGATATGGCCCAGCCTGAACAAGGGCAGCGCCACTGCTTCCAGCTTGTCAAGGTTTGCTTTCATCAATTGAGGGTCGTCGTTGGTGCCACTGCGGTAAGGGCCTGAAATTAGTATGAGCATTTTTGTATTTTTCTATAAAGTTACTTCAGTTTTTTGGTCCTGTTGTACACTTATCATGGCGCCCGATAAGGTCACATAAATTTCCGTCCAGGCCTGTTGCAATGCGGCATTCCAGGCTGTTCCCAACCCCTGCTCCAATGTCCATAATAAAGCGGCGCCTACAGCAGCGTAATGTTCATCGCGTACGCCATACTGCGTATGGCGCTTTGCCAGCTTGGCTACCTCTTCTATTATTTCATCCAGCTTATCCAGTTTATTGATTATGTACGATAGCATAGTCAGTAGTTTTTTTGACTGCTCCGGTATGGGCATCCTGGAGAACATGGGTTTTACTTCCGGCATTACTTCAAATAGCCGGTTATAAAATAAGCCCCCTACCAATTCCATTTCTAATTTTGATACCATTGTCCAGCTATCTTTTACAAGTGCGATATTCTGTTGCGTCATCCTGTTATTTTTTTTGATTAAAGATTTATTCAAGGTTCCAGGCCCTGATTCCCGTGAAACTATTTTTTTGTTTTTTTTCGGTCTGAATAAAATCCAACTAGAACGATTAAAAGAATTCCGGCTAACCAGGCTCCTGGAAGCAATTTGCCGGAAGGATGCATGCTTTCCATCAGTAATAAACCTGCCATGCTCCAGGTAAATAAAATAAAGCCTGTAATTACCCAGGTATTGTTATAGGTAGGATAGCTAACAGGCTTTGTTTGCGGTGTATAGTTATCCGCGTAAAAAATATATTTTAGCTTATGAAAATCCCAGGTTAACAACATCGCAACTGCCAGTAACATTAATGAAGTGATGACCCATGTGCCGGTAAACCCGAGTGAGATAGTAATGACCCAAATATTTGATACAATAAAAAAGAAGAACACAGCACCCAGGGTTGCAAATCGCTGCGTCATTAATAACAATGCCGCCAGCACTTGTGCCCAGCCGATAAAATTCCAGTACATACCCGACCTGTATAGCGCTTCAAAAAAGAAACCAATGGGATTATCTACAGGTATTTGAGTAAAACGTACCCCCATGATTTTCTTTAACCCCGACGGAATAAAGGCAAAGCCAATCAAATACCTGGTTAGTATTACAGCAATATTCAACCAGTTTTTGCTCCTTATGTTATGGTATGCAGCATTTATTTTTATGTAACTCATCATTAAAAATATATCGCCAGTTTTAATTCTTCATTTTTAATTTAACCGCTTCCAGGTCATCCTGTAACCTTCTCATTTCTAGTTTCATGGAACTCAATAGGGCGAGTTCATTTTTAAGTCGGTCATTTTGTTCCTGCAATGTTGCTGTTCTTTTTTCCAAACCTTTTATAGCACTGTAGGCAACACCTAAAAGGTCGAGTGGGCTTACGGTGCTGTCATTGCCAATACTTCCATAATCATCTTTGCCAAAAGCCTTATAAAAATCCTGCGCCATAATTCCGTAGTGACGGTATTGCCTGGTATCGCTGGCTTTAAAATTCCAGGAGTAAAAAGGAATGGCAGCGATTTTGCCTAACACTGTTTCTCCATTCATTTCCTGGAACCTTTCTTTTTTATTCCTGTCTGATGTATATGCCCAGCCATTACTGGCGGGCAGCAGGTAGGCATAGTTAGATCCCGAAACAAAAAAAGTATAATTGGTAAAGCGCATCATCATTTGATTATCGGCAGTATTAGCTGTAGCCATATCGTTGAGTGCGCCGGAAAAACAAAATGAATTGGAATGATTGTTTGTATTTGCATTTACACCCATAGCAAAAGAATTGGCCCCGCTGGCTGTGTTATTGTTGCCTGCGGCGAAGGAGGAATAGCCAATTGCTTTAGCGGTTTTTCCCATTGCTGTTGAATAGTCACCGCCTGCAACGGAATAAGTTCCCATGGCGGTAGAAAAGTCTCCACTGGCAGTAGTATGGTCACCTAAGCTGGTAGAACGTTCGCCACTTGCAATGGTACTTATGCCCTGTGCATTGGCATATTTACCAAAAGCTTCCACATTTGTTCCAATTGCAACGGATGACATTCCGCTGGCGGTAGCATAGTTTCCCTGGGCAATTGATTGTGTGCCCGATGCAACAGCTCCATTTCCCAAAGCAATGGAGGAAGCTCCTGCCGCGATATTATTGCTGCCCCCGGCAACTGAATAATTGCCAGAGGCACGGTTATAATGGCCAAAAGATGAAGCAGATACACCTGTTGCAAAACTTGCCTCTCCTGCTGCAAAAGAATACGCTCCTTTTGCTTTTGTATTAAAACCCGCGGCAAAAGAAAAGAACCCGATGCTATCTTTATCCCAGTTGTGAAAATGGCTGGTATCTGGTTCCGGGAAACCAAATACAACGCTGTTAAAAACCCCTCCTGTTCTGAATGCTCCTTTATCTGCATACCAAAATGTGCGGATACCTTTTCCTTTTACAGGCGGTGTGGAAATATTAGCCGGAATGGCGCCGGGACCGGAAAATAATACGGTGCCATTGTTTACATGTAGCAGCGAGGCCGGCGTATTGGTACCGATGCCTACGTTTTGTGCTGTTGCCAACTGGCTGGCGCATACGATGGCTGCAAGAAATATTTTTTTCATTTTTATCATTTGAATTTGCGGGAGTATTATTTTGCCTCTTTAATTCCTTCTACAGTTTTTTGTAATTTTTCAATTGTCTCCAGCATCAAAACATTTTGTTGTTGTAAAAGCTGTATTGCTGTTTGTTGTGCTTCTATAATTACCTGTTGTTCCTGGATAGATTTTATAGCAAGCATATTTATTTTTTGATAGGCTACTGCTTTCATGCCGTCCTTGCCTGTACTGGATACTGCACCTGGAAATATCTTTTCTACATCCTGGGCAATAAATCCATAAGATAGCGGAGCTGCATCATCATTGTCTTTGTAGTGATAAGACTTTGCTTCTAATTTCATGAGTTTGGGTAACGCTGTTTCAAAGTTTTGAATATCTTTTTTTAAGCGGAGATCTGAAGATGTCCATATATCGCCATCGATATTACTAAACCGTACTTTGTTAACACCATTATACCACAGATCCAACCCGTTGGCATAAGTAACATCAATATCCCAGTAATTACCATTCTCCTTTCGCTCTAATCTCAACCCACCCAATCCGTCGTAATCTGTCGATTGTTTTATGTGTAACGGAGTTAACGGTGTTGCTTTCCTTACACCTACATTACCGCCAGAAAGATTAAATACAAGATCGCCATACGTAGTAGATGGCCATGCTGCCTTTACAGACTGAATGTAGCCATATCCGCCACTCGCCTGAGATATGCCCATCTGCATGCCTGTATAACCACCGGTTGTCATATCATTCCCTATCAGTATGCCCCCTGCACCATTAGGATTTACATGCAATGTTTTTTGTGGATTGGTGATGCCGATACCAACCTTTGAACTGTTGGTGGCACCATTATAACCATTAACTGCTCCTAACACTACGCAATCGCTACAACCAGCCTGAGCTTTGGCGCCGATAGCTGTTGCATTGGTAAAGTTGGCGCCCCAGGTATTGGCACGGTAGCCAATTGCGGTATTGTAACTACCCGTTGTGTTAGTTGCAAGTGCATCCTTACCCACAGCCGTATTGGAAATACCTGTGGTATTATCATTGAGTGTAGAGTGACCAACAGCTGTGTTATCATCAGCAGTGCTAACAGCAAGCGATCCGTTTCCAACAGCAGTGTTATTGCTATTGGCAACGTTTAAAAATAAACTTTGAAAACCAAGCGCTGTATTAGCAGAACCGGTTTGATTGTAACGGCTGGCCTGGTTGCCTATTGCAGTATTTTGTACACCAGTAGTGTTTGCAAACAGGGCAATACGGCCAACCGCGGTATTTTGTGAACCGGTAGAGTTATTTGATAAGGACTGGCTGCCCAATGCAGTATTAGAAACACCGGTACTATTTGCAAAAAGCGCTTTGGTTCCGATGCCTATATTATAACTACCCGTATTATTGAATAAAGCGGAGTCGCCAATGGCAATAATATTCGTTCCGTCAATGTTACTATAAGATGTACGGCTACCTAAGGCGATATTAGCAGAACCTGAAACATTTTGATTAAGTGCTTCCGCACCCATGGCAAGATTATTATTGCCGTTAATGTTTTGTACAAGCGTAGTTTTACCCAGAGCTGTATTTTCCTTACCGATAGTATTGCTAAAAAGCGCGCCAATACCCATGGCGGTATTGTCTGCCCCGCTGGTATTTTTATTCAAGCTGTTATAACCAACTGCAGTATTTTGGCCGCCCGTACTATTTACCGGTAAACTATTCATACCAAAAACGGTATTGCCAGTCGTAGGATTTATTTCGCCGGCAGGTATGTTACTTGCTCTAAATCGCAACGGTTGATTATCAATGGTGCCAATAAAATTTGAAGCTGGGTTTGTTCCGGAATTTCCCGTTAATGACCATTCGCCAAGGGTTCCGGCAGCACCTGTTACCGGTGCCCAGGATGCCCCGTTGTAAACATAAAGGCCTGCTGCGCCATCTGTTTGATAAACCAGCAAACCAATTTTTGGAGAAGGAATTAATCCTCTTTCCGAACCTGTCATTCTTGGTGGCAAAAATCCCTTGGTGGTAGTTTTTAATTCCAATACAGCGGAGGCATCGGGTGTGGTAGTTCCGATACCAACTGATTGAGAAAAACCTACTGACCTGGTAATAACCAGCAACACTAGAGATAAGATAATCTTGTTCATTATAGTTTTTTTTGTAGTGATTTATAGTGTAAAACTATGCAGAACAGATGCGGTAAAAAGACGAACGTATTGAAGGGTGGATGAAACGAAGTTGGTGGTCGTGTGCGGGTATCGTGCGGTAAAAAATACCCATTAAAAATATTTAAACAGGTTGAACCCTGTAAGCATTCAGGAAAGACTTTATTTCTTCCCTGCTGTATAATTTACACATGTCCAAACAATCAAGCGACTGGTTAATAGATAAAGAAAAAAGGTTTTTCACTACCGTAATATTTTCCTGCTCTCCAATGGCTTTTAAAATATTATACACTGCTAAAAATATTTTTTTTACGGGATAGGTTACTGTCCAGTTTCCATCGTGCAATGCTACAAGCGGTGCTACAAATTCATTGTAACAATTAACTATATACTTATTATTTTCCGGAAAGCGCAGGCTGGAAGCCTGTGTTATTTCATCAAGAGATGTTTGAAGCAGTGAGGAGTTGATCTTTAGAGAAGTGCCTGTAGGAGAATTTTTATACAACAATTCATTGGTCTCACTATACTTTTGCCAAACAGGTAATGCCTTGCGGGCAAGCGCTACTGCCAGTTCCAATTGCGCGGGCGTATCCAGCAATGCCCACCATACCTCATCCTGCGGCAGTTCGTTGCTCAGGGAATATTTGCTCATACCTGATGCAAATTGCACAGCCTTTTGTTTTATAAAACTTCCTTTAAAAAACTGGTAAAGAAAAAATATACCTGTAAGAGCCGATGTTGCTATTATTAACCCTGTGTTCATACTTCCTTTTATTTAAATACATGAAGATGCAAACTACCATGTCTTATCGTAAACAATAATGGCCTGTAACGGGTGGCAATTATGAAGTTTTATCCGGCAGGTAATACCGCTGTAAACGGTATGTACTATTTTGATCATATCAAATCTTTGGAATCAGCTTTACAAATTCTTCCTTGCGCCTGCGGGCCACATCCAGTTCTGTGTTATCAGATAGCAATACGGTACCGCCATCGCCCCGTATGTATTTTTTTACATGATTAAGGTTGACTATAGCCGAATCGTGAATTCGGAAAAACTGGTTAGCAGATAATATCTCTTCAAAGTCTCCCAGTGTTTTACTCACCAGTATGGTTTCTTTGTTCAGCAAATAAAATTTGGCATAACGACCGTTGGCTTCTACCCTTAATATATCGCTCATCTTTATAAAACTAATACCGTCTGATGCAGATAGTGCAAGCGTTTTGTCGAGCGGGTTTTTATTAGTAAGGTTATTAAATAAATTCTCAAACTGGTGTGCAGGTTTTTTATTCAGCAATCTTTCCCTGCATTTTTCAATGGCAATGCCCAGGTCTTCATCATCAATTGGCTTCAGCAAATAATCCAAGGCACTTATGCGGATAGCATTGATAGCATATTGATCGAATGCGGTGGTAAAAATAACTTCAAAATTAATTTGTCGTATTTTTTTCAACATATCAAAGCCGTTCATTTTGGGCATTTGTATATCCAAGAAAATTAAGTCGGGCTGATGTTTGGCAATACTTTCAATGCCATCTGTTGGGTTAGAACAAGTATCAACGATGTTGATGTCTGCCTTATATCGTTGCAACATCAGCGTAAGCATATCACGGCTTACGGGTTCATCTTCAATAATAATAGTTTTGATCATGTTGTAAGGTTTTTATGCGGTTTAATTGATTGGTATAGAAATAATTACTTTGGTGCCGGTTCCGTTACCAGCACCATCCTCCAGGTCAACGATCTGTATACCCGCCGGGGTGTCTTCCCTTTTTTTAACTGCCTGCAAACGTTTGGTGGCGATGGCAATACCTACAGAATGATGAGCTTCTCCATTTTCGCTTTTGTACGCTGCAGATTTTTTTCTACCCACGCCATTGTCTTCAATGGTTATCTCCAGCCAGTCTTCATGGTAAACAAACCGTATCAATACTTTGCCTCCATCTTCTTTGTGCATGATGCCGTGCAACATCGCATTTTCTACAAATGGCTGAACGATCATGGAAGGGATTTCCATATCCAGGGCATTAATATTTTCATCTACTTCAATAGCGTATTGGAGTTTGTTTCCAAAACGCAATTGTTCCAGGTCGAGGTAGAGTTTTAATAATTGTAATTCTTTTTCTACTGTAACCATTCCGCGCTGGCTGTTGTCTAAAATAGAACGGATGAGTTTTGAAAATTTACCCAGGTATTTTTCAGCATTGGCAGGTTCATTGGCTATCACAAATTTTTTGATAGAATTAAGCGCATTGAAAATAAAGTGCGGGTTCATCTGGCTCCTCAATGCTGCCAGTTGTACTTCTGCCAGTTGCTGGTTAATGTCTGCCAGTTTTGCACGCTGGTGCCTCAGCCGACGCTCTGCCTCAATGGATTTTATTTTGCCTGCGACTAATGTGGCAATGGTGGTCAATAATTGCAAATGCTGTTTGGTAAAAAAATTCTTTTCGTGGTGTTCGCAGTCGATGATACCCAGTAACTGTTCATTGTATTTTATGGGTACACATATTTCACTCAGGCGTTGTGCATCATCTACCCGGTAGCGATCGTCTTTTGTAGTATCAGCCACTATAAGCGCTTTGCCGGTAGCGGCCACAGTACCAACAATACCCTGGCCGGGCAATACATCAAAATGTTTATTTTCCATCTCTTCAATAGAGCCCTTTGGTCCATAGCCTGCTTTCTGGATCAATAATGTTTTATCGGCATTCCATAAATAGATCATACAATCTACAAAGCCGAGTTTACTGATAAGATTCTTTGCCACATCCCACAGCACATCATCCACATCATTTTTATTTAACAAGGAAGTACTGAAAAAACTACTGATCTGTTCCGATTCAAATTGTGTTTTATATTTTTCTGCTGTAAGTTGCTGCAGTTTTGTTTTGCCGGATTCCAACGCACGGATATTTCGTTCCCGCCATTTCATAAACGCATAAAGGCAGGCTATAGCCAGTGCGGCAAAAAGGACAAGAAACCATATCGTTTGGTAAAATGGCGGAATGATATGTATGGAAAAAGCCGTTATATTTTTACAGAACACCCCTTCGCGGTTGGCACATTTAACCTTAAAAATATAGTCGCCTGCAGGCAATTTATTATAGTTAACCGTACCGTCTTCATTGGCAGCTATCCATTCCTTGTCAATGCCTTCCAACTGGTAAAAGTATTTTGTTCTGTTAGCTGTATTAAATTGAAGCGAAGCGAATTCAATTTCGAAACTATTATCCATATGCGATAATTCAACCGGAACTTTATTGCTGATGAGCGAATCAATAATGATTGGTTTGCTAAATACTTTAAAGCCGGTAATGGTTACATCGGGAGGCACCATTGTACGGTTAATACTGGCAGGATCAAATACAAGAAATCCTTTTGAGGCGCCAATGGCAAGGCGCCCATCAGATAGTTTCAGGAACCGGTGATTGAACTGGTTGTTGATGATGCCATCATTTTCATCATAATTGATAATGCGCAAACTACGCAGATCGATTTTACTCAACCCACCGGCAAATGCTGCCCATAAATTTTTTTGATCATCCAATACAATGGCCTGTGTAAGATTATTGGGCAGCCCGTCTTTACTGGAAATATTGGTAAAGATCTTTGTACGCTTATTAAAAATATTGATGCCACTCTGTGTTGCTACTACCAGGGTATCTTCATTGTAAGCAATAATACCTGTTACGGTATTGTTGCTGATGGATCGGGGATCCTTTTCATTTGACTGGTATGCTTCCGTATAAGTCCCGGTATTTTTATCGAACAACTGCAACCCACTGGCACCCGTTCCTACCCATATATTGTCTTTCTCCAACAAAAAACAATATACTCTTCTCCTGGCCGTAGGATCAGCATTTTTAAACTGCCGGTACCGGGTGATCTTTTTTGAGCCGGCTTCAATTTTTATCAATCCCCTGCTGTCATGTGCTATCCATGTATCACTTTCCTGATCCAGTTCAAGCTGGTTCATAGAACCCCTGAGGGCAGTATCTGCGTAAAGTTTTAACTGATTGGTTGAACTATTTATTTGTAAAATGTCGCCACCCTGGGTGGGTGCCCATATTATACCCTCTGTATCCTGAAACAGCGCCCAAAGCTGGTTGTATAACACATCATCCGGCTTGCCGGTTTTATATAAGTAGGCTTCTTTAAAATTGAAATTATTATCAAACCGTCTCACTCCACCATTAGCAACATAGTAGCCAGCATATATGTCACCATCCTGGGTTTGTATTAATTCAGATACTTCTTCTCCCGGCAATTGTTTGGCATTATGGGTGCGGCTACCGTAATGAGTAAACAGCGGGTTGTCCAGATTAGTGATATTTATTCCTTCATCTGTCCCTATCCAAACATTTTTTTCCGCATCTTCTTCCATCACCATGGAACTATATGTCGTTACATCGAGGTGTAAACCATAAGGATTGGTATTGTCTGAATGTATAAAAGCAAAACTATCTGCAGCGTAATTATAAGTAGCCAACCCTCGTGAAAAAATTGGAACCAGTAGTTGCCCGGTGCTGGAATAAAATGGGTTACCCATAGCATCTTTTTCCAGTAAATTGTTGGTTCCCTCGTATCCCTGTTTATCGAAAGTGTAGGCAAATAGCTGGTTGCCCTGATGCTGATACCTGTACAGGTAATATTCAAAAGCTGTGCTGACCCACATATTTTCCCTGCCATCAAAAGTGATCGTGCTGACCGCTTTTTCAATTTTGAAAACAGACAATTCCCCGGGGTTGTTATTCCGGTCAAACAATTTCCCGGTTTTCATCTCCAGTTTTTTTATGCCCCCCGTTGTAGAAAACCAAAGATCACCCGCTGCATCCAGGGTAATGCTGCTGGGATAGGTGCGGCCCATTTGCAGCAGGCTGTCAACAGATTCCAGTTGACGGCTGCTTTCATTGTATTTATAAAAGCCATTGTAAGCTGCTACCCAGATGCCACCCCGCTTATCTTCCAAAATTTGCCAGATGCCGTTGATTTTTCTATTGCCTGCCTTAACATTGAGATTAAAGTTGTAGAATTTCCCGGTGTTTCTGTTGAATATAGCGGCACCATTTACAGAAGTTCCGACCCAGAGTCGCTGCTTGCTATCTTCGAAGAGAGCACTTATCCAATCGCTCTGCAAGGCGTCTGCATTTTTGATATCTGCCAGGTAAGTTTTAAAACGTTTACCATCGTAGCGTTGTAAACCGATCTGGGTGCCTATCCACCAATAACCCTGTTTATCCTGTAATATTGCCTTTATTGAATTACTTACCAGCCCGTTTGCCGTCGTAAGGTGTTTAAATAAGTAACCTGTTTTTTGGGCTGCTACCATATTGCCAACCGCCGTTAATAACAAAAAAGTACAGCAAAAAGCGGCTCCTTTTTTTTGAAATTGGCGGTATAGGAATGCGTAAATGATGCTGAAAAGATACTTCTAATCAATCAGATATAAGAAAAACAGCATCCATATGTAGTAAGTGGCGGCAAGCGTGCGGGCATCGTGCTGTAATGGGGGAAATGCTGTATTAAACGGCAGACTTGAAAAAATATAAAAGTATTGCGACCTTTGTAAAATAAGCCCCGATATATTATGACAACTTTTCAAAGAACCAACTCCGACAATCCCGATTTTAAAGCTTTGGTCGTGTTACTTGACCGGGATCTTGCCATAAGAGATGGGGAAGACCATTCGTTTTACGACCAGTTTAATAAGATCGTTAACATACGCCATGTGATAGTTTGTTACGACGGATCAACCCCTATTGCCTGTGGTGCTTTTAAAAAGTACGATGAGCATACTGTTGAAATAAAAAGGATGTTTGTACTGCCGCAATTCAGGGGTCATGGCCTGGGTGGAAAGGTTTTACAGGAACTGGAGTTGTGGGCGATGGAAGAAAGTTATGCTACCTGCATTTTAGAAACGGGAAAAAAACAACCGGAAGCTATTGCGCTCTACAAAAGATCGGGGTACAGTATTACAAAAAACTACGGTCAATACGAGCATGTGGAGAATAGTGTGTGTATGAAAAAGCAAATTGTTTAATTTACCCCGGGGGAAACTACGGGCTGATTGCCCCCAGATATCTCTTAAAAATAATTCCAATAAAAAAGCCGGCCAGCTATCAAAAGCAGGCCGGTCTTTTTTTGTGTTGATATGTTTTAATTAAGATCTGCAGCTACGCTAACTTTAGCATCTTTGCTGATCTTGGTTCCATCAGCCATTACGCTAAAATCGGGAAGGTTTACAGTAAAGCTTGCAGTTGCACTCACTTTTCCGTCACTAACGGTAATAGTAGCCGGTGTTTTAATTGGCTTCGTAGTTTCTTTAACGGTAAGGTCACCTGCTACAGAAACAGTGTAAGTACCGTCTTTTTTAAAGTTTACTTTGCTCAAATCTTCAATCTTTCCTTTAAAACTGAATTTTGGAAATTTCTCAGAATTCAGCCATCTTTCTGCATTAAAATGTTCTTCTACTTTTTTGTTTTCAAAAGCAAAGTTTTTAACAGCAGCTTCAAATGCTACTGAACCGGTTTTAGGATCAATAGCGGCAATAACAGTTTTATTTTCTGCTTTTGCAACAGGATCTGCAGGAGTTGATGCATCAAAGCTAACAGTAGCAGAAGTTGTTTTTTTAGCCTGTGCAAATAATCCTGCACTTGCCAGCATTAAAGCAAAAAGAAATGTACTCTTTTTCATTTTTTAAATTTTAATTGGTGTTTATTTTAATTATTGATAATTGCGTGTTTAAAAGAAATAGTTTGGGTGGCCAGTATATCGCTGTAAAGACTGCCGCTGCACAATGCTTTTACCGAAACCTTGTCACCGGTTTTTAGCGCCTTTACTTTAACCGCCTGTTCTTTTTCAAAATCGAAAATGGCATAGGAACCGGTACTGTCGGCCATACTCAATGTAGCAGTAGAATCTTTGGCATTCAATTCTGAAATAACGCCGTTCACTACGATTATTTTTTCCCGGTATTTTGCATTGGAAGCACTGTCGGCACTCACAAATTCAGTGATCAGCTGTCGTGCATCTATTGTATAATCCGCTTTTAAAGTATGGGTAGCAGATGTTTTCTCCGTAAGCTGGCTTTTTTTAATCTGGCTAAAACCCAGGTAAGAAATGATAACCGGCAAAAAGAAGAACAAAGATTTTAATATTCTTTTTCCTTTCCAGCTGCAAAAAATAAGGGCTGCACCGCAAATTACTGCCAGGTAAAATCCAGGCCTCAATGCAGTAGACAACTGTATTGTGTTGTCAAACATTTTAAGTTCATTGGTAAATAAGGCATATACAACTGCCAGGCCTACTGTTAAGGCACCGGCAATAGCACCATAAAAACCTGCATAGCTCTTTTTTGCCAATACCAGCAACATTACTACCACGCCTAAGGCAGGTATCAGCCAAAAAATAGCGTTGGCAAAAACCATTGCAGGAAATGGATTCCCGATACCAAAATTTGTTTCTGATAAGCTGTAAAAATTACCGGTAGCCATATCTCTTGCAGATACAGGTACCCCGGCCCATTTTACCCAGTTTAAAAAAAAGGCCACAATAATGCCCAGGGCCGACAAAACAGAGAGATTTTTATGCAATATGCCCGGTTGGTTGGTAGTCATAATCTGGAATTGGTTTCCCTGGTGATAAAACAAATATACAATGTTTAAACAACGACCCTATTAAATCTGTCTTAATTATATTTATGGAAAAGGTAATTTTTTTATTTGGTCTTTTCCAGCTGCATAATAAAGATTTCTGCGTTCTCTCCACCAGATTCTACACAGGTGGTTGTTTTTTCTTTGCAATATGGAAGCAGCTTTTCGATAAAAGGCTTGCCAATTATACGTTGTGGTGTACTTAAAATAACGATCGCTCCCTTATCCAGGAGCCTGAGGAGCAATTCATAAAGGATTTCAAACTGTGCAGGATCATAATTGATATCGCTTAATAAAATGATACCGGCATCCAGGTCCCGGTGAATCTCCCGCCAGTCGATGCACTCACACGACACATTTTGTAATCCATTCTGTTTTACAGATGCCTGCTGTAGTTCAACTGCTTCTTTTACATAATCGCTGCAAATAACGCTGGCAGAGAATTTGGCTGCCAGTATAGAAGGCAATCCAAGTCCGGCAGCCAGTTCCATTACTTTCCTATTGTAAAACAGCGGCTGCCTGGCTGCAATGAACCTGCACAACGCAATGGCCGATGGCCACAATTTTGCCCAGTAAGGCATAGCTGGTTTGGCAGGAGCAGAAAGATAAGTTTCCTTCAATTGTGCATAATCAGGAACACATAGTTGGCATGGTATGCCCTCAAATTGATATTGCTCCAGGTGGAAAATATACTGCATCTTTTAAAATCTGTCTGGCAAATGTATCCTAAACAAATTACAATTACTTTAACACGGCATGGCATAACTTGGGTGTTACAAAGTTGATCATGAAAACAATATTGCTACTTTCCTTTTTTGGTTTTGTTTGCCCGGCTTTTGCGCAAAAAATGTTGTTTCAAAATGATATTGTTTATACGGATGGCAAACCCGTAGCCATTTTTAAAAAGAAGACCCACGGGGGAGATGGAGCCATGAGTATTGATGTGTTTAGTACAGGTAATAAATTGCTGGTGCAACTGGTAGCTAAAAAAATGAAAGCTCCCATCAGGGAATTGGCTTCGTTTTATTATCATGATATTATTTTCCCATCCACCCGGGATAGTTTATCCGTTTATAATCCTGGTGAAGCGCTATCGTTACACTTATTTTCTTTGATTGATCAATATAAACTTATACAAAACCAGGCCATTGACAGCAGTGCTGTGGAAGCTTTGAAAAAAGGGTATTCTCAAAAAAGGTTTGATGATAAAATAAATCAAATGGTACAATACCTGGAAGATACCCGCAACTATCATAACCAGGTGGAACGGGATCGTACAAAACCTGTATACATTTTGAATGAAAAAAATATCATGCAGGACAGTGTTTTAATAGGCAGGTTTGTTATTGCCGACATGCCGGTAAGTGAAAATTTTTACAGGAACAGCAGCCTCCTGGCGCAAACAGAACAAAGTATTAATCCCAGGCAAAATATTGATGTGCTTCTCAAAAGCGGGCATATTGTTGACAAGCGTTTTTATATGGAGTATTTCCCCGGCGCCGGCCAAAGGCTTTTAGGGTCAACCTTGTACAAACAATCGAAACCCAAAAATATGAGTGATGGCAACTATTATGCAAAGTTGCTTGGGCTGGCTTGTTGCCTCATTGAAAATTATGCCTTATAACGAAAGATCAGGATAGTAAGCTGATGAGTGCCGGTGATTGTTTGAGATAAATTGAATAGAAACTCAGTCTTGCTTTTTGACAGCGGGAATTATGTAGGGATAAGGCCATGCAGGGCCAGGGAAAGTAGCTACATCAAGGGGGTATAAACAATTATTAATCCACCATCTTTATATCTGCTACAACCCCTGTTGAATAAAATGTTTTGACACTTGGAGTCCATACACCACCAAAATATCTAAACAATTTGTTTGATTGATCACCATTCAAAAAAGGATGCCAATAAACTTCCAGATAAGGATAAATTAAATAAAATTCCGATGATGTACCTGGATAATAAAACGCAAAGGTTGTCGATGTCTCTTTAGTCATATCATATGGAAGTGACGCAGTAGGGCTAAAGTATTTTATCTGCAGTTTTAAACTATCGGCTAGCTTAGAAAAGGGCTGCCCAATAAATTGACTTTTATTAGCAACCAATGTTTGCAGATATATAAGGGTATCAGGTACTCCGAAAGTTTGAGCCTGACCCGCTTTTACAAACACCGTTATAAACAATATTAAAATTATTTTTTTCATTTGAGTACTCTATAAAATGAGAGGTAGAAGGGCTTCTGTCATATAAATTTTCTTTTTCATGCTTCGTGGCCCATGAAACCTTCTAAGGCAATTCCTTCATTATTCCTCAATATCTCTTTCAAGATAAATGGCAGCTTTCCCTTGATTTTAAAGGGATGATGGATGCTTTGATATGTCTAAAGAGTATAAAAAGCCCTGTAGCACAGGGAAAGTTCTTACATCTAACGTTTATAAGTCATCACTAATCACGGATTTTAATATCTGCAACGATTCCTGGCGAATAAAAAGCACAAACATTGGGCGCCCACCCACCACCAAAGTATCCAAACAACGTCTCTGACTGACTGGAATTCAAATATGGGTACCAATGAACTTCAAAACAAGGATAAATCAAATATACTGAATCAGCGGTAAGGGGTTTATAAAAAGCAAAAGTCGTTGACGTTTCTTTTGTTACATCATAAGAAAGAGATTCAAACGGGATAAAATACTTTATCTGAAGTTTTAGGCTATCGGCTAACTTAGAAAAGGGCTGGCCAATAAATTGGCTTTTATTAGCAACCAATGTTTGCAGATATGCAAGGGTATCGGGTACTCCATAGATTTGTGCTTCTGTTGCTTTTGAAACCAAAGTGACAACTATTATTAAAGCTATTTTTTTCATGATTAATTCGGTCAATACCAATTCGTCATTGACTTATAAGGCCCAATTTCTAATGCTTACCTTCAATTTCTCACTTTAATTTTACTAGAACTGGTAAAAAAATTTCAAATGTTATCTGGTAGTGTGCATATCAAAATAGTATTTAATCTCTAATCTCAATGTCTGCAACTACCCCTGTTGAATAGAATGTTTTAACATTTGGAGTCCATCCGCCACCAAAATATCCAAATAAAGTCTCAGATAGCGCCCCATTTAAAAATGGATACCAGGACACTCTCAACTTTGGATAAGTCAAATACATTTCATTACTACTCTGAGGAAAATAGAATGAAAAAGACGAAGATGTCTCTTTATTCATATCATAAGGAAGAGATCCAAAAGGGCTGAAATATTTTATCTGAATTTTCAAACTGTCTAACAACTTTGAGAATGGCTGCCCAACAAATTGACTTTTATTAACTACAATAGTTTGTAAAACTGCCAATGTATCAATGTTAGGCTGTGCTTTAACCTTTGATGCAATAGCTAGTATAATAATAAAGCTGATAAAAAATATCTTTTTCATAAGATTGACTTTGAAGTAAAATGTTATAATAAAAAAGAATGAATAGGTCGCCGGTTTCTATAACAAACTATTAATGTCAATTATCAGTTAATCACTTTGAGAAATTCCATGCCGATGGTAAAAGTCACTTTATAATCCCGATATCTTTAATGACGGCATTGGCATAGTGTGCTGAGTGAATAGATGTCCAGGCACCCGAAGTTTGTCCCCATAAGCTGTACGAAAGTGACTGATTGAGGGGTACTTGCCAAATAATACTAAGTCGGGGGTAGGTACGATTTACATCTTGTGAATAAAAAAAGGAAAAGGAAGTGTTTCTTTCTTCATATCGCTTATTCCCCATGGGTATTGGTAAAAAATTTTTAACGGCTATAGGAAGTTGACTTTCCAACACTGAAAATGGTTGTCCGATATAGCTTGATTTATTTGCTACAATCGTTTGTAATACTGCAAGTGTATCCACACAAGACTGCGCTTTAACCTTTGAGGTGAAAGCTAGTAAAATAATAAAGCTGAGAAAAACTATCTTTTTCATAAGATTGACTTTGAAGTAAAATGCTATAATAAAAAAGAATGAATAGGTCGCCGGTTTCTATAATAAGCTATTAATATCAATTTTATCAGCTCATCACTTTGAGAAATTCTACACCGATGTCCAGGTCACTTTACAATCCAGATATCCCCAATGATGGCATTAGCATAGTGTGCTGAGTGAGTTGATGTCCAGGCACCCGAAGTTTGTCGCCATAAGCTATATGAAAGTGACTGATTGAGGGGATTTTGCCAAAGGATTCCAAAACGGGGATACATGCGATAATTCTGCTGCGCATCTGACGTATAAAAAAAAGCGAAGGAAGTGTGTTTTTCCTCATGCCGTTTAGCGTACGGTATTGGTAAAAAATATTTTATACTTATGGGAAGCTGACTTAGCAATACAGAAAATGGCTGACCGATATAGCTTGATTTATTTGCAACAATCGTTTGTAAAACTGCAAGTGTATCGATGTTCGGCTGTGCTTTCACCTTTGAGGTGATACTTAGTATTGTAATAAGGCCGAGAAAGAATAGCTTTTTCATAATATCGAATTTAAAGTTATTATTTTATGGGCAAACTCGGGTATATATATTTCTTAAAGGATTAGATGGGTCTGGCTTCACACTAATTACAATCGGCTTAAAATGCCCAGTAACATCCTGCTTACATAATGTTATCCCTGTGTTCAATTGCCTCAGCACCGCTGCGTTCGCCATTTCATGGGACTTATCCCTGCTTGTTAAAGTGTCTAATGCATCATATATGTTAAAATACGAATCAAATGCTTTGAGATATTGAACTCCAGCTTCAGAACTTGCCTGCCAGTTAGCATTCAAGGTATCTAAATAGGCGCTTTTTGTTGTATTAAACAACATTGCATTTGCAGCTCCTGAAATTGCAATGGCATATTTATCATTATTTGCTGCGGCAACAAATGTTCCTTCATATTGAAACTTAAAATTACTATAATTGAACCAGTTATGATTGTAAATTAAAGCATAAAAATCCCCCACAGAAGGCGAAGAATATCCGCTGGCGGGATGAATATGTGTTTGTGCCGCAGCCCGGGTGTTGTGTGGAGGCAATGGAAATGTAAATTGAATATCTACCTGCGAAGAAGATGAGCTGCCTTGCATAGCTCCGGGTTGATACCCTGTAATGGTTGCCACTCCTGTTGTCATGTTTTGTGAAACAGTTTTGTAGATGGGGAAACCTTTCTCAAAAATTAATGATTGCCAGCCCGGTATTGTGCCTAGCATTGAATCTACCTTGCCTTTCATATAGAGCGTGTCCATCCTTTTTGCAATGGCGTGTGCGATAGCACAGGAATCTAAAGGGATTGAAATGGGCGGTTCATCAGGTGGAATTACTATAATTGGTCCTGAACCACATCCGCCACAAGGAACCCGTCCTTCAATTATCAACGAACGCAACTGTCCGCAATTATTTGTTCCCGAACAATTTCCACTACCGGGAGGAGGGTTACTACCACCACCACCCGAGCTGGGCCCTGGTGGCGGTGGAAAGGCGCCTGGCCCGGGGTCGGGAGGCCACGATGTACCTGTGCCTGTGCCTGTACCTGACCCACCGGGAGAGGGCGGATTGGTACAAACGAAAGCAGAACATTGCGGGCATCCGTCCTGCCAATCGGTGCAGGTAACTCCACAATGGCAGGGAACTACCCCACTGTGTTCAATATCACATATCCAGGCTTTTTTTCCACCCAGCGCTCCGCTGGAATGGGCTGATAACGTATCAATTTCTAACAGCCTCGTCCCGTCCGAACCATTGAATAGTGCCCTGGCGATGACTTTATATTTTCTGTGCCCAAACACATTTTCATTGAGTGCTAAAAGTGATAACGTAATTAATTCAGCGGTTACAACATTGCTGTCGGCTTTTCCAAAAGGATATACATCATAATCATTGGCCCTGTACAGGTGTAACTCCACACTATCCCCTATAATCCGGCTGGTAAAAAAGCCATTTACAAATCCACTATCCTGTTGTACAAGGGGTGTAAATACCAGGGTTTCCCCGGATGTTTCTTCTTCACCCCCATCACGATGAGAAGTTGAAGTGTTGAACTCCTGCACTATGGACCTGTTCCACAATGCATAGCCATCTTTTTCCGCCAATTCGGGAATAAATCC
Source organism: Ferruginibacter sp. (assembly GCA_014379905.1). Classification (GTDB taxonomy): domain Bacteria; phylum Bacteroidota; class Bacteroidia; order Chitinophagales; family Chitinophagaceae; genus Ferruginibacter. The sequence continues at coordinate 221 of JACMKX010000091.1, read as the reverse complement.
ACCCATATTGTTTTGGCGTTTTAAAGCAGCCACTACTTTATGAACAGCCAGGTTTGTGTTGGCAGGAATGGTGAAAAAACGATTTTGTATTTCCGCCCTGTCCTGTACATGAACGTCCAGTTTTGTACAGGATGGAAATAAAAAAGTAAGGATGGAAATAGAAATAATAAATAAAAAAGCGGCGTACATTACAAATGACAGGTTCGAAATTCGTTTCATAT
>JACMKX010000090.1 GCA_014379905.1 Ferruginibacter sp. | reverse complement strand
TACATTGCTCATAATGCTGGAATGTTCGGCTCCCAGGGGAACAACGGCGAGGAGCGGGGCTATCACTGTTGGCATATCGGTGTTTACATCCGCAACGATGGATGCTTTTGATACCGTTGGGTTGGCGGCAAAATAAGACGAACCAACCAGGCCCATTTCTTCTGCTGTAAGCATTACGATCAACACCGAACGGTTTGGTTTTGCCCCTGAAGTTTTATAAATGCGTGCAATCTCCAGCAGGGAAGCAACACCCGATGCATTGTCGTGTGCGCCATTGTAAATAGAATCACCGTTTACAGCACGGCCAATACCTATATGATCAAGGTGAGCAGAATGCACCACGTATTCATTTTTCAATACTTTATCAGTACCCGGGATCAATCCCACCACGTTATAACTTTCAAAATCGGTATGAGTGGTTTCATAGGCCGTTGCAATGCTGTAGGGTAAGGTAAACGAAGCTGCTTTCCTGTTCTTAATATCTGCTAATGATTCCTCCAGCTTTTTGCCGGAATGCATAAACAAACGGGCGAGCAATGGTTTGCCGCCAGTGAGTACCACATTTAAATTGCCAATAAAACTTCGGCCATAGGCGGCTGTCTTACCGGGATTTAATGCAACATTCGATTGTATAACCGCCGCAGCATTCCCCGAGGGTTTTGATGTTAAATTGATGAGTACAGCACCTATTGCACCTTTTGCATAAGCAGTGTTGAGTTTATTGCCGATGTTGTTGAAATGTGCTGTTAAGGTGGAGATCAGTCCATCCGGTGCGCCGGATACCAGCACAACAATTTTTCCTTTTACATCAATACCTGTATAATCACTATACTGCCCCGGAATTTCTACACCATAGCCGGCAAACACCAGTTGTCCTTCTGCTGCTGCAGTGGCAAGCATGGGGTGGGGGGCAGCGGTGTAATCAATGGCAAACTGCAATGAATCTATATTTCCCTGTTGGTCTTTTAATACGGCAACAGAAGATTTATTATTCAGCAATGAACGGCGTAAAATTAATTTTTGTGTATAACCGCCATTATCTCCGCCTGGTGCCACACCCATTTTTTTGTATTGATCAACCACGTAATCAACTGCCATTTGGTAACCTTCCGTACCGGGCAGTCGTCCTTTTAACTTATCATCGGCCAGGTAAGCAATATGAGAACGGATGGTATTGGTGTCGATCCTGTTCATGGCCTGTTGAATATTCTTTGAGATAGTTACCTGCTGTGCAGCACTGTGAAAAGCTGCAAAAGCAAGGAGTAGCAATAAATACTTTTTCATTTGAACAAGATAGTAAAATATTTAAAGGAATGCTCATGTAAACCTTTCGCGTTTTTTATTGGAACGCTGATGGAGCGGATAAATACGGTTCAAGACAAAGTGTTGGCCTCACTACTTTGGAAGGATGTATATGCTTACCCTGGCTGCCACGCCAAAAAGTTTGGTACAATATTTTATTAGTAATAACTATCATCAACCTTAAAAAACATAGTATGAAAAAAACATTATTATTGGCGGGCATCGGGGCATATGCTTATTATATGTATAAAAAAATGTCGCCGGAAGAAAAAGCGAATATCAGCAGTAAAATAAAGGAAACAGGAAAGAAGCTGACAGAAAACCTGCCGGAAGAAATAAAAAGCCTGTTTAACACGAAGACCCAAACAACATAAACGAATTTATTCGTGTAAAAAACTCCACAAGTTAAACAGTGGAGTTTTTTTTGCCCCTGATCTGCTGGCAGATTGCTGCTTAGTTTTACACAATTCTTCCAAAGTGTAACGGCTTCAGATAGTATGGGGTATAAATTAACTCACCTTCCAGTTAAACTTTTTTCCAATACCCAGGTCTGAACTCCGTACCAAAAAACCGGTTATGCGCCTGCTTCCTACTGCTGTCATTTTAATGTCTCTTTTTGTGTTTTCCTGTAAAAAAACAAGTACGCAAAGTAGCGGTAATGCTGATGAGCCTTATATTAAACAAACCGTCCAGTATAAACTCTTACCAAATACGGCTGCCAACCTGTTAAGTCTGGACATTTATCATTATTCCAATTCATCTTTATTAAAACCCGTTGTCATATATGTACATGGAGGTGGATGGAGAATAGGGGATAAAGCCAACAACCCGGAAAACAAAATAGCGCTCTTTCAATCGCTTCACTATATATTCGTTAGTATCAATTACAGGTTAAGCCCAAATCCATCGCAGTTGTCAAATGCCAGCCGTATCAAATATCCCGATCATAACAATGATGTTGCAGACGCTGTTAAATGGGTAATCGACAGCATTGGAAATTACGGGGGAGATCCCGCAAAGATTGCGCTGATAGGGCATAGTGCGGGTGCACACCTGGTGTCTCTTACAGGCTCCAGCCAGTTGTTTCTTCCTGCACGCAATATTCCGCTCGCAGCAATTAAGGGAATTGCCACGGTAGACACAGAAGGCTATGATGTAACCTCGCAAAGCAGCGAAGAACTTTATCAAAATGCTTTTGGAACCGACCCCGCTATCCAGGTTCAGGCATCACCCATTTTTAACCTGGCTAATGTGTATACCTACCCGAATTTTTTTGTAGCAAAACGGGGAACCACGACCAGGATTGCACTGGCAGATACCTTTATAAACAGGCTGCAATCCGTAGGAGTAAATGTACAACAGGTAAACGGCAGCCAGTATGATCATGAAGGTATTAACAATGCCATCGGTGACCCGAATGATACCGTTATAACCCCTGCACTAAAGGTCTTTCTTGCAAACTGTTTTCAATAATGCATCAAGCGTGAAAGAGGGCTAAGAATGATTAAAAAGATACTTCCTTTGGCAGTAGCACAGCCAGGGGTGAGATCCTTTGTGCCTCTCCCGATTTCATCGGGGAAGGACGACAGTAAAAATCCCATCCCCTTCATCCATTAATCAAAACCATGTATTCGTTAACTGTGGCTTTGCATCGGCCGGATTCCGCCACACCTTTGTGTTACCAACGAATTAAAAAATTTAAAAAAATAAATGCTTATGCAAATGGCAAAGTTTTCAACAGGTACAAATTGGTAATATGCCCCCTGTCGATTATGTAAGGCACATTTTTGCGAAAGGAGGCCCTGTAAGAAGGGAGATCAAAAAATGGCAACAACCGATCAATGCCATTCGCAGTGAAGAGGATATCGTTGAATTGAACATTGTGCTTCACGCTCATCTTACATTGGATACCATGGTAGGGCATACCTATCTTAAACCGCTAGGACGCTAAGCTGTTCCAGGGATTACCAAATCTCTTATTTCTGCTTCTAACCAAAACGCCGGTAACACACTGTTGCGGCATTCGTAAATGGATTATGGCTTATGAACTACGGAGCTTTAAAAAACAGGATGGCTGGATTGCAAAAAGTAACTATTAGAGACCTTTTATATCAGAGGCATATCATTTGTTCATTTGGCCGGTTAAGTTTAATTGCTTTTTTTTGATAACGCTGCTGGTTTACCTGTTGCTACAGCATTTAATTGCTGGCTGATCTCGAATAGATTACTTGCATTACTATTACTTAATGCAATGATCGCCCTGTTTGAATCGATTACATGTATCCAGTTGGCGGTGGCACCATAAATTCCGCCGGGCCTGTATGCGAACCTGGAATTCAATGCGCCATAGTTTTCTGAGATCCAAAAACCGAGGCCCACGTTCCCTAACGAAGGGTAAGGAGTAAGCATCAACGCTACCGTTTTCTTTTGTAAGATTTTGCAGGAAAAAATTCCCTGGTCAAATTTCAGCAGGTCTTCTGCGGTAGAATACATTGCCCCGGCTGAAAAGTAATTTTCTATGTAATAGGGCGGGTCCGGGGTGAAGATCTTTAAACTATCGTCATAGGTATAAGAGGGAACCAATCCTGTAACGAGGGCTGTACTTTTAAGCATGCCGGTATTTGGCATTTTCAGTGGTTTCAATATTTTCGCTTCCAGGCATTCTTCAAATGATTTGCCACTAACGGCTTCCACAATTTTACCGAGTATAACATAATCGCCATTATTATAATTGAACTTTGTGCCGGGGTTCGAGCTCAAATTTCCGCTGCAATATTTTATGATGAAGCTATCCCTGGTAATGGGCTGCCTATATATTTCTTCGCCAATATAACTTTCGCAATTGGGAAGGCCGGAACTGTAAGTAAGCAGGTTTTCGATCGTTACCTTATTTTTTGCTTCCCCATTATAATCAGCCAAGTATGTTCCAATGGTGGCTTTTAAATCGAGCTGCTCCTTTTCTACCAACTGCATTATTAACACAGCGGTAAATGTTTTTGTTATAGAAGCTATTTTAAACTTTGATTTTAAGAGAATGTTGGTGCCGGAATCCCGCCTGGGTTTGCCCGTAGCTGCCTGGAAATTTATTTTTCCGTGATTGGCAACCAAAAGGGTACCAGTAAAGTTTTGTTCAAGCTGGTAATGCTTTAGAACATCGTCGAAACCGCCTGCTTTTTGACCATGGGCAAAGCCACTTATAAAGAGCAGGGCGAATAAATACTTTCTCATTTGCAATTGATATTAAGCTATGTAAAACATCAATAACAAGATAAAGTTCAATTGGACATTAATATTTTTTTGTTCTAAGAAGTGGCAAATCATTTCCCAAGCCATTCTTTAAAACCATTTACCCGTTCCCGGCTTACCACTGTTTCTGCATTGGTAGAAGGCGCAATATCTATTTTTAACCTGCCGCCCAGCCAGGTATGTACCTTTTTTACCGCTTCTATATTTACCAGTAAATGGCGGTTGATACGGTAAAATGCAGAGGGTTGCAACTGCTCCTCCAATTGGCCGAGATTATTTTCAAGTAAATATTTTGTTCCATTAAAATCAACGGCATAACAAAGTTTGCCATCAGCAAAACAATAAGCCGTGTTGCCTGTTTTTAAGTAACTCAGTTGCTGGCCACGTTTTATGAGCAGCCGCTCCTTGTACTTTACAAATTTCATCTCCTTCATCAGCTTCATCATCTTATCACTAAAGTTCTCCTGCTGTTTTTGCTGATAAAAGTTGTAGTACTTATCCAGCGACTTCTCCAGTTCAGCTTCATCAATTGGCTTTAATAAATAGTCAATACTATTAACTTTAAAGGCTTTTAAAGTGTATTGGTCAAATGCAGTGGTAAAGATGACCGGTGTTTTTATTGCCACCTGTTCAAAAATATCGAAACTCAACCCATCGGCCAGTTGAATATCCATAAAAATAATATCAAGGGCAGGGCAGCCCTGCAGGTATTGTACCGAAGACTCAACACTGTCTGAAGTATGAACAATTGCAATTGCTGAATTTTGCTGTTGCAGTAATTTGCGAAGTTGGTTGGCTGCCGGAATTTCATCTTCAATGATATAGACTCTCATCAGTTTTCTATTAACGGGATGGATACGGTAAAATTGGTACCTGTTTCAGTTACCTTTACCTGCTTATCGCTGAATAGTTTATAACGATTGCGGATATTGTCTAATCCTATGCCTGTTGATTCAGAAATTTGTTTTTTCATTTGCAGGTTATTGTCTACGATCAGGCTGCCGTTCTCAGAAAAAATATTTATGTGCAATGGTTTGTCAGCCGAAACGATATTATGTTTTATAGCGTTTTCCATCAGTAACTGCAATGACAGTGGCACAATTCTTTTATTCAACTTTTCCTCCGGTACATTAATATTCACAGACAGGTTACTGCCAAACCTGGTCTGTAATAAAAAAGCGTAGGCTTTTAAAACTGCCAGTTCTTCTTTTAATAAAATGCTTTGTTCATCCTTAACTTCCAGTATATGCCGGTATACCTTTGATAATTGCTGTACAAAATCTGTTGCATGTTTTGGATTTTCCGGAATGAGTGAAACAAGCGTATTAAGGTTATTGAATAAAAAATGTGGATTTACCTGCGTACGCAATGCGTCCAACTGTGCATTCAGGCTCTCTCTTTTAAGCGTTTCTGTTTCCTGTATAGAATGCTGCAACTGGTGGCTGAAGAAAATGCTCTCGTACACTGCAATGATCATAACAGTGCAGAATATAGCAGCAGAATTGGAATGTATCAGTTTGTCAACCAAAGTAACGCCTACAGCTTCATCCTCGAATATTTTTTTAAACGTGAAAGACATGATTATATTTGCCGTAAGCGTAAATAGCAGCATAACCATTGACTGAAAAAATATTCTTTTTTTTACGGCCTCAAACCGCGAAAATCTTTTCCGGCTGTATATCATAATATAACGGTTGCCTACCCACAGCACAAGCGTCATAAAAAGCGTGGTGAAATACTTTTCCCAGGTAAGAAACGGTGGCCGGTCAAACCGGCAGTTAAAAAACACAATCGGGATGATAAATGCTATTGCAGGAATGCCGATTACCATTAGCATTCCATCATTAAACCCAATCCTGCAATTGTGTTTCTTCATAGGCTTAAAGTTAAATAGTTTTTACACATTTGTTGCAATCGAAAAAAAATGAGGCCAGGCACCGTTTTTGCGATCGGGCTTTTAAAATGTTATCTGGTAATTTATATTGGGAAACAATCCCATCTGGTTTATCCGGCTTTCCACACCCGTCTTTGGGTTCAGTGTCCTGATATAAATGTTTTCCCTATTGGTAAGGTTCTGTAAATCGATGTACCATTTTTGAGTAACCTTGCGCAGGTTTCTTGTATAAGAAAACTTCAGGTCAAAGCGGAGGTAACCGTCATTTTGTAAACTGTATGCCTCATTTTCCCTGTATACAATATAACCCATGTTTTTCGACGCCTCCACATCAAATGGTTTGTAACGTTGGCCACCTGTAAGGGTAAGTTTTGTATCAATACCAAAAGTTGTTTTTTTATTGAGCTTCCACTCTTTACCTGCGAGCCCGTTTATTACATAATTGCTGTTGAAGGCCGTGTTGCGCCATATTTCATCACTGCCTTTATATTTTGATTGAAAAAGGGAAACGGTGACCAGGTAGTAAAGCCCTTTGTGCAAAAATCTTTCCGCTGTTAATTCAAGGCCATAGTTATAACCCTTCCCATTATTTACGAGGTTTGTTTTATCCGGAAATCCAAAATCGCTGCCTGCATTTAACATGCTGAAAGAAGAAGGCGTTTTTTCTACCGCTGCATCGTATATATACTGGCCGTACAATTCTGTTTTAACACGAAAATACCGTGATACATTAACATCATATCCTACTGCAGCCTGGGCACTTTTTACAAAATCAAGTTCTTTGTTAGTAAGTAAAATATCGCCGGATGCATTGCGGCTTTGATAAAAATACACTTCCAATGGCTGTGCCTGGCTGTGCAACCCTGCCCCGAATGAAAAGGATTGATTTTGTTTAAACTGGTATTTTATATTCCATCTCGGTTCAATACTGATACTGTTGTTGATGGTTAGGTCCTGGGCATACACACCAATATTGGTGGAGAGTTTATCTGTAAAGCGATGACCAAGGCTTGCGAAACCTTTCAGCAGTACAGCGTTTTCATCAACATTTAAAAAATTGCTTAAAACAGTGTCTCCGTCTTTAATATAATCCTGGTACAGTTTAAGTGCATTGATATCCGCCACAACACCGGCAGTAAACTGGTTTTTCCTGTTTATCTTTTTATTAAAAGTATGGCTGAGGGAATACTTTACCTGGTCGTTCTTACGGTAGAAAGCTGGCTTGTTGTCTTTGTTTTCTTCAACTATGGCCTCATCATATTTAGAGGAAAAGCCGGATACGGCAAAAGTGGTACGGGCCGAAGTATTGGTATTATAAAAGAAGGAATGCGATAACCCTACGACGCCCGTTAGCGATTTAAAATTTCTGTCCCGCAGGGTGCCGTCGTTAGATGCATATAAATTATCATCCCCTTCATTCTCCGGCAGGAAATGTATATGACTTTCTCCACCCAGGCCAAAAATGCTGAAGGTGCCTGCTTTTTTTGTCGGCATATTTACTTTAAAAGTTACATCCTGGTAATAGGGGGTTGCAGCGCCGGTTCCAAATTCCAGCCCAAGGTTTTGTAGCGTTGCCACCATTGAATAGCGGTAGTTGACGAGGTACGATGATCCGGTTGTTTTACTAACCGGGCCTTCTGCCCCAAACTCAAAACCGTTAAAGCCCATCTGGCCTGTAAATTCATTTTTACCCCCATTACCATTTCTTAACCTAAGGTCAAATACCCCGGCTACCGCGTTACCATACTGTGCGGGAAACGCACTGGTTAAGAAATCTGAATTTTTAAGCGTATTGATATTTAAAATACTTACCGGCCCACCGGTAGAACCCAGCGTACTAAAATGGTTAGGATTCGGAATATCAATGCCATCCATTCTCCACAAAACGCCGGATGGTGAATTGCCGCGGATGATAATATCGTTTCGCCCATCATTGCTGCCGCTTACCCCTGCAAAGTTTTGCGCCATACGGCTGGGGTCACTCCTGGTGCCGGCAAATTTAAAAGCTTCGTCGGTACTTAATTGCCTGGCACTTACCAGGGCTGATTCATTCAAAGCTTTTGTTTTTCCCTTGCCGGCTTTCAATACGATCTCTTCCATCTTTGTCACTTTCTCTTTTAACTTTATTTCAATCACTACTTCCTTGGAAGAAGTTACTTCCACATTGGCAATATATACATCTTCATACCCCACGAAACTGGCCTTTAAGTTTTGCCTCCCTACAGGCACTTTTGCCAATACAAAATTTCCCTTATTATCAGTAATATCACTGATATTATTGTTATCAATAGTGATGCTGACGGCTTCCAGGACACTGCCGCTTTGTTCGTCTAACACAGTTCCTTTTATGGTTTGCGTAAAAGTGCTTGTTTGGGCTTTGGCTGCAAAAGATACAGCTATGAAAAGTAATAAAGCTGTTAGCTTTTTCATGACTTAATTAGTTTTGATAATTATACTTATTTATTAAGGCTGTTGTAAATACTAACAGCTTCTGCCAGTGCAGGGATATTGCCATTAATGGTTTTGGCTTTTTCTGATGCAGGCGTGCAGTTGGAAAATTTTGTGGTTACCAGGCCATCTACCGTATTTTTATTGATTAGCGTAAGTTGCTTATCTATGTATAAAAAGTAATCACCTATTTTGCCATTAGTACCCGGCATCATGATGGCTTCTGAACCATTGTAGATCATTTTTCCCGCCGCATGGCTGGCTTTCTGTAAAAAAGACATTTTTCCACGGCAAACAATTTTAAAAAAATCTCCTTTAACAGCCATATAGTTAATGCTGTCTATAATTACCCCGTTAACGTCTGTGCCGTAATATGTTCTCCTGCTTTCCCCGCTTTGATTTATAAACAGCACTGCTGCTTTTTTCTTCATGTTATCTTGTATAAAACCATCCACAATGCTTTCATCGGCCAGCAGTATGGAGCCTTTCACATACCCTTCGGGAATTTGTGCCTTCACATTTATTACGAAGAGAAGTCCCCATACCATAATTAAAAATGATTTTTTTTTCATTGCAATACTTTTTTGGTTGATGATGATATTATCAGCACAAGATTGCTGTAAACAGGCCATACTTAAAAGTGCAAAGGAGTGAGTTGAAGGAAAAGAGGAATGAACTGCATAATGAGCAATTTATTACGATGGCAGGCGCCTTAATTGAGATAATATTTTATGGCGTTGCTTTGCTGGTAATTTCATTGAGGTGAAAGGTAGCGGCAGGAAGCATATGATTATAAACCCAATCCGAAACTTATACCACCCCAGCGATGGGTGGATCCGGTATTAAATTCCTTGCTGAGGAAAGATTGCGTGTAGGAAATATAAAATTTCTGAAAGTTGAGTATTATTCCTGCGTCAGCCTGAATGGTGGCCCTGTTCACATCTGCTGCGGCAATGGTATAAGGACTTTTGCGATTGAACAAGCCGCCCTGCATGCTGGCATCATACCCGATAACACTACCGCGGACCTGCCCGTAAAAATAATATTCCGTCTTTCTTTTTTTATCATGGGAGGCCTGGTATCGTTTGTTAAAACGGCCGGCCATAAAATTAAAACCTGCAACAAGTTTTGTATTCAGCGTACCAAGCCTGGCTTCTGCAGCAGCATTTAATAAAAAATGATTGCCCGACGCAAGCAGTTGCTTCTCATAGTTGATTTGGTAATTGAGCAGCAGATCATTTTTAGTCTGAAATTCCCAGCCATGCGGTAAAGGATTTTTGGTCCAGTCGTGTATATAATATTGTATTTCGTAACCCAGCGCAGCCGGCCCCATAACACCCACACTGAAGGCCGTGGATACCTGTTGCTTTTTTACCGGGTCAGCCTGTATTAAAAATGTTTTAAAGGAGATATTGGCATTAAAAGGTCTGTTGCCGTATAATATGCTATCACTTCGAATACTGGTAGGTGTATAGCCAAACAGGTTCAGGCTAATGCCATATTGAGGTTGACCGGCAAAGGGTTTCCATAATAATTTCGAAAACAGTAATTTCTTTATTGCGGGATTTACATATTCCAGTGTAATTCCCTGTGTGTAATATTGATCGGTTTTGGTAAAATAGTCATTGTCGTAATGAAATCGAAAATAGCTGCGCTGCTGCAGTGTTCTGAAAGTTGAAGTGTTGTCAGTTAATTGTGCTTCTGTATAGTTACCCGTAACCAGGAGCGTAAAAAAGATTATTGACCGGGAGAATAATTTTATCACAACCTTAATTACGAATAAAGAAATTGGGCAGATGTTTATTTCTGTTTACGCCGATTTACGCATCCTTCCTCTATTTACACAGTAGTTCGCCTATCAGCAGTAGCCGGCATTGTTTGGCCAGTATAGTACGCACCAACGATTATACACGTATTGGCAATATTGCCTCCCGCAGGGGAAATAGAATTTACTATGTTAATGGATAGAAAATTATATTCAACTTATTATACCAACGGTATACTGCAATACGGTAAATTTAATCCGCAGTAACGAGGGCAGGGTCGGTACCGAAGGTCAGACCCGTAAAAATAATCGTAAATTTAAAACAGGAACATGCTACAAAGCAGTTCCTGTTTTATTTTACAACAGAAGTATTCCATGCTGGGATCCGCCTCTGGATCATTATAAGTTGGCTACATAAAAAACTGCTCACTGATTATCTTCCCATCCTTTACACCATAAACACAAATTTCTCACTGGGTCATCCGCTCTTTGCCTTTCATTTGTATATCCATTGTTAATGTAAATGCAAATCCATTAGCGATAAGGAGTGGGGCGGATACTTTATTTCCATAGGATGTTTCAATACATGCATCAAACTTTTTTATTTTGGCAAATACAGCTGCTTTGCCTTTTGTTTCTTTGTCGTAATCGGGAAGGGGCCACGGGTTCTATGCTGATCACGTCATCGACATAGAGTTCATGTTGTGCGGTTTCAAAATCTCCTTTTTCGCAAAGCGTTGAAAGGCGGCTGCTGGCAATTTCCTGTATAGCAATAATATTATTTTTTAGGAGAGTAGGGCCGCAATATATATGCCAGCTGTTAGTAAGCGTGTCGCAGTTTTCTTTCCTTAATAATTATTTCTTATTGCTTACTTTCAACCTATGAAAACACGCCGGCCACAATTCCTGTCCATTCTTGGATTTATCCTGTTAATAGCAGCCATCCTTTTTTTAAAAGGGCCGGCAAAGTGGCTTGGCCTGGGTGTAGCAGTGTTATTCCTTGTTTCGGGACTGGCAGGGAAGATAATGAACAGGTAATGCCATCAATATTTTCCCGTTATGGTAAGCAGGCATACAAGATGAAGCGCTAATTTTAATAGCAGTCAAATTAATCTTTCCTAACACTATTTCTATTTACTATAATGAAAGCGCTAACCTTATCTTCTTTTGGCACTTCCGATGTACTCGAATACACAGAAGTGAACGACCCTGTTTTACAAGCCAACGAAATATTGGTAGAAATAAAAACCATCGGTTTAAATTTTGCTCACCTTATGCGACGCAGCGGGCTTTACCCTATGAGAGGAGTTGCTCCTTATATCAATGGATTTGAAGGAGCAGGTATTGTAAAAGATAATAACGGCCATACGGAATTCAAAGCAGGCGACAGGGTTGCATTTGCGGATGTTCCTTTTGCCAATGCAGCGCTCGTTGCTGTTCCATTTGATAACCTGGTTGCTTTGCCTGCGACAATAAGTTTTGAAATTGCGGCATCCATTATGTTACAAGGCTTAACAGCTCACTTCCTTACATCCGATAGTCATGCTATTAAACCGGGAGAGACTGTACTCATTCATGCAGCAGCCGGCGGTGTGGGCCAGTTGCTGATACAGGTTTGCAAAATTTTGGGCGCTACAGTTATTGGCCTCGCCTCTTCTGAAAACAAAAAAGAAATTGCGCTTTCTTTGGAAGCAGATCATGTTTTTTTGTATAGCGAAGACTGGAAAACAAACATATTAAATTTATATCCGGATGGAGTGGATGTAGTATATGAAAGTATTGGAACTACTATGGAGTCAAGTATTGCTGTAACAAAAATTTTTGGCAAAGTGGTTTTATTCGGCCTCGCCGGCGGAAAATTAGACATTGGAAATCCTTTATGGATCATAGCACGTTCCAAAACAATTACCGGCGGTGATCTTTGGAATTATCTTACATCAAGAGAAGAGCGGTTGAAAAGAGCTAAAATATTTTTCGATTGGGTTATGGATGGCAAAATAAAAGTAGCAACACCCACTATTTTCAAATTATCCGAAGGAAAAAAAGCTCACGATTTTATGGAGAGCCGGCAGAGTACAGGAAAAGTTTTGATGATACCAGGGTAAAATTAAGGCAGCAACAGCATTTCTAAATTGCTTAAATTACATCAAGCTAAATACACAACGATGGAAGCAATTAAAAAAGAAGACATTAAACAGGAAGTGTTTGACCTTTATGATGACTATGCGCACGATCGTATTGACCGGCGTGACTTTGTTCAAAAATTATCTTTATATGCAGTAGGCACGCTTACTGTATCTTCTTTAATGAGTTTCCTGATGCCGGATTATAAAGGGGGCGTACAAATAAAAAAGGATGATCCCCGTTTAAAATCCGAATATATAAATTACCTCTCGCCAAAAGGTGGCGGAACAATAAAAGCTTTGTTATCGATGCCTGTGGATACCACATCTGTATTAGGCGGCATTGTGGTAGTGCATGAAAACCGGGGCCTCAATCCGCATATAGAAGACGTGGCCAGGAGAGCGGCTTTAGCCGGGTTCATCTCTTTGGCTCCCGATGCCTTGACCCCATTAGGCGGTTACCCCGGCAATGATGACCAGGGCAGGGAACTACAAAGTAAGAGAGACAAAAAAGAAATGGAAGAAGATTTTATTGCAGGATATGAATACCTTAAAACGCATAAGAGCTGCAACGGCAAAGTTGGCGTGGTTGGCTTTTGTTATGGTGGTGGCATTTCTAATATGATGGCTGTGCGTATTCCGGAACTGGCTGCAGCAGTACCATATTATGGTGGTCAGCCTGCAACGGAAGATGTTCCCAAAATAAAAGCACCGTTACTGATACATTATGCCGAACTGGACACGAGGGTAAATGCAGGATGGCCGGCTTATGAAGCCGCTTTGAAAGAAAATAAGAAAGACTATACAGCCTATATTTACCCTGGCGTGAACCATGGTTTTAATAATGACAGCACGCCACGGTATGATAAAACAGCTGCGGCTCTTGCATGGCAAAGAACAATCGACCTTTTTAAAGATAAATTGAAATAAAAAATATGCTGTACTTTTTTATGGGGTGCATATCAATTTGATAACATTAAAATACACCCGTAAACATCCTATATTTAAGGATGAATATACAACCCGGTACATTTTTAGAAAGCAACCCTTCCCTTGATGATCCTAACTTTGAGAGGGTATTCATTTTTATTGCCGGCAATGATGGTACAGGTGTAACGGGTCTTGTTATAAACAACGCATCTACCCGTTACCTCAATGAATTGGTTGAATTTAAACACAGTAAAGCGTTTCGTTTGTACGAAGGTGGTCCTGTGCAAACCGACAAGCTCTATTTTATGCACCGAAGGCCGGATATTATAGAAAATGGAATTCCTTTAATAGCTGGTGTTTACCTTGGAGGAAATTTTAAACAGGTGGTGGAGCATTTACAGGATAATACCATTAATACCAATGATCTTAAGATATTTATCGGTTATTGCGGATGGGATGCCGGCCAGCTGGAAGAAGAAATAAAAGAGGGCAGCTGGATAATAAAAGACAATGACCCTGAAACAATTTTTATTTTATAATCATATCACTATGAAAATAAAGGTTGCATTATGGATATTGGTCATTGGACTTGTAGCCGGTTTTGCAGCAGCATGGGCTAAGATCACCCACCAGGCTTATGCGGATACGCTGGTAAATATTTCAACAATTTTTAAAATTGCCGGTATTGTATCCCTTGCATTTTTCGTGCTGCAACATCCTAAAGTGCAATCTTTTTTGAGTAACAGGAAGTAATCATTTACCCACTCCAATTTTGCCACAACTAACTGGAACAACCCCGGGGTACCAGGCAGGTAAACTCATGACTGCCGCTTTGGGTACGGATATAAAAAACATCGTCATCCGATAAAGTAAAACCCGCAGAATACCCCCCGCAAGAAAAACCACTTTAACCGGCATTTGTTTATTTGCAGGGAGGTAAGCAGATAAAGCATTGATGCTATCCAGTATGACCTGCCTGTTTGCATTTATCTTTTTGGTAAAATCTTCCAGCTCCTGCAAATGCTCTTTTATAAAATAGTATTGAAAATCATTTTCCTTTCCCGCAGGTTTTATTCCTTTGCTTACTTTTTCCAGCGCAATGCGGGCGATGCTGTCGGTAGACCGGATCTTTTTTATGATCGTTTTTACACCGGGGCTTGCTAATAACAGATCGATGTCTTCCTTAGACGCTGCAGGCTTTTTAAAAAATGCTACTGTTTGCTCAATGTTTGAAAAATCGAAGGATACCACTAATTGCGCTGTACCTGTTTGAAAAGCCATTGCGAGTAAAATTAAAATGCCTGTTTTTTTCATAACTTTTGCAGAATTTTGTACAAAAGTAATGTGGCAATTTTTTGCCAATTAATAATAAGTAAATGGTGGTTTTTTGCTACCGAAAGGTATCAAATGACCAGCCAGGTGCTGCTGTACTACTATCAGTATGACTTTAACAAACTTAACCCCATATATTTACAGCAGTTCAAATAAACTACATCCATGAAATATAGAATAAAATTCCTGCTGCTTTTGTTGACAGGCATCGCGGCTTTCTTTCCAACCGATGCTCAAAAGATAGAAGTAAGTTATGACACTGCCGCTTCCAGGGAAATTTTTTCAGGCAAAGTATACCTTTATCTTTCCAAATACGAACGGGAGCCCAAAAATGGAGCGGTAGGTATGCAATCGTTTCCATGTTTTAGCATCACCGTAAAAAATATACAACCGGGACAGGTAGTGGTATTTGATGATGCTGCCAATGCATATCCTGTGCTGCTGTCCGATATCGAAAGAGGCGTTTATAACGCCCAGGTAGTGTGGGATAAAAATCAGGGAGGTCGTTCTATTGCAGAAACAGCAGGTAATATGTACAATGAACCGGTAAAAATAAATATTACCAAAACCCGGGAGCAGGTGTTTGGTATAAAATGTAGCGCTGTTTTAAAAGACATTCCTTTTAAAGAAACACCCAATACAAAGGAATTAAAGATTCCCTCTGCTTTATTAAGTCTTTTTTATGGCAGGCCTGTTACTATTGATGCGTCAGTAAGGCTTCCCAAAGATTACTACACACAACCGGCAAGACGGTTCCCGGTTTTGTATACGGTGTCTGGCTTTGGCGGCAACTACCGTAACTTTTCTGGAAATACTACCAACAGCAGGCTGATTGATACAACTCAATGCATTGAAGTATACCTGGATGGCAACTGCCCGCTGGGGCATTCAGTATATGCCAACAGTGAAAACAATGGCCCCTGGGGGGACGCACTGGTAAAAGAATTGATCCCGGTTGTTGAAAAACAATTTCGTGCCAATAAGGCCCGTTTGCTTTCCGGACATAGTAGCGGTGGATGGACAGTGCTGTGGCTTCAAACGCAATACCCTACTACATTTACAGCCTGTTGGTCCAGTTCGCCAGACCCTGTTGATTTCAGAAATTTTTCCGGTTCGGATCTTTATAAAAACGAAAATATGTTTTATAATAAGGATAGTTCCCTGAAAATGGTTGCCACAATTGCAGGCAGCATCCCCTGGGCATCGGCGCAGCAAGCGGTTGCTATGGAAAATGTAATTGATCGCGGAGAACAACTCAATTCATTTAATGCGGTATTCAGTCAAAGAAATAAAACCGGTGAACCGGGCAGGATATGTAATGTTGTAACAGGGGAGGTGGATCGGGAAACTTTTGAACATTGGAAAAAATATGACATCTCCCGGTATGTGCGGGAAAACTGGGGCAAACTTAAACCAGACCTGGAGGGGAAAATAAGGATCAGCGTGGGAGACCATGATAACTTTTTATTGAACAGGCCGGTAAGAATTTTTGAAAAGGAGGCCAAAGAAATAAATGCCAATATTATTTTTGCCTATTATGCAGGTGATCACTTTACCGTAGGCAATGCAAACTACAGGGGAGATGGCTACAAATTTTTACAACAGAAATACCTTGAATTTGCAAAGAACAATAAATAATGCTATTGAATTGAAGCCAGGCATAAAAAACTGCCTGGAGAATTAAGGCAACATCATTTAATAAATCGCTTTTACCCGGAAAGTTGATGCAGGTGGCAGCGAATGGCCGGGCAAATTTTAATAAAGTGACAGGCATAATTAAATACAATTTATGAAAGTAGTTTTAGTTTTATGGGCCAGCTTTTTTCTTTTTTCGTGTAACAATCCTGATAATACTATTGCAGCAGAAAACAGGGAACAGGGAGTGGAAAACGACAGTTTGAAAGAAAGCACCCCGGTAATAATTTCGGATACAATAACAGCTGTTCCGGAAATTGAAAAAGTCCGTTCTGAAAATTTAACCAGGGCAGGTGTTCATCCTATCTCTCTGCAATGGATCAGCTGGGATAAAAAAGGCGAAGTGAGTGTGAAACCCTCTACAGAGGAATGGTATAACATAAACGGAAGCCAGACCAACACAGAAAAAGACTTCTTGAAAATTGACGGAAGAATTAAACGGGTTTCCGAAAAAGAACTGGAGTTTGAAGGCACCATAGAAATAAAAGTAAGTCATAATTACGGCGGCGGGCCCTGCATTAAAACGGGTAAACAAAGTTTTGTTGCAAAAGGCAACCGTAAGTATTTCCGACTGCAGAACATGGAAAACTGCCAAGGGGGCAACCTGGTTGACTATGTAGACATTTACCCGGGTACGAGCAGCCTCTGATATCAATATATTTATTTAAAACAACAAGTGGTGAAATCAAAAAAACAACCGGAAGTTCCCATTAAAACCCTGCATTTATTTACGGTACTGGATAAAATGCTTATTAAGCTATTAAGTTCATTAACAGAAGAACAATGGCAAAGCGCTACCATTGCCAGGTTATGGACTGTGAAAGATATTGCAGCTCACCTGCTCGACGGAAATATTAGAACGCTTTCCATTTCGAGAGATCAGTATTTTGGTGAAAAGCCCGGCAATATAAATTCATACGCAGATCTTGTTGCTTATTTGAATAAACTTAATCATGACTGGACAACTGCTGCCAGCCGCTTAAGCCCTAAACTGCTGATACAACTTTTAGAAAATACCGGTAAGCAGTATGCCAAACATTTAAATACCCTACAACCTTTTGATGATGCTGTATTTTCCGTGGCCTGGGCCGGCCACGATGTGTCGCCCAACTGGTTTCACATAGCAAGGGAATACACAGAAAAATTTTTACACCAACAGCAAATAAGAGATGCAGTTGGCAACCAGGCCTTGTTTACAAAAAAACTATACAAGCCTTTTCTGGAAACATTTATGCAGGCCTTGCCCTACACTTACAGGAATGTGGAAGCTGCCAACGGAACGATTGTATCCGTTACAGTTACCGGTAAGGCAGGGGGCAAATGGTATATCATTAATAATGGAAAAGGCTGGGAACTTATTAAAAAGATCAAACAATCTCCTGCAGCAATCGTACGTATAGATGCTTATGATGCCTGGCAAGTATTTTCAAAAGGGATCACACCATTGGAAGCAGAAAGCAGGGTTAAAATCAGCGGTGATGCGGGATTAGCAAAAGTGGCCCTGGGTATGATAGCTGTGATGGCCTGAGTGATTTTTTTTGTGGATTTTTTTATTGCTACAATAATTATGTTCCTTTGATGTAATGGATGTGAATAATAATTTTTATGGCGTATCTTACTCATGATGACCTTTGTCAAGCATATATTTTTTTATAGTTTTTTCTTCTTTTTATCTTTCCCTGTTTTGTTTGCACAAACAGATAGTGCTGTTATTTCTACTTTGGATAGCATAACAATACAAGCTTACCAGGGAAAAAACCTATTACAAACTCCGGCAGCTGTTAATTATATTTCCTCCAAAGAATTGTCAAGATTCAGCAATACCAATATTTTGCAGGCACTCAATGCTACACCGGGTGTACGTATGGAAGAACGATCACCCGGCAGTTACCGGCTTAATATAAGGGGCAGTTCTGTTCGCTCAGCTTTTGGTGTTCGCAATGTAAAGATCTATTATGCCGGTATTCCCTTTACATCACCGGGTGGTGCATCAATGCTAAACATGATGGGCTACTATAATGTTGCTTCACTTGAAGTGGTGAAAGGACCCGGAGGAAGTGTATATGGCGCAGGCACCGGTGGCGTGCTGCTGATAAACCCGGTAAGAAGCGGGCAACAAAAACTAACCGCGGGTTTTATGGCAGGGAGCTTTGGTTTGGCAGGTGCACATACTGCCGTTTCTTTCAACAACCATATTATTGGTTACGAACACCTGCAGGCAAAAGGCTATCGAAATCATACTGCTATGCGGAGAGACAATGTGAGTTGGGATGCAGTGTTGCAATCTTCTTCAAAAAATAAACTGGAAACACATTTATTATACAGCAATCTATTTTATGAAACACCGGGTGCGTTAACCCTTAATGAATTTAGCAGTAACCCCAAAGCTGCAAGACCTGCTTCTCCTGCATTCCCGGGTGCAGAGCAGGCAAAGGCATCTATTCATCAGCAAAATCTTTTACTGGGATTAAGTAACCGGTATAGTATTACTACCGGGATAAGTAATACCACCACTTTGTATGGATTTCACAGTTATACCAAAAATCCTACTGTACAGAATTATGAACGCAAGACAGAACCACATTTTGGAGGGCGAACGATCTTTGATGCCAGTTGGAAAAAAAGTCTTTCCTTATTTGAAGTAAATGCAGGTCTTGAATTTCAGCGCGGGAATTTTAATTACAAAACATATAAGAACGTTGCAGGCAAGCCCGATTCATTGCAGATTAAGGATGAACTGAACGTAACAAATTATTTTAGCTTCGCCCAACTTAACTGGAATTATAAACACTGGATAGTAAGCGCCGGGGGGAGTGTGAGCAATATGCGGTTGAACTTTAACAGGCTAAGTCAGCAACCCAATATAAGCGAGCAAAAAAAATATACGGGTGAATTTACACCCCGCTTTGCACTAATGTTTAAAATAAATAAAACAATCAGCGCTTTTGTGAATTTTGCTAAAGGATTTTCTCCACCTGCTGCGGATGAAATATTTGCAGATAATAACAGTTACAACCTTGCGCTGGAACCCGAAAAAAGCTGGAATTATGAACCAGGTATCCGGGGCAATATCCTGAATAAAAAACTGACTTTCGACCTGAGTTATTTTACAACCAAATTAAGTAACAGTATTGTAACCCGCCGTGATTCCGGCGGCGGCAATTATTTTGTGAATACAGGAAAAACAAAACAGCATGGCTTTGAAGGGTCTTTGGGCTATGGATTATTTCAAAAAGCAAGTTGTTTTCTTCATGGTTCAAACATCAGGCTGACATACAGCCATTATAATTTCAGGTATACTGAATTTGTACAGTCAGGCAATAGTTTCTCCGGCAATAAAATGCCCGGTGTTTCTCCCAACAATGTAAATGTGCTGGCAGATATCGAAACCAAGAAAAATATCTACCTCAACATTAGTTATTCTTATACCGATAAGGTTGAATTGAATGACGCCAATAGCGCAGCGGCGCGGTCTTATTATTTACTTTCCGCAAAACTGGGATACAAAAAACAAATAAAAAAAATGAGGCTCTCTTTTTTTGCAGGAGCAGATAATATAGGTGATGTAAGGTATAGCCTGGGCAATGATATCAACGGCTTTGGTGGAAGGTATTATAATGTGGCGCCGGGCAGGGCATTTTATGGAGGTGCAGGAATTAGTTTTTGAAATGATCATTTTAATGAAATCAAAACCATTATTAGAAGCAGCATTCAAATTACAACGCTTTAATGCAAAGGGTGGCTGGACTTATATTTCTATTCCTCCATTGCAGCCCGTTAAAGGAAAAGCTTTTGGTATGCCGAGGGTAAAAGGTTCTATTGATGATCATACATTTGAGCAATATCATTTGATGGCATTAAAAGATGGTAATTTGTTTTTATCAGTAAATGCAAACATTCGGAAAGCAATCGGCAAACAGGCTGGCGATATGGTGAAACTGGTGTTATATGAAGATAACTCCCCTTTAAAAATTCCCGCTGATCTTGTAGTATGCCTGCAGGATGAACCGAAAGCATATGAACGATTTATGAAATTGTCGGAAGGATACCAGAAAGAATTCATTACCTGGATATATGCAGCAAAGCGTGAGGAGACAAGGATATCCAGGATAGCGGCAATGATCAGTAAAGTTTTACAGGGACAAACATTAAGTAAGAAATAAAATAACGAATGAAATTAATTTTCGCTTTTATAGTTATAGTCCTTTCAGCCACCAGCTACGGACAAAAGAACTATCACCTGATAATAGGAACCTACACTTCCGGTAGTAGTGACGGAATTTATGTACATCATTTCAATACAAAAAACGGTGATAGTTACCCGGTTGATTCCATTAAAACGAGTAACCCATCTTTTTTGGACATTGCGCCAGGGGAAGGAACAATTTATGCTGTAAATGAAAATGCCGGGGCGAACGGAAAAGCTGGAGGCGTTAGTTCTTTTTCGTTCGACCAGTTTACCGGGCACTTAAAATTGTTATCAACAACTTCATCAGAGGGAAACCACCCCTGTTATATTGCTGTTGATAAAACAGGTAAATGGGTAGCAGTTGGAAATTACAGCAGTGGAAATTTTACAGTTTTGCCTGTCTTAAATGGTGGAGGGTTGGGAACTTCAACAGTCATAGTTCAACATGAAGGTAAAGGACCAGATAAAAGGCAGGCTTCTCCTCATGTACATTCCGTGGTTTTTTCGCCCGGCAATCGTTTCCTGCTGGTAAATGACCTTGGTATAGATAAAATAATGATCTACAGTTTTGATGAACATACAGGCTCAATAAAACCGGCAGACCAGCCATTTATTGATGTAGAAGCAGGTAGTGGGCCCAGGCATCTTGCCTTTCATCCCAAAAAAAGTTTTGTTTATTTATTAAATGAACTGAAAGGAACGGTCGATGTTTTTCGCTATCATACTAAAAACGGGTCTTTATTCGCATTGCAAACCATTTCTTCCCTCGCTGCTGACTTTAAAGGTTTTGCAGGAAGTGCAGATATTCATGTATCGTCCGATGGAAAGTTTTTATATGCCAGCAACAGGGGAGATGCCAACAATATTGCTATCTATAGAATAAATAAGAGAAATGGAAAACTTGCCCTGATTAACCATCAACCTGTGCTGGGAAAAGCGCCGAGAAATTTTAGTATGGATCCTTCCGGTAAATTTTTACTGTGCGCTAACCAGGATACGGATGAAATTGTGATCTTCCATCGAAACAAACGCAGTGGCTTGTTGACAGATGCGGGCAAGCGGATTAGTATATCCAAACCGGTTTGTATTAAATGGGCTCTGATAAATAAGAAATAACAAAAACAAAATAAGGAATAAGAAAGTTATGAACCGGGCTGGCAATAGAATTCAATCCAATAATTATGAAAGTTTGTGGCGCTCCAGCTAAAGGCTTACGGCTTAACTATTTCCCACAATTAGTGGAATTCATGCCTAAAATTCGTGATTTAAAAGATTACGGGTTATAAATTCAGTCCTGACCCCAACCTGGTGTTATTATAAATACTAATTAGCGCATTAAATAACTCTCATTGGCGGCAAGATTGCCGATCATAAAAGATTTACTCGCCTTCAATGCTCTTGAAACAGCTATTAATTCTTTGGTAACACCTGCCCGGTCTATATAATTAGAATGAAAGAAATAAGTATTGCTGTTATCCTTTATAATAAATCCTGTATGAAAATCCAGGCCGATGATAAGGATCGAATGGGGAGGAGTGTTATCCATGTATTTTTCCAGGTCACTAAATTCGGCAAACCGCTCTATTTTATTACAAGTGGCTTTTATCAACACCGACGAAGGTTGCTGGGCCAGCCAAGAGCGGTTTATTTTTAACCCGATATCCTGCAATATGGTGGTTATAAAATAGCCGCAGGCAATCGTACTATCGCCTGGAGTGCGGGTGGTACCATTAAAATCCCATTTGGTGCCATGCCAATATAAAGGCATATCAACAGATATAGTATGGTATACAAGTTTATTTATTGCAGAGATATTTTTCTGATCCTTTAATTTTTTTACTACAGCTGTGATACTATCGGAATAAGAAATGTATGGTTGTGATGGTCTTTCAATATCCGTATTTGCAGCGGCAGGAGCAGCCGTAACGGGCGGAACTATTTTCTTTCCGGTTTGCCTGCAGGAAAAGAATGTACAACAAATTATCAAACAAAAAGATAATTTCAGCGGCTGCATTAACTTCCGATTTTATTATAGCTTGCTACAATTCCCTTTATTAACGAGGAACTAAAACCCTGGTGTTCCATTTCATTTAAACCTGCAATGGTGCAGCCTTTGGGTGTGGTTACTTTATCTATTTCCTGTTCAGGGTGAGTATGAGTGGTGAGTAATAACTCTGCTGCACCCTTCACTGTTTGGGCTGCAATAAGACTGGCAGTAGCTGCATCAAAACCAATTTCAATGCCTCCCTGTATGTTGGCCCGAATATATCGCATGGCATAAGCTGTTCCGCAGGCTCCTAAAACAGTGGCAGCATTCATCAGCTTTTCATCGATCTGCGCAATTTTACCCAGCTGGCTGAATAGTTCGTTCACATATTTTTTATCGTCCTCATTTTTAGAGCTGGTGCTAATGCAGGTAATACTTTCCTGTATAGCAATAGCCGTATTTGGCATGGCCCTGAACAGCGGTATATCTTTTTCAATAAGGGTATTCATTTCTTCCAGGCTTACACCGGTTACAACAGAGATCAGTAAATGTTTTTCCGAAAGGGCAGGGGCAATCTGTTCCAGCACTTCTTTTACCTGGAAAGGTTTTATAGCAATGATAATAGTATCACTATTCTCTATCGCTGCTATATTGTCTGATGTAACGTTCACACCAATGCCTTCCAAACCTGCAAGGGTATCTAAATTACGCTTGGTGATCGTAATATACTGCGCTACAATAAATTCACTTTTTATAAGGCCTAGAGCGATGGCTGTTCCGAGATTGCCGCCGCCGATAATTGCTATGCGTTTCATTGCTATTTTTTAATGCGTTTCCAATCCCTGTCAAATAAAATTTTCAGTTTATTAGTAAATTCAGTTGAAAAAATTTCTTTTGCCACTGAATCTTTCAACAAATCAACTTCATATGCAAGCACTTCATCGTTCCGCTCAAATTTTTTATTATTGTCTGAATCTTTTATAACCCTCATAATTATTTTGTTACTGCCCTTTATAGAATGCCAGGAAGACAGACTAAGGCCAACAGGGGACAATTGTTTTAAATTGTATCCTTTGGTATCAGACATGTATAAGTATATCGGATCTTCTGAATTGTAAACCTTATCCATGTTATGATCGATAGTTACTATTTCATAAAAAATACTTCCTTTAACTGATTTATTATCAACACCGGAGTTGGTGGCAGCGTAATCACTTGCTCCATATTTCAGAATAAGCATCTTTTGCTCAGATAACAAATGATATTCGCCCGACAAGGAATTGTAAAAGGCAATGTTCCAATAGCTGTTGTAGGGAATGTCTTTGTAGGAAACAGAGCCTGACCCATAACTGTTTCTTCCTTCTTTTTCCTCTACCTGTAGTGGAAATAGTACGACCCCGGAACTGTCGATTTCAGCAGCTTCTGACAACCGAACAGACAGGTTTTTATTATTGAGAATCGCCGCTGTATCTGTGATATTCCCGGGAACATGCGCATCGGCATCACGTTTTTTTTCCGTACAGGAAATGACAGAGAAAAAAAATAAACCCTTAAGAATATTTGTTCTAACCATACAAAGTATTTTGAATGCGCTTTTCTTCTTATTATTTCTAGTTTATTTTACCTGGTCTATGAACTTTTATCCCTCCAATTCCATTATCTGCTCAAACAATTTTTCATACTCCGCATTCGCATCCGTTAACTCCCTATTCGCTTTATTGTAATTAGCTTCCGCCTGTATAAATTTTTGCTTATCGCTGTATACATCGGGGTCGGCCAAAGCAGCTTCCAGTTTTGTTTTATTTGCTTTTAATTTTTCCAGCTGCTCTTCCAGTGTTTTAAATTTCGTCTTTAACTTCTGCAATTCTTTTTTTGCATCATTGTTAAGGTTGCTGGCAGGTTTGGTTTCTTTTACCACTGGTTTCACTTCTTCTTTCACCACCGCTTTATTGGCTGCCATTTCCTTCGCTCTCCTTTCTTTCCAGTCAACCCATTCTGTGTACGTGCCTTTAAACTCCCGGATCTTATGATCGTCAATTTCCCATATTTTATTGGCTATGCGGCTAATGAAGAAACGATCATGGCTTACCAATATCAAACTTCCCTCGTATTTGTTCAGTGATTCTACCAGCAGATCCACCGAATGAATATCCAAATGGTTGGTAGGTTCATCCAGCATTAGGAAGTTAGCTTTGCTTACCATCGTTTTGGCAAGCGCCACCCGTGCTTTTTCACCACCACTTAACACCTTTATCTTTTTATCTACTGCATCGCCGCTAAATAAAAATGCACCCAATATACTCCTGAGTTCTAAATCATTTTTACCGCTGCGGGCATCTTTTAATTCTTCCAGTACATCATTGTTCATATTCAGCGCTTCCAGCTGGTGCTGTGCGTAAAAAGATTCTACTACATTATGCCCCCATTCCCGTTGCCCTTCAAAAGTTTCAGCTCCGGCAATAATTCGCAACATGGTAGACTTCCCTTTACCATTGGCACCAATTAAAGCAATCTTATCACCCCGGTCTATCTCTGCAGCTGTATCTTTTACAATCTCAACATCTTTAAAATTTTTACTTACATGTTTCAGTGTGCAGATGATCTTACCCGGTTGTTTTTCCACGGCAAAATTGATCTTCATATTTGGCCTTTCAATTTCCACATCTTCAATACGCTCCAGTTTATCCAGGCGCTTAACAATACTCTGTGCTGCTGCAGCCTTGCTGGCTTTGGCTTTAAAGCGCTCTACGAAACGTTCGTTCTGGCGAATATAATCCTGCTGGTTCTCGTATGCTTTCTTTTGCATATCCACCCGCAGCGCTTTTTCCGTTTCGTAGTAAGAATAGTTGCCGGTGTAGAAATGTAATTTCTGCTGGTACAGTTCTACGATCTTTGTAACCATACGATCTAAAAAGAAACGATCATGCGATACAATTACCACGGCACCCTGGTAGTGTTGTAAATATTTTTCCAGCCACTCGATACTTGGAAGATCCAAATGGTTGGTAGGTTCATCCATCAGCAATACATCCGGTGCCTGCAATATCATTTTTGCGAGCAGCACCCGCATGCGCCAGCCACCACTGAATTTTTTGTAAGGCTTGCTTAATTCTTCATTGCTAAAACCAAGACCCTGTAATATTTCTTCTGTGCGGTGATGAATGCTGTAACCATCCAGCACATCCATTTCGTGCAGTTTTTCAGAATATTCCATGGCCAGGTCTTCATCGCCGGTTTTTTCCAGTTCTTTGGCAATCTCCTCCAGTTCTTTTTCCAGTTGCTTTACTTTTTCAAAAGCGCCAAGGGCTACTTCTAAAATAGAATCTTCGGTATCAAAACCGAGGAGGTCCTGGTGAAGAAAACCGATAGTGGTCTCCCTTCCTTTTTCTACGGTCCCTCTGGAAGGAGAATATTGGCCGGTTAATACTTTAAATAAGGTGGATTTGCCGGTACCGTTGTAACCGATCAAACCTATGCGTTCATTGGGTTGTATATGCCAGGTAGCATCTTCTACAATTGTTCTTGCCCCAAATTCGAATGTTACATTCTGTAAGCCTAATAACATGGCTAATAATAATTTTTAATATGAAAATGAGTGCAAAGGTAGTTGTTTAACTGCTAAGGCGCAAAGACCCGGGAGTACACGACTTTAAGCGCTCTGGCGTGTTCAGGAGTATTGACTTTCTTTCACTCTTTCAATCCTATTTCTCACTTTTCAGTAATCCCTTTATCCCGGGCCACCTCGTTGCGTTGCCAAAACGCTGCGCCAGCCGCGAGAAACCATTCCTCCTTACCAGAGATCACCTATTTCCCACAGGGATTACCTAAATTTGCTGAAATTTTTGATAGCATGAAGAAAATATTCGGCTTTATACTGTTATTGCTGGTAGCTTTCGCAGCCTACTGGTTTTTAATTAGAAAAGGGGAGAAGAAACCCAAAGGACCAAAAATGCAGCCGGTGGCTGTTAAGCAGCACTCTGATGCATTTAATGTTGCTGTAGATAATTTAATGGCTGCTTACTTTGCCATGAAAGATGCATTTGTAGAAGCAGATACAGATAAGGCAAAAGCAGCGGCCAGGCAATTCAATATTTTAATTGACAGCATACCATTGAAGGAATTAAAAAAAGAGGATTCCCTGATCGTAGCTACCGCGGCTGCCAACATTGCTGATATTAAGCTGAATGTTGATGCTTTGTTGCAGCAAACAGACATTACATTAATGCGAGCGGATTTCCGCACAGTGTCGGATATGTTGTATCCTTCTTTCTTTAAAACAATTAACTACGAAGGCCCGGCCTTGTACCTGCAGAATTGCCCTATGGCATTTGACGGTGACAAAGATGCCAACTGGATCAGTAACAGCAACCAGGTGATCAATCCCTACCTCGGCAAAAGCCATCCTAAATACAAAGCAACGATGTTGAATTGTGGAGAGGTGAAGGATAGTATTGTAAGTAAATGATAATATTTTAGTTTGCTGCTGGGCTGAGCTTGTCGAAGCATTAGTTGTTAGAACCCAACTTCGACAGGCTCAGTCTGACAGTTTTGATAAACAAGACTTTTTGCAACTGTCATGAAAAACACTCTTTTCCTTTTACTGTTATTTTTTTCTTACGAATTTGTTTGCGGGCAGCAGAAGTATACCGTCAGCGGCTATATTAAAGATGCCTATAGCGGCGAAACAATGATCGGTGCTACACTTACAGTAAAAGATAAAGGCAAAGGCATCAGCAGTAACCAGTATGGATTTTATTCTATTACATTAGATGCTGGCAGGTATATTTTTACAAGCACCAGCATAGGGTATCTTTCGCAAACAATTAATATTGATTTAAAGGCTGATACTGTTTTAAACATCTCCATGATTTCCGGCGCAGCCTTGCAGCAGGAGGTAATTGTTACCGCCCGCAAGCGGGATAACAATGTAAAGGCCGCACAAATGGGTAAGATCAGCCTGCCCATTGAACAAATAAAACAGGTGCCCGCTTTTTTAGGCGAGGTAGACTTGTTGAAAGTAGTACAACTGTTACCCGGCATCCGCAATGCGGGAGAGGGTAGTGCAGGCATTTATGTAAGAGGCGGCGGGCCCGATCAGAACCTCATCATGCTCGATGACGCCGTAGTGTACAACACCGGTCACCTCTTTGGTTTCTTTTCTATTTTTAATTCAGACGCTATTAAAAATGTATCGCTTATTAAAGGCGGTATGCCGGCGCAATATGGCGGCAGGCTCAGCAGCGTACTCGATATTTCGATGAAGGAAGGCAACAACCGGGAGTTTCAAATGGAAGGTGGGATAGGGTTGATCGCTTCCCGGTTTTCTATCCAGGGGCCCATAAAAAAAGACAAGTCATCTTTTATATTGTCTGCCAGGAGAACTTATGTAGATGCCCTTGCCAAACCCTTTATCAGCAAACAAAGCCAGTTTTATGGTTCCGGCTATTATTTTTATGATCTCAACGCCAAACTCAATTACAAGTTCAGTGAAAAAGACCGCCTGTATTTAAGCGGCTATTTTGGAAGAGATGTATTTGATTTTGTAAATGGCAGGCAAAGCCTGGATGTAAATATTCCCTGGGGAAATGCTACCGGCACTTTAAGATGGAACCATGTATTCAATAAAAAATTATTTGCCAACACTACGGCTGTTTACAATGACTACAATTTTAAATTCACCGCTGCGCAAAATGATTTCCAGGTGGGACTTTCATCGGGTATAAGGGATATCACGCTTAAGCAGGACCTGGACTGGTATCCCGAGGGAAAACATAAAATAAAATTCGGCGGCATATATACCTACCATCGTTTTTCACCTTCTGTGGTTAGTGGCAGGCAGGATAGCATTGAATTTAAACCGCTGAATCCGCAGGTTAAGTTTGCCCACGAAGCAGCCGCGTATATTCAGGACGACTGGGAGATTAGCAACAAATGGCAGGTGAACGCAGGCCTGCGCTACAGCATGTTTCAACAAATAGGCGCTTTTAAAATATATGAAACAGATGTAAATGGCAACCGCACCGACAGTACTGTTTTTGGAAAGGGAGAAGCGGTAAAAACCTACGGCGGTTTTGAACCACGTGTAAGCTTACGGTATAGCGTAAACGAAGAAACTTCCATTAAGGCATCCGTAACCAGGAACCTCCAGTACATACACCTGGTAAGTAATGCGGGAACAACCTTGCCCACAGATCTTTGGGTGCCCAGCACCTATAAAGTGCAACCGCAAAAAAGCTGGTTGTATGCAGCAGGTCTGTTTAAAAATTTTAAGAACAGCATGTACGAAACTTCCCTGGAAGTTTATTACAAACAAATGGATAACCAGATTGAATACAGGGAAGGTTATACCCCCAACACCATTGATGATACGGAGAATGATTTCGTTTTTGGCAAAGGCTGGAGTTATGGTTCCGAATTATTTGTGAACAAGGTAAAAGGCAAACTAACCGGTTGGGTAGGGTACACGCTTAGCTGGACATGGAGGAAATTTCCCCAGCTCAATTTTGGCGAAAAATATCCTGCCAAATACGACAGGCGACATGACCTTAGCATCGTTGCCTTATACCAACTCAGCAAACGCTGGAAAGTAAGTGCCACATTTGTATATGGCACCGGTAATGCAGCCACATTGCCACAGCGTTTTTACATTGTAGGCGGCGTACTTACACAGGAATACAGCCGCATCAATCAATACCGTTTACCATCCTACCACCGGCTCGACCTGAGTGCAGTATTGCAGGGAAAGAAAAATGACCGCCGCAAATTAAAAACAGAATGGGTATTTAGTATCTACAATGCCTATAGCCGGGCCAACCCTTATTTTATTTATTATGATCAAACCGGCAACCCATACAACGGCACATTAAAAGTGCAGGCGAAGCAGGTGTCTATTTTTCCGATTATACCTGCGGTGACGTGGAATTTTAAGTTTTGATTGTAAGTTTAAGGTAATAACAAAATGTAAATTGTAATTCGTTGGCCGGATATTGGATGACAGCGATATGCAGCTCGTTGCTATTACGTCTGCCAGTATACCAGAAAATCCCCTTTTGTACGTTCGCCCTTATAGGGGGAGGTCGATCAGCATACTGTATGCTATTACCTGGGGTGTGTTCAGGAAGCGTGGGAACAAAGCAGGCTCTTTTGTAAGGTTAGCCATTGTGTGTCGGCTTTGTGTGCCTTGCAAATGTGGCTGACCTGGTGCGTCGGGAAATATCATGTGTCGGCGTTTGGTCAAATTTTAAAACAGTGGCTAAATTGCTTTTTTGCTAAATTACGGTAAAGCATAAATCTAAATAGTCAGGCGGATATAGCTTTTGCCATATTTCCGTACCGTCTAAAGGAATGAATATTAACAAAAGCACCCTTCTTTGCAATATAGTTTCCTGCCGCTGTTTTAAATTTAATCTCACCATTAACTACATAAAATGCCTCTCGTATGTCGGCATGGGCATTAGGACCCGTACCACCTTCAGGTGGTATAAGCCTATCAATAATTGAGTAACTTCCAGCAGTTTGTTGGCCCGAAATAAGTATTCGATAAGTATCGCCGACAACAGAAAGACTTTTTCCTTCCTTATCATCTACAGTAGTAATATTTATAGTGAATTTGCCAAAATTTTATTTCACCAAGATATAAACTCTTTTAAAATAAGTTATTTTGTTAATTGAACGACTGTCTGAATGCCAAAGGGGATAATTTTGTTTTGCTCTTAAAAAGTTTATTAAACGATTGCGGATATTCGAACCCTAATTGATAAGCTATTTCGCTTACAGATAAATTTGTTGTGGTTAATATTTCTTTTGCTTTTTCTATCAGCTTGTCATGTATATGTTGCTGTGCACTTTGCCCGGTGAGATTACGTAAAGTATCACTTAAATATTTGGAAGATAAATGTAGCTGTTCAGCTAAAAAAGTTACCGTTGGCAATCCTTCACTTTCTATTGTATCGCTGTTGAAATATTCAGACAATATTATTTCCATCCTGGATAACAAGTTGCTATGGGGGGTTTTCCGGGTATTAAATTGTCGCTGGTAAAAGCGGTTACTATAAGTTAGCAATAACTCTAATTGGGCGACCATTACATCCTGGCTAAATTGGTCAATCGGCAAGTAATATTCCTGTTCGATATTTTTAAAAATATTATCTACCATTGCTTCCTCTTTTTCAGACAGAATGAGCGCCTCATTTACCGAATAATAGAAGAAGC